>NZ_AP024154.1:2674500-3296500 GCF_015533855.1 Echinicola sp. 20G | reverse complement strand
CCGACGAGGACGAAGTGAAGGAAAAATTGGAAGCATTGAAGAAAAAGTACTATGATGCTCGTCACCATTGTTATGCCTATATCCTAGGAAAGGACCAAGATACTTTCAGAGCCAATGATGACGGAGAGCCAAACCATTCCGCTGGTGATCCAATTCTCGGTCAAATAAGGTCCAATAATCTCAGTAATGTACTGATCGTAGTAGTACGATATTTTGGAGGAACCAAACTAGGAGTCGGAGGATTAATTACAGCCTATAAGACTGCTGCTTCAGAGGCCATTGAAGCCAATCAGATCGTTACTGATATTGTCACCAAAACCCTAAAATTCCAATTTGAATACCTGGACATGAATGATGTCATGAAGCTGATCAAGGATTATGACCTACAGATCAAAAAACAAGATTTCGACAATATCTGCCACCTGCATCTTTCGATTAGAGAGACATTACTGGATGAGGTAATGGGGATTCTTGATGACATTCCTTCCGTTAAGATGCTGAATTAGAAAACAAAGGGTCCAGATAACCTTTATCATACAGCTCTGCAAAGATCTCTAAACAAGCCCAAGCATCAGTAGCTGCGTATAGCTGCTGCTTTTTGGTCAATTCCTCAGCCTCCCAATTGGACACCTGCTCGGATTTTGAAATCCTGATATTCAAAACCATTGCACTGAGGTTCCTTACACCCACATTGTGAAAACCAACTTTTTTCAGCTCTTCATTAAGGTCAAAGAAAGAAGCCTGTTTAAAAGAAGGATTCAGCTTTTTTAAAGCCCTGATGTCATCGCGAACCGCCGCTCCTATTTTCACCCTATTGGGATCTTCCAGGATGTCCATTACCTTTTTGGGAAAACCTACATGGTTAAGCCTAAATAAATAAGCTTTTTCTGGAGTAGAAAGCTGCAATAAGGACACATCATAATGGACCCCCTTCCTAAAAGAAGGTCTTGTCTCGGTGTCAAAGCCTATACGAGTATACTTCTTTAATTCATTTACTGCCTCATCTATCAGCTTCTCATCTTCAATCAAGACAATCTCACCTTCAAAGTGACCTATTGGCAATTCATTTACTTCATCTTTACTTATTCTAAAAGGAATCATACAGCCAGTTCTTTTTGAATTTCTCTCATTTCTTCTTCTGTATAGTAGTTAATCCCCAACTTAAAATACCCATAGAGTACCGTCATAAAGGGACTAATAATATTAAAAAAACAATATGGTGCATAAGTCAATGTGGCCACGCCCAAAACTGATGCCTGAGTGGCACCACAGGTATTCCAAGGAACCAATACCGAAGTAACTGTGGCACTATCCTCCAAGGTTCTGCTCAGGTTTTCGCCCTTAAGCCCTCTCTTCTTGTAAATATCCGCATACATCCTACCCGGTACCAAAATCGCCAAATATTGATCTGATGTGGTAAGGTTAAAAAACACACAGGTAGCAGCCGTGGAAGCTATCAGCGAACCCAAAGAATGTACCTTGGCAATGACCGCCTCTGCAATCACCATAAGCATCCCGCTTTCTTCCATAATTCCTCCAAAAATCATCGCGCAAATGATCAACCAAATCGTATAGAGCATCCCAGCCATTCCGCCAGTTGAGAGTAATTCATTAACCATTTCATTGGAAGTAGTAATGCTGATTTCCCCATATAAGGCCATCATTACAGCCTTAAATGACTGGAACGTATAAGTCCCTCCCTCTCCGGCAATTGTCTGGATTATTTGAGGTTGAAATATTACCGCAAAAACACCCCCTAATAAAGCTCCTGCCAATAATGCCGGCACTGCTGGCACTTTCTTCACAATCATCACCAAAACCAAAATCGGCACAATAAACAACCAACCGTTAATATTGAATTTTTCCGAAATCACAGTGGAAATCCCCTTTACCTGCTCAACAGAACCCGTCGCTCCAATCGTATATCCCATCACTCCAAAAATGATCAATGTAATCAAAATTGAAGGTGTAGTGGTCTTGGTCATATGTCGAATATGGGTAAACAAATCAGTTCCAGCCATAGCTGGTGCCAAGTTCGTAGTATCTGACAAAGGAGACATTTTATCTCCAAAATAAGCACCTGAGATGATTGCGCCGGCAATGACTCCATCTTCAAACCCCAACGCTTTGCCTATACCAAGAAGCGCCACTCCTACCGTCGCCACCGTCGTCCAGCTGCTTCCTGTGGCTATGGACACAATAGCACTGACCACACAAGCGGCAATTAGGAAAATCCCAGGACTTAAAATCTGTAGGCCATAATAAATCATGGCAGGTACTATCCCACTAAGCAACCACGTCCCAGCCAAAGCTCCTATCAATAACAGGATCAAGATCGAAGGCATGGCCGCTCCAATGCTTCTCACAATCCCTTCCTGAAGTGGTTCCCAGCCAATCTTTAATCTAAAGATTGCAATCAGGCCAGCCAAGGCAGAAGACAATATCAGCACCATTTGATTAGAACCCGATAAACTATCCGTACCAAAAATTCGGATATTGATCACCAGCAAAATTATAAGAAACAAAATAGGGATGAGCGCTTCCCCTAAGCTGGGCTTTTTCTGAAGGTTGGTCATTGATATGAGGTTGAAATAATAATTTAGAAACTTAAAATTAACAAAAAATATGATTTAATCAGTCCCCTAACAAACTGGCCAGTTCTTTACCTGCTTCCCAGCCAATCGCAACTCCCATCCCTCCTAATCTTACCCCTATCCCCACACGGGCATTGACTTTTTTAATAATTGGATTTTTATGCTCTCCAAAAGCCATAATTCCAGACCATTCCATATCCCATTCAATCTTTCTATCTGGAAAAACAATTTCTGAAGTTATTTGCTGTAGGTGCTCCTTGATGTGTTCATTGATTCCCCTAGCCGTGGTGGTCTCTTCTTGTTCTTCCAAATTTCTCCCTCCACCGATCAAAAATCGATTGTCCACATTTCTAAAATAAACATAGCCTCTATCCATATGGAAAGTCCCTTCCCAAGGAAATTCAACTAATGGCTGACTAACCATGATCATACCTCTTCCAGGCTTGACATCCAAATTCTCGATCAACTGTCCTGCAAAGGCATTGGAGCAAACAGCCATAATCCTACCCTGAAAACCGATGCTTTCATCATAATAAGACTTTACATATGCCTTACAATTTTCCTTATCCAACAGGCTCACTTCAGCTCCGGTTAAAATATTGACCTGCAAATCCTGGCATTTTCTCCAAAGACACTGTAAATATTTAGCTGGGTCAAGCTGTCCTTCAAACCTGTTTTTGACGATGTTGGTAACACTTGGAGCAAAACCAAACTTATCCATGCCCTCCACTTTTTCAAAAACCTCTCCTCCAAAAAATGGCCTGAAGAAAGAATTAATTCTTTCCATTTCATCAAGTGTATCTTCCTCATGCTTTCTGATCAGGTCAAAGCCTCCACAAGGTTTGTAATCCAAAGCGTCATCTCCAAAAACATTCCTGATGTTCTTCAGCCCCAAGCGGCGCCTGGTGAGCAACTCAAACACTTCTTCCTCAGAATTGGTCTTGAGGTCTTCCACTACCTCTGTCAAACTTCCAAAACAGGCGAATCCTGCATTTCTGGTACTGGCTCCGCTTGGAAAAACGCCTCTTTCCAATACCAAAACAGATCGTCTTGGAAATTTTTCTTTATAGTGAATGGCCGTAGATAAACCAACAAACCCCGCTCCTACTACTACTAAATCATATTGAATAAGGTTTTTCTTTTCCCAATAGCTTAACATAATCTCTTTTGATAAATAATTTTCCGCCTAGATTCATTAAATTAAATGAGCTTGAACCACTAATTACAAATTCATTTTCCGATGGCCCAAACTAACATAAGAAAAATAGATCAATTATTAAGTGAATATGGCGTAAGTCACCAAAATCCAGTAAATAAAAGAATTCACTGGATCTGTGTTCCTGCCATCTTCTTCAGTATTGTCGGGCTAATTTTCAGTATTCCCACAGAACCTATAGCCTTTCTTTCACCTTACCTTGGCCCATTTGCCAATTGGGCAACAGTAGCGCTAGCAATTGTACTTTTTTATTATTACTCCCTGTCCCCTCCGTTGGCGTTGGGAATGTTCTTATTTGCTGCATTTTGTCTTTTTTGGGCCAATTTAATTACCATAGTCTCTCCTGTTCCACTATGGGCCATTAGCCTGTTGATCTTTGTGGTTGCTTGGATCTTACAGTTTTATGGGCATAAAGTTGAAGGTAAGAAACCATCATTTTTGAAGGATGTACAGTTTCTACTTATTGGCCCCGCTTGGCTGATGCATTTTATTTATAAACGTTTTGGATTTGCCTATTAGGTAAAGCTATTTTCATCAGCACTTATGTAATTCATTGATCTTATTGTATTTTTAAAATTCAAGATTAACTGATCCATTTATTTCACTCGATGAATTATTACTTAATTGCTTCCGCTGAGCTTCCTATGTTGCCTGATATAGTCATCATTTTTGGTTTGGCTACCTTGGTAATTCTTTTGTTTATGCGACTTAAGGTTCCCACCATCATTGGTTTCCTTTTCACGGGAGCCATTGCAGGACCTTATGGGCTATCACTTGTTAATGCTTCTACTACAGTGGATGTACTCAGTGAAATAGGAGTCATCTTGTTGCTTTTTGTAATTGGGATGGAGTTTTCGCTCAAAAGCCTAATGTCCATCAAAAAAGCGGTCTTTATAGGTGGTTCCCTGCAGGTAGCCCTAACTATCTTAATTGCATCGACTGCATCTTATTTTCTAGGTTTTGAGTGGAATGTAGCCGTTTTCTTTGGCTTTCTTTTGGCTTTAAGTAGCACTGCTATAGTATTAAAGCTTCTCCAAGAGTCAGGTCAAGTAAATAACCTTACCGGAAAGACAATTTTGGCTATTTTGATATTTCAGGACATTATTATTGTTCCCATGATGCTATTGACGCCAATGTTGGCTGGGGAATCTGACAATATCTTTCTTTCTCTTTTCTATATGATTGTAAAAGGAGGCTTGGTCATTCTGATCACCATCCTATCGGCCAAATACCTGATCCCGAACCTACTATACCGCATTGCAAGGACAAGAAATGAAGAACTCTTTTTACTAAGTATCATCGTGATTTGTTTTTCAGTAGCCTTCTTGACTTCATTGATGGGGCTCTCTTTGGGACTGGGAGCATTCTTGGCAGGTTTGATCATCAGTGAGTCCGAATACAGTCATCATGCTACGGGTAAAATCTTGCCCTTTCGGGAGATTTTCTTGAGCTTCTTCTTTGTCTCAGTGGGAATGCTGTTTGATGTGGGCTTTTTGTTCCAGCACATAGGAATCATTCTTTTACTGGTGTTAATGGTATTCAGTATCAAATTCATCATGACAGCCATAGCCGTCCGTTCTATTGGAGTAGACTTCAAAGAGGCTTTTATTGTAGGCTTTTCAATATTTCAAATTGGTGAATTTTCGCTTTTACTCGCCAAAGAGGGTCTTAAATTTGAGTTATTGGATGAAAACAATTACCAATATTTTCTGGCTGTTTCCATTATCACCATGGCCATTACACCTTTTGTTATCAATAAAAGGGAAAATTTATCTTTTAAGATCGTCAACCTTCCATTACCCAAACAGCTGAAAACCAAATTCATCAGTGCAGCAGGAAGCATTTCCATGGCCAACTTTGAAGGGGAGGAATTATCAGACCACTTGGTGATCATTGGCTATGGACTAAACGGAAGGAACCTGTCCAAAGCAGCCAAAAGGGCGAAAATCCCTTACTCCATCATTGAAATGAATCCGGAAACGGTCAGGGTGGAAGCTGAAAAAGGAGAGCCCATCATTTATGGTGACGCTTCCAATGAAATTGTGCTCAAGCACGTCAATGTCCATCGGGCTCGTGTAGTAGTCATTGCAATTAGCAACAGTGATGCTACCAAAAGCATCATTGCGGCCATCAGGCTCTTGACAAAAAACGCCTCGATTATCGTAAGAACAAGATACGTCAACGAAATATCGGCCAACCTCTCCATGGGGGCTGACGAAGTTATCCCGGAGGAATTTGAAACATCCATTGAGATCTTTACCAGGGTACTTAACAAGTACCTTATTGCCAAAGATGAAATCGAAGATTTCACAGAAGAGGTACGTTCCCATAACTATGAAATGTTCCGGTCCACCAAAACCAATGGTCGCGATCGCCTCAATCTTGACCTGCCAGAAATAAACTTTGTCAGTTTGAAAGTTGCTCGGGATAGCGGAAATTATATTAATAAGCCCTTGAAAAAAATCAACCTTCGTGAAGGGCTGGGAATTAACCTAGTCGCTTTAAAAAGGGATGGAAAAACCACCTCGAATATCAATGGGGAAACCAAACTGAAATTTGGGGACATTGTTTATGTCGTAGGTAAGCCTGAATCGCTTGGAGTTTTTGAAAAGGAAGTTGGAGAGTCTTAGATTTAACACTCTCCATTTCCCTTATTATTGCTTGAAAATTTCTGCTAATCTTTCCAAAGACTGCTGGTTCTGATAGCTATTGATACAGTTCAAAATATCACTTTTCTCTCTCGCAGTAAGCCTCCAGTTCAGTGAGGCCCGCTGGATTTCCAGTTCCTTGTTTTCAACATCTTCTCCTAGCTCCATGTTCTTTTGCCTTTCCACAAAATCCTTTGCCGAATACTCAAACTCAACCCTATCAAGTTCATAGGGAACCTTTTCTTTCATCGTATTAAAGAGCGTTTCATTATTCAAGGTTTGCACGTTGTCCCAGTTGATGTAAATATTTTTAAGGGGAGTAAACAGCTTCTGCATGATGGTTGGAGGTGTCTTTTTCTCTATTTCGAGATTTTTCTCTGAATCTCTAATGGTCACCAAAACTACTCCAGAAGTATTTTCCGCAATCCAATCTTCAAAGACATACAAAAACCTTAAAGCATCATTGATACCAAAATTATCTGACAACCCAGAATCCATGAGTTCCATTTGAGGCTCAGAAGGAAGTTGGATGTTAGGAGTGATAAAGGGGAAAGTGGCCCCCATTCTCAGTGCACTGATAAATCTTAAGCTTCCCGCATCCTGTCCACTAAAAAACCTCAAAAAGTCTATCGACTGACTTTTTTCGTCATCCCCGATGAGCTGTTCAGTTGAAATCCCCATATAGCTCATACTGTGCGGAGCAATAAACAGTTTACGGCCATCATTTACAATCAGTGGTGTCACAGGAAGCAAGGGAATATCAGCATTTAACTCAGGTTCTGCATATGCTGACAAAGGTTTATCCAATACACCTTGAGTATTGATGTTCAACTGATTTTCAAAGGCAAATCCCCGATCCTGCAAATACTTCCTTCCATTATAAGTCACATGCTGGTTTCTGATCAAAAGGTCATTGATCATTAAGGTAAAAATGATAGGATTAAGGTTATCAGAAGAAATTTGTTCCAAATATTTACGGTCGGTGAGATCAATCGAATCATCATGGAGAGACCTAAGGTATAATTCCCTAAAAAAAGCAGCCCCAACAACTCCGCCCGAAGCGCCTGTAAAAAGTCTGGTATGTTCCATAAACCCTTCTCCGGTTTTTTGGTGCATTTGCTGCAATACATGTAAAGTCCACAAAGCTGCCCTTTGTCCTCCTCCGCTGGAGGTAATCACCATCATCTTAGGTTTCTCGTCAACTGGAAATTTTGCCCGCCAATTGTTCAAAATCTCTACAGCTTTGTTCTTGTCCTTGGAAACGGTATCAGGGTGTAATAAAGTTCTCAAACGCGCAAGGTTATATTCTGCCGGATCGCCATCATAATCCAGTCCCAAAGCAGAATGGGGACGGTTCATGATCGTTGTGCTAGAGGCCATATTAAAAATCACAAACAAGGCTATCGCTACAAATGTTGACCAACTCCTGAGCCAAAAGGTCAATGCTCCTACCAATAAAGTCAATATGGAAAAAATCAACATTACGCTCATGGCAGCTGGAAACTGTAAAAACTCATAATCCCTAAAAAAGCCTAAAAACAAAATAACACCTACAAGCACCGTTTCAATGATGAACAGATTAAGGTGATTTTGGTCAAAGACCTTCAAGAGTTTATTCCCTTCAAATCTGGCCAAGTCCTCTCTGACAGGCTTTAGCTTAAAGTCAATATCCAGGTAAGTATCTACTTTTCCCTCAGCTCTTTTTCTATCCTTATAGCGTTTGATCACATTGGCCCTGGATACTTTTGTCTTTCTCAGCCTTTTGTCCAATGTATCTGTGAACATCACGAAGAAGTCCTTATTTGTTAGCGCAAAGTAAGAGAACAGCAATAAGAAAGTAAGCACATTGCCCCCCATGAAGCCTAACAGAAACTTCACTATCTCCCATTGATCATCCAGCTCATTATCCAATTGAAAAAAGATGACGCTCAAAAAATAAATAAGATAGGCTGTAAAAGGAATTATACTATTGTTGATACAAAACCTAATGAATGGCCTTGAAAGAACAGCCAAAAACTGAAACTTGGCTGCATCCATGATGTAGGTAGTCATATGGAAGGCCATGGTAAAAACAGCAAAGCCTATCCCCATCAAAAAAAAGCCCAGCCACGATACCCTGTTAAGGTATTCCGGATCCAAAAACAAATAAGGAATTCCTAATACCTTGCCAAAATTTCCAGAAAAAATCAACACCAACAACACCCAAATCCCCACCAAGGCTATATTTTTTTTTAGGTGCAGTTTGAGCAATTGTATTGGGAAGCTGTGCAAAACACTATTCCACATAAATTGTATTTTTAAAAGTTAATATACACTTTTTCATCAGTTATTTATACTCCAATCCCAAAAAGTCAAATCATTCAAATTCAAAAAGAATAGACGATTTGAGTAATTTTGAAAATTTCTATTTGGGCTTTCTTCATTAGATATTACCTTAGCCGACCAATAGTATAAATAAAGGAAAATAATGAGAACTTGGTTTTTGTGCAAAGTAAAATACGCAAAGGAAAATGAGCAAGGTTTGCTCAAAAATGTGTCAGAACAATACCTCATCGATGCGGTTTCTTTTACTGAAGCAGAGGCCCGGATATACGACATGTTAGGCAGTGTCATCCGAGGTGATTTTCAGGTGACCAATATCAGTAAGAGCAATATAGTGGATGTATTTTTCTACGATGACATTGACGTATGGCACAAATGTAAAATCACCTATGTAGTGGCTGACGCGGACAGTGGAAAGGAAAAGAAGGTCACCCAATATATGTTGGTAACTGCTCATGATGTCAAAGAAGCTTACGAAAGAATTCATGAAAGCCTGAGCAATATGCTTGTTACTTTCAGGGTTCCTGATATCAACGAAAGTCCGATCGTCGAGATCTTCCCTTATGAAAGCGAAGATGAGGAATTGTTACCTCCCCCACCCTCTCACCTTAAACCTGTCAGTGAAGTCAAAGCTGATCAGGCAAGAAGGGAAGAAGCTCGAACTGCCAATGTGAAGCAAACTGAACCGGAAGAAGAGGAGGACGATTCGGAAGGCCATTATGATAAAGAAGAAATTCCTACCAATGAATCCATGGAAGATGATGGTGAAGAAGCTTATGCAGAAGAAACTGGCTCTGAAGAAGAGGAAGAAGACATATAATACTCCCACAAATAATCTTCTACAAAGGTTGGTCTCAAAAGCCAACCTTTTTCTATTTAGTGCCCTGCCCTGATTTTATTTTTTCAAAAGCTCCCACAGTCCATCATTTTTAGCATATTTGTTATACTGACAAGTCAAAGCGCAAGAGCAAGATGGGTCTTAAGTCTCCCGAAGTAACCTAAACCTAATTTATGAAAGTCCAGACCTGGCTATATTTCATCGTATTGTTTGTTTTATTTTCTTGTGGGAATGGTGAGCAGGCCCCACAATACAAGATTGGTTTTTCCCAATGCGTCAGCAATGATGCCTGGAGAAGGACCATGCATGAGGAGATGTACAGAGAACTCAGCTTCTATCCTGGACTCTCTCTCGAAATCAAAGATGCTCAAGGCAATAATAAAACTCAAATTCAGCAGATAAGGGCATTTATGGATACGGGTATTGATCTATTGATTGTATCACCCAATGAATCTGCTCCCATTACTCCTATCATTGAAGAAGTGTTCCACAGTGGAATTCCCGTAATCGTGGTAGATAGAAAAACCACCTCTAACTTATATTCTGCTTATGTTGGTGGAGATAATTACGAAGTAGGCTATTCCGCAGGCCAATATATTCGCAACCTACTTAAAGGGGAAGGAAAAATCGTGGAAATGTGGGGATTGAGGGGAAGTTCTCCGGCCATCGAGAGACATCGAGGACTAACCACTGCTCTTTCAGGCACAAATATCGCTATTGCTGAAAGTATCAATGGTGAGTGGGAAAAGGACACCGCAAAGAATCGATTAAGAGCCCATCTTCTTCAAGAACAATCCAGTGATTTTGACCTGATCTTTGGGCACAATGATGTCATGGCGATTGGCTCCTACGAAGTCTTAAAAGACATGGAAATCACTAGTAAAAAGTTTGTTGGTGTGGATGCCCTTCCTGGTCCTTATGGGGGTATTCAGGCTGTTTCCGATGGGATTTTAGATGCAACTTTCTTCTATCCAACAGGAGGGGACAAGGCCATAGAAGTCGCTTATAAAATTCTCACAGGGGAGAAATTCGAAAAGGAAAACATCCTCCAAACCGCTGCCGTCGATTCCTCAAATGTCCGTATCATGAAGCAGCAAACGGATAAAATCATTGACCAACAAGCCAACATCACCAAGCAAAATGAACGGATCAGCACCCAAATGGAAATTTATCGTAACCAAAGAACGTTTCTATTTGGATTTGGATTTACCTTATTTGTAGCTATTCTTTCACTGGCCTATGTCTTCAAATCCCTCCGAGAAAAACAGGAAATCAATGAGGAATTAAAAAGTAAAAACAAAGAAATATCCGAGCAAAAGGACAAAGTGCTCAAACTGTCAAAAAAAGCTGAAGAGGCTACCCAGCAGAAATTTGAGTTTTTCACCAATATTTCACATGAATTCAGAACACCACTCACACTTATCCAGGCACCTGTCGAAGACTTATTGCAAAACCATCAAACTGCTCCTTTCAAAAATGACCTGACACTTATCCGTAACAACACCATGCGCTTGCTCAGGCTGGTCAATCAATTGATGGATCTGAGAAAGATTGATCACCATAAAATGAAAGTTAAGGCTGTAGAACAAGAATTGATTCCTTTTATTGAAGACATCATGTCCTCATTTAGAAAAACAGCCGGAAACCATGAAATTACTTTCAAGCTAATCACAGAGGATCGTTCCATCAAAGCTTGGTTTGACCCCATGATGTTGGATAAAGTGATGTTTAACCTACTTTCAAATGCTTTTAAATTCACCTCTAACAAAGGAAGTATTTTGATTAAGGTATTTACTGTCTCTCTTGACAATACAGTAAATATTAAAGTAGAAGATTCAGGAAGTGGTATGTCCAGTTCATCCATGGAGCGTGTTTTTGATCGCTTTTACCAAGGTGAAACATTTTCCAAAACAGGTACCGGGATAGGACTGGCATTAAGCAAGGAATTGATTGATTTGCATAAAGGGGAAATTTCAGTCGACAGCAAAGAAGGAATTGGCACCACTTTCCAGGTAACGCTCAAGCTTGGGAAAAATCACTTCAAGGCATCTGAAATTCTCGAAGGAACAACGCAACAGTACTTTTCGGAAGAAAACATTGGCTACTTCGAGGAACCTGAAAGCTTGGAAGTACAAATAAAAGAGGGGATAAAGGAACAAACAATTTTAATCATAGAAGATGATGAACAAATTCGAAATTACCTGTCCCAGCAATTGAGCAAGTACTATCAAGTATTGGAAGCCGAAAGTGTGGAAATCGGGCTGGCCAAAGCAATGGATGAAATCCCAGACCTGATCACCTGTGACTTGATGCTTCATCATAAAAACGGTTTTGACATAGTCCGTAAGCTCAAAAATGACCTTAGGACTTCTCACATACCTATCATTGTTATCTCAGCAAAAAGCGGAATAGAAGAACGTATTTTGGGCATTAGGTTGGGAGTAGATGATTATATTCCAAAACCTTTTAATTTCAACATGGTTCTAGAACGAATCAAAATGTTACTGGCCAGTAGACAAAAATTAAGAGAACATTATATTCATGAATTACCCATTGAAAACCCAAAAACTAAAAAAACTTCTCCCGATAAACGGTTTGTCAGTGAATTCACATCAATCGTTGAAAAGAATTTTCATAATCCTCATTTCGGAGTAAATGAGATATGCGAAGAAATAGGTCTTTCCAGAGGCCAGCTGTACAGAAAAGTAAAAGCATTGTTAGGTTACAGTGTCAACGATTACATAAACAAAGTACGTCTCAAAAAAGCCAAGCACTTATTGGTCAACGAAAACAGCCCCATTGCAGACATCGCATTTCAGGTTGGCTTTACCACATCAGCCTATTTTTCTACAGCTTTTAAAAATCATTTTGGCATGACCCCTTCGGACTTTAGAGAACACGAAAAAGTAAATTGATCGGGGAGTGATACAATTTTAAAATCATGAAACGATTTTGAAAGTCCAATTTTACTATTAAAATTATCTAAACCGTTTGAAATTCATTTTAAAAGCCATTTTAGGCTTATCTGGTCGGGTATTGGAATAAATTTGTAAGTTTTTGACACAATTTTAAAACATTGCACTACCACTTCTTCATAGCTTGGTATCAACAATAAGCCATGAAGAAAATAACATCATATTATTCTATAATCGTATCTATATCCGGATTTTTATTCGGGTTTGATACCGCTGTTATTTCAGGAGCCAATCTGCCATTAAAATTATTATGGGAGACTTCTGAGTGGTTTCATGGATTTTTTATAATGTCCGTAGCACTTTGGGGGACGGTCATAGGGGCTTTGTTTGGAGGAATTCCATGTAACAAAATTGGCCGGAAAAACACCCTTTTCTGGATTGGCGTGTTTTTCTTGGTTTCTTCAATAGGAACAGCTTCTGCCACTGATCCATATATCTTTTCGTTTTATAGGTTCATAGGAGGCTTAGCCATTGGAGCCTCATCAATAGCTGCTCCCACTTACGTTTCTGAAATCAGTCAAGCATACCATAGAGGTAGACAAGTTGGCCTTTATCAAATCAATATTGTCACGGGTATTCTACTCGCCTATATTTCCAACTACTTTTTGCAAGGAGTCGGAGGAAGCAATGACTGGAGATGGATGTTAGCGGCAGAAGTTATCCCTGCTTTGCTCTTTTTGGCATTCATTTTAGACATTCCTGAGAGTCCAAGGTGGTTGGTATTGAAAAAACAAAACTTGACTGCCGCTAGAAAAGTGTTGGCAAAAACGTCAAATCCACAACAAATTGACACCATACTTTCCACCATCCAAAAAGACTCTATCCAGTCAAAAAAACTCAAGCTCTTTTCGAACAAAAACAAATTCATTCTATTTCTGGCGGCTGCCATTGCCTTTTTCAATCAGTTTAGTGGAATCAACTTTATCCTATACTATGCTCCCGAAATTATGGAAAAGGCCGGTTATGTCACCTCTACTTCCCTATTGGGAGCAGTTTATATAGGCTGTACTAACCTTGTATTCACCTTGGTTGGCATGTACCTCATCGACCGAACTGGAAGGAAATCACTGATGCTGGTAGGTTCAATGGGATACATTCTTAGCTTGGCCATGATCAGTTATGGTTTTTACACCAACTCAAGTCCCAGTTTTATTCTCTCTTTTATCCTGTTGTTTATCGCTTCTCACGGTATCGGACAAGGAGCGGTTATTTGGGTCTTCATTGCCGAAATTTTCCCCACCAAGATCCGTGCTATGGGACAATCTTTCGGGGCAGGAATTCACTGGGCAGCTGCAGCGATTATAACGCTTTTTGGAGCGGTTTTGATTGACAACCTCGCTCCCTATCAAATTTTCATCATATTCTTTAGCATGATGTTACTTCAGGTAGGCTTTGTATGGTTTATCATGCCAGAAACTAAAGGTATAGAATTAGAACAGTTACAAAAACAATTACATCATAAAACCCAATCTATCAACTCATGAAACAAAAAAATTATCATTCACTAACCCTAATCAGTTAACATGACAAACCCATTTACCTTATGAAAACAACAATTTTAAGTTTATTATTTGCCTTGTTATTTAGCTGGCCTGTATTGGGCCAAACCAGTGACATCACGGGCAAAATTACTGATGAGTCCACCGGAGACCCACTCCCAGGTGTGACAGTCCAAGTTCAGGGCACTGCAAAAGGGGCCATTACTGACTTGGATGGAAACTACTCTATCTCTGCCAGCGCAGAAGATATCCTTGTCTTTTCATTTATTGGATACAAAACCATTACAGAAACAGTTGGAAACCGAAGTATCATCAATATTACCCTCGGCCAGGACTTCTCCAATCTTGATGAAGTCGTGGTGGTGGGATACAGTACCCAGAAAAAGTCCGACATGACAGGTGCCATAGTAGCGGTTGACTTAACCCCCATTGAGGGACAAAGCATGAGTAGCGGTAACCCCATGCAGGCCTTGCAAGGTAGAGTACCGGGGCTTTATGTGGAAAAATCCGGAGATCCTTCCGGCGCAAGTAGCCGAGTGCTGATCCGAGGTATCACCACCTTGGGAAACAATGATCCTTTATATGTAATTGATGGAGTCCCCACCAAGCGCCCTGAAGTATTTGCCAGCTTAAATCCTGAGGCGATTGAATCTATTCAGGTCTTAAAAGATGCCTCTGCTTCGTCTGTATACGGTTCTAGAGCTGCCAATGGAGTAATTGTGGTCACTACCAAGAACAAAACATTGGGTGGAGAAAAAATAGGTGTAAGCTTTAATTCCAGTTTTTCCATGCTTTCAGAAAAGCAGCAACGATATGATATGCTAAACGCTGAACAACGTGGTGAGGCTTTGTGGAGAGCTTCTGTCAATGACGGAGCTGATCCCGCTGGTGGATATGGAGAGATTTACAATTTTGATTGGAATGGAGACTTTGATAATCCGGTCTTGAACAGTGTGACCGTTCAGCCTTATGTAGGGGGAGATCAAAATGTTCCTGCGGGTGATACGGATTGGCAAGATGCTACTTATGAAACTGGCTATGCTTTCAATAATGAATTGACCATAACCACTAATTCTGAGAAATCTTCCTTGATGTTAAACCTCAACCATTATAAAAACACTGGTATTTTGAAATACACAGACTTTGAGCGTTACACAGCTCGGTTGAACGCCAACACATGGCTTTTTAATGACAAAGTCCGCTTTGGACTCAATACCCAATTTTCATCTTCTAACGAAACATTGGCTTCTCCAGACGTTGGAAGTGCCCCTACTCCTGGCCTGGCCATTACCATGGCTCCGACTATTCCAGTTTATGATGCCAATGGTGACTTTGCGGGACCTTTAGGCTCAGGGTATTCAGACAGAAACAACCCTGTGCTGATGCAGTACATTAACCGCTGGGACAATACACGTAAAAACAATTTCTATGGAAATGTCTTTGCGGAATGGTCTATTCTAGAAAACATTACTTTCAAAACCAGTTTAGGCCTTGACTTCAGTGATTATGCCAAAAAGGACATAGAACCCACTGTAAAAAACGGCTTTATTACGAGAAGTAATAACCGATTGATCTGGGACACCAATAAATTCACCAGCCTTGTATTTTCCAACACATTGAATTACCAACTGGAAAAAGGGGAACACCGAATTGATGTCCTACTTGGTGTAGAATCCATTAAAGATGATTTTAACAGTATCGTGTCCATTGCAGATGGATTCGCAGTGGAAACTGAGTCTTACTTTGTTTTGGATGCGGCAACAGGTGCCAGAACTTCAAATGGAAGATCAACAGGAAGTCGCCTCCTTTCCCAATTTGGTAAAATCAATTATGCATTTTCAGACCGGTATTTGGCCTCATTTACCTTAAGAAGGGATGGATCTAGCCGTTTTGGTAAAAACAATCGCTACGGAATCTTTCCTGCAGCAACTGTAGGCTGGAGAATCAGCAACGAAGAGTTCTTGAAAAACAATGAAACACTCTCCGATTTAAAACTTAGAGTGGGCTATGGTGAAGTAGGAAACCAAGAGATTGGTGACTTGGCGAGGTTTGGATTGTATGAATCCAGGTATGGCCCCAACCAAGCCCAGTATATCGGTGGTTTCTTTGAGATCTACTACAATGTCGGAACTGCTTACGATATCAATGGAAACAATACAGGGAACCTTCCTTCAGGATTTGTCTCTATACAGGCTGAAAACCCAGATTTAAAATGGGAAACTACCCAAGAATGGAATTTTGGTTTGGATTTCAGCTTATTCAATTATGCCATTAACGGGTCATTTGATTTCTTCACCAGAGAAACCAGCGATATTTTAACCACTCCACCTATAGCCTCGGTTATAGGAGAAGGTCAGCAAAGGGTATTGAATGGTGCCTCCACTAAAACCAACGGTTGGGAACTGGCATTGAATTATGCTAAAGATTTCAATAGTGACCTCACTTTATCAATCAACACCAATTTCGGTGCCTTCAAAGATGAAATCACCTTTCTGCCAGAAGAAGTAAGGACAGCCTTCCCCGGTACAATTAACAATTCAATACTAGGCCATTCTCAATTTTCCATCTTTGGTTATCAATCTGATGGATTGTTCCAAAGCCAAGAAGATGTGGACAACAGTCCCGAGCAAGTAGGTGCCAGACCAGGAAGCTTAAAGTTCAAAGACATCAATAACGATGGTGTAATTGATTCTGATGACAGGGATTTTATCGGTACAACCTTACCTGCTCTGGAATATGGAATTGGATTTGACATAAAATACAAAAATTTTGATTTTTCAATCTTCGGATCAGGTGTTACTGGCAGGATTGGCCAAGACCCTTATATCCTCTGGAACAACTTTGTTCAGGGTAGAGAAAATGCAGGTTTGGGTGTAATGGATGCTTGGACTCCAGAAAACACAGACACGGATATCCCAGCACTTTCCCTTGCCTTTAACGACACCAGAACATCTGATTATCTCTTTAGAAACAATTCTTATTTCAAGGTTAGAAACCTCCAGTTGGGCTATTCTTTCTCTGAAGACTTGATCAACAACTGGGCAGGTATGTCAAGGTTAAGGCTTTATTTTCAGGGTGAAAACTTATTCTGGATCACACCTAAAGACTATATCGGTTCCGATCCAGAAAGGACCGATGTCAACAGGATACCTGTTCCAACCACTTTTACATTGGGACTTAATGTAAATTTCTAAATGATGAATATTATGAAAACTTATAAGATATATCTAGCGACATTGATTTTGGGTTTGAGCCTAAATGCATGCTCAGAAGATTTTCTGGAATATGAACCGGAAGGGGTACTTTCTAGCGATAATGTGGCTACCCCAGATAATGCAGAGGGTTTGGTCATTGCGGCCTATGCAGGCATTGGTAATGATGAAATGGTGGGTCCATTGACCTCCATGTGGGTCTATGGTAGTGTCCGGTCTGATGATGCTTACAAAGGCGGTGGCGGACGAGGAGATGTGGGGGAAATTGACCGATATGAACAATATAACCTGACCATTCCTGATCAAGGTGATTTCATGGCACCGCGTACTTGGACCAACTTTTACAAAGCCATCTCCAGGGCTAACTTTGCCCTGCAGGTCATCAATGATATCCCCGATGCCGATTACCCTGATAAGGCCATACGTCAAGCTGAACTTAGGTTTTTGCGAGCCCACTCACATTTTATTCTTAAAACGATTTTCAGTAAAATACCATATATCACTGAGGATCTGAGCCAAGAAGAGATCGCGCAAGTTTCCAATGAGGTCTTGGATGAAGAGCTTTGGAACAAAATTTCAGAGGACTTTCTATTTGCCTATAACAACCTACCCCCATCTCAGGAGGAAGTAGGTAGAGCAGATAAAAATGCTGCAGCGGCTTATCTAGCAAAAGTAAGATTATACCAAGCCTATGAACAAAACGACCAACATCAAGTAGTCAATATTAATACTTCCAGATTGGAAGAAGTAATTCAATATGTGGACGAAGTAATTGGCAGTTTGGAAGATGACTTTGGGAATAATTTCCTTGATGGTTTTGACAATGGGCCGGAATCTATCTGGGCAGTTCAGTTCTCCATCAATGACGGAACCACTGTAGGCCGGGTAAGCTATGTAACCGGATTGAATTCTCCTCATGGTACTGGCCTTTACGGATGCTGTGGATTTCACTTAGCCAGCCAAAACATGGTAAATGCTTTCGAAACGGATGATAATGGATTGCCTTTGCTAGACACATTCAATGACTCAGACATTTTTAATTCTGTACTGCCTGATGGCACTAGCCCAGTTGCTGCTGGCTTGACCGTCGACCCTCGGTTGGACCATACCGTTGGGATACCTGGCAGACCATTTAAGTACAGGAATACCGTAAACAGCTCAGGAGACATGGTGTACAATTTCAGCTGGGCAAGAGACCCGGGGGTATATGGCTACTTTGGAAACATGAAAGAACAACAGGCCCCTGACTGCTCCTGCTACAAAAAAGAAGGCCCTTTTATCGGTACCTCCAAAAACATCGACTTTATCCGCTATGCTGATGTTCTGTTGTGGAAAGCAGAAGCTCTCATTCAATTGAATAGATGGGATGAAGCCCTGCCTATCATCAACCAGGTAAGACAACGTGCAGCCAACAGTACACAAAGGCCTATGGATGCAGGTGCTACTGACATTTACAATATCAGCACCTACACTAGCTTCCCCAGCAAAGAATATGCTTGGAAAGCATTGAAATTTGAAAGAAGATTGGAGTTTGCTATGGAAGGGCACCGTTTCTTTGACCTGGTCAGATGGGGAGAAGCCGAAGAAGTCTTGAATGATTATTTGGCTGAAGAAAAAACCAAAAGGGACTTTCTTTCAAATGCTGAATTTACCTCTGGAAGGGATGAATATTACCCTATACCACAAAGGGAAATTGACTTCACCGGTGGAGTCTATAAACAAAACCCGGGCTATTAAACCTATTACCTTGGCGGGCCAATTAATTAAGCCCGCCAATTTCAAGAAAACTTGGAAGGTTTAGGGCTATGCAAAAGAATAATTTATAGGTCAATATTTTATTTTTCAATAAAATATAATAAAGTTTATAACTTCAACTAAATCGATTAACCAATGAACCTTAGACCTATTACCCTACTCTTAATTTTTCTTTGCACCAGCTTGATTCTTTCATGTAAAAATGATTCCAAAGAGAAAATGGTTACGGAAAATCGGAACAAACCGAAAATCGTCAACATTGTAAACTTTATTCGTGAGCTTGAGCCAAGGGACGAGAATATCACCAAAGATGTGCTCTACCAAACTGTTGTCAATCAAATTGATATCATGAAAAAACATGATCTAGGAGGAACCTTTCTATTACAGTATGATGCATTGGTGGATGAGCGCTACCAGAAACTTCTTAAAAACCTTCCCAAAGGTACTTTTGAAATTGGTGTGTGGTGGGAAATCCCACAACCCTTGGTTGAAAAAGCCGGTTTGGAATGGAGAGGCAGGTTCCCTTGGGACTGGCACCCTGATGTAGGTTTTTCCACAGGCTATACCCCAGAAGAAAGAGAAAAACTGGTAGATGTTTATATGGAAGATTTTAAAGCGGCTTTTGGTTATTATCCCAAGTCGGTAGCCTCTTGGTTTATCGACACCCATACTTTGAACTATCTCTATGAAAATTACAAGATTGTTGCTTCTGCCAATTGTAAAGATCAGTTTGGTACGGATGGATACACTTTATGGGGCGGCTATTGGAACCAGGCTTATTACCCAAGCAAAATCAACTCTTATATGCCTGCTCAAAATGAAGAGAATCAAATCCCAGTACCTATTTTCCGAATGTTAGGAAGTGACCCTATCCGTCAGTATGATACCGGCCTTGAAAGAGAGCGCCAAGGAGTGATTACCTTAGAACCAGTATACCAAGATGGAGGAGGAAATGAAACTTGGGTAAACTGGTATCTGCAGGAATTTATTAACGGTGAATCAATGGAATTTGCCTATACCCAAGCTGGACAGGAAAATTCATTTACTTGGGCGGGAATGAAAAAAGGGTTTGAGATCCAAATGCCGGTACTTGCGAAATTACGCGACCAAGGTAAAATTAAAATCGAAACCCTAGAAGCATCTGGCAAGTGGTTCTCAGAAACCTACAAAACCACTCCAGCAACTTCTGTAACTGTCGAAAATGACCTTCCTGGAAGTGATCTCAAAACCGTGTGGTTCAATAGCCGCTTTTACCGTGCCAATATCTTGTGGGAAGATGGCACACTTAGGTTTAGGGATATTCATTTATTCGATGAAAACATTCCCTCCCCTTACCTTCATAAAAAGCTGGAAAGCAATCAAGCACTCTTTTTTACACAACCCATTGTGGATGGCTATCTATGGAGCACATCGAAAGAATTAGCTGGACTAAAAATCAACTATACTTTGGATGGCAAAACAATGTCTTTAAAAGGAGGCATTCCAAAGATTAGCAACCCTGAAGCGGGAAAACTTCAGATCAGTTGGTCACTTGAATCTCAAGATGGTACCCTCGTCCTTAACATGGATGAAAAGGAGATGCAAATAACAATTGATGGGGCAGATAAACTAGACTGGTTTCTTGACCTTACCACTCCTAAGGATAGTAAAGAACTACCATTTGAGACTATCCAGAAGAAAAGTATCAGCAGTATTTTCCAAGAAAACAGCTATGTCATAAACGCGTTGGAAGGCCAATTTTCTGTACCATCAGAAGATGTTGTATTCAGAATATCACCAGAAAACAATGTGATCAAATTGGATTTCTCAGAAAGATAAAATATTTAAAAACACTCAACCTATTAAACCTAAAATGAACCTAAAATTTAAAAAAGCATTATTCGGCACCATTTTATTTCTCTTCACTTGTGTTTCTGTCTTTGCAGGTGAAATCAAACTGAAGATCAATAAAAAGTACCTGAACATTCCAATCTCTCACAAAGAGGAGCGGCAAAAAATGACCTTTCAGACTGATGGCAAAGATGATCTATCGGTAGTTGTCCGTCTGGCTTCCGATGAACCGGATTATTGGATTTTCAAAGATGTGTCAAACCTGAAAGGAAAGACCTTAAAAATCAGTTACGAGGGAAATGAGGCTGGCTTATCCAAAATCTACCAAGATGATTATTTTGTAGGCCAAGACCAGATGTATAAAGAAAGCAATCGGCCTCAATTCCACTTCACAACGCAAAGAGGTTGGATCAATGATCCAAACGGCCTGATTTTCCATGAAGGAGAGTACCACCTATTCTATCAGCATAACCCCTATGAAAAGGAATGGGAAAACATGCATTGGGGACACGCTGTAAGCAAGGATTTAATTCATTGGGAAGAACTGCCAGATGCACTTTACCCTGATCAACTTGGGGGAATGTTCTCAGGGTCTGCTGTCATCGATTACCAAAACACAGCTGGTTTTAACAAAAATGGAACGCCTGCCATGATTGCAGCCTATACAGCTGCCGGGCCAGAAAAACAGGTTCAATGCATTGCTTACAGTTTGGATAATGGAAGGACTTTTACCAAATATCAAGGCAACCCTGTAATAGATTCAAAAGCCAGATGGAACAGCCAGGACACCAGGGACCCCAAAGTGTTTTGGTATGAAAAGGGAAATCACTGGGTAATGGTACTCAACGAGCGTGATGGACACTCCATTTATAACTCTACTGACCTCAAAGACTGGGAATACCAAAGTCATACAACGGGCTTTTGGGAGTGCCCTGAGCTATTTGAACTGCCCATTGATGGAAACAAAAACAATACTTTATGGGTCATGTATGGAGCTTCTGGCACTTATATGTTAGGTGACTTTGATGGAAAAATCTTCACCCCTAAAAGCGGTAAACATCAATACACTTCAGGTTCTATTTATGCAGCACAGACCTATACCAACATGGACAATGGCCGTCGCGTACAAATTGGTTGGGGAAGAATAAGCCACCCCGAGATGCCTTTAAATGGAATGATGCTCCTTCCAACGGAATTATCTCTTAGAAACACCAAATCCGGACCTCGTTTGTTTAGTGAACCTGTATCTGAGGCAGAACAGCTTTTCAGTCCTGTAAACCAATGGGGGAATTTAACATCGGAAAAAGCGAATGAATTGTTGGGTGAATTTTCAAATGCAGGCAGTTTGAGGATCAAAACCACCATCAAATTATCACATGCTACCAATGCAGGGCTTAACCTTTTTGGACAGCATCTAATCGATTATGACCTCAATTTTAACCAACTCAATGGTGAGTTCTACTCTCCCAATGACCCGACCAGCATGGAAATTTCGGCTGACATTTACATCGATAAAACGAGTATAGAAGTATTTGTCGATAATGGTGCACTGTATTTCTCCATGTCAAGGTCTGCAGACAAAAACAACCAAGAAGGCTTTCACTTCTGGGGAAACAATATCACCGTTAAAAACCTTGAAGTATTTGATGTACAGTCAATCTGGGAATAATCTTGATTGTATTTGTTTATTGTTTATTCATAATATCATTCAAACCCAAATAGCCATATGAAACCTACTATCAAACCTATAACCATTCTTCTGCTTGTGTTTTTCCTGTATGCTTGTTCAGAAAAGCCCAAAGAAAAAACAGAGGAAAACATCCAGCTATTTGATGAGAAATATCGTCCCCAATATCATTTTTCTCCACCTCAACAATGGATGAATGATCCTAATGGGATGGTTTACCTTGACGGAGAATACCATTTATTCTACCAGCACTATCCAGACAGCAATGTCTGGGGACCAATGCACTGGGGTCACGCAGTGAGTAAGGATATGCTCAACTGGGAGCATTTACCCATCGCGCTCTACCCTGATAGTCTGGGGTATATCTTTTCCGGAAGTGCAGTAATAGATCATGGAAAAACCTCGGGGTTGGGAAAAGATGGAAATGATCCTATGGTAGCCATTTTCACTTACCACCAAAATCAAAAAGGCCAAACTCAGGGCATCGCTTTCAGCAATGACAAAGGTCGGTCATGGACAAAGTATAATGGAAATCCAGTGCTAAAAAGCCCAGGCATTCCAGATTTTAGAGACCCAAAAGTAAGTTGGTACGAACAAACCAATGGAGAAGGAAAATGGATCATGACCCTTGCCGTAAAAGACAAAATCAGCTTTTATTCCTCCCCTAACCTGATTGATTGGAAGCATGAAAGTGATTTCAATCCTGACTGGGCAGCATATGGAGGTGTCTGGGAGTGCCCAGATCTCTTTCCTCTTACCACTCCCGACGGAAATGAAAAATGGGTACTTTTGGTCAGTATCAACCCGGGAGGCCCTAACGGTGGGTCTGCCACTCAGTATTTCATTGGACAATTTGATGGACAAACGTTTACTGCTGAAGGTTCAGATGTAAAATGGATTGATTATGGAGCAGATAATTATGCGGGAGTAACCTGGTCCAATATACCTCAAGAGGATGGAAGAAGGTTGTTTTTAGGCTGGATGAGCAACTGGCAATATGCTAATGTTGTTCCTACCCAAGTCTGGAGGTCTGCCATGACCATTCCCCGTGAACTACAATTGGTAAAGGATAATTCAGGAAACATTTTATTATCTTCTACCCCGGTAAAAGAAATCCAAAATCTAGTAGAATCTACAAATGTCGTTGAAGGGGCTTCCTTTACGCTAGACCATAACCTCTTTCAATTGGACTTAGGAAAAACTCCAGAGCAACCAGGATCGGTGATTTTAAGTAATGATTTGGGAGAAAGTATTACCCTTCAAATTTCCAATGATGCCATCACCTTTGACCGAAGTAATGCGGGTCATACTGACTTTCAAGACGAATTTGGAAACATTCACCATGCTCCAATGAAGAATATAAAAGTTGAAAATATAAGCATCTTCTCAGACCGTTCTTCCTTGGAGTTTTTCTTTAATGATGGTGAAATGGTAATGACTGAAATCATTTTCCCTACTGCTCCACTACTTAAGGTAGAACTTAAAGGCTTTAAGGGTGAGAATAAGGTTCATTACTTTAAATCAATTTGGAACAACCAGTAGATTGAATAAACAATTAGTTTCAATTCAAACTACTTCTGGCTAGTTTTGGTACTAGCCTTTAAATAACCTGACATGAACAGTAAAAAGTACGTTATTTTCCTTTCTATAGTGGCCGCATTGGGAGGATTCTTATTTGGCTTCGATACGGCAGTAATTTCCGGTGCGGAAAGATTTATCCAAGCAAAATGGCAACTCAGTGATTGGACCCACGGCATGGCGGTGGCCATTGCCTTATACGGAACCGTACTTGGGGCATTATTCGGAGGAATCCCAGCTGATAAATATGGGAGAAAATCTTCTTTACTCTGGATTGGCTTATTATATTTTGTCTCCGCCATGGGTTCGGCATTGGCTCCAGATGTCATCACTTTCATGATATTCAGATTTATCGGTGGGCTTGGTGTGGGAGCATCTTCCGTCGTTGCTCCAATGTACATCAGTGAAATTGCCCCGGCAAAAAACAGAGGGGTGCTGGTTGCGCTTTTTCAGTTCAACATCGTCTTTGGGATCCTAATGGCCTACTTCTCCAATTATCTAATAGAAATGGCCAACTTCAATGAAAGCTGGCGTTGGATGTTGGGCATGGAGGCCATTCCGGCATTGATCTATACCCTTTTGACCATCAGGGTACCTAAAAGCCCAAGATGGCTCATAGCTCATCAGAACAATATTGAAGAAGCAACAGAGATTCTTTCTAAAACTGATCCGGATGGCGCAGAAGAAGCGATTAGGTTGGCTATTGGAGAAAGAAAGCGGGAGAAAGTGAAAGTAGGCTTTTCAGCATTATTTAAAAAGAGCCACTTTAAAACCACCCTTTTGGCCATTATGATTGCCCTGTTCAACCAGCTTTCCGGCATTAATGCCATTATTTATTTTGCCCCTAGAGTCTTTGAAATGGCGGGAATAGATCAAGAAAGTGCTTTGCTCTCCACCATTGGTATCGGTGCCGTAAATATGGTGGCCACCATGTTAGGACTTTATTTGATTGATAGAATTGGTAGAAAAAAACTGATGCTAATAGGCTCAATTGGCTATATTGTCTCCCTTATATTGATTGCCTATTCTTTTTCCGGAGGTGCCATCAGCCCTTCTTATCTACCCATATTTGTTTTTGTCTTTATTGCCTCTCATGCTGTAGGTCAGGGAAGTGTTATTTGGGTATTTATTTCAGAGGTATTTCCCAATGAAACAAGGGCGTACGGACAGTCAATTGGCTGTTTTACACACTGGATTTTAGCAGCCGTGATTGCCAATGTTTTCCCATTCTTTGCGAATGTATTTGGTCCAGTAAGCATCTTTGGCTTCTTTGCCTTGATGATGGTTTGGCAATTGATTTGGGTATTGACAAAAATGCCAGAAACCAAAGGACGTTCTCTGGAAGAAATTCAACAAGATATGATCAAGACCAATGTATAAAAAAGTAGTAATATTTGGCGAAATGCTTTGGGATTGTTTCCCTGACAAGAATATCCCTGGCGGTGCTCCCATGAATGTGGCCTTACATACCCAATACCTAGGCTATCCAACCACTTTTATTTCAAAGGTTGGCAAAGACCAACTTGGTAAAGATTTATTGGATTTTGTGCAATCAAAATCTTTGGACATTGGAATGATTCAGAGGGATGAAAGTCATGAAACAAGCCGTGTGGTAGTAGATGATTCCGATAAGGAAAATATCAAATATGAAATCGTCAAACCTGTTGCTTGGGACTTTATTTCATGGAATCAGGAAGTTCAAAAAAGGGTAAATGAAGCTGATGCATTTGTCTTTGGCAGTTTAGCTGCAAGAAGCAAGGAAAGTAGGGAAACTCTTTTGAAGTTATTGGAAACGCAAACTTTAAAAATCCTTGACATCAATATTCGAGCGCCGCACTATTCCTTTGGTTTGATTGAATCACTATTAATAAAAGCCGATATTCTCAAAATCAATGATGATGAGTTAATGATTTTAAAAAAGGAACTGAAGCTTTCCAATGATATAGAAAAAGCCATAACCGCCCTAGCACAAAACTTCAAACTAAAATTGGTATGCGTTACTTTGGGATCAAAAGGAGCCATGATTTTTGATGGAGAACAGTTACATCGACACCCAGGCTATAAAGTCATCGTGGAGGACACTGTTGGTTCGGGAGATGCTTTCTTAAGTGGGTTTATCCATCAATTTCTCCAAAACAAACAGGCCAAAGAAATTCTCGACTTTGCTTGTGCCCTTGGAGCTTTAGTCGCAACTAACAAGGGAGGCACGCCTCAATACGACCTCAAATCAATTGACAATATTAGAAAAAGTTATTCCTCCTAGTAGGCTGTTTTTTATCAGCCTACTAGCCTATTTTAACTCGAATGCCCTCCTTAGCAGATTTAAAGGCTGCTTCAACCACCATAACATCTCTTAAACCTTCCTCACCTGGAACCATCACCTCCTTGTTTTCAAGAATGGCCAATGCATCATCATCCATTTGTACCGCTTGCTGACTTTTAACCTGGTCGGAAAATTGAATTCCATCACTTGTAGCACCTTGAATTCCACGATAAGACTGAAAAGGCTCCAACCAGAATTTTCCACTGGCACATGTGGCAGTTAACCTTCCCATGTTCATCCCAAAACTGGTGGCACAATTGGCCATCAAACCGTTGGGAAATTCCAAAATATAATTCATCGTTTCGTCTACCTCATCGAACATTTCTGGACGCCGGACACTCTCATATGCCATCACAGAAATAGGTTCCATACCACTCAGAAACCTTACTCCATTGATAGGATACACCCCCATATCGTACATGGCTCCACCTCCCATTTCCTTATCCAATCTCCAAATTCCCGTACTTCGCATTGTAAACCCAGCCACTGCTTCCAGCATTCTTAATTCACCATATTTTTGGTTTTTCACAAACTCCCTCAATTGTCTTGTATTAGGTTCGTGTTGCATGCGATAACCAATGCTCAGCTTAACTTTATTCTTTTTACATGCCTCAATGATCTGCTCACATTCCTTAACCGTCTTGGCCATGGGTTTCTCACACCAGACATGCTTCCCGGCCTCTGCAGCTTTTATAGCAAATTCGGTATGCATGCTATTTGGAAGCACCACATACACTACATCAATATCAGGATTATCTGCAATGGATTCGAAGTTCTCGTAATTATAAATATTGCCTTCGGGGATGTTATATTTATTTTTCCAATCTTCAGCTTTGGCAGGCGTTCCTGTCACTATCCCCGCCAAGTAACAATTTGAGGTCATCTGTAACGCTGGAGCCAATTGCCCTGTGCTGTATCCTCCTAGGCCTACCAAGGCAACTCCAAGCCTTTCCTTTTTGGAACCGAGAATAACATTAGGGAAACTCATTGCGGCTGATGCCAATATTGTATTTTGGATAAATTGCCTTCTTATCATGGTTAATTGGTTTTAGTGGTTTACTTATTAAGTTACAAAAGAAAAGCCCATCCAAAAAATTGGACAGGCTCTTCAAACCAAAAGAAAGAAAATTCTTAGAAGTTTTTACCAATGGAAACTTTATACACACTGTTCTTAGTATCTACATCACTGTAATTTAGGTCTGAAAACCCAAAGTCATAACTCCCCTGTACGTTGAACCCAAGTGGCAGATTAATTCCAACGCCAACAACTCCCCCGATATCAAATTTGGAAAGCTCCTCAATAGAGCTAATGTCCGTTGATCCCTCGTAATTCCGGGCCACTAGGAATGAGGCTTGAGGACCTGCAAAAATATTAATTAAAGGTATAAAGCCTAATCTTGCCAATACTGGAACATCTATATAGTGAAGTCTTTCTGTTCCTGTCATCCCGTTATCTTCAAACTTTCCTCCTTTTTGTGAATACTGTATTCCTGGCTCAACCGCCACTAAACCCAATAAACTGATTTTTTTGTAAAATCCTACATGGAAACCGGAATTGCCATCAGAGCTGATTCCTTTAATTTCAGGATAATTCCACCCTGCCCTAATCCCTGTTTGGGCATTGACTTGCTGGAAGCCTGCCAATAAAATAAATGCTAAAATGAGAATCTGAATTCTTTTCATGGTGAGTGTCGGTTAAATATGAAGTTATGCTAAAACATTAAAAAGCTAATTATCAACCATTAAACTTTTTAAATAAACGAAAAAAACCACTTTATAGAGATACATATTGAAATATTTTCTTCAAAAAATAGGTATTGAATCTAGATTATTGAATGAAGCCTAGAAAGTAAAAGCAAAAAAAGGGCTTCGATGAATACCGAAGCCCTTTTTGGATCCAGTTTAGAAACTATATCCAAGAGATATTTTGAAACCTCTATTATATACCTCAGCGTCCGAATCCTTAAATACTGGCGTCAGCCCTAAATCATAACTCCCCTGAACATTCAGTCCCACAGGCAAATTATATCCTACACCAAATACCAATCCGGCATCCAAATCATTTACATCATCTCTTTCCCATTCGAAGGTTGACCCAAAAGCATCCCCTTCAAACTCAGCTTTGGTCAAAATAGATCCCTGCGGACCAGCAAAGATGTTAAAGCCATCACTTGCATAAAAACGCAGTAAAATCGGCACATCTACGTAACTCAAGATTGTTCTTGACTCCGTTACATTATCTGCCTCGGTTCCTTTCTGCGAATAATACACACCTGGCTCAATGGCAAAATTGTCTGTCACAAACATATTTCCATAAATACCTGCATGGAAACCGGCTCGATTAGTATAGTCATTATTGGAGCCATCATCACCTCCCCAATTGAAGAAGTTGACCCCACCTCGGATACCAAAGTTGCTGGCTTGATCACTGGCAGGAGTTCTTCTCTGCGCATTGGCATCCCAAACAAATAATGATACTGCGATAAATGCAAAAATTACCTTTTTCATGTTAATCATATAGTTGGTTCATCCATTTGTACACCAAATCCATGCCAAAAGAATTCAAAAAAATAAGGGAATGCTCTATGCGACTCCCTTATTTATTTACAATTTATTGTAAACCAACTACTTTACTCTCTTCTCTATATAATATGAATTTAAAATCGCCAAAGCCCCCATGTACTTAAGTTTGAAGCGAATAAGGTCACCTACTTTATAGTTCTTTGGATTTTTACCCAAATCCAGGATCAGCATGTCTGAACTTCCCCCAAGCACTTCAAATTCGTTTTTGTCATATATTAAATACTTTGGATCCACATCCAACAACCCAAGATCCAAAATACCCCGGTAAGAAGATTGTCCGTAAAGCGACTCATCGATCTCTGTAATTTCACCTTGTGGGTTGGCAGCAAGGTTTCCAATAGGCAAAAGAGGCTTTTCCTGCAACTCAATTATCTCGGCACACAATTCAAAAACTCCATCATTCATTCCCTCGATAGTACTTCCATCAAACAAATTAGCACCGAAATATAAGGTCTCTCCAACCCTGAAATGATTGATTCCTTTGGGCAATTGATGATTTAGCATCAAAGGAATTGTCACTGAGGTCCCTGCGGACACCCATGGAATTTCCTTATTAAACTTTAATTCTATGATTTGTTTATAAAGGGATAACTGTACCAGTTTGTCTGTGGATGGCATGACTCCATTGAGACAGTTTAAATTGGTTCCCAAGCCAATCACTTCCACATTGGGAAGCTGAAATATTTTTGAATAAAACTCTACCAAGTCATCTCCCATCACTCCTTCTCTCAAGTCTCCCGTTTCCACCATGATGATGATCTGATGTTTCTTTTCTTGCTTCACTGCCTCCTCACTGATCCACTTTATGGTATTGAGTTCGCTGTTTAGACTGACATCAGCATACATCACTACATCTTTCAAGTTTCGCTTGCTAGGTGGCTTAATGTAAACTGTTTGTATTTTAGGATTGATCTTTTTGACTTTGGCAAGGTTGCTAATCCTGGAGTCATGTACTTCGTCCACACCCAGATCTATTAATTCCTGAATGTAAATTTCATTGCCACAAAGCAATTTGGAAACGACTCCCCAGGCCACATCATATTCATTAAATTTCTCTCGGAGAAACTCGTAATTCTTTCGAAGATTATCTTTGTATAGATTTAAAAATGCCATTTTATTTTTTCAACCTCATTTCAAGGTATTTATTGGTGAACCCGAGCTTTTCATAAAGGATTTTTGCCGGATTGTCAGGCTTTACGTGTAACGCAATATCGCCACTGGCCATTTTAATCGCCGTCTTCATCAGCTTTTTGCCGACTCCTTTACCTCGTTGGTTGGCATTGACAGCAATATAAACTAATATATTTTCAGGAATATATCCAGACATGCCTGTCTTATTTACCACTACCGCACCAATAATTTTTCCATTTTCACGCCCCATCACCACAAAACCTCCTTTATCCACAGCCTGATCCAAGGCATAATCCAAGCATTTCATAATGTCCTCATGTGGATCACCATATTGGTCTAGGTGCTCAAACAAAAAATCTGCAATTTCTTTTTTCTGGAGATATGTGGCATTGTCAATGGTGGATAGCGTCTCTATCTTATTCATTTTAATAGGGTTAAAGTATGTTCAATTTTATTTATCCAGTCTATCTACAAGCAAAAACGCTGCTAAAGAGGCCGTAAGCCCAAATAAATTAGCATCAAGTCCCAAAGGCAAAGCGATACCGCTAAAAGCCAGGCCTGCAGTAACACTTCCTCCAATGATCATAGAAAGTAATGCGGCATTAGGGTTTCGCTTATTCCAAAACAAACCAGCAAGAATGGGAACTAACAGTCCCGATACCATAAAAGCGTAAGAATAAAGCATAAGTTCCAGCACATTGGTCATTTGCATGGCAATCAACAATGCCAAAGCCCCAATAACCAAAGTAAACAACTGACTGAACCTCATTGACTTTTCTTCCGGTTGCTTCTCAAACCATTTCCCAAAAAGATCTGTAGTGAGATTCCCTGAAGCGGCCATCAAACAGGAATCAGCGGTAGACAACACTGCCGAAAAATAAGCGGACATCATCAGTCCCATTATTCCCGCAGGCAATACTGTGCTTAAAAGTATCGGTAACCCCATCTCTGGGTCCAAGTCATCAATTGCACCTGCAATCATGCCCTGTTCAAAAGCCACTCTAGACAATAAGCCTAAAGATACGCCCATAAAAGCCATTATGGGCCATTCAAACAAACCTGCAATATACCAGGCCTTCTTTGCTGATCTGACATCCTTGCTCGCAAATATCCTTTGGTACAAAGTCATACCTACAAACCATATAGGCAAAATAGTGATCCCCCAATTGGCCAAATCCTGCCAGGTCAAATTAGATAAACTGAAAAATTCAGCCGGTAATGTTTCTTGTATCGCCTTCCATCCCCCAACATGATAGTAGGAAATGGGCAAACCAATGAAAATAAAGCCCAATAACAAAATGATCCACTGAATGGTATCTGTGTATATTACCGCCTTTAAGCCTCCTAAAACAGTGTATACGACCGCTATTATGCCCATTATCAGCAATGCCAGATTGATATCCAAATCCTTAAAGGTGCCTGCTGCCAATTTTGCCCCAGCCAATAATTGAGATGAAGTAAAGCCTAGATACCCTACAAAACAAATCACTCCTGCTGCTATACCTACTTTGCGGTTAAAAAGATGCTGAAAGATTTGTGGAAAAGTATAAAATTTAGCGAAGGCCGGATTGGACTTCACTTTAGGAATCAAAAAAACAGCTGCCAACCATGCTCCTATAAGCCCTGTAAACAGCATCCAGCTTCCGGAAAGTCCCATCGCAAAACCTAAGCCTCCTAAACCAATAGAGAAACCTCCTCCCACATCTGTTGCCACCACAGATAGCCCGATATGCCAATGACCTATACTTCTACCACCAACATAATAATCCTCTTGTCCTTGATTGTTTCGCATGAAGTAAAAGCCAACTCCAAGCATGATGATCATATACACGATAAAAATAACAATATCGATCCATTCCATTCAGTTGTCTTCTTTCTAATTATTCCTTTTCTTACAAAATTTCTAAGTTATTGTTTTATTCGTTTTTTCCTATTTCAAGTAATTATATTTAGGAAATACACTATTTAAACAAAAATAAATCATGAAATAATCAAAGAAGTAAAAAAATAGATAATAAAAAAGGCCGGAAAAACCGGCCTTTTAATATATGATCTAAGATCTCAATTATACATTCTCACTGCTAGCAATTGCAGAGAAATATTCCCTGTTCATTCTAGCGATATTGGTCAAGCTGATGCCTTTAGGACATTCGATTGAACATGCTCCGGTGTTGGTACATGCGCCAAATCCTTCTTCGTCCATTTGGGCAATCATCTTCTCAGCTCTCTCTTTTCTTTCTACCTTACCTTGTGGCAACATGGCCAACTGGGAGATTTTAGCAGAAGTAAACAGCATGGCAGAAGCATTCTTACAAGCTGCTACACAAGCTCCACATCCAATACAAGTTGCTGCATCAAAAGCCTCGTCAGCAATTTTCTTTGGAATAGGAATCTCATTGGCATCAGGTACACCACCGGTGTTTACAGACACATAACCACCCGCTTGAATGATACGATCAAAAGCACCTCTATCCACTACCAAATCTTTCACTACAGGGAAAGCAGCCGCTCTCCAAGGTTCGATGGTGATGGTGTCTCCATCTTTGAAAGACCGCATGTGCAACTGGCAGGTGGTTGTTTGTTGAGGTCCATGAGGCTTGCCATTGATATGCAAAGAACACATCCCACAGATACCTTCTCTACAATCATGGTCAAAGTGAACAGGGTCTTCTCCCTTTTCAGAAAGCTCCTCATTCAAAACGTCCAACATTTCCAAGAATGACATGTCTTCAGAAATATCAGCAATATTATAATTAACAAAACCGCCCTTATCAGAACCGTTTTTTTGTCTCCAAACTTTAAGTGTTAAGTTCATAATAATTATGAATTTTTGATTGTCAAATGATTACTTGTAACTTCTCTGGGTCAACTTCACGTTCTCGAACACAAGCGGTTCTTTGTTCAGCTCTTCCTCCACATTATCACCCATGTGTTTCCAAGCACCCACGTAAGCAAAATTCTCATCATCACGAAGGGCTTCACCTTCTTCGGTTTGATACTCTTCGCGGAAGTGACCACCACAAGACTCATTTCTGTGCAGTGCATCCCTTACCATAAGCTCTCCCAACTCAATAAAGTCGGCCACTCTATGTGCCTTCTCCAAAGATAAGTTCAACTCATCTTCAGTTCCCAAAACTTTAACATCAGCCCAAAATTCCTTTTTCAAATCTTGAATCATACCAATGGCCTTCTGAAGACCCTCAGCAGTTCTGGCCATCCCGCAGTATTCCCACATGATTTTACCCAATCGCTTATGGAAATCATCGATGGTTTTCTTACCGTTGATGGAAAGTAGTTTTTGGATTTTATCCTTGATTTCTTTTTCCGACTGTTTGAAAGCCTCATGGTCTGTTCCCACTTTCTCATATGGCATCCCTGCCAAATAATCTCCAATAGTGTAAGGAATCACAAAATAACCATCAGCCAAACCTTGCATCAAAGCTGAAGCTCCCAATCTATTGGCACCATGGTCGGAGAAATTGGCTTCTCCTAGGGCATAAAGACCAGGCACAGTAGTCATCAAATGGTAATCTACCCAAAGTCCTCCCATAGTGTAGTGAACAGCCGGATAAATCTTCATTGGCGTCTTATAAGGGTTCTCGCCAGTGATCTGCTGATACATATCAAACAGGTTTCCATACTTTGCACTGATCGTGTCCTCTCCATCCCTGATGATAGCATCACGGAAATCCAAGAATACCGCTTCACCAGTTTCGTTTACCCCTCTGCCTTCATCACAAACATATTTAGCATTTCTAGAAGCCACATCACGAGGAACCAAGTTACCGAAAGAAGGGTACCTTCTCTCCAAATAGTAATCTCTGTCCTCGTCCTTAATATCTTTAGGCATGATTTCCCTCTTACGAAGTTTCTCTGCCAATTCTTGCGTTTTAGGCACCCATACCCTACCATCGTTCCTCAATGATTCTGACATCAAAGTCAACTTAGACTGGTGATCTCCAGAAACTGGGATACAAGTTGGGTGAATTTGGGTGTAACAAGGGTTGGCAAAGTATGCACCTTTCTTATGAGCTCTCCAAGCTGCGGTCACGTTTGAGCCCATGGCATTGGTCGAAAGGAAGAATACGTTACCATATCCACCTGTACAAAGTAATACGGCATGCGCACTGTGAGACTCAATAGCTCCGGTGATCAGGTTTCTGGTGACAATACCTCTGGCTTTTCCATCGATGGTTACCACATCCATCATCTCAGTTCTTGGATAAAGCTTCACCTTACCATTGGCTACCTGACGACTCAAAGCAGAATAAGCTCCCAAAAGTAACTGCTGTCCAGTTTGGCCCCTGGCGTAGAAGGTACGTGATACCTGAGCACCACCAAATGAACGGTTGGCAAGCAATCCACCATATTCACGGGCAAAAGGAACTCCTTGTGCCACACATTGGTCAATGATATTAACAGAAACTTCTGCTAGTCTATGAACATTGGCTTCTCTGGAACGGTAATCACCACCTTTAATGGTGTCATAGAATAACCTGTAAACAGAGTCACCATCATTTTGATAGTTTTTGGCAGCATTGATACCACCTTGTGCTGCAATAGAGTGGGCCCTTCTTGGGCTATCTTGGAAGCAAAAAGCCTTCACATTATAACCTAGCTCTGCCAATGATGCAGCTGCTGAAGCACCAGCCAAGCCAGTCCCTACCACAATCACGTCGTACTTTCTCTTGTTGGCCGGATTGACCAACTTCATATTGAATTTATGTTTTGTCCACTTTTCAGCTAATGAACCTGCTGGTATTTTGGAATCAAGTATCATATCGGCTTGGTATTAATTCAAGGATGAGAAATAAATGAAGATGGGCATGGAAGCAAATATCGCCGGAACAATGATAGAAAATGCACTTCCGATAAACTGGATTGCTGGGGTGTACTTCTTGTGATTAAGGCCCAAAGTCTGGAATGCACTGGCAAAACCGTGGTTCAAGTGAAATGCTAAGAAAGCCATAGCCACTACATAGAGTGCCACCAAACCAATGTTAGAAAAGGCGAGGTTGACCACTGCATAAAGGTCCTTGTACTCTCCACTTTCATAGGTTACTGTTGGAATTCCTCCCCAGTGCATTTGTGCCCAAAAGTTTTGAAGGTGAACCACAATAAAGATTAGCACAATAGTACCCAGAATACCCATATTTCTTGAATTCCAACTGCTATTAGTACCTGATTTCGCCTCAGCATAATTTACTGGTCTTGCCTTTTTGTTTCTTACTGATAACACGATCGCGAAAATCACGTGTCCAATAATGGAAATGTAAGTGAGGTAAGAAAGGATTTTCACTGCTGGATTGGTAGTCATAAACTTGGCATATTCATTGAATGCCTGTCCACCGTCATCTTTGAATAAAAGCATATTTCCCGAGACGTGTCCTATCAAAAATAGGATCAGGAATAACCCTGTCAGGGCCATTAGCAACTTTCGTCCCAAAGTGCTACTAAAGGTTTTGGTTACCCAACTCATAAATTTTTCTCTTTATTTTGTGTAGATCGTTTTTTTAAATTATCGATTTGGTCAACAAATTTACATGCCGAAAATTTATCAAACAATCTATCCCTACGTATTGGTCTTATTTTAAAGCGTTCTAAATAATACCAGAAAAGGGCTTTTTGGCTATTTTTAAAACTTTTTGATCGCTTGTCACTTAAATTTTCAGTTGTATTTCAATAATATGGTACACTTCCTTAACTTTAATTCGTATATATTTAATAATTGAGAAAAAACCTAGCTAACTTACTTGGCTAAATATTAAGTATAAATACTGAAAATTTTTAAGTAATTCATCCAGAAAGTTTGGTTGATCTGGATGAAAGTGGTAAAAACTTATGAGATATATGAAATGTAAAGCTTTTCTCTTGTTCTCCCTGTGCCTTTTCTTCCTAGGACTTCAAGAGACATTGGCCACACACATCCGGGCAGGCGAAATCATCGCAGAAAGAATATCGGTACAGTCACTCACTTACCGAATTACTGTAGTAGGCTATACTGACACACGCTCGTCAGTAGTTTTTGGGCCAGGACAAATCGAATTTGGTGACGGCAGGGTGGTAGAAAACCTGAATACAGAAAGTGATTTTAGCACAGTAGAGTCTTTGGGGAACCAAATTGAGAAGAACGTTTTTGTCATTACCCATACCTATCAAGGACCAGGGCAATACACCATTCGCTTTTTAGAATATAACAGAAATGACCTTACCCTGAACATGGACAATTCTGTGGAAACCCCTTTCTACATCGAAACCATGATAACCATTGACCCATTTATTGGTGTCAACAATTCACCAGTACTTACCATCCCCCCTGTTGACAATGGCCAGATAAACACTAGGTACATCCATAACCCTGGAGCCTATGATCCTGACGGAGATAGTATTGCATACAGATTTGATGACATTGTACCTTTACAAGGTTACCAAAGACCTGTAAACAATTACAGAAGCCCTGCTTCCAATGAGTTCAGCTTTAATAGAGAAGACGGTTCTCCAAACCCTTTTATCTCCATGGATCCTCTTACTGGAGATTTGGTTTGGGACGCCCCAGGCATCGCGGGACAGTACAATGTTGCCTTTCATATTGAGGAATGGCGGAAAATCAATGGGGAATACCAGAAAATAGGCTATGTGGTCAGAGACATGCAGATCATTATTGAGAACTCTGACAACCAAAGGCCTGTATTGCTTGTTCCACCAGATTTATGTGTGGTAGCTGGAACAAACATTGAAGAGATTATCCAAGGCAGTGATCCGGATGGAGACGATATTAAGATTGAAGTTTTTGGAGACCCAATCGAAATTTCTTCCTCACCAGCCAGCTATGACCCAGTTGCTACTTACCAATCATCTCCTGGTATCGTTAATTTCGACTGGCAAACCGTATGTAGCCACGTGAGAGCAAGAGAATACCAAGTAAGATTACGAATTACGGATGATCCTGAATCTGGTCCGGCTTTGGTGGATATCAAGACCTGGAACATTAAGGTAGTAGGCCCACCTCCAGTCATACAAGCAGTAGAACAAATGCCTGGCAGAACGGCGGATATCACTTGGGATCCTTATTCTTGTGGGAACAGTGCAGAAAGCATCCAAATTTGGAGAAGTGTCAACAGCAATCCTTACGAACCTGATTCTTGTGAAACGGGTATCCGGGATGGCTACGAGCTCATAGGAACGACGGACATGAACACCTTCAACTTCCTTGATGATAATGGAGGAGAAGGCCTTTCCCCTGGCAACACTTACTGTTATAGACTGGTTGCTTCTTATCCTCAACCAAGAGGTGGGGAAAGTATTGTTTCAGAAGAGTTCTGTATCACCATTGATGTTGATGTGCCTATTATTACCAATGTAAGTGTGGAAGAAACAGACCCTAGTAATGGTGAAATGTTTATCAAGTGGACACCTCCATATGACATCGATACCCAACAATTCCCTGGCCCATATCAATATCAGTTGATCCGCTCAGAGGGCTTTACAGGAAATGAAAACGCCACTACTGTCACCACAACAAGTGACACTTTGTTTACAGATACGGGATTGAATACAGAGAGTCTTGTATTCAATTATGAAGTAGTCCTTTTGGATGGCGGAATCAGGATTGACACATCTAGCATGGCCTCATCTGTTTGGTTACAGCCAACCATTATCAATGAAGCCATTGAACTTAACTGGGAGTTTAACGTGCCATGGAACAACCGTATCGCACAATATACCCATGAAGTTTACCGAAATAGGACAGACCCTGATGCAAGCGATGCAGATACATTTGAGTTGATAGCAGAAGTAGATGTCACCACAAGTGGTTTTACCTTTTTGGATGATGGTAGCCACAATGGTGTCCCACTGAGTAGAGATACAGAATATTGCTATTATGTCATTACCAAAGGAGCTTATAATGTGGATTTATTGACTTATCCTTTAGAAAACAAATCCCAAATTATCTGTGCAAGACCCGACGACAATAGGCTTCCTTGCCCTCCTGTGCTGACTTATGATGGACCAAACTGCGAGGAGTTTCTTGCTGATAAACCTTGTAATTTTGACAACTTCTACCATGACTTAAGCTGGGAGCCGAACTTTACAGGTGATTGTGACGATGAGCTAGGTAGCTATAGGATTTATTTCTCAGAAACTAGTGCTGAGGGCAGTTTCGAACAAGTGGCAACGGTAAGTGCTTTAGAAACTGACACAAGAATTACTGGCTTACTTGAGCTAAAAGGGTGCTACTACATCACAGCGGTGGATCGATCCGGGAATGAAAGTGAACCCAGCAATATTGTATGCATCGATAACTGTCCAAACTACGAATTACCGAATGCATTTACTCCTAATGGAGATGGCGTTAACGATACCTTCCAGGCATTTGACAACCCATTCCCTAGATGTCCTCGATTTGTAGAAGCCGTGGAAATCAAAATCTATAATCGCTGGGGTGCTTTGGTATTTGAATATAATAGTGCCACTTCAAACGAAAACGACTTCTATATTCGTTGGGATGGTAAGGACCAAAATGGAAATGACTTACCAGCGGGAACGTATTTCTATTCCGGTTCTGTGCTCTACAACACCAATGATGAAAGCATCAGCAGTGAAGAGCTCAAAGGTCACATTCAAATCATAAAATGAGTAAGTTAAAGCACGATTTTGATATTGTATTGTTTGATGGAGTCTGCAACTTGTGTAACCAAGCGGTAGACTTCATCATCCAGCGCGATAGAAAAAACAGCTTCAAGTTAGCTTCACTTCAAGACGACCTTAGCAAAGAATTATTAAAGGGTAAAGAAATAAATGAAGATTACCTCGATTCGTTAGTTTTGCTTCGAGATGAAAAGGTTTTCTATAAAAGCAGAGCTGCTTTGGAAATCGCAAAAAAATTAAAGGGGCTATGGCCCCTTTTTTATGCTTTTATCATCATCCCTACTTTTCTTAGAGACCCCATTTATAACTGGATTGCCCGTAACCGCTACAAATGGTTTGGCAAAAGAGAAACCTGTCGTTTTCCTACTGAAGAGGATAAAATGAAATTTCTTTCCAAGGAAGACTTTAAATAGAATTAAGCCAAAAGTTAAGTTCTCTGGGTACCTTCTGTAACAATTTCAATTTTACTTCATTATCCTTATTGCTTTATTTTTTGGTATATTTGTGCCCACAATTAACGAATTGAAATTTTGAGTTTCCATCTTTCACTAGAAAGTGGGCTTTAAGAAAGAAATTACATCAAAGCTTCTTTTTACTAGTTTCCATAAAAAATGAATGAAAAAGAATGCTGATCGATGAGACTTTAACAAAAAAATATTCGAATGAAAGCTTATGTTTTCCCCGGTCAAGGGGCCCAATTTCCGGGAATGGGCAAAGATTTGTATGAAACCAATGATGAAGCCAAAAGGCTATTTGATCAGGCTGATGAGATTTTAGGTTTCAAAATCAGCGAAATCATGTTCAATGGTACTGCGGAAGAGCTAAAACAAACCAAAGTAACCCAGCCTGCTGTATTCCTTCACTCTGTTATTCTGGCTAAAACCACTGCAGATTTTAATCCAGACATGGCTGCGGGTCACTCTCTGGGAGAACTTTCTGCCTTGGTTGCTACTGGCGCTTTGTCATTTGAAGATGGACTAAAACTGGTTTATCAAAGAGCTTTGGCCATGCAGGAAGCTTGTGAAATCAACCCTTCCACCATGGCTGCCATCCTTGGTCTAGAAGATGAGAAAGTCGAAGAGATTTGTGCCAGTATTGACGAGGAAGTAGTTGTAGCAGCCAACTATAACTGCCCAGGTCAGTTGGTGATCTCTGGTTCCAATAAAGGGATCGAGATCGCTTGTGAAAAAGCAAAAGAAGCGGGTGCCAAAAGAGCTCTGCCTTTACCTGTAGGAGGTGCTTTCCATTCTCCTCTAATGGAGCCTGCAAGAGAAAAGCTAGAAAAAGCCATTGCTTCCACCAACTTCAACAAACCTGTTTGCCCTATTTATCAGAACGTAAGCACCAAAGGTGAAACAGATATCGAAACCATCAAAAACAACCTGATTGCACAACTGACAGCTCCAGTAAAATGGACCCAATCTGTACAAAACATGGTGGCCGATGGTGCCTTAGACTTTGTGGAATGTGGACCAGGAAAAGTACTTCAAGGTTTGGTGAAGAAAATCCACCGAGAAGCAGAAGTCTCTGGACTATAGTTTAAGACAAAAAATATCAGACAAAAGACTTAAGACTGAAATCAGTTGCTCTTGATTTGTAATTAAGAATTTATTTTAAGGGGGATTTTTAATCCCCCTTCTACTTTCACTTTATTACAATGGGAAAGTATATGCCATTAAAGTAACCATGATTCATTTTTCTACTTTTTTCCTGATTCATTTACTATCAATAACAGATTACAAAGGCCTCGGTTTCATCCTTTTTGTCGCTACCTTGATCCTGGTGATTGGCTTTGATAAATTGGTCAAACTGATTATTTGGATTGTAGAAAAAGTTGAGGAAAAACGCAACAATAAGTAACACATCATATGACCCAACAAGAGATCCTATCTATCGACAATAAACATATCTGGCACCCCTATACTTCTGCCTCAAGAGAAACAGACAATCTTGTGGTCAAAAGCGCCAGAGGCGTTTTTCTGGAATTGGAAGATGGCTCCAAAGTCATAGATGGTATGTCAAGCTGGTGGTCAACCATTCATGGCTATAACGTTCCTGAATTGAACAACGCCATTCAAAACCAGCTGGATAAAATGGCTCATGTGATGTTTGGAGGCATTACTCACCAGCCTGCAGCTGAATTGACAAAGTTACTTTTACAAATTGTACCAGAAGGGCTTGAGCATGTTTTTTACAGTGATTCAGGTTCTGTTGCTGTGGAAGTTTCCATGAAGATGGCCTTGCAATACTGGCATTCTAAAGGACAAAACAGTAAAAACCGTTTTATTACTGTGCGAAACGGTTATCATGGAGACACTTGGCATGACATGTCCGTCTGCGATCCTGTCACCGGAATGCACAGTATTTTTAATAACCGACTTTCTCCACAAATCTTCCTTCCCGCACCACAATCCAAATTTGACGGACCACTTTTACGGGGGGAAATAGATGAGGTAGAAAAAACCCTAAAGGCCCATCAAGAAGAAATTGCTGCCTTTATTCTTGAGCCCATCGTTCAAGGTGCAGGAGGTATGCGGTTTTACCATCCTGAATACTTAAAAGCAATCAAGCGCCTTTGTGAAAAGTACAACATCCTTTTGATTGCAGATGAAATAGCAACGGGATTTGGTCGAACAGGAAAGCTATTTGCCTGTGAGCATGCCCAAATCACACCTGATATCATGTGCGTCGGAAAAGCTTTGACAGGCGGGTATTTATCTTTTGCTGCCACATTCTGTTCTACAGATGTAGCCATGACCATTTCCTCAGGCTCACCTGGAGTTTTTATGCATGGCCCGACTTTCATGGGCAACCCGCTGGCCTGCGCTACGGCCCTTGCCAGTATCAAATTATTACTTGGGAAACAGTGGCAAGACGATGTTAAGAGAATCGAAAAACACCTTAAAGAAACTTTACCAGAATTGGAGGAATTAGAAGCTGTGCAAGAAGTAAGGGTGCTGGGGGCAATCGGTGTGGTAGAAATGAAAGACAATGTAGACATAGCTTTGATTCAAAAAGAATTATTGGACAGAAGTCTTTGGCTCAGGCCTTTTGGCAAATTGATCTACACCATGCCTCCTTTTGTGATTTCACAGGAAGAGTTAAATCAACTTACCAATGCCATGTGTGATGGAATTCGCGCCTATATTTCCTCATAAAATCCCCTTTGACTTTGATCGTCAAAGTTCGATAGAGAAAATAAATTGATTTTTTTCAATACTCCACTCAGGGTATCCCTCCAGCTTGGTGTCAATAATTTACAGCAACGTAAAAATTATTAAAACCAAGGAAGTATGAAATTCAATATCGTTTTCTCAATTATAATTTCAGTTATTCTATTCTCTTGTCATGAGAATCGTTTATGCATCAAAGGTGATGGAGTCATCCGTGAGTATGAACTAACCAATTTAGAAGATTTCGACAAAGTAGAATTGACCGGACCAATTGATTTAAAAATTATCCAATCTACTACTCCTTCTGTTACTATCCTGGCTGAACAAGCTTTAATGGATGTGATGGAATACCGAGTGAAGAATGACGAGTTACAAGTAGGTTTTGAAAGAAAAATAAATTGCCTTAATAACACTAAACCGGTAACAGTGGTAGTTGCTGTGCCTGACTTGGTAGAAATTCAAATTGATGGCAATAGCGAAATCACTTGTGAAGGCACTATTGATTTCAATGAGCTTACCATTACCTCGTATGGTAAATCAGAGGTTGAACTGGAAGGTTCGGTGAATCATCAAACATTCATAGCCGAAGGAAAAATGGAAGTATCCAATTTCAACCTCCAAAGCAAAACCACCTATATTGATGTAAATGGATCTGGAGAGTTTGATATTGCATGTAGTGAGGTATTGGATATCGATGTAAATGGAAAAGCAGAAGTGAATTATATCGGCCAACCTTCCATCTCTCAAGATGTAAACGGATCTTTAGAACTTAAGTCAGTCAATCGCTAAAATTTGCATTCAAAAATATCCCTATGGTGATTTCCTCCACACCAATAACTGATTGATGAAATTCTTGTAAATCCCCTCGGCCCAAGTCAAACAAAGCCCTTTCTGAATTCGTTAATAATAGCAAACCAATCTTTGAACATAAATCAAATTGCAATGCCATTTTTAACGAATGAAAAAGGAAATCAACCTATTGATATATATTATCAAGATTATGGACAGGGTCAACCAGTCATTTTGATTCATGGATGGCCGCTTAGCCATCAAGCATGGGAAGGCCAAGTACAAACGCTGTTGGAAGCTGGTTATCGCGTGATCAGCTATGACAGAAGAGGTTTTGGGTTATCTTCCCATCCTCTTGATGGTTACGACTATTCATCCTTGGCCAGTGATTTAAATGCAATCATCCAACAGCTAGATCTTCATAAGGTCACCATTGTTGGTTTCAGTATGGGCGGTGGAGAAGTTGTTCGCTATCTAACAGATTATGGTACTGAGCGAATATCCAAAGCGGCACTTATTGCATCAATCATCCCTTTGGTGGCTAAAAAAGAAGATAATCCTGATGGAGTGCCATCAGAGGTTCTAAATAGTATTATGGAAGCATTGAAAAGCAATCGAGTTGGTTTCTTGAAAGACTTTCATAAGAACTTCTATAATTATCAAGAAAACAAGGGACGGATGTCTGAAGCCAATTTAGAATATGATTTCTCCATTGCTTCACATGCCTCTCCTATTGCTACCATAAAAGCCGCAGAAGCTTGGGCGGGAACAGATTTTAGAGCTGAGCTAAAAAATGTCACAGTACCTACATTGATTGTTCATGGAGATGCTGATAACATCGTACCCATCAAAACTTCTGCCGATCAAGCCGCTAAAGGCATCGCTGATAACGAGTATCATGTCATTCCAAATGCCCCACATGGCCTGAACCTTACCCATCGTAAGGAGTTGGATAAGCTTTTGTTAGACTTCTTGAAAAAATAGCCTGATAACAATTTAATGGTCTTATAGCCCTTTGCCAATGAATTGGCAAAGGGCTTTTTTGTTTCAACCTCAATACAATCTGGTTAAAACTTCTCAAAATGAGCTGTGCAGAAAAAACAATATCCTATTTTTGCCTCAAAAATTACAGACAACATGACGCTGATTGAAAAAATCCAGAAATCACCTGAAGCAGTTACTTTTCAGGAAACCATTGCCCACATTGATGAGCATTACCTTTTTTCTCCTACAAGGTTTACCAATGGTGACACCGTAAATGAAGCCGGCCAAAACAATGGTTCTTGCAAAATCTTCAGCTTCGCCAAAATCCAAAACCTAAACAAAGAGCAAACTCTTCAGCTTTTTGGAGATTTTTATAGAATTGATGTCCTTCAAGACCCAAATGGATCAGGGCATCAAAATATTCGCAGTTTCATGCAAACGAGTTGGGAAGGAATAGACTTTGAGCAACAAGCATTGAAATCGAAATAAGCCTCTGAACTGTCTCGGAAATTCGGGGTATCTTCTAAATCCTTTCGAGACAGTTTAACAACTTTTAGCCATTTTATTGCTATCAGTAAAACTTGAAATGAATCTTATTTTTTAGACAACAAGCTCATTTTCTCACCAGATATTTGTCAGTTATTCTAAAATAGAACAACTGCAGATGAACTAAAAATCAACATATTAACCTCAATTTGAAGTGATTTTTTTACCATGCACTTATTTTTATTGCTATTTTCAAGAAGCATTCCCCAAACTATAAGTTAGATTGATTTTATTTAAGCTTATTGAATTGTTTAATTGATTGAATTATGCGCATTGTCTTATGGATTTTTATTATTTGCTTGTTGGGCACAAAGGCTGTACTTGCGCAAGATGAACAAGTCTCTGTCAATCTGCAAAATATTAGCCCTGCCGATACCCTTAGAAAAGACACTACTTCAAAAGTGGAAGATGCACCGTTGGACATTGCCCAAAATCGTGGGATTTTCATTCTTTCACCTGACAAACAAATGGAAATGCGCATCATAGGATCGATTAGAATGCTGATCGTCTTTGATGAAATGAATTTCTCTAACAAAAACTTCTTTAGGACATATGATATTCCCACGGGACTCAATAATGACCCGCTTCCAAACTATTACAATGGGCTAGATCAAACTAGGATGGGTTTTGAAGTCACACGTAAAACCAGTGCCGGTAACCTTTTTGCAAGAATTGAAACAGATTTTGCCGGTCCCAACGGCTTTAGGATTCGTCATGCTTATGGGCAATACAAAAACTTTTTGGTTGGACAAACTTGGAGCTTGTTTTCCCAAGTGGCAGCATTGCCTGCAACGGCCGACTTCTCTGGCCCTAGTGGTTCAGTTCGATCCCGAACCCCACAATTACGATACAGTTTGCCGAAACCTATACATGGAATGAATATTTCTCTTGGATTGGAGTATTTAATCCCTGACTTATCGATACCTGATTCCTTGACCATTCAAACCTTCCAGCTAATCCCCAATATTACTGGAAAAGCAGATAAAAACTTTCAATGGGGCTATCTACAAGTTTCTGGGATCATCCCCATGCTTTCCGCCAGGACTGACTCTAACAAACTCATTGTCCGGCCTGGATGGGGGGTAGCTTCCTCTTCTTATGGAAATATTACTTCCAACAGTAAATGGCACGTCCAAATTGCAGGGGGACAAGCCATCTCCAGCTTTTTAAAAGACCTCAACGATAACGGTCTTGACGTCATTCTTGATCAGGGCGAAAACCCTCATGTTCCTTTCTCATGGGGTGGTTACCTAGGGTATGAATACTTATGGTATGAAGGCCTTTCCTCTAATATTATTTATTCTATTGTTCAAACGGAAGAATTTGAATTCAACCCAGACAATGCATTTAGAAGAGGAACGACATGGAGGGCAAATACTTTCTGGGATTTTATTGAAGGTGCTAAACTGGGCGCCGAAATCATTTACGGCAGGCGTGTAGACTACAATAATGTAAAAGGCAATGCCGTGAGGTTCAACCTGCTTTTCTATTATGATTTTTAGGCTAAACATATCTTAAACTATAATCTCAAAGCCTCACCTTTAAACCTCCACCAATTTCCATTTACCCTTATTGAATATCCACCCACTGACCAAGGCATGCACGGAGTGACCAACTGCAATGGCAATAAAAACACCATTCGCTCCTAAACCAAAATATGTTGACAGCACATAGGCCAGTGGTAACTGAAACAACCACAATACACAAATATTAATAATAGTTGGTGTTTTAGTATCTCCTGCTCCATTTAAGGATTGGCTCATCACCATGCCGTAGGCAAAGAAAACATAACCTAAACAGATAATCCCCAAACCATTTCCCCCAACAGCTACTACCTCAGGATTATCATTGAACCAACCGATAACGGTTTCTCCTCCCAAAAAGAAAATAGCTCCCCACACTCCTAAGAAAACAGCGGTATAATGGGCTGCTTTCCAAGCCGAATGCTCTGCACGCTCTGGCTGACCAGCTCCCAAGTTTTGCCCCACCAAGGTGGCTGCAGCATTGGAAAAACCCATTGCAGGAAGCAAAGCAAAAATAATCAACCTAATAGCAATGGTAAATCCAGCTAAAGCTACACTCCCACTTACTGAGACAATTCTCATCAATATGATCCAGCTGGCCGATTCAATCAGAAACTGGCCCATTCCCCCTATTGCTATCTTTAATATATTTTTGACAGTTTTCCACTTAAAACGCAAAACTTCCCAGTGAAAACTGACAATAGACTTTCCCCTTAAAAGCACTGAAAACTGATAGAGTACTCCTATTGACCTTCCAATGGTCGTGGCCCATGCTGCACCTTCCAAACCTAGCTCAGGCATAAAGCCTATCCCAAAGATCAATAGTGGATCCAATACAATATTGATCCCATTGGCCAGCCAAAGTGTTCTCATGGCAATCACTGCATTCCCCGCACCCCGAAAAACACCATTGATCAGGAACAACAACATTACACTGATATTACCCGCAAAAATCACTTGGGTGTACTTGTAACCAGAATTGACCAAATCTGGCTCCCCTCCCATGATGGTCAATAAATCCTTGGCAAAGATTAGCCCTAACAGTCCTACTGAAATTGCCAGACCAGCGCAGATGCAAATCGCCTGAAAAGCTGCTTCCGATGCTGCTTTTTTCTTTTTTTCTCCTATTCTTCTGGCTACTACAGCTGTGGCGGCCATACTTAAACCAATGGCCACAGAATATACTATCGTCAATACGGATTCTGTCAATCCCACAGTAGCCACTGCCTGCACTCCAAGCTTGCCGACAAAGAAGATATCAACCACCGCAAAGAGGGACTCCATCAGCATTTCCAAAATCATTGGAATGGATAGGTAAAAGATAGCTTTGCGAATACTCCCTACCGTATAGTCCTCTTCTGTCCCACTAACGGCTTTTCTGAAATGTTTGATGATTTTTACTAAAGTCATATATATTCGGTAAATAACTAAAAATACCACTCTTAAAAGAGCAGCCTAAAAGTCCTCTATGAGGCGCTATAAGATCCGATTATAAAAACTACGACTTCATAATGCTCCAAATTTGGAAAATATGGAGATAAATCACAAAAAAATCAGGTAATTAATCTAAAATTATTAAAATGAATCACTTTCAATTACCATGTAATTACACCATCCATAACCAATACTTCACTGGTTTCAGCATTGACCACAATAGTATTATCGAGCACTGCCTTTTTACCTGACACATCAAAATCAATTTCACCACATGCATCCATGGCACAGGTATAGTCATATTTAGTGCCGTTTTTGATAATACTCATTGAGATGGCAATATCGCTGACCACCATCACAAAAGTATTCATTGGGTCTTTGGGGTGAACGGTATCGGTAATCGTACTTCCTTCATCTACGACGATGATGGATTCTTCCAACCCTGTCAAATCATCCCGACCATAGGCAACATTCCCAACCACCAAACTAGTGCCTACCTTATCGGTATCGCTACCTTGCAAACTTATGGTCCCACTCCCGGTAATGGCAGGCTCATCATCTTCATCATCACCATTGTTACAGGAGAATATCAGCAAAAAACTAAGTAAACTTAAATAAAGAAGAGACTTTTTCATAGAAATAAAAATCAATTAATTATACATAAAATCAAAAATATGGAAAAAGAGATTAAAAATAGCTCAATTTATATATGTATAATCAATTATGTAAACCAATAACCTGATTTTGTATTTCAAAATACTATCAACTTACCATATTATGGTTTCAGCCTCTCCACTTTGCTTTCATCTTTGCAAAGCCTCAAAAGCTCATTATTGGTCTTGCCAAAAATTGGATGAACAAAGTCGGGAAGAACTTCAGCCAGGGGCTCAAGAACAAACCTTCTTTCTGCTAAAAATGGATGAGGCACTTTCAGTCGATCTGTATCGACAATGTTCTCTCCGAAATAAATAATATCTATGTCCATTGTCCGATCTCCCCACTTCTTCTCTCGTGTACGCCCTAGTCTATCCTCAATGCCCTGAGTGATATCCAGAAGTTCCTCTGCCTCTCTTTTCACTTCCAAAACCAAAGCCCTGTTCAAATAATTACCCTCAGAGCTTCCACCCCAAGCTTCTGTTTCATAGATGGATGATTTGCCCGTAACCTTAAACTCCTCGGTCAGCAAAGCTTCCGCCTGAGCAATCAGCCCAAATCGGTCGCCTATATTCCCTCCTATCAATAATACCACTTGCTCCATTATTAACTACGCTAATTTCAGCCGTAAAACTAACAGAAAGTAAGAAAAAAGAATTATTTTCGGACTTTACAAAATAGAATTAAGCATGAAATTTTTAAGTAACGTTTTGGCAGTAATCGTGGGCTTGATGATCTTTTCCCTCATCAGCTTCTTTTTCTTTGCCGGACTGATCACCCTTTCCACTGCGGAAGAAAAAGTCACTATCAAAGACAATACTGTTCTGCATATCAACCTGGAAAACATCATGTTGGTGGAAAGAACTTCCGAAGACAATTTGAACCTTTCTTCATTCGGCCCCATCCCTTCTGCTTATAAAATTGGTTTGACCAACTTGAAAAAAGCAATCAGGACAGCCAAAGACAACGATAATATCAAAGGTATTTATCTTCAGGCAGGAACTGTAATGGCAAACCCTGCGGCTTTGACTGAGCTAAGAAACGAACTTGAAGATTTCAAAAGTTCTGGCAAATTTGTGGTGGCCTACTCTGAATTATTCAGTGAGGGAGGTTATTTCCTTTCTTCTGCAGCCAGTGAAATTTACCTCAACCCAATGGGTGGCCTTGAGTTCAATGGACTTTCTTCAGAGGCCTTGTTCTTCAAAGGAATGTTAGAAAAACTGGAAATTGAACCAGTGATATTCAGAGTGGGAGAATACAAAAGTGCAGTAGAACCTTTCATTCTGGACAAAATGAGTGAAGCCAACCGCCTTCAAACAGAGGCTTTTCTTGGGGACCTTAACAACTATGCCATTCAGTCTATTGCCAAAAGCAGATCTTTAGACCTCACAAAACTGAAGCAAATCAACGAACAGATGTTGGTGCGGAAACCTCAGGATGCTGTTGATTTAGGCTTGGTAGACGGAATTTGGTATGATGATCAAGTGAAAGACTTGTTAAGAGAAAAATTAGGCTTGGAAGAGAATTCAGAGATTTCCACGGTCAATGTCACTAATATCAATAAGACCGCTAAAACAAAAAATTTAACAGCTGGCGATCGTATTGCGGTAATTATTGCTGAAGGAGAAATTGTAAGCGGGGAGGCAGAAGGAGTCATTAGCTCAGAAATTTTCGCCAAAGAAATCAAGAAAGCCAGAATGGATGACGACATCAAGGCCATTGTGCTTCGAGTAAATTCTCCAGGAGGTTCTGTATTGGCCTCTGAAGTTATTTGGAGGGAAATGAATGAAGCAAGAAAAGTAAAGCCTGTAATCGCTTCCATGTCGGCAGTAGCAGCTTCTGGAGGCTACTATATCTCAGCTCCGGCTGACACCATCGTAGCACAGCCAAATACCATTACCGGGTCAATCGGAATTTTTGGCATGTGGTTCAATGCGAAAGGTTTACTTAACAATAAGCTTGGTATCACTGTTGACGTAGCCAAAACAGGTGAATTTTCCGACTTTATGAACCCAACTAGGGAATTGACTGAAGTAGAGAAAAACATTATCCAAACTCAAATTGAAGATGGTTATGACACTTTTATCCAAAGAGTCGCGGATGGAAGGGCCATGAGCAAGGAAGCGGTATTAGAAGTGGCTTCTGGAAGAGTTTGGAGTGGCATGCAAGCAAAAAAACACGGCTTGGTAGATGTGCTTGGTGGCCTTGATGATGCCATCAATATCGCTGCTGAAAAAGCCAATTTGGAAGACAATTACCGTGTCTTGTACTTCCCTAAGCAGAAAAATATTCTAGAACAACTTATGACTGAGTTTGGCAGCGACATTGAAGCCAAATATATGAATTACCGATTCGGAGAAACTTATCAATTATATCAGCAAATTGAAAAGGTGAAAAAGCTAAAAGGGAATATGGCCAGAATGCCATATGATATCATTATCAAATAATTCCCTTAACAAGTAAAAGTCAAAACAAAGGCTGTCCATATGGACAGCCTTTGTTTTTGGTGCTGAATGACAGAAAATATATTCCTTATCATGAATCCAATAGCAATCAAGAGTTTCAAACCAAATGCTTCCCTTATCATCATGTCCTAAAAAAGCTACCTAAGAGTAGTTTTTTTAGGAGTTATTAATATCACTATCTAGTCATGAAGTCTCTTCTTGCTGCTCAGGTTGGCTCATGGAACCTCCTAAAGCACGATATAGATCGACTATACTTTGTAGTTTTTGGGTTTTCAAAGCCACATAATCCAATTCTGCCTCCAAGGCCCTGTTTTGTGAATTGATCACATCCAAGTAGTTGGCGTATCCCACAGAAAACATGGTGTTTGCATTGGAAATAGATCTCCGCTGTACCAATACCTCGTCAGTTTTCAGGTCCAATTGCTCGTCTAATGTGGAATAAACATTTACCATATCAAGTACCTCCAAATAGGCGTTCAAGACCGTTTGCTCATAATCCAAAAAGGCAATTTTCTGAGAAGACTTGGCCTGGTTATAGGAAGCTTTTATCTGACTGCGATTAAAGATGGGCGCAACCAAACCGGCCCCTGCCTCATAAAAGGTAGATGCAGGACTTAGAAATAGTTTACTAAATTCAAAGGCATTGAAACCAGCTGTACCGAAGAGTCTCAAAGAAGGGAAAAAAGCCGCTTTGGCCACTTTTACATCCGCTTTACTGGCTTCTAAGGCCATCTCTGCTTGACGAATATCCGGCCTTCTCTGAAGCAAATCAGCTGGTACGCCAATCTGTATAATTTCCGGAACAAAATCCACTTGGGAAAGTGTAGTACGGTTTAAGCCATCTTCATAACTTCCCAACAATCCCATCAAGGAAATCTCTACAGACCTCAATTCTCTCTCCTTTTGAATTAGGAGTGATTTTGAGTTGAGCAGTTGGGCTTCAAATTGATCCACAGCCAGTTGCGTTTCCTTTCCAGATTCCTTTAAGTCTTTGGAAAGATTAAAGGCTATTTCCTGATAGGAAATATTCTTCTTCAAAATTAGGATTTCCTCATCCAATCCCACCATGTTATAGTAGAACTTAGCCACATTGGCTATCAATTGGGTTTTGGCCATGTTCGCCGCTTGCTGACTGGCTAGCCAACGTGCCACACTCGCCTTTTTCCGGTTATTAAATTTACCCCAAATATCTAGTTCCCAAGAAAACTCTCCACCCAATATAAAATTCTTGTAGGGTGAAGGGATTTTTTGGTCTTCTGTTAAATTATCAGAGAAATTGGTATCATAATTACCAACACCGTCCATGGTATAATCACCAAATTTCCGCTGGCTGGCACCAGCCATGAGATTAAGTTCAGGAAGCATTCCTTGTTTGCCTTTGATCATTTGAGCATTGGCAATTTGGATTCTTTCCATTGTTTTCAGAATATCCTGATTGTTTTCAAGAGCAGTGCTTATTAATCTTTTTAATTTTTCATCTTCGAAAAACATGCTCCAGTTTTCTGCCGCCATGGTTTCGACAGAATCCTTTTCCACACCATAGTCAGTTGGAATTTGTAAATTTTGATCTTGGGTGATTTCTCCCGTCTTACAGGACCAAGCCATAAGAACGATCAGAGCTCCACCTACTATATTTCTTCTGTTCATCATGCTTCTGCTGCTACTTTTGATTTGTTCTTAAAATGTGTCGCCAATGATTCAAAAACCACATACAAGCCAGGAATCAGGAATATCCCCACTATCGTACCAATCAACATCCCTCCGGCAGCTGCTGTACCAATGGTTCTGTTACCAATAGCACCCGCTCCAGAAGCAATGGTCAATGGAATCAAACCGCACACAAAAGCAAATGAGGTCATCAAAATCGGCCTTAGCCTTTCCACTCCCCCGTTGATGGCAGATTGAATCACTCCAAACCCTTTTGCCCGGTTTTGGATCGCAATTTCAATGATCAAAATGGCATTTTTACCTAATAAACCAATCAACATTACCAGAGAAACCTGTGCATAAATATTGTTCTCCAAACCTGTTAGCTTCAATAGCAAAAAGGCTCCAAACACCCCTGCTGGCAAGGACAGGATTACCGGCAATGGCAAAAGGTAACTTTCATACTGAGCAGCCAAAAGCAAATAGACAAACACCAAACAAATGGCGAAAATGTATAAAGCCTGGTTCCCAGAAGCAATTTGCTCCCTGGTGATACCCGACCAATCAATATCATACCCTCTAGGTAAAAACTCCAAAGCAGCAGCTTCTACAGCCTGAATGGCATCACCACTACTGTAACCTTCCGCTGCTTCACCATTGATCATGGCAGAAGTGTACATGTTGTAACGGGTAAGCTGCTCCGGTCCATACACCCTTTCCAATGAAACAAAGTTGGAATAAGGAACCATGTCTCCCCGACTGCTTTTCGCATACATTTTTAATAATGATTCAGGGTTTGTTCGATACTGTGGAGCTGCCTGTATCATCACCTTGTACATCTGGCCATAACGGATAAAGTTGGAAGCATAAAAACTACCAATAAAACTCTGCAAAGTCTGCATGGCATCATCTACCGACACTCCCAACTGAGAAGCCTTATCATGATCTACATGTAGAATATATTGCGGGAAGTTTGGGTCAAAATTGGTAAACACCCCATTCAACTCTGGTTTTTCATTCAACGCCTCCACAAAGTTCTGAGTGGTGCTGGCCGTAATGTCCAAAGGCCCACCGGTTTTATCCAAAAGCCTCATTTCAAAACCACTTGCATTACCAAAACCAGGCACACTTGGAGGAGGGAAAAATTGAATTTCAGCCCCTGTGATATGACTCACACGACTTTGGTAATCCTCAATGAGTTGGGCAACACTCTTATCCCTGTTTTCCCAAGAAACCAGGTTAATCATTCCCATTCCATAAGATGCACCAGCAGTCTCAGTCAGTAAACTGTACCCCGCCAAAGTAGAGACGGTTTCCACTTCATCCAAAGGCAATAAGGCCGCTTGAACATCATCCAAAATCACCTTGGTCCGCTCAACTGTAGCACCAGGAGGAGTGGTTACATTGACATAAATCATCCCTTGATCCTCAGTAGGGATGAAACCAGTAGGAAGGATACTGCTGACTCCAAAAGTTGCAATGATAAACAATCCTAAGGCACCAAAAGTAACCGCCTTACGGCCTACTATTCCTTTTAATACCCAAGCATATTTACCTGAAAGTTGCTCATATTTTCTGTTAAAACCATCGAAGAATTTCTGTATTAGATTTTTCGGTTTACCTTCTTCATGATGATTCGGCTTTAACAAAATACTACACAAAGCAGGAGAAAGTGTGAGGGCATTTATACCCGAAATCACAATGGCAATGGCCAAAGTCAAAGAGAACTGTCGATAGAAAATCCCTACAGGCCCTGACATAAAACCGACAGGAATAAACACAGCTGACATAACCATGGTGATGGCGATAATAGCTCCACCTATTTCTCTCATCGCAGCTATGGTGGCATCTTTAGCATTCATCTTTTCGTCATGCATTTTCACATGGACAGCTTCAACCACTACAATCGCATTATCCACCACAATACCAATTGCCAGTACCAATGCAAATAGGGTTAGTAGATTAATAGAGAACCCAAATAAATCCATGAAGAAGAAAGTCCCCACCAATGAAACTGGCACCGCAATGGCTGGAATCAAAGTAGACCTAAAGTCCTGAAGAAAAATAAATACCACTATGGACACTAACAAGAATGCCTCAACCAAGGTCTTTATTACCCCTGCAATGGATGCGTCCAAAAACCTTGAAACATCGTAAGAAACATTAAAAGTCATTCCTGGAGGGAAGGAAGTTTCTTGTAGCTCTGACATCTTTGCTTTGATGGAATTGATCACGTCCCTTGCATTAGAGCCCGGGCGTTGCTTGATCATGATAGAAGCAGAAGGACTTCCATCAGTAATGGAAACCATGTTATAATCTTCAGAATCAAACTCTACCTCTGCTACATCCTTAATTTTCAGTAAAGAACCGTCGGGCAAGGCCTTAATCGTAATATTCTCATAATCCTCTTCTTGACTGAACTTACCAGTATAGCGGAGCACATATTGCAGCATTTGAGGATCCTTATCCGAGCTGATCCCTGATTTACCTGGAGCAGCTTCTACGTTTTGGTTACGAATGGCCTCTGTAATATCCTGTGGCGAAATATCGTAAGCAACCATTCGATCAGGATTGAGCCAAATTCGCATGGCATAATCCCGTGCTCCCATGATTTCCGCAAAACCAACCCCATCGATACGTTTCAATTCCCGAAGAACATTGATATCCGCAAAGTTGTAAACAAACTTTTCATCTTGGGTGGTATCAGAACTCATCAGGTTCAAGTAAAGCAACATGCTGTTTACTTCCTTTTCTGTCATCACCCCTGCACGGATTACCTCCTCAGGCAACTCATCAATTACTGTAGAAACCCTGTTTTGCACGTTTACTGCAGCTTGGTCAGGGTCGGTACCTACTTTGAAAACCACGGTAATCACCGTAACCCCATCATTGGTGTTTACGGAGTTCATATAGGTCATTCCCGGAACGCCATTGATGGCTCTTTCCAAGGGAGTAGCTACGGCTTTGGCCAATACCTCAGCATTGGCACCTGTATATTGGGCTGTAACGGTTACTGAAGGAGGTACAATCTCAGGAAACTGTGTTACAGGCAATGAAGTCAATGATAATAAACCGACCAAAGTAATAATCACCGAAATAACGGTAGATAGAATTGGCCGTTTGATAAATATTTCAAACATACTGTACTAAAATAAATTGGTCAATCAAGCTCTTATAAAGATTGGAAAAGCGTATCGTAAGCTTCTTCATCAGAAATGGCTACAGGATCAATGACACTACCGTCCTTCACCTGCTGAATTCCTTCATAGATGATACTGTCGCCATCTTTAAATCCATCCGCTACATAAAATAACCCAAACCTTCTCAAAGGCCTGAAACTTCTCACCTGAACTTGATTGTCCTTAGTCAGTACATATACATAGTTAAAATCCTGAATTTCAAAACTTGACTTTTGTGGAATCAAAAACACATTATCCAGTTCACTCGTCATCTTGATTTTCCCACTTGCGCCATGCTTGATCAAACCATCCGGATTTGGAAACCTTACCCTAAATGCAATAGATCCTGTTCCCTGCTCAAAGTCCGCTTCCATGGTCTCTAATTTTCCTTTATAGGGATACTCTTGTCCATCAGATAAAACCAAGGTCAACTCTTTCTCCAACACCTCTTCTTCACCCGATTCCAATTTTTCCCTCATAAATCGGAGGTATTCATTTTCATTGACTTTGTAGTAAGCAAAAATCTCAGAAATATCCGTGATGTGCGTCATCAAATCACCTGTAGTCACCAAACTACCTGATTTAAAAGGGATTCTATCTACAATTCCATCAAAAGGAGCCTTGATCGTGGTGTAAGAAAGTCCTGTTTGGGCATTTTTAAGCATGGATTCTGCTTCCATAATCCCAGATTGCGCCATTTCATATTTTGCTTGGGCGAGCTCCAATTCAGAAGAGGTAATGATCTTTTTATCCACCAATGTCTGTAAACGCTCCATCTCCAATTTTGCTGCTTGGGCCTCAGCTTTGGCTTGCATCAATCTCGCGCGATTACTATTTACCATTTCTGCCAACTCCGCAGAACTCAACTTGAACAAAGGTTGTCCTTTTTTCACATACTCTCCTTCGTCTACAAAAATCTCATCTACAAATCCCTCCACTTTCGCTCTCACTTCCACAAATTGCACAGCCTGTATATCACAGACATAAGTTTGGGGCACCTCAATCTTTTTTGGTGACAACTTCATAATTGGAATACTCAAAGGCTTGTTTCTTTTATACTCTCTGGTGTTTCCTTCATTGCAAGAAAAAACAAGAGGCATGCAAACCATCAAGAGCAGTAGAGCATTCCAGCTAAAATAATTAGTGGAATCTCTGTTGTAAAACGTCAGTTTCATAAATGGTATATAGTTTAAGTAGTAGTAGTTTATTCAATCCTCACTCCCCTACAAGCCAGACAATAATTTCCCCTAGTGACCTTCTCAGACCACTTCGGCAACCCCTGGCTATTTTGGAGATTTATATTTTAGAAAATACCCGTTCAATTAACTAAACCTATTACATGACTGAAGACCTTTGGAAAGAAAGTTAGAAGTGCCACAATCAAGGCTAATACTTTCTAGAAATCCAAAAACTGAATCTATCAGCTTCACAAAATTTAACCACGGGACTCCCCATGAAATGTGGATGAATTAAGATGTAGGCAATACCAAAGGCGCTAACCTCTTTCCTTAGAAAGCATCTTAAAATGGTTAAGTTATTGAACTTGGGTGAAGAGAATTTCCAGACTTCACATCTATGGTCATTTACCATAAATTTAAATAAAGTCTGCACTTATCTCATTAAATGCAAAAATATATTTTCTTTAATGCAATGGCTATATTATTATATGATCGGCAATAATTCTCCATAAACTCCCCTCTTATCATCAATAAATCAGTTAGAAGAAACATGCTATTCATTTAAAACCATTGGATTGCATTTTTACCGCCTAAAAATGGTACTTTTAAACAGTGCTAAATCCTTTTTTTAAAGGTCTAGAAAAACAATAAAAACAGGAATGTGGATCTTTAAGATTAACGTAACTCATCCAAGTCGTAATCTTTACCAATCCCCCATTGGAGCAACTCTTCCATTTCATATATTTCCAATGTATCCAAATCTTTTACTTGGAAATTATCCCTTCCGAGTTTAGCTAAAACTTCCAACTGTCGTTTTTCACCATAGTTTACAAGGTAATATATCCTACCCACTCTCAAATTATCCAATGCTATTGCCATATAATCATCTATTTTTCTGCGATCACTACCCCTATTGCTTCAAAAGTATATTCCTCTTTGGGTGATTTGATCGCTTCTATTTCTTCTTTGGAAGCTCCCCCATCTTCAGCATAATGCCTTAATGTTTTCACATCTGTAACCGTTCTAATGGCCTCACCTTCCAAAACCACAGGATACCCTTGGGAATTTGTCGGTACAAAGAACGCATAATCTTTGAAAGTTACCCGCATCTTCTCACCATTTGGTAAAGCCATGGTCAGCCAGCATCCTTTTTTGACACAAACTTCTTCTATAGTTCCTTCAATTTTCCCATTGAAAGTCTCATTTTGTTCCAAGGAACTTATCATAGTGCTTAGAGGTGTAACCTCTCCTTCTCCCAATTCTGAACCATAGTCTCCTGCTACGTTTTCATCAGACTTGGTTTCTTTTTGATCAGTTTCCGAAACTTTTTCGTGGGCATTTTCTTTGGTGCTGCAGGCCAAAATATTTACGGATATCAATAGTACCCAAAAGAGCTTAGTGACAATTTTCATGGCTATTTCGTTTAATTATAAGATTTCACAAAAATACATATGCTTTTTCTGAAAAACACCTTTAAAATTTTAAAAGTATTTTTCGCAACAAATAATAATATAAATTAATAATATACTAAATTTACGGCCAAATCATTAAAAGTTCACCACAAAATGACCATGATTAAAAAGTTTATCATCGATTTTGACAGCACATTTACTCAAGTAGAAGCCTTAGATATTTTGGGTGAGATAAGTTTGAGAAATGACCCAAAAAGAGATGAAAAATTAAAGGCGATCAAAGACATCACTGACCTTGGTATGGAGGGAAAAGTAACACTCCGTGAAAGTCTTGAAAAGCGAATCGAAATACTGAATGCCAACAAAGCGCAAATCAGTGAACTTGTAGCTGAATTAAAGAAAAAAATCTCCAAGTCCTTCCAAAGAAACCGGGAGTTTTTTCAGGAAAATGCCGACAACATTTATATTATTTCCAATGGCTTTAAAGATTTTATCACCCCTGTAGTAGGCATTTATGGCATTAGTGAAGAAAATGTCTTTGCCAACGAGTTTATCTATGATGAAGATGACAACATCATAGACTTTAACCGGGACAACCTATTATCCAAAAACAATGGCAAACCAGAAACCATCAAGACCCTTAACCTTGAAGGCGATGTTTATGTGGTGGGTGACGGCTATACTGATTATGAAATCAAAGCTTCTGGGCTTGCCAATAAATTTTACGCATTTACTGAGAACATCAATCGTCCAAAAGTTTCTTCAAAAGCGGATCATATTGCCCCTAGCTTGGATGAAATTTTGTATGTTAATAAAATGAATAAGAAATTTTCCTATCCAAAGAGCCGTATCAATGTACTGCTTTTGGAAAACGTGCACCCTATTGGGGTTGAAATCATGAAGCAAGAAGGTTACAATGTAGAAGTTGTAAGCTCTGCCATGTCTGAAGAGGAGTTATGTGAGAAAATCAAAACGGTTTCCATCATTGGGATTCGCTCCAAAACCCAGATCACCAAAAAAGTATTGGAAAATGCCAATAGATTGATCGCTATCGGCGCATTCTGTATCGGAACCAATCAAATCGATTTGGAAACCTGTCAAGAAAAGGGAATTGCAGTTTTCAATGCACCTTTTAGCAACACCCGCTCTGTGGTAGAACTTGCTATTTCAGAGATCATTTTCTTGATGAGAAACCTTCATGACAAAACCCTGAAAATGCACCAGGGTATTTGGAACAAGTCTGCATCAGGAAGCTTTGAAGTAAGAGGAAAGAAACTCGGCATTATTGGCTATGGAAATATTGGAGCACAACTTTCTGTTTTGGCAGAAAGCATGGGAATGCAAGTTCTCTACTATGACATTGTAGAAAGACTGGCACTGGGCAATGCTACCAAAATAGATTCATTAGATGAGCTACTGGAAACCTGTGATATCATTTCACTTCATGTGGATGGGAGAAAGGACAATAAAAATGTCCTAAACAGGGAAAAGATCTTCAAAATGAAAAAAGGCGCCATCTTGGTTAACCTAAGTAGAGGTCATGTAGTGGAAGTTCCTGCCTTGAAAGAAGCCTTGGAAACTGGTCACTTAGCTGGCGCGGCAGTAGATGTGTTCCCTTCTGAACCTAAAAACAATGATGAGCCATTTGAATCTGAATTGAAAGGCTGTCCTAATACCATTTTGACTCCTCATATTGGAGGGAGCACTTTAGAGGCACAGGAAAACATTGCCCAGTTTGTACCTGGTAAAATAATCGAATACATCAATACTGGTAATACATTCAACAGTGTAAACTTCCCTAATATTCAGTTACCTTTCTTGCGTGATGCGCACAGGTTGATCCACATTCACCATAACGCTCCTGGTGTACTGGCCAAAATCAACCAAGTGTTGGCAAACTACAAAATCAACATTGTGGGCCAATACCTGAAAACCAATGAAAAAATCGGCTATGTGATTACGGATATAGACAAGGCTTATTCGCCAGATGTAATCGATGCCATGAAAGAAATAGAGGGTACAATCAGGTTCAGAATTCTTTATTAAAAAACAACACAACTAACCATAACAATCAAAAGAGGGAAAATGATCTTCATTTCTCTCTTTTTGTTTTTTTGGTAGGACGTATGAGTTAAGAACTAAAAAAACAAAAAGCCCGGACCTTAGAGTGTTGCAAACCTCTTTATAGACAAGATTTGAGCTGCCCGAATTTCGCAACCTTCCACTGTTATCCTGCTTCCGAAGAAACGAGGTCCTGAAATAAATCAGGATGAGGCCTGGTTTTGAAAAAAGGCTTCACTCGGTATTTTTGTTAATTGTGAAGTTTGAACATGTCGGCGATCCGAGCCTTTTGCAAATATACAAATAAGATTGAGGAATGATAAAGATATCCATTTTGATATAGAAACCACCTCAAGTAACTCATATTCAATAATTTGAATAAATTATCAAACACGAAATATTTGAACAAAAAAACACTTGATCAATAAAATTATTTGTAACAATATTCTTCAGTCACCAAATTGATCTATTTTAAATTCTTATTCAACAATTTTTGAAGAGACATTAATCTTATACTCAAATCAACAATTAACTTATGAAATGGATTTATCAAAAAAATGGATGTTTACCAATCTCTTTAGCTAAAAGCCTGTTTTTTTGGTAAATTTTAAACATTAAGTTTATATTCGATCAAGACTTCTGCTACATGGCAGTGCTTGGAAGATTGCTACAATAATTAATTTTTAATTGCTTTCACTCCACATTAAATCATAATTTTGCACCAAACTTAGCTGCTTAGGAAATGTATCAAATTAAAAAACTAATCGTTTGCCTCGACCACACCGAAATGGATGAAATTTTGGTAAAATATGCCTCTTTTATTGCTAAGATCAACAACACAAAGAAAGTCTATTTTACTAATGTTATCCGAAACCTTCAGATACCAAAAGACATCCTTAAGGAGTTTCCAAACCTGGTAGAAAACATGGTGGATGAAAGGAAGGGACAAATGAAAGCGATCGTTGAAAAGCATTTCAACAAAAGTGATGACATTGCCATTTCCTATGTGGTGAAAGAAGGGCAGCTATCTAAAAAAATACTAAAACTTGCCCACGAGAAGTCTGCAGATATGATCTTGGTGGGTAGAAAAACAACCTTACCGGGAAGTGGTGTAGTCTCACAAAGACTGGCCAGAAGGGCTTCTTGCTCACTAATGATCGTTCCTGAAAATTGCAAAGAAATCAAAGTTGACAAACTGTTAGTTCCAAGTGATTTTTCTGATTATTCCAAAGATGCTTTGGAGGAAGCTATCATGATAGCAGAAAGAAATGGAAAACACGTAGAGATTATTTGTCAAAACGTATTCTCTGTCCCGTCAGGCTATCACCTTACCGGGAAAAGCTATGAGGAATTTGCGGAAATCATGAAGGTCAATGCACAAGTGAATTTCAAAAAGTTCATTCGTAAGATCGATACAAAGAATGTAAAAATAGATCCAATGTACACCATTGACAACAATGATGACCCTGTTGAAGATATCATGAACAAGGCCAAGGAACTTGATGTGGATGGGATTATTATTGGGGCCAAAGGAAGAACAGCAGCAACAGCCCTGTTCATTGGAAGCATTGCTGAAAGATTGATCCAGCTTAACGAGGATTTTCCACTCGTAGTAACAAGACCAAAAGGGAAAAATGCAGGAATCTTGGATTATATACTTGAAATTTAAGCTGCTCCAACAAAATTTTTAAGATTGCTCAGAAAATAAGGAATGGAAGATTATTTAGTAGGTATTGGGAAACGAATCAAGGAAATCAGAAAAAGCAATGGGCAAACCATTCACACCCTTGCTTCCAAAGCAGATGTGAGTAATGGACTTATTTCAAGAATAGAAAATGGCCGAACCATACCATCTTTACCTGTTTTATTGAGCATCATAAAGTCGCTTGAAATAGATGTTCCGGAGTTTTTCAGCGGATTGCCCCAATATGGGGAAAACAACTTTTTTGTTTGCCGATCAGCCGACTTTTCAGTCATTGAAAAAGAAGAGGATGCTGAAGGTTTTGTTTACAAGTTGATTTTTGGCAAACAGCTTGCCTCCATGGGTTTTGAAGCAGTTATGCTTGAGGTTCAACCAGGGTCCAAAAGAGACAAGGTTAAGACCGATGCCTTTGAATTCAAATATATGATCTCCGGAGAATGCAGTTATATTATCAGTGAAGAGGAAGTTCTTTTGCAGGAAGGAGACGCCATATTCTTTGATGGCCGAATTCCCCATGTCCCTGTAAATAACGCAAGTAAACCAGCCAAAATGTTGGTATTCTATTTCTTCATCAACAATGAAAAGTAAAGCCTACCCAATGGGCAGGCCTTGCGATACAAACAATAAACAAACTAATTATAATAAAATACTTTCCAATTCCGCTACACTATTCAAGATATGATCAGGTGAGGCTGTCTTAAGCTGATTCTCAGTTTGTGCACCGCTCAAGACCCCAATGGTCAATCCGCAATTGGCATTTTTACCTTCTTCAATATCAATAGTTGAATCTCCAGCCTTAAGTACCCTGTGGGGATCTTTCACTCCTACAATTTCCATTGCTTTTAGGATCATATCCGGCTGAGGTCTGCCATTGACCACATCGTCAGCTGTGACAAGTCCATCAATATCTTTTCCGATTTCCCAGCCTAGCTTTGCTAATAATCCCGAGGCAGTCTTTCTATCATAGCCTGTGTTTAGTACGACAAAAACTTGATTTGACCGTAAGGACTCCATCAGTTCTTTCACACCACTAAAGGTCTTTACATCCAATTCTTCATAGGCCTTGATAAGGCTTGGTTTAAAATTGGCGAAAGCCTTATCTGCAGTTGCTTGTACATTTTGTTCATCAGTGCAAGCTGTCAAAACATCTATTATAGCTTGATGCTTTTCTTTACCTGCACCAAACTCCAACACCTCTTCAAGACTTACATTGTACCCTTGATCGTTAATTACTTGCCTAACTGTTTTGTAAACTATATTGTCTTCATCGACAGTAGTACCTGCCATATCAAACACCACCAATTCTATTTTTTCCATAACTCCTTATTTGTTAAATATTTGCTTTACATTTTCATGAGCAAAACCAGCACTACCGGTCATGCCTTTGCCTCCAATTCCCGTTATGATATGGATATTTTCATCTATGGTCTTTTGAAAAATATCCTGATTTTTACACTGAGCATACATTCCATACCATCGGTGGGCGATTTCATAAGTAGGTAAATCAATAATTTTCTTAGCTTCTTGGATCATAAAACCATCAATATCCATATCTAATCCATAGCCCAGATCGTCAATATCGCTGGCGTCCGCATACTGATGGGAATCTCCAAGAATAACCGACCCATCCATAGCCTGTTTGAAAAGAATGTGTACTCCCCATTTCTTTTCTAAACTATCTACAGCCTCTTTCTTTTTAATTTCAGCAAAAGATGGACACTCATAAAACGCTTCATAACGTCTGATAGATAAACCTGTCAATACAGAACCAAGTAACTGATAATTCTCCTGCGGCTTGGTCTGCAACATCTGAAGTTTTGAAACTTCAAGATCACTTTGGGCAAAAATCTCAGGATACAACAGCTTAAAGTCCTTACCATTACATATCACCACCTTTGAAGCCTCTAGCCTACTCCCTACTGCCATGTGAACCTGAATCTTTTCTCCTGCCTTTTCACAATTGACCACAGTCTGGTTTATAAAAATCTCCAAACCCTTTTCCCTTTCCAAAAACTCTAAAAGTCGATGGATCATAACTCTTGGCTCAACAGTCACTTCATCAGGAAAGAACAATCCAGCCTTCACATAATCACTTCTTAGGCCTGGATATTTCTCCAAACATTCCTTCTTGCTCAACATAGAGGATGAGTAGTCATTCCCCTTGTTTATATCATGGAGTTCTTCAATTAACTGCACTTCCTCCTCATTTGAAGCCAAGTAAACAGAGCCATTATTGCGAATGGAAATATCAAATTTAGCCTGAATTTCTTTGTAAATCTTCAAACTTTCCCGGCCATATGCCTGCCATTTGGAATTCATCCCAGAAGGAACTACTTGTCCAAAATTTCTGGTAGTAGCACTCTGCGGTGCCTTGTCTTTTTCAACCAAAGCTACCTTAAGTCCAAGGTTTAGAGCATGAAAAGCATGAAAGGCTCCCAAAACACCCCCACCTATTACGACAAGATCAAAGTTATTTTTCATGGTTAGTTATGTTTCAAATGCACTTTTTGTTGACCCTTATTCTACTTTTTTGTGATATCATTATATAAAAAGCTAAATTCCCGGACCATTTAAATTATTCACATTTGTAAATATTGATACCACAAAGATGAATAAAATTTTACTATTAGTAAACTTTTTTCATATTAAGAAAACTTTATATTTATTAAAAGTAAACTATTAATGTATTTCAGTCATGAATTTTTACTACCTCATTAAACTTATCGTTAGATTAACGGTCTAAGCTAACCATGAACCTTTTGGATGACTGTACCATTTTATCATTAGTTAAAGCACCTGAAACGAGAGAGAGGGGGTTCCGCTTGTTGGTTGAGCAATACCAGAAGCGAATCTATGGGGTCATTAGAAAAATGGTCATTATCCATGAAGATGCCAATGATATTACACAAAACACCTTTGTGAAGGCATTTAGAAACATCGATAAATTTAAGGCCGAATCAAGCTTATTTACTTGGCTATATCGCATAGCTACCAATGAAAGTCTTAATTTTCTGGAGAAAAAAAAGAAACGCTTTTTCTTACAGATTGATGATCACGAAAAAAAAATGGCCAACTATCTCGACACATCACCACACATAGATGGTGATGCCATTCAGGTATTATTACAAAAAATATTGCTAAAACTTCCTGAAAAACAAAGATTGGTCTTTAACTTAAAGTATTATGAGGAACTTAGCTATGAAGAAATCAGTCGAATTACTGAAACTTCAGTTGGTGCCTTAAAGGCAAGCTATCACCATGCAGTAAAAAAAATAGAAAAGGAAATCAAAGGGGAGTAAACCTTTTGCGAAATCAACTGTCTAAGAATTAGCGTTATGAAAAACATTCCTAAAAGAGACATATTTAAAGTTCCTGAAGGGTACTTCGAAAGCCTTCCAGACGAAATACTGGATAGAAGTAAAAACAATATTCGAAAGATAAACTATAGCAGATGGGCAGCTGCAGCAGTTTTGATATTCTCAGCAGCCCTGTTTATTTATAAGTTTGAATCTTCCAATTCCCTTTTTGAAGCCAATAGTATTGCTGTTGATGATCAAGTAGAGCTATTGATCGACCAAGGAGATTGGAATGTAGAAGATGTACTTTCCCTCTCGGAAGACCCTAATGCTGTATTGGATCAGGTGATGGCTGAAGAATGGGGATCATACGATGTGAGTGATAGTGAATTGGAAGAAGAACTCTGGAGTTATTAACCTAAATAAAATGAAAAAATTAAGCCTTATTTTGCTTCTAGGAATGCTCTCTTTAAGCGTTTACGCCCAAAGGAGAAATGAACCTGCTTATGACCAAGAAAAACTGGAAGCAGCCAAAATAGCCTTTATTACCCAAAGGTTGGACATCAAGCCAGACCAAGCCACTAAATTCTGGCCCCTTTATAACCAGTTTGAAGAAAAAAGAAGAAACATCTTTAAGAAGATGAGAAGTCAATCCAGAGTGGACAAGGAAGACCTTACCGATGAAAAAGCGCAAGAGTTGATTGCTTCAAAATTAACCACCCAACAAGAACTTCTAGATCTAGAAAAAGAATATATAGCCAAGTTTGCCAAGGCCTTAAGTCCCAAACAGGCTTACTTGCTTCAGGAAGCTGACCGAGATTTTGTCCGGCACCTCTATAGAATGAACCGGGACATGAGAAGGGAAGAGCCCAGAGGAGAAACCAATTAATTACAACGGACAGTATCAAGAAAATTTCATAGCTCCATTACACTGACAGGTAATGGAGCTTTTATTTTGTCTCACCTTTCATGGATTTTCATTGGCTTTTTTAAACGTATTTTGTTAGCATTAACTGTCTTAATGCGATATTCCCTGATAACTTCAGTCAATTAGTTTGACGCTCATATTTCAATTTTTCATTCAATTTCAATCCCTACGCAACATGAACAACGTTTTGAGTAAGCTATTAAAAGTGCTTCCACTTTTAATATTGATGGCCCAACTCTCACCATTTGACGCCTTTTCGCAACAGAAATCCAGACCATCCATAAACGATTTTACAGCTGATATGGAAAAACAGGATGGTTTCTACCCACTTTACTGGGATGAGAATACCGGAAAATTATGGTTAGAAATCACCGCATTGGACCAAGAAATTCTTTACTACCCTTCCCTAGCTGCTGGTCTTGGTTCAAATGACATTGGCCTAGATAGAGGCAAGCTTTCTGGAGCTCATGTGGTGAGTTTTAGAAAGTCTGGAAAGAAACTTTTGATGACAGAAAGCAACTATGACTATCGGGCCATCACCGATAACAAAATGGAAAAGAGGGCTGTCCAAGAATCATTCGCAGAATCAATACTATGGGGATTTGAAATCAGCGCGGAATCAGGAAACCATTACCTTGTTGATGCTACAGAATTTGCTTTACAGGATGCTGTTGGAGCAATCCAATCCATCAGCAGGTCAAACCAAGGGAACTACAAAGTGGATCCAAAAAGATCTGCGATATATGTTCCCCGAACAAAGGCTTTCCCAAAAAACACAGAAATTGAGGCCACCATTACATTGGAGGGATCCAAGGCCGGAGGCTACTTGAGAAGCGTAACTCCCTCTCCTGATGCGGTCACTTTGAGGATGCACCATTCTTTTGTGGAGCTTCCTGATGATGATTATATACCCCGTCTATTTGACCCCAGAGCTGGGGTAAATGCGGTAAGCTTTTATGATTTTGCGACACCTATCAATGAATCCATTGTCAAAAGATATATTCGCAGACATCGCCTAATCAAGAAAAATCCAGGTCCCGCGCCCAGTGAAGTAGTGGAACCGATTATTTACTATATCGATCCTGGCACGCCTGAACCCATTCGTTCTGCACTGATGGAAGGCACCAGCTGGTGGGCTGAAGCATTTGAATCGGCAGGGTTTATCAATGCTTTTCAAGTCAAACTTCTTCCAGAGGAAGCTGACCCAATGGATATCAGGTACAATTTGGTCCAATGGGTTCACCGATCCACAAGAGGTTGGTCTTATGGAGGCGGAATTACAGACCCAAGAACAGGAGAAATCATCAAAGGAAAAGTGACACTTGGCTCATTGAGGGTAAGACAGGACTTTTTGATTGCCCAAGGTCTTATTGCCCGCTACCTTGAAACAGGAGAAATAGAAGATGAAGCCATGCTGGAAATGGCCTTAGCCAGAATGAGACAACTGGCGGCCCATGAAGTGGGACATACATTGGGATTGCCCCATAACTATATTGCCAGTGCTCACAATCGCGCATCAGTAATGGATTATCCTCATCCCTCCGTCAAATTTAAAGATGATAATTCCCTTGACCTATCAGATGCCTACGACGTGGGTATTGGAGAATGGGACAAAACAGCCATTCAAATGGCCTATGCAGAGTTTCCAACAGGAGCCAATGAGCAAACTGAAATCAGCAAAATGGTTGAAAGTTATCGTAAAAAAGGATTGGATTTTCTCTCAGATCAAGATGCCAGGCCTACCGGAAGTGCTCACCCCAAGACCCATTTGTGGGACAATGGAGAAAGTGCAATAGATGAGCTTGATCATGTAATGGAAGTTAGAAAGTATGTACTGGACCGCTTCAATGAAAAGAAAATAAAAATGGGACAACCTCTGGCCACTTTAGAAGAAGTATTCGTTCCCATTTATCTTTTCCATCGCTATCAAGTGGAAGCCGCAGCAAAACTCATTGCAGGGGTAAATTATCAGTACACTCTAAGAGGAGATGCCGGAGAGGCTGTTAAGCCTGTATCTGCAGAAGAGCAAGTTAGAGCTACAGAATCCCTCATGGCCACTTTGGATCCAAAAGCCTTGGCTGTTCCTCATCGTGTGTACGAGAATATACCTCCTAGACCTTATGGGTTTTCAGCCAATTCCAGGGAAACTTTCCAGGGAAAAACAGGACTCACTTTTGACCCATTGGCACCAGCCCATGTTGCAGCTGATCTTACGCTCTCTCTGGTACTTGATCCACAAAGGGCTTCCAGGTTAGTCGCTCAACATGCTATTAATGAAAACTTACCTGGACTGGTGGAGATCATTGATATCATGATCAAAGAAATAAGTGATTTTAATATGGCCCCTGAACTAGAAGCCTCATCCTATGAACAAGAGATCAAACGAGTTGTTGAAAAAATATTCCTTCAGCACCTGATCAATTTATACAAAAGCAACCAAGCTTCAGAACAAGCAAGAAGCATTGCCCGATACGGGATAAGCAAATTGGAATTTTCCATCCAACCAGGAGGAAAAGAACAAAATGCTCACAAAAACTATTGCCAAAAACTGATCAATCAAATGGATCGGGAAATTTTGGACCCCGTCGAACTCATGTCCCCTATTCCCATACCAGATGGATCACCCATTGGATCTGAAAGCTACGAGTGGTTGTCCCCTATTTGCACTGAACATTAAAATATAAAAGGGGCTGTATGATTGATCATATAGCCCCTTTTATATTATTTCCCTAGAATAAATTACTCAGCTTCATATAGCTGATCATGAACTTTCTTTAAAAACGCAGGCGTTAATTTGATCACTTTTCTATCATAAGTCATCAGTCCATTGGTTTCTACCTCCACATCTGTGGTTTGTGTATAGACCGCTGCAGAGAGCCCTTTCGGGATCAACTTAACCAAGTCGTCCATCAACTTTGAATAACGGTCCTCTAACTCTTCAACAGACTTAAAACTCTGATAACCCCAGTTGTCTTTTTCTTGCCAAGTATGTCCATCAACCGGCAACCCAAGCCCACCAAATTCACCTAAAGTAATGACTTGATCTTTTCCAAAAAACTTAGGGTTAGGCATTGCTGGATTTGGATAGTTGTGTAAATCCATAATCTGACCAACAGGGAAGAAATTGCCACCACTGGCACCATTCACCAAACGGCTTTGGTCATAGTCCATGGTCCATTTCACAATTTCTTCAGTTTTAAATTGGCCCCACGCTTCATTAAATGGAACCCAGACAATGATTGATGGAAAGTTATAGAAATCATCCATGATTTCTTTCCATTCTGTTTTGTAGATTTTTTCTGATTCAGGAGTTCTATCTCTTTCTGTCCCCACACCCACGATTCCTGGACGAGGGTTCCATTGGTTGCCCATATCTCCACTTGGCATGTCCTGCCAAACTAGCATCCCCATCTTGTCACAGTGATAATACCATCTTGCAGGCTCTACTTTCACGTGTTTTCTAATCATGTTAAAACCCATTTCTTGAGTCTTGATGATATCAAAAACCAAAGCTTCTTCATTTGGCGCAGTATATAATCCATCAGGCCACCAGCCTTGGTCCAGCGGACCATACTGGAACACAAATTTGTTATTCAACAACATGCGTTGTACACCATCATCGTCCAACTCCATGCTCACCTTTCTCATGGCAGCATATCCTTCAATTTGGTCCACAACACGATTTCCACTCACTAAGCTAACTTCCAAATCATAAAGAAAGGGGTTACCAGGCTCCCACAACTTGGCATTTTCAATTGGCAACACTGCTTCCTCACCCACAGCAACGACTTTCTCTGACACAACTTCACCAGCCGACAGTACCTTAACCTTTACCTTATGGCTGCTTTGGGCACTTTCCACTTCCGTTTCAATGGTCAAGGTACCTGCATCAATGTCAGCTGTGTTTTTGGTGGAAACAATATGGCTGCTTGGAACATTCTCTGTCCAAACTGTCTGCCAGATTCCTGTTACTGGAGTATACCAAATACCATGTGGCCTGTTCACTTGCTTCCCTCTTGGCTGAGGACCTTCATCCGTAGGATCCCAAACTCTTACCACCAACTCATTTCCTTTTCTGCCTTTCAAAGCATCGGTAATATCAAAAGAAAAGGGAGTATACCCTCCTTGGTGTACACCAACAGATGTACCATTAACAAAAACTTCTGTCTCCCAGTCCACTGCTCCAAAGTGCAAAAGAACCCTTTCTTTGCTTGATTTTTTGGCCTCAAAAGTGGTCTTGTACCACAGCTCTTGATCCTTCCCTACTGTTTTTCCCACTCCGGATAAGGCTGACTCTACCGCAAAAGGTACCAAAATCTCACCTTCGTATGAACTCGGTGCATTACCTCCCTTGCTTTGAATTTGATAGCTCCACAAACCATTAAGGTTCTGCCAATTGTCTTCCCTCACCATATGAGGACGAGGGTACTCTTGGTGTACATTTTCGGGATTTACCTGATCAGCCCATTCGGTCATGATCTTCCCTTCTGCAGGCGCCCAGCTTCCTTCCTGCGCCCAAGCTAGAGACTGGGCCAGCATCAAGCCTGCACCAATTAGGATTGATTTTTTCATTTCGGTCTATTTTAGTTTGATAGTAATTGTTTTCTCTATTTCAATTCTGGAAAAGCACTGATTCTAAGTCTTGCTGCTCCCATTGGAATTAATTCTACTTCTTCCTCAGGTGAAGTGGATGTTTTTGGTAAGTCTTTAAGCTCACCGACCAAACCGTGTTCATCCAACCTCCATTCAGAAATTTGCTTTGCCTTGGCTTTAATTACAATCGGAACACTTTCGGGTGTAAAAGGGAATTCTGATGATGGCCAAGCGCGTTCCACAACTTCAAGAGACTTTTCGGGATTTTTCTTATCTACCACCAAGCTGTAGTTCCAGACAGTGGTAGGTCTTATTTCCCAAGAAGGCCACTTCTGTGTATCTGCCCCTTCTTGCCATTTCGAATCCCAAATAGCTGTTTGGTCACTTTCTCTCTTAACATAATCTTCTCCTATTTTCAGGGAATAAGTCAAAGGGCCTCGGCTAACGCTGAAGCTATTGCTGTTTTTTTCCCATGTTTCCACTTTTATGTCCATTGGTAAGGTCAGTGTAATTTGATCTCCGGATTTCCACTCTCTGTCAATCTTAGCAAAACCGACTTTAGAAATATCAGACTTTACCACATCACCATTGATGGTAATCTTTGCATTTTTTGTCCATGCAGGAATTCTTAAATACAATGGAAAACTGATCACCTCATCCATCTTCAAAGTAAAATTCAATTGACCTTCAAAAGGATAATGAGTCTCTTCTTTGATTGTCACTTCAGTGCCTTCCTTGCCCACTTTTGCAGTGACAGTATTGGGGCCATAAATAGCAGCAACCAAACCATTGTCCGGACTTGCCATCCAAAGATTTTCCACAAAATAAGGCCATCCTTGGGAATGATTGTGTTGACAACACCTGGAACTGAAAGGATTCATCATCAAGAAAGGCCCGCTATTCGCAATACCCGGAGCATGGTTTTCTGCATCCAACAAGACCATATTGGGAGAGGTAATGTAGTGCAAGGACTTAAAGTCTGGCATAACCGCTGCAGGGTAAATATTGTAAGCTATCTCCTCAGCATGATCTGCCCAAAATGGATCACCCGTAATTCTCATTAAATGTTCATCAGAATTCATCTGCTCCACAATCCCACATGTCTCTATTCCTTGTCTTGGATCAGCGTAACCTGGGCGGGCATTCTCGTCACTTCCAAACATCCCTCCTGGAACCTGGCCAAAATGCTCACGAATAATCTCAAAATTTTCATAACTGGCTTTTAAATGCTGTTCGTCATGGGAAAGTAAAGCGTACTGAGCAGGTTCTCTGAAAGCTTGTGCATGATTGACGTTATGCCAATCAATTTGGTCCCTGTACCAGTCAGGCACCTCTCCTCCATTTCTGACTTCATAATAATTATGAATATCCTTGATGTCATGCTGCCTGCCTACCCAATCAGAAGTATTTCGATGGATTTTCTCAGCCAAGTCCAACAGAAACTTATCTCCAGTGCGGTTATATAGCCACAAAACACTATGCAAATTATCCCCACCCCTCAACTTCTGCCAATAACCATTTAGAAAATTTTCATCTGGCACTGTAAGTTCATACTTAAAATAATTTGTCATCAGCTCAATCACTCGCTCATCGTGGGAGTATTCATAATAAGATTGCAAACAATAAAGCATGATCATATTGGCCCAAAAATCGTGATTGTCTCCATCAAAATGACGTGGGCCAAAGTTCCCGTCCTCCCTCTGGCTGGCTATGGTTCCTTCCAACCAAACCATGGCCTCATCTATCATCTTTTGATCTTCCAACAAATAGCCAATGTTCGCATAGCCTTTCAACCAATAAGGTACTTCCTCCCAGCCCCAATTTCCTTCTCCATTTTCATTGAGCCAAGCATTGTCTTCCTTTTGAAGCCAGGCACTGATCTCTCCCAAGTGACCTGTTAAGCCATTTTTTTGACGAACTAGGTATTCCTTGAGAAAGCCCTCAGGCTTGACTGATCCTACAGGAAGTTTTATCAAAGCACTTGGTTTTAGAGGTGCCCGATTACTGATATAATGTGCATTAGTAGTGGTCGTATCTATCCGTTCTACCAAGGAGATTGAACTTGTCTGCTCTACCTTATTGCAAGAAGCAAGAAGAACAAATGAGAGGACAGTCGCAAGGGTTTTTAGTTTTGGGTATTGTATCATGATTTAATCTAAAATATAGGGCTTAAAGAACATTGTAAAAATTGGCTCTTGTCTTCCTTGCAGGAAGACAAGAGCCGAATCACTTATTGTTTCAAAAGGACATCTTTCAAAACTGGCATGTAATAGCCTCCCACCACTGATCTTGCTCTAAAACCAACAGAGGTTGAATTGGTAGTTTCGTGCCAGTCACTAACTGGAATCCTATCTGGAGTTTCATTGATATAGGTAAACATCGGGTCAATCAAGGCCTTTTCGTCTTCCTCGCTGTTGGCCATAGCTGCTGTCCAAATCACCCAATCTGACTTCGTATAGGTTTTTCTGCTATCAAGAGGCAAACCATATTCTTCTTGCTTGGTCAGGTAATAGGCAATTTCTTTTTCAGCCACTTCTTTAGGGAAGATCTCCAGTCCCAGCAACTCATTCCAAACCAAATTATACTTTTGGCTCCAGGTTCCTTTTTTGTCAAAAGTCAAGCTGTAGTGATCTCCATCTTCCGCCTTTTCCATCCACTTCTGTGCAAAATCTTTGGCCATCGCAGTATATTTCTTTGCTTCTTCAGTTTTGCCCAAGGTTTCTGCCATTTGTCCATATGCTGCTATTGCTAGTATAGCTTTTACAGAAAGGTTGGCATTATGGGCCAAATGACCAGCAAAGTCATCTGTACAAAGTTGGTTGGCCGGATCAAAACCTTCATTTGCCAAATACTCCACCCAAGTGGTCATCACCTCCCAATGTTTATTCGCATAGTCTGCATTACCTTCCACTTTAGCTATGGCGCCAGTCAATAAAAGCATGTTACCCGCTTCCTCCACAGGCATATCTTCCCCATAGGTTTGACCATTGGCCAAAGGATAAGTTCCTACATCATGGGCAGGAAAGGGTTTTGCCCACTTGCCACTTTCACTGTAATAATAAATAGGCTCCAACATGCCCTTCAGCAAATCAGGATTATAAATCAAAAATAAAGGAGCGGAAGGATAGGTCACATCCACGGTTCCTATTGAACCATTACTGAAGTTCTCTTTAGAAAAGAAAAACAACTCCCCATTAGGGCCTTCTACGGTTTTGTGGGCAGAAACCGCCTGACGATATACCAAAGCGCATATTGCAGCATAATCAGCCCCTCCTGCTTCAAGGGCATCTTTATACAATTTCTGATCAAAAGCTTTGCTTTCAGCAATCAATTTACTGTAATCACTTTGGGCAGCCTGAAGCATTTGCTCTGTGCTCATCCCATATTTTTTCCACCATGCTTTCAGGTTCTCATTGAAAAATTGTACTGCATACAAGTCATCATAAGCTAAGGTGACAAAATTTTCCACTGCCTTACTCCCTACTTTTCCGAAATCAAATGATACCGCTTGGGTCATCATCTTATCATCCAAGGCTACTGGCTTTGTCGAGGCATCCGCTGAATTGAGTTTTCCTTTAGTTACGAATTCATTGATTGACTCCTTGTTCATGCCAATCAATGAGGTAGTATTCTCTTGGTCATTGGTAGCAAGGTATAGGTATCCCCAATCAATCCTGATGTTGTCTCCTTTCTTTTCCAAAATTGGCTGGGTACTGGTTCCCAACTTCATTACCTGCAAACCTGCAATATCGGGCCTTTCCCAAGTAACTTCCTGATTAAGCGTATTGACAGCTAAGTTTCCAGCAGCACTAAAATACACCTGTACATCATGCGCTGCTCCATCTTTGGAAGCCACTTCAAAGCTGATGTAATTGGCGGGACGGGTCATGACCTCCATGTTATCAGGAAGCATTGGTGCTGTAAAAGTCACACCTAACTTTACATTCCCACATTCAAAAGTATAAAAGGTCTGGGTTGCCCTTACTTCAGCATGGGTTTGTTCAGCTTGACCGATTTGCACAGAAGGAGGAAGGACTTCCACCAAACCAGCGTCCAGAAAAGCACCTCCTGCCGTGTTTTCACAATGGATAGCCATTACATTTCTTCCTACTTTTAAGGCTTTCTTCGCTTCTTCCTTAATGGCCAGGGTAGCCGGACTGGACACCCAACCTTCTTTTTCATAAGCCAAAACACCATTGAGATAAACTTTTACATTATCATCATGATGAATATTCAAAAGCAAATCATGGAAATTAGTGCTCTCCAATTCAAAGGTTCTTCTCACCCAAATATTCTCTGTATTCCATTTGTTGGGAGCAGGACTATCATCTCCATTGGTAAATGCCCCTTTGGTAACCTTCCATTGGTTTCCTTCTTCATAGCCCAGGTTTATCCACTTATCAGCTGGCTTCTCTAAGGTATATTTCCAGCTTCCCTTCATTCCAGTCATCGGCAATACCGCTCGGGTTTCAGTTACTTCCTCCCCCAAAAAATAATAGGACATTCCGTCTACTCTTATAATTCCTTGCAAGTCATTTTCCTTGCCAGTCCAATGTTTGGTAGCCTCACCATTGAGTTGATCTCCCATACTCCAAACGCTGAAATATGGGTCCACAGAAATCAATGGGTAAGCTGGAGGTCTGATAGCTGTGCTTGTCTCCAACTCAAGCCCAAGCTGCTTTTCCTCAGCCCGCTGGCATCCTACCAAGGAGAGGATCAGCACCCCTAGGAGAAGAAAGGTCAATTTATTCATCTTGAAAATCATGTTTAATAGGTTTTATTCTTAATCATATTATTCTATCCAAACTGGCTGGGTGAAAGCTCCATTTGCAGCAATGTCCCACACCTCTACCCTTACCCAAGTACGGTTCTTTAAATCTATTGAAAATTCAAAATTTTCAGTACCAAATACCCGGGTTTCACTTAAGTCAATTTTCTCCCTGAACACTTCCTCTCCGTCTCCGGATACGATCTCCAAATAATTTAGTGGAAAAGTCCATTCCGCTTTCAATTGGATTATAGCTTTTCCTTTTGAGTCCAAGGAGATCACCTCTCCGCTAGGCTTTTCATTTACTGAAAACTCAGGTAATAAAACTTCTCCTGTAGTCACAAAAAATTTCCCGTTTTCCATGGCGTCAAGCACTGGTTGCCAGCCTTCTTCAAACTTGGGCAACTTATCCATTTGAAGGTAATTAATGTTCATGTGGCCATAAATCTCATAATCTGGCTCTAACTTAAAGAGATCTGCTTCACCAATCACATACTTCCTTTCTCCCCAATTGGCCATGTCATCCATCAAATGAAGAACCCTTCTCCCCATATTGGGAATGGACAAATCAGCTGGAATAGCCTTCCATGCAGCCCCATTAAACCGATCAGAATGGAAAAATGCTTCTTCTTTATATCGATCTGGAAAGCCTGTTGAGCCTTTTGTTCTGGCATGGGCAGTCCAAGCCAAGCCTTTTTCCTGTTCCAGCAGTTGGAGCATCTCTTCTTGGTTTCCTACACGATAAACTTTGCCATATTCTTCTGTCTCTTCCACAAAAGGTAAATCAGACTCTCTCGACATGATCCAATAAACAGGGTTTGGGAATAAATTCATCCAATGCCCACCAAAATGAACATTTGGCTCCTCTCCCGGAAGCATGAGAAAATCTCCACCTGAAAGCCGCGCACACTCCTCAAACATCAACTTCAGTTCTGGCAACCTTCGCGGGCCAATGTCTCTAGGGTTACCTGCCAAATGGTACTCTCCCAAATGCATGATATTAACACCCATGCTTCGAAGCGCTTTCACGTGGCCCGGTATATCAGGTATTGGCTTATGGGTGAGCACATCATCCATGTGCTCGGTATGAAAATGGCTAGCCATGGTTCGGTAGCCTGCTAATGGTTTATAGCTATCCTCATGTGTAAAAGCTTTCACGTTTTCCAAAACTTGTCCATCTTTAGTTTCACTGAGATAGACGAAAAAATTAAGTCGCTGCTCAGTACCTGGAGGGGCATTGAACCATGGCACATGTCTGTTGTCGCCCATGGGATCTTGTCGAATGCCAATACCAAATTCTGAACTCTGCCCCCGATAATTCTTACCAAACCACACATACTTCAAGTTATAGGCATTGTCCAAAGGGTAAAAATATTGATGTGGTGGAGGAAAAACTGCCAAACTTCCCTGTTCTCCTTCTGCTATGATCGTCCTGTATTTTACAGCCAAACTCTCTGCTCCAGCTCCCTGTCCACCCACTTTACTGGATTGTAAATAGCCATCGGTATCTGACCAAAAAACCTCATCAAAAGAATTGTCATCACTTACTAGACCTGCATCATAAATGATAGCTTTGGCGTCTTCATCCGTCTTCATTACAGCAGCCATATTGACCAAGGAACTACCATGATACAAGGTTATCTCAAGCCAACCTGAAAAATTCCCGGCGCTCATTTTATCAACCCGTACTATTGTACGCTCGCCATGGCTCTTTACTTCAATATTCTCCGCTTCCAAAAGTACCTTAAGGGTTTCAAAAGGCTTATAAGCTGTGCGGTCAAAAAATATATTCCATCCACTCTCCTTGCTTAAATCCCGTTCTCCAACAGTCAATAAAAACAATGGATCAATATTCCTTCCGATTACCTTTGATTGGTCGCCCTTCCTCAACTGGATACTTTCCAAAAGTGAGGAGTTTTTGTTTAGGTTAAATACTATTTGGGCTGTTTTATCTTCTTCTGCCGGCCAGTTTACCTGCAGTAATTCTCCTTCTTCTGTGACAGTTGCTCCATTTTTGACTTTAAATCCAGAAAGGTCAACCTTAACCTGACCAAAAAGGGAAGTGTTGATACTAAGTAAAAAAAGGAAACATGTTGTTTTAAAAAGAGTATACATAGGTTATTTGGTTAGTGATCAAAATTGGGGTCCTTCATTTAATTTGGTACTGGGCTCTTGTCGAAAGATGCTTGGCCATCCATCCTTCCAAAGGATTTTGTCCAGAAGTAAAGTCCGCCTGTTGGTTCCGTTATTGGTACGAGGTTTGTTTTTGAGCATTCCATGATACAACAACCAGTCTTCTCCCTCTTGATCGGTGATGATTTCTGCATTGTGCCCTGGCCCTGCAAAACCTGTACTTCCAAGATTTCCTTTTACTACCAATTCTCCAAAATGCCCGTCCAGCAACTTATTGCCAGACCTGTCCAAATAAGGCCCTTCCAACTTAGCTGATCTTCCTACCCATACCTGATAAGAACTATTGATTCCTTCACAGCACGAACCATATGAACCGAATAAATAGTAAAACCCATTTTTCTTGAATACATAACTGGCTTCCAGATGGTCTCCCGCTACCTGGACTTTCTCTCCCACAGTAGCTTTTCCGTCATCAGAAAGCTTAATCATGTACAATCCCCTGAAGCTACCCCAGAAAAGGTATTTCTGGCCATCTTCTTCAAAATAAAAAGGGTCTATTGAATTACTTACCCCAATACTATGAGAGTCAAAAATTTTTCCATAATCCACAAAAGGTCCTTCTGGTGAACTGGAAATGGCCAGTCCAATCCCAGGATTGGCATCTCCCCAAGTGGAATAAGAATAATACATATAAAATTCATCCCCCACTTTACTGACGTCCGGGGCCCAAATACCGCCTTCTGATTTCCAGGTCGGCTTCGCCTTCAAGGCATCTGCTACCCATTCCCACTCAATCAGGTCTTTTGATCTAATGACAGGTACAAGGTGATAGCCTCCTTCATTTCCCCAATTGTCCTCGGTGCCATAAGCATAGAAATAGGCTCCATCCTGGACTACGGTTGGGTCAGCCAAAACAGGCTCAAAAACAGGGTTGATGTATTTTCCCTCTATCTTCTCATCACCCTTATCATCTGTCACAGGTGCAGCATCTTGAGCATTACTCGTGCAGGCCACAGCAAAAATCAAGATGCTGAATTGCAACATGGATAAAAAGTTTTGCTTCATAGGTTTTTGGGGTACTTTATAAAATATAATAAGTTTTATAAACGTCATTGCAAGGAAGCCAAGGTATCGGATAACCAATTTACTTCGCCAACTTGCAATGACGTATTATAATTAATTAGAAATCTACTCTTTGAATTGGTGAAAACAGCATATCCTCCACTCCATCAATTCTTACTCCCACCCTAGCAAACACATAACTTTGGGATGGTGTCATATCCGGAACATTGGTACTCAATTGAATATTGCTTAAATCAGCAATGTCTCCACCCCCAAGTCTTGAAGAACTAATACTCGTTCTTCCATCTACAAAAGCCGTTTTGCTTAAATACAGAACTACTTCATTCACACCTCTGGCATTAGAGTCAGTAATGATCTGCTCTAAGGAAAAATCAGCATTTACTGTGCTGCTGTTTCCATTTATGTCCACATTCCTCATCATGTAATACGGCATCACTTCAATGTCCATATTCAAACTTCCTCTTAAGTTCAAAGGAATGGTATCTGAACTGGTTTCTGTATTGGGTATATTCATAAATGGTCCTTGATTGGCCGGAATGATCAGTTTATAATCTCCCGCAAACAATAGTGAGGAAAAGGATCCATCTTGATCCACCGCCACACCAATGTTACCAAATGTCTGCCATCCTTCTTCCCATAATTCAAAATAAACGTCATTGTAACTTACGCCAATGGGCTCACCTTGATAAACCAAATTACCTTCGAACAGCAATTTTGGTTCATCATAGTTATCATACTCGCATGATGTCAGACCCAATGTCAGACAAAAGAGCCCAGCTATATATTTGATACTATTTTTCATGAATTTCATAATTTAAAGGTCCTCTTATTGGTTAGGGTTTCTAACAATCTTAGGGTTGGCGTTTCGAACGTTATCCCCAATGAATGAGTAGTAATTTCCTAGACGGAACCGGTGAGGATTAAACACTGGATTTGGTTTGAATTCCTCAAATATCCATTTCTCATGGTTAGGACTTCCTGGATCATATACTTTATAAGGCTTCAGTCCAAACACGCGGGTACTTACCGCTAAAGCGTCACCCGGTTCATTGGTCAAGTCAACCGATTCTCCGTTCCAAACCCTATGAGCCAATCTCCATCGCTTATAATCCCAAAGGATATGGTTTTCGAAGGACAACTCTACTTTTCTCTCATGAACAATTCTATCAAAATCTATTTCAGATGGTGTCAAGTCAGTTGGAAATCCTGCTCTCCTTCTTACCTGATTCATGTATTCAGCAGCTTTCGTATTATCTCCTAACTCATGAGCAGCTTCTGCTGCATTCAGTAAAATCTCAGCATACCTGAATCTAATCCACCATACTGCACTACCAGTACCTCTTTGTCCAGAACCAACTGAAGTATCTACATACTTTCTCAAATAGAAGCCATTCTGAGCAGACCACTCCAAATTATCAATTGGTCCATCAAAACCAACCACTTGATCTGTAGACCCATTTGGCAGAGCGGCTCTTCCTCCCAACTGATCAGAAGTAATCACGGTACCATCTTCCGCTTTCCAGCCTGCCCAAATATCTACTGGGCTACCTCGGAATGTTGAGCCGGGTAAAATCACAGTCCCTGCTAATCTAGGATCTCTTCCTGCGAAAATATCTATTTGATTATCATAATAAATAGGATTACCCTCGGCATCTTCCGTAGGAAGCGGTGCGAAAGTATTGTCCAGCAATTCAAATGATTGTACCAAATTCAGCGAAGGATTCATTTTTCCACCGACTGTATTTTCTTCTCTCAACGACCTCGGAATATTTTCAATGGTAAAACCATGTGTCCTACCTTGAACCAAGAAGTCCTTTGCCAAAATCACCTCATTGTTAGCCGATTTATTTAAGAAGATATTGGTGTAGTTTTCAGATGGGTCAGGATCATTTTGATACAATTCGTAAGTACCCAAGCCCATTACTTCCTCAGAAGCTCTCAAAGAAATCGTGTAATATTGATTGGCCATGTCCGCTGGAATTCCCACTTCATCTCCTGGCAAGGAAACATTTGGGGTCAGCTGTCCATAATTGGCAATGGATCCCGCATACAATGCCGCTCTTGACTCCAATGCCAAAGCAGCCCCAATAGTAGCTCTTGACCTTGTCCCTCCATTAGGGAGATCTCCTTTTATATCTTCCATCTCTTGGATGATATAATCATAAATCTCATGTTCTTTGGCTCTAGGATATTGCAAATAAGTTGGGTCTCCGCTATAATCATATTCCAAAGACTCCAAGATCAAAGGCACACCTCCCATTCTTTTTACATGTTCAAAGTAAACCATAGCACGGATAAACTTAGCCTCAGCTATAAATTGAGCCCTTACACCAGGATCCAATTGATCAGCAACTTCCGCCTTTTCAATGAACAGGTTAATATCTCGGATATAGCCATAATCCCACATTCCCCAGTCACCATAACCATAATCCACATTTTGGTGTCGCCAATAATCCCCCGCATTGGATGCAAAGGTTTCGTCAAAATTGGCGTACTCCCACCATCTTTCAATCGTTTGATAATCGGGAAGCCTGTTGTATAAATCTGCCAATACGGACAGCACCAAGTCTTCATTTTCCCAAACCTGATCTTCCAAAAGTATATTTTGAGGGTCGCGGTTCAAGAATTCCTCATCATTACATGCAGTTAATAAAATCATGCATGCTAAAATGCTATATATGTATTTTTTCATGTCCAGTTTCATTTTAGAAGGTCAAGTTAAACCCTAAGTTCATGTTCACGTTTTGCGGATATTGCAAGCCATTTTCATCTCTTACTTCTGGATCGATACCAAACTGATGTACATTATCAATCGAGAACAAGTTGTAGGTTTGGAAGTAAACCCTTGCTCTTTCAATTTTAAGTTTGCTCAATACTTTTGGAGGCAATGTATAACCCAGTGACATGGTTCTCATTCTGATGTATTTGATATTGGTTAGCCACCAGGTAGAGTTTCTGTTATAGTTACTATGTCCACCAGCGTTGAATCTCAATGGGGGGTTTTCTCCCGCAATCCAAGGGCTGTTCAAATCGTAAGGATCTTCTCGGTGCCACCTGTCGTCATACATATAAGCTAAAAGATTACCACCGTTTTGGTACGGCCATCTCATTTCCCAATTTTGGTTATAAGAAGCCATCGAACCACCAGAGAAGTCTAGTGTCAAATCGAAGTTCTTATAATTGAAAAACATGTTCAAACCATAGTTGAGGCTTGGTGGACCATTGAGACTGTAGCCTATTGGTCTTTCATCGAAACCATCAATTTTACCGTCACCATTTACATCTTTGTAAATCAAGTCTCCAGGCAATAAAGTCCCGTTGCCCTGTCCATCAATATTTACAGGATAGTTATTGATATCTTCTTGGGACTGGAACTGTCCTATGATTTCATATCCCCAGAAAATCCCATTCCAACGGTCTTCACCTGACCATCTGTAATGGTCCCAAGAGCTACTGAATACTGGGTTATAGGAGGACAAGAATTTACTTCTTGCATAGCCAAAAGTACCACCGATTCTATAGGTAAGCTCGCCTGATTTACCATTGTAGTTTAAGCCCATATCAAAAGCGACATTGGCATCACTACTTAAGTTTTCATCGGTAAGACCATATCCTAGCTCCAAAGGCAAAAACACATCATCCCTGATATCCCTAAGGCCATCTCTTTTCCTGTAGAAATAATCAAAAGCTCCAGTAAACTTCCCTGAGGAAAAGGAGAAATCTACACCCGCATCAAACATTTTACTGGTATACCAAGAAAGGTTGTCTATTGGCTTACCCCTATTCGATGAACCTTGGATGTTTTCACCATCGATGATCACGGTAGAAACACCATAGTTATATCCAGGTATATAATCAAATGGTCCAATACCGATATCATCATCTCCCAACTCACCATATGAAACCCTCAGTTTCAATTCATCTAGGTTTGTGCTTACAGCAAAGTTGTCCATAAAAGGCTCTTGACTGATTCTCCATCCACCAGAAATAGAAGGGAAGAAACCCCAACGATTTTCTGGAGAGAATTTCCAAGAAGCATCATATCTTGCAGCCACTTCAAAAAGATACTTGCCTTTGTATTCATAATTCACACGGCCTACATAACCAATTCTTGCTTCCTCATAATCATTGTCATCATACCGGTCCATATCCGCAAACTGCACCAATGGTAAATAATTATTGGTAGGAACAGAGTGGATAAAGTTGCTGTAATCCCTTCTTTGAATTCTTTCGTACAAGGCCAAAACTGACAATTTATGATCATCGGCAAAAACCCTGTCATAGTTCAACTGAAACTGACCTACAGTCTCTTCGATCTTTCTTTGATTTCTGTCCCGGTAAGGATTGTCATTACCTCCAGTTCTGATGTATTCGTCAGTCTCTGGGATATAATCGTAAACATCATAGGTATATTCAAAAGTATTGACATAGTTGTCGGCAAAATAGTAAGAATATAAACCTTTGGCTTTCAGCCCTTCTACAGGAATATCATATTCTGCTGAGAAGTTGGTTTGGATATTTTTCCAATAATTTTTGAAGAAACCTGTGCGATCATAGTTCAATAAAGCCCAGTTGGTTTCAATATTATTGATATTGGCTGGATAGTCTGGATTGTCATTGGCATAAGGTCGCTCTGTAGGTCTATTTCTAAACAAAGCAAAGCGCGGCTGCCAGTAATCATCTCCTCCAGGTACACCTGGGTTTTCCCTGTTCTCCAAACGGCCGTTGATCTGAATACCAACCGTCAATCGATCCGTTACATCAGTGTTAATGTTGGATTGGATATTGGTTCGGTTAAACTCAAATTCATCACTGAAGACAGACTTCTGGTCAAACCTTGTCAATGAAATATAATAGTTGGTCTTTTCAGATCCACCGGAAGCACTGACATTGAAGTTACTTTGGGGAGCATTTCCCTGGACGATAAAGTCTCTCCAATCAAAAGAACGGTAACCATATTCTGTTCCTTGGTTCCATTTGTCCAATTCATCTTGGCTAATATTGGTACTTCCAAACTGGTTCACGTCTGCATAAGCTCTTCCGAGCATCCATTCATAGGCATCCACCCCTTCTGGGAATCTTGACCAATTTTGAATACCATAGTAACCGTTAATGTTTATACTTGGCTTTTCTCCTCTATCGCCTCTTTTAGTAGTCACCACGACTACCCCGTTGGCAGCCCTGGAACCATAAACAGCAGCTGAAGCATCTTTCAAGATGGTGATACTTTCTATATCACCTGGTGCCAAGTTATTGAACTGCCCTTGGTCCTTTTGGATACCATCGATCACAAAAAGCGGATTACCTAAGTTTCGAATTTGGATGTTGGCACCCGCTCCAGGACGGCCATCAGGCATTCTGAAAGTCAGCCCAGGAAGTTTACCGGCCAATGCCCCAGAAACAGTGGCGGTCGGTACTTGTTCAATATCCCTACTGGTAATATTGGAAACGGCTCCGGTAATGGACTCTTTTTTCTGCTCACCATAACCTACCACGACCACCTCTTCCAAGTCGCCCAAGTCACTTTCCATCTCCAAGTCGAAGGAACTTTGATTTCCTACTTCCATTTCTATGGTCTTATAACCAATGAATGAAACCCTAATAACTGGATTGTCACCTCTCAATTCCAGTTTAAATTCTCCGTCCACACCAGATACGGTTCCGTTCGTCGTTCCTTTCTCGAGGATACTAACACCGGGGATAGGCTCCCCTGTCTCTTTTTCTTTGATGGTACCTTCTACTGCTTTGCCCGTTTGGGCCCAAGTAGAAAATACCAAACCACATAGCAGCACAAATATCAAACTGCTACTTCTTAGTAATTTTTCTTTCATGTAAATAATAGATTTTGGGTTAAGGTTAATACTCCAAATAAAAACAGTGTACAAAAGCACCTGTTACCGATGCATTTAATGGCAACATCAGGTTACCATTTATGCATAGCCTACTTACAGTCTTTATACAGTTAAAGCCTAGATGTCTAACTACTGATTAATTGATTTAGGGCTTAGAGAGTGATCATAAAATCTGGCTCAGGGAAATCGAGCCTGCCCTAGCTGAGAGTTTTTGTGTGTCATTTTTTTGGGTTTGTAAGGGACATTTGGAATGCACCTTGGTTTTGTTAATTAACTTGAAGTTTTCGAAACAAATCACTTAATGGATTTAGCTGTTTCTCTATAATCCAAATCTAATGAAGTCCTTCTCAAGCAATTATTACAAATCCTTCATTTAATAACACTTTTCCTTCTAATCGATTTTATTAGGTTTATATCGACGTTTTTGTAATATATTTTGAAAAACAGGGACAAACTAGAGTCATTTGTTATGCTCCTAAAAATCTGATTTCACTTTCCAAGTAAAATTATCTGCATACCCTTTTAGACTCAGTAAAATTGAAGAGATCATTTGGGATTAGGTAAATCTATCTATCGGAAGAGATGACTGTCAAACTAGCTGAAACACATAAAAAGTTTTCATTTGGACGGAAACGGGTCAAAAATAAATTAACAAGGCAAGGCTTAAACATTCATGTAAAATTTTGGAATTGAAAACACTTGATCGCCTATGAAGTTCACAAAATGGAAAAATACAGTCACCCTTTAACACAAATCCTTCAATCTACCAGTTCAAAATGTAATTAATCATTTAGAAAATAAGCTATGTATAGGTTTTTCCTAAATTAGTATTTACAATAAACCCAGGAGTACTTTACCTATGCTTAAGGTCATACAAACATACATACTTATTCTCGCGGCTATTTTGATTCAAATTTCCCTAGCCAAAAGCCAAAACCAAGATTACTATTTCGAACAACTAACTATGGAAGACGGCCTTTCAGGAAGTACGGTCTTATCCATTTTGCAAGACAAGCAAGGCTTTATGTGGTTCGGAACTAAAAATGGTCTGAACCGATACGATGGTCATAATTTTAAAATTTTTAGTTCTGAGGAAAACAGTCACGCAGGCTTAAAGGACAATTTCATTTATGGGCTTTTAGAGGACAGCAGAGGTACTATTTGGATAGGCACTACCCATGGCATCTATACATATAATTCTTCTACCGAAAGCTTTCACCATTTCAATAAGACATCTAATCAAGGCGGACAAATTACTGGTACAGTAGGTGTAATCCAGGAAGACCTCGAAGGAAACATCTATTTTGCAGTCAACAGTAAAGGCCTGTTCAAATACTCACTCGAAGAAGACTCCCTATATCAATATCGAAGCTTTACTGATGGGAATCTAAATATGCCGGACAATAATACCACCAATGTTTTGGTGGATGAGAAAGGGGATATTTGGACGGCTAATTCTAGACTGGGTGTTCATAAATTCATTCCATCATCTGAAAAGTTTCAAAGATACTTATTTGACCAAGAGGTCATCACTGCCGCTGTACTTCAGCTCGAAGATTATGGCTCCAATATTTTATTGGGCACTAAAGACCTCGGGGTATGGCTCATGGACAAGAACAGTGGAAAGGTAGAACCACTCATTACAAAAGGCCCTACAGGCAAGAACCTCTTTGTACGGGATTTATATAAAAGCTCAAGCAATGAACTTTGGATTGCTACAGAATCTGGACTGTTTATTTATGACTTGGAAAAAAACAAATACAAGCATTTTGAAGAAAACCTAAATGACCCTTACTCCATATCGGACAATGCCATCTATTGTATCCACGGTGATGTCGAAGGTGGAATGTGGCTGGGGACCTATTTTGGCGGTGTCAACTTTCTTCCCAACCATCCAACAAAATTTAAAAAACACTACCCCATCCCCAACTCAAATTCAATCAGTGGCCAGCGAGTTCGACAATTTGAAGAAGGAAAAAACGGAACCCTTTGGATCGGTACTGAGGATGCTGGATTAAACCATTATGATCCTAAATATGACAGATTCACGCATTACCTGCCAAACAATACTTCCAATAGCCTTTCCTATCACAATGTACATGGACTGGCAAGAAAGGATGATGAATTGTGGGTTGGCACAGTGACCTTCGCTGTGGGACTAAACCGGATGAATCTAAACACCAACCAAATTAAAACCATCCCCATTCATAGCGATCAAAACACCCCAGATGACAATGAAATGCACAGCATTATTGTAGATCACAATAAGCAGGTCTGGTTGGGAACGGTCGTTGGCTTGTTTAAACTTGATGAAGCAACCAATGAAGTTGACTTTATTGAAGAAACGGGCCATCGTTTTATTTATGACTTAATGGAGGATGATAAAGGCAACCTCTGGCTTGGAACATATAGCAATGGGCTCATCCGATATAATCCAACTACAGGGGAAACCAAGAATTTTCTTCCCAATGCCAATGACCCGAATAGTTTACCGCATTATTCGATCATCAATATTTTTCAGGACAGCCAAAAAAGAATTTGGGTGGCAACAGAAGGAGGTGGCTTTTGCTCTTTTAACGAGGCCACCAATAACTTCACCTCATACAACTCAAAAAGTGGATTCCCCTGCAACAATATTTATAAAATTCTGGAAGACATATCCGGGCATTTATGGATAAGCTGTAACAAAGGCTTATTAGAGTTCAACCCTCAAACAAAGGATTATAGGCTTTTCACCAAAGACAACGGACTTATGCCTTATCCTTTTAACTACAAAAGTGGCTTTAGGGCCAAGGACGGCACCATGTATTTCGGTTGCTTGAACGGGTTTATTTCCTTTGATCCGAGAGAATTCGAACCATACGAATATGATCCTCCTGTGGTATTTACGGGTATTCAGATTTTCAATACTCCTGTTCCTATCGGTGGAGAGAACCCTATTTTGAACCAATCCATCACTAAGACTTCTGAGATCACCCTTAGCCATAATCAGTCTTCGCTGAGTTTTGATTTTGCAGCGTTAAGTTATACCGCTTCGGATGCTTTGACCTATGCCTATAAAATGGTAGGCTTTGACCAAAGTTGGACCCATCTACCACAAAACCAACGCATCAATTATTCCTATTTACCACCTGGAGATTACATCCTCAAAATTAAAACGGCAGATGTTTTTGGTGAATGGAGCAACCGTGAAGCGTCACTTCACATTACCATTTTGCCTCCTTTTTGGAAAACCAATTGGGCCTATCTAATCTATTTTCTGGGCGCAGTATTTATCCTCTTTATAGTTTTTAGAATTTATACAAATAGAATCCACTTACGCCAAGAAGCTGCATTCAAACGTCTGGAGGATGAAAAACAAAAAGAAATCTACCAATCTAAGATTGAATTCTTCACCAACATCACCCATGAAATCCGAACACCTCTGACCTTAATCAAAGGTCCTTTGGAAAGTATTCTAAAAAAACAAAATGATTATACCGCTGAGATAAAAGAAAGTCTCTGGATCATGAATAAGAATACAAACAGGCTTATCGAACTTAGCAATGAGCTCCTTGACTTCCGAAAAACTGAAAAGAAAGGCTTCTCACTCAACTTCACCAGAACTGAAATTAGCAAGTTGTTAGATGACATTTTCATAAGGTTCAAAACCAGTGCAGAACAGCAGTTTATCAACTTCCACTTCATTGAAAAAGAAAAACCTTTCTTCGCAGACATTGACCGAGAAGGCTTTACTAAAATCATGAGCAATCTGATATATAATGCAATAAAACATGCAGACAGTACAGTCCAAATAAACTTGGTCATCTCTCCTCAAGATTCCCTATTCAAAATCCATGTCAGTAATGATGGTAAGCTAATCAGTACAGAAAACAGAGAGAAAATCTTTGAACCGTTCTTTCAGATAGACGGAGACCAAAACGACCGAACTTCTACTGGAACTGGACTTGGATTGCCTTTGGCCAGATCTTTGGCCGAAATGCATAGTGGAAAACTCTATGTAGATCCAAACGGCCCAAGCAATAGGAATACTTTTGTGCTGGAATTGCCTGTCAAACAAAAGAATGTCATTCATATCAATGAAACCTTCAATGAAAAACAAAAAGTTAGTGAGCCTGTAAAAACTTCTCCAAAAGAAAAGTCAAATTCTCATAAACCATCCCTGCTAGTTGTGGAAGACAATAAAGAACTTCAAAAGTTTATTCATGATCAATTAAAACAAGACTATCATGTTTACAGGGCTGATAATGGCATGGAAGGGTTAAAAGTATTAAAAGAAAAACCTATAGATCTGGTGATCAGTGACGTGATGATGCCTATAATGGATGGATTTACTTTATGTGAAAAGATCAAATCAGATGTCAACTACAGTCATATACCATTGATCATGCTTACGGCCAAAAACACGCTTCAATCGAAGATCGAAGGGATGGAATTGGGAGCTGACGTTTATATTGAAAAACCTTTCTCTATAGATCACCTTAGCCTTCAAGTCAAAAACCTTTTGCATTACAGGGATCAGGTGAGACAAGCCTTTGCCAATCAGCCGATGGTCAATGTTGACACAATTGCCCATACCCGTGCTGACGAAGAGTTTCTTACCCAAGCGAACGAGGCCATTCTAGAGAACCTCAGCAATGAAAGTTTTGGAGTGAATGAATTGGCGGATATTCTTTGTATGAGCCAGTCTAGTCTGTTGCGAAAGATAAAAGGGGTTTCCCAGATGACTCCAAATGGCTATATCAGACTGGTAAGATTAAAAAAAGCAGCAGAAATGCTTCAAGAAGGACAGTTTACCGTCACAGAAATCAGTGAAAAAGTCGGGTTCAACTCACCTTCCTATTTCTCAAAATGCTTCCAAAAACAATTTGGAGAACTGCCTAAAGACTTCAATAAAAAGTCTGAATTTACTTGATCAATATTTTCGATCCAGGTCAGCGTCATCGATTTTAGTCTTCATAAAGCATTGATTGATCAATTATCTTAAAAATCATAAAAGTATTGGGAGCAAAGCCTATAACTTTTGCTCCCAATACTTTTATGTCCTACTTATTTTCCAAGCGGTATAGCCTGAAGCGTGGTGGTAGGCCCATGAACGATCAGTTTGCCATCCTCATCGATTTCCATTTTGTCCAAAAAGACCACCCTTTCCTGTCCGGACTCCTTGGTACGTCCATGGTAAACACAGTACATCTCACCATTGTCCAAAAAGACAATATTATTATGCCCAGTGCCAGTCACATCTCCACCTTTATGGATATTCAATTCTAACACTGGATTATTACTTGCTTTAGTAAATGGACCTAATGGACTTTTTCCAGTAGCATAACCTACCGCATAGTTCTCCCCTGCATAATAGTTACTGGAATACATGATATAATAGACATCATTCTTTTTGAAAATCACCGAACCCTCAGTCCATCTCCTGTTGATTTCCTGCTTGGTTACCGACCTGCTTTCCCATTCAGCTTGCTGGTCATTCATTTTAACGGGTGGCCTTAAACACAAAACAGGCTTACCAATCACACCTGAAAAATCTGGCTTTAACTCTACACCATATACCCAACTTTCTTCGATCTCATCATACCAACCTTTCTCTTTCGCCCAGTCCGCTACCTCACTATCAACAGGGTGTTTGTAGCAAGCCCGCGAAAAATAAAGATAATATTTACCATCTTCCTGATATACATTGGCATCAATCACGGGATAACCTGGATCAAATATGGGACGATCATACATTTCCTTAAAAGGCCCAGTGGGACTGTCTGATACCGCCACACCAATCATAAAGTTTTCCTCTTCATTCGTTGGGTTCACTTTCCATTGAGCACTGAAAAACATATAATATTTTCCGTCAATTTTATAAACTTCGGGCGCCCAAAAGAATTTACTTGCCCACGAATCAGGTGTATTTCCCCTATACACTTGCCCCTCAAACTTCCAATCTACCAAATCATTGGAAGAATAGGCTGCAAAACCATCTTCAGCACCACCTCCAGTCCCGTACATATAATATTTTCCATTGCCATCATTTAGGATATATGGATCTCCAAATTCAACATCTAGCGGATTACTGAAAGTACTGACAACCTTCTCTTGACTTTCTAAACGCTCATTTTGACTTTGCTTTGAACTACAGGATCCCAGTTCTAATAAGATAAAACCAAAAATAATGACATGTAAAAATGGGTGATAGGGCTGCTTTTTCATTTTGTATAATTAAGTAGGTTATTCTTTAAAATTAAGATTTTAACCTACAAGAACTACCATAATATTCCTGCATCAAATGACACTTTTCCATTGATTTATCAATTTGGGGCTTTTATACTTAAAATTGTTCATTGTTTTTTTGGCAATACCAGCTTGTTTTTAGCACATCTTAATTTCATATTCATTAACATTAACACTATAATATTAAATATAATGTAATTTTTAATTTATTTACTTGAAATATTTGCAATAAAATAAGCTTATACCTACCTTTGAAATATAAACAAAGAGACAAAAGGTCTTTTTTACTACACTGTAGGGTGTTGAAATTGGCATCCCGATAGCTATCGGGACTGTCTCGGGGTCAAAAAATACTTGTTTTGACTTTAGCACTACAGTAAAAGATTTTAAGTTTTGTATTTATACTATACTGTAGGGTGTTGAAATTGGCAGACAAGCCCTCCTGTCTCGGGGGTGGAGGTAAATGGATAAAGCAAATATCGAGCTCGTGTTTTGCCTAACTACTCCGTGGAGGTTCGAGTCCTTCTCCTACAGCAGGTTATTTTGGGTTTATTGTTAATTGACTAAAGCTATGAGATATTGTTTCATAGCTTTTTTGATTTTATGGCAATTTATTTTCTGCAACTTCACTAAAATGCTATTATTCCGCCAAAGGCTCTTTTTTAATCCCCTCTCTTTTCATCCTGTTCTTTAAATATTTCCTAATTGGTTTATCTAAAAGCTCCATTACAACGTAGGCAAAACCTATCAGTAACACTGTACCCACGCATGTAATGATGGCCATTTGATCCAAACTAGGTTTCGTCGCCTCCATATAGCCCAAAAATATCCAAATAAATGGGTAATGAACCATGTACAACGGATAAGATATTTCTCCTGAAAACCGACATAACTTAAGTGATTTTTTCCCTGGTTTAGCTCCTGCTCCCAGCGCAACAAGAAAAGGAAAATAGAGGATTACGATAATTGGGTCTATCACATGATTGAAACCATCCACGAAAGGAACCAAAAAACCAATCATCAACAGTATAGCCATTGGCGCTAAACCTAAGCTATTTTGAATGATCCATTTTGAACGGAACACAAGCATTCCAGCCAAAAATGAAAAGAAAATTCTGGCACCACCAGTCCAAAAGGTCTCTCCTCCCCAACCTCCTAAAAGATTGGTATCCTGATAAGCACAGTAACATAAGGTAATGGCTGCCAAAAAAGTTAAAAAAAGCAATATTCTATGACGCAACTTAAAGAGTATCAACACATATAAAATATTGGCCATATATTCCCAAAACAAAGACCATGAAGGCGGGTTCAATGGGAAGTTGTTAAAAAACAATTCCGGCATTACAGGATAAGGAATCATTAAAACAGAAGTAATAAAAAACAGTAGACTCTCTCCAAAGCTATAATGACTTGAAACATCGCTGAATGGATTTAAACAAAAAGAGAGTATTCCGATTACAGTTCCTATGATGACCAAGGGCTGAAGACGAATTAACCTCAACTTAAAAAAAGGAATTATCCCCATTTCCTTGATTCTGTTATCATAAGCATATGCAATCACAAAACCTGATAAACAGAAGAAAAAGTCTACCGCTAAATACCCGTGTGCAATAAAGTTATTGTTGAAGTCAGGTTGAATGATTTCCATAAAGTGAAAAATGACCACAACTACTGCCGCTAAACCGCGTAGTCCATCCAATATTTCAAAGTGCTGCTTGGTTTTTAAGAGGTTGGAATTGACTAATTCTGAATGCATGGATTTATGATTTGTCATACTATTTATTTGAATCGCTTGGTAAGAACGTGATTTTGAAAGGATTCAGAATAACCACTTATAAAATTGAAGCAATTATTTCTGAAAAACCTTACAAAAACTTATTAGTTCCTTACTCCTTGTCGACCAGCTCTCCCTGAATCATCCATACTTCAGTTTGTCCTTTCGCAGAAAAGCCATTGGTACTGGTGAGTGCCAAAATGTGACCATCATCCAATACGGTAATGCTATTCCAATGTCCTATGCTTTCTTCCGGCAATTGAAACGGCCAAGTAGTATTAGTAAAATGGAGGGCTTGTTCATTGCCTATAGCTACCGCCATTTGGGCATCTTCCAGTTTGCTCCCCCACTGAAATGACAGTAACGTCAAGCCATTAACGCTCTGAGCAAGGTATGGGGCTCCTGCATAATCATTTGGAGGGATTTGCTCAGCCATAGCATATTTTCTTTGAGGATGGTCTGCATTTACTGCTTCTTCCCAAGACAAACCATCAGCCTTGATAATGTAAGGTTTAAATGGACCAAACCCATTATCTTCAATGGCCATAGCGATAGTTTGGTATTCCAACAACACAGGCACTGGCATGCCATCTCGGCTTCCTTTGCGGTAACTGACAGTTTGTGGGTTTTCACTCCAATGGCGCCCTTGATCTGAGGAAAATACCATCGCAATCCGTTGCTCGTTGGAAGTCGTAAAAATGCTTTCATCTGCAAAATAAAGCTGGACAGTACCATCGGGAAGGGTGAGAAAAACAGGTTCCCAGCAGCCATTTTCAAAAGAGTCTCCAGCTTCATAAACTAACTGATCCTCCTGCCAAGTCAAGCCATTATCCGAACTCCTAACTGTACGGATGGCAAAATGCTTATCGGTTTGATTTCTTCTTGGCCTTGGGTTGTAACCCAATAAGATTTCGCCATTGTCAAGAACCGTAAAATCCGGAACAGCCATGGCTACCCCTTCTTTTCTGGCTGCCACCAAGACAGGTTCCTTCCAAACTCCATTTTCTCTAATCCTAAAAAAAATATTCCCATCTGCTTCAAAAGCAACGCCCAAATGTCCATTTGCCAGTTCTCTTACCCTGGCATATCCCGCATACCTGAATGTATCCGGAGATATTCTTTCAAGGGTAGATTGATCCCAAACAATGGTATAATCCTGTGGATCAGGGGGACTTCCTGCTCCTAATCCTGAGCAGGAAGTCATGAACATTAAAATAACAAAAACCCACAAGTTCAGCTCCCCTTTTTTCATCTTCCTGTCAAGCTCTTGATCAGGTCTGTTTCTGATTTTTTGTATGGCGTGCCATCCGTATGAAAAACTTCATGAAACCACAACTCAGGTTCATCAGTATATTGCTTCTCCCAACTGTCCCAAGGATATTTGGTTTGTGTTTTTCCATCTACCAACCCCCAGTTAAACATTCCAATATTTTCCGCTTTGGCAATTGGTAAAAAACCTTCAAAAGTGCTACCGTTTGGACGGGCCATATATTCCGTACAGATCATGGGACGATCATATCGCTTTAGCCAATCAATGCGCTTTTGGAATTCTTCAGGACTGTCATAATTATGAAATGAAATGATATCCGAATTGTTTATTTGTGCCAATTGAATGGGACTCATCACATCCTCAGAAGACCAATCCCCCAACCAAACTCCTGAAGTCAACGGCTGAATGGGGTGCTGAGATCTTGCCCAACCAAAAGCCTCTACCATCAATGGCAGCACATAATCCACCTTGTTTGGATGCTCCTTGTCACGATAGGAGACCCCTGTATCGTTATCTGGCTCATTCCAAATATCCCAGCCCAAGACACGAGGATCATTGGCGAATCGACTTACCACCGCCTTGACATATTTTTCCAATCGTGGGTATTGGGTAGAATCCTCCAGTGCCGTATATCCGGGGCTTTGAACCCAACCCGAATTATGTACATGAGGTTTCGGAGCACGTTGCTCTCCTGCTTCCACAAAAGGATCCCAGCATGAATCAAAAATCACAAAAAGAGGCTTCATTCCGTGTTGATCCATGATCCCTAGCATGGTATCCATTCTGTTCAAAAAACCTTCTGGATCTTGCTCATAAGCCAAGTCATGGAGGTAAACACGCATGGTGTTCATTCCGATTTCTTCCGCCCAGCCCAGTTCTTTATCTATCAATTCCGGTGAAAAAGTTGCCTCCTGCCACATCTCCAATTGATTGATGGAATTGCTGGGATTAAAGTTGGCTCCAACTAGCCAATCTTGTTCAGCATACCAAGCCTTTGCTTGCTCCTTACTCCATCTTTCAGAGGTTTTTTCTTCTTTCTTTACAGCAACTTGCGATGCTTTTTCATCAGAATTTCCTTTAGGCCCGCAACTCATTGCTCCTAGCAGTAGCCCACAAATGGCCAAAATATTTAAATAATGTTTTTTCATTTCAATAAGGTTAAAGCCGCACGGGTTTAATGGTTACAAAACCCTTTTAACCTGCAGCAAGGAATAATATTTAATTCAACTTTTTGCTGGCGACCCCTTCAAAGGTGATCTTTACTGGTTTGATTTTACCATTTTCATCAAACTCCATTTTGTCAATGCAGGTAGCCCGGTGATTGTGGTGAGTTTCTGTCAAAGGCCTCCTGTGGTAAACAATATAGAACTCATCTTTTCCTGGTATCTGAATCACGGAATGATGTCCTGCGCCAGTGGCCACTTCAGGGTCTTGCTGCAAAATCTTCCCTTCTCTTTTAAAAGGACCAAAAGGACTGTCTGCAATAGCGTAGGCCACAGAATAGTCAGGTCCTCCCCAACCACCTTCAGACCACATAAAGTAATACTTCCCGTCTTTTATAAACATAAAAGGTCCCTCTACATAATTTTCAGGGGTTACTTCTTTATAAAGTTCTCCATCTTCAAATGGGACTATTCCTGAAAAATCCTCGTTCAGCTTGACCACATTACAATGTCCCCAACCACCATAATACATGTAATAAGTTCCATCCTTATCCTTAAAAATATACTGGTCAATTGGTTGCGCCCCATTGACTATTTCATTGATTAATGGCTCTCCTAACATATCCTTAAAAGGACCTTGAGGTTGATCTGCCACAGCCACCCCAATTCCTCCTATTTCACCTTCATGAACATCATTGGCAGCAAAGAAAAGGTAATACTTATCATTTTTGCTGATTACCCCTGGTGCCCACATGGCTTTTTCCGCCCATTTCACCTCAGTGGTATCTATGATTCTTTCATGCTTGGTCCAGTTCACCAAGTCCTTGGAAGAAAAAGCGTCCATAAAAACCTGTTTCTCATAAGCATCAGAATAGGTCGGGTACACCCAATAAGTATCACCATAAACAATGGCTTCTGGATCGGCATACCAGCCTTCGAAAATGGGGTTGCCAGACGTTTTTACAGTCTCTTGTTCTCCTTCCAAATCATTTGTTTCATGAGAACTTTTGGAGTTGCAGGCAAAAAAGCCTACCAAAGCCAAGAGTAAAAGTCCATTAAGTTTTTTCATATTGATTGGTGGGTTTTTGATAGTAGTATAGGATTAATTCATTTATTGATGATTGATCGTCACACCCTTAAAGTTGACCACGGTTCCATTGGCTCCTTTTGCAAACAAGCCCAAGCGAAAGCCCATGCCCCAAGGCACCAAATGGGCCGCATCGAATTCATTACCAAGTGCTTTCCATGCATTTTTTGAGTCTTTATAAGCAAAATGTAAAAGGTGACCTTCTCGCACAGTCATTTTCAATTGAATTGATTCGGTCTCCAATATCGCCTCACTAGCTTTGATTTCCAGCTGCTGATTCCTGTTTTCGATTACTTGAATTTCATTGCCATTGAGAGAAATTCCCATTCCAGCCACCGGCGCACCAAAGCCATTATGAGCCCCTCCCACTAACAAAACTCCACCAGAAGCATTGGTTAGCTCAGGGTTTATGGTCACTGTAATCTCATAATCAGGTGAAGTGGAACTTTGAACCAATAATGAGCCTAGCCCCTCATTTTCATCAGAAGCCTGTAAAAGCAACCCTTCTTCATTTGTAGTATATTGAATATTTTGGGACACTCTCCATTGCCAAATCTGATCCAAGGAAGGGCTGAAGTCATCTGTAAATGTCAAACTAGCCTTTTCCCGGTTGTAAGTGGCTTTGTTTTCAAAATACGGCCAGCCATCCTCCGTCCAATGAAGCTGTTCCAACACGCCTTCTCTTCCGACATAAACATCCCCTTCGGTGCTGTAAGCATGGTATAATAGATAGTAATCTCCATCTTTTTTCACCACTGTGCCATGACCAGCACACTTCCAGTTATCATTATCCTTTAAAATAGGATTCTGATTATATTTTTCCCAAGGTCCCAAAAGGTTCTTGGCCCTGGCCACTCCAGCTTTATAGTTGCAGGCTTTGTCACAGCAAGCTCCTGCTGAGTAGGTGGCATAAAAATATTCATTTTCCCTAAAAATACTGACGCCCTCCACTAGATTAAGCTCCCAATCTACATCATTCCTAAACAACTCGTGTGGTTCGCCCAAAAGGGCTGTTCTTTCTTCGTTGATCTCCTGCGCCCAAATTGGCGTGGGAAGTCCTCTACTATTGCCATCTTCCTTCCATGTCAAATAGAGTTTTCCATTTTCATCCCTTACCTCAAAGGCATCTATAGACCCTACTTCCTGAGCCACCAGCGGACCATGGTCTTTGAAATCGCCTTCAGGAGAATCTGCACTTGCCACAGCTACACTCAGGCGATTGCTTGCTTTATCTCTGGCAGTATAATAAGCATAAATCTTACCTTGGGCCTCATCAAAAGCCAGTTCTGGTGCCCAAAAGTTGTTTTTGGCCCATTCAGGAGCTCCATCAGGAAAAACATAATTCACTACCTCCCAATTCACTAAATCAGCTGATTTAAAAATAGGAAATAGAGGTGCCCATTCATTAGAAGTTGCAGAAGCATAATAAAAATCCCCTACCTTAACTACCGTTGGGTCAGGATGATCTCCCGGCAGTACCGGATTGATAATCTGAAAATCTTTCTTTTTGGCGACCGATTCCTCTTGGGACTTATTGGACTGACATGCCCCTAAGAGAAAGAAGCCTGTTACAATAAGCAGCCAAATGCCTTTCAATCTATTCATAGTATCTTGATAATTACTGTTTCAGTAGGGGTTTGCCCTTTTTCCATTCTACCTCTCTGTTAGAGAGCCACCACGTTTGTCCATGGTCATCATTCCCTTGATAAAAAAGGTAGGTCCTCCCTGATTCTTTATCCTCAAAAATATGAGGATGACCGGATTCACTGCTGTTCCATTCCCCTTGCTTTCCATTTGGTAGAAAAGGCTCATCAAAAACACGCTTCCAATTTACACCATCTTTACTAACGGCCACTCCAACCTGCTGAGGCGCATTATTATAGCTTCCAGCATAAAACATATAAAGCTTTCCTTTTCGCTCAATGTTAGAGGCCCCTTCCACACACTTTCCTTCCCAGTCCAATTCTGGTTTTAAGATAGAGGCATCTTTGGCCATGGTCCAGTCATCTCGACCAAAGTCAGTGTCTGCGGGCGCTTTGGCCACCCCTTGCATTTGAATTTCTCCTTTGGGATCACGGGTAGCGAAATAAAGAAAATAATTTCCCTTAAAAGGATAAACTTCCGCATCAATTGCCCGGCCATTGGACCAGTCATTCGCCGGTGGTGCAAAAATTGGATTAGTTTCATTCCTGGTAAAATGAATTCCGTCTTCGGAGTAGGCATGGCAAATGGCATCTTTGGAGCCGTTTCCATAGGTTTGGTAAAACAAATGTACTTTACCATCTTTTACCAATGCACCTGGAGCACAAAAACCATTTTTCTCATATTCTTCAGTGGCTTCAATCTCTCCGATACTTTTCCAATGAATCAAATCATCGCTTTTTGCCACTCCTATTCCCCAGCCTCCAGACTGGCCTGGGACGGGTGGAATAGAAAAGTACATCAGGTACTTTCCATCAAATTTCACTACATGGGGATCTTTGGAAAAAGGCCTGCCCAATCTGCTCGAATCGGCAAACATCATTTGCTGCGCCCATAATAACCCTATAGATGAACTGTAGAGCAGACAGACAAGGCCTATTATTTTAAGTTTTTTAATCATTTTGGGTCTTTTTCTTTGTGAGCCTTCACCTCATAAACTGCAATGCAGTTTATGAGGCTGGCCCCAACAGGTTTAAAATAGGTCGATAGGTATATTCAGTTTGTTAGGTTATTTATTCATTCAATGCCGGCATATAGAAATCAAATGGTTTACTGCGATCATCTTTCAAGGTTTCTCCATCAAAAATCAAAGGGGCAACCTGAATGGTGGTTCTATGATTATGATGAAAGGATTGTCCTGGTTTGGTAGCGGAATGACTCTCCCTTCCAGGATGTGTGAAATAAAACACATAGGCCCTGTCTCCAAACACCAATACATCTCCATGAGCACCACTGGGACTATCGTCTTCCCGAGCTGATGGTTTATCTAAGATTAATCCCTGCTTTACCCAATTTTGAAGGTCATCAGAACGGTATACTCGCAAGCCTCTCCACTCATCTGTCAACATCCAGTAGTAATTCTTATATTCAAACACCTTTGGTCCTTCATGAGCCCCTCCGCCAATTGCAGGTAAATCTTTGGTTTCCCAGTTTACCAAATCCTCTGATTCGGATACCATGGTGATTCCTCCTCGGCTATCGTCCTTGTACCAAATCCGGAACTTTCCTTCAGGTGTTTTGAAAATTGTTGCATCGATAATTTTATCCGAAGAAAGGGTCAATGGACCATGGTGCTCCCAGTCCCATAAGTTTTTGCTACTGAAATAATGGATGTGACTTGCCCCTCCCCAGTGGTTCCTGACTCCCTGGATGTAAGAAACGAACATGTGATATTGTCCATCATGATAGATGACTTCAGGAGCCCAGAAAGTATTCCAGCCACGCTCAAACTCAAGATCCAAGTATCCTCTGAACACCCAAGTCTTTCCGTGGTCTTTGCTCGCTGCAATACCAATTCGGTTACCGTAGTAGGCCGAAACATCCTGGGTGGGAAGATTGGCTCTTCTACTCGTGTACAGCATCCACCAGGATTGCTCTTGACGGTTCCAGACCATAACAGGATCAGCAGCACCATCATATACCGGATCTCTATACATAGGAGCTGGTGCCACACGTAATTTTTCTTGCCCCAAAACCTGATTATTAAAGACCACCAGCAAAACTGTTAGGGTACACCAAAAAAACACCTGATGCTTTAAAAAATATCCTTTATAGGCGCATCTAAAATCTACTTTGGATTTGGAAAAGCTGATCATAATGAGGATAATTATTTTGGGTACTTTTAAATGATAAAACGCCAATGATAAGGCCAGTCAATACCCAAAAGTAGTTCAACCACCTTTATTACAGCTAGCATAAAACCGTCAGTTAATTGTAAATATCCTTCTCCATGCTTTTCAAGGGCTATTTTGATAGGCTTTCAACACCTTTAATTAAAAAGAACCGAAGCTGTTTCCCTCACGTTGTTGCAGGATTAATAGGATATGCTGACGGAAATTTCTAACTGAATTTACAAAAAATGTAATAATCACACTTAAAAATCTATCGAAACAATTCCTATCAAATTATCTAATCTTTCTCTTCTAGAAATATTATCCTTTATTTTGGGATAGAAATACTACATTGAACAAACTGCCACCTAAATATCTTCCAGCATTAACAGGGCTCCGGGCCTTTGCCGCCCTAATGGTGTTTTTTCACCACATTAATCCTTTGAAAAACGCCAATATCTCTCCTTTTTTAGTAAAAACAGTTGATGAAATGCACATCGGTGTTAGCCTATTCTTTGTTTTGAGTGGTTTTATTATTTCTTATCAATACTTGTTAACCCAACATTTCAACTACCGTTCCTATTTATGGAAGCGCTTTACCAGAATTTTTCCACTTTATGTTATTCTGACCTTGTCAACTTATGGAATTAAGTTTTGGTACTTCAAAAGTATTCCCGCAACTCAATTGTGGGAACTGTTTTTCAACATTACACTGTTGAAAGGTTTCTTTGAAAATTATATTTTCACAGGGATCGCACAAGCATGGACCTTAACGGTCGAAGAGTGTTTCTATTTGACCGCTCCCTTACTTTCAGCCTTTCTCTTTAAAAAACCCCAACTAAGGATTATAGCCATCACCCTCGTGGTCGTATCCACAGGTGTTGCCATCATAGCTACCCATCAGTTTCTACCTCTGTACGGCTTTATTCCAAATCTCAAATTTCTATTTAACTTCACCTTCTTTGGACGGTGTTTTGAATTCCTGGTTGGAATGTTTATCGCTCAATTATTCGTGAAAACTAAACATCATAAAAAGAGCTACTTCACCTTGATAGGAACCGCAGGGATTTTGCTCACCTTACTGACTCTGGCCCTATTATCAAAAAACGGTGCTTCAGGAGACAGTTACTGGGCAGGTATTTTCCTCAACAATTTTGTGCTGCCAGTTATTGGCATTGGACCATTGATCTGGGGGCTTTTAAACGAAAGAAGCCATTTGAGCACTTTCCTCTCTGCTCCATTGATGCAATTGTTGGGAAAAGCCAGTTATGCCTTTTATTTAATCCACATAGGACTCTTCAAAGACTATATTGGTATCTACATATCCAACATTTGGGTTCTATTGATCATTTTACAAGTGATCGCTATCCTACTTTTTGTTTTTGTTGAGAATCCGTTGAAAATATATCTAAGAAAAAAATTTAAGTTTAATTTATAATTATAGGTCACATCAACAGCCAAGAATTCTTTAAAATATCATCAAGTTATTGTCACATTCCATTGGATTAATCCGTACAGGTACCATTAGCTCACTAGAGAATTAGAAATTAATGCCCCAAAAAAGAAGCATATCCATCATCATCCCCAACTACAACGGAAGGCACCTGTTAGAGAAGTACCTGCCTACTGTATTCAAAGCGGCCCATATTTCGGAGGTTCCATTTGAACTGATTATAGTCGATGATGCCTCCAACGACTCCTCTGTAAGTTGGATAAAGGAGCATTTCCCTGCTATCAAATTAGTGGAAACCCCTCAAAACAAGGGCTTTTCCTACACCTGCAACCAAGGAATCAAAGTCGCAAAAATGGATTTGGTTTTACTGCTAAACTCCGATGTGGCTTTGGAGGAAAATTACTTTGAAACGCTCTGGAAGTACTTTGATCAGGAAGACACCTTTGGAGTAATGGGGAGAATTGTAAACTCAAAAGGTCAAATAGAAGACGCTGCCAGAATGATGGCTTTTCAAGGAGTTAAGTTCAAGGGTACCTACTTCTACTTTTGCACAGACACAAGCAAAAAGACACCTACAGCCTACCTTTCCGGAGCCAATGCCTTGGTGGATAGGAAAAAGCTATTGGCCTTGGGGGGCTTTGATGAGATTTACTCTCCTTTCTATGTGGAAGATGTAGACCTGAGCTTCAGGGCTTGGCGGATGGGCTGGAAGTGCTACTATGAGCACGAAGCGATCTGTCACCACGAAGTATCATCGACAACCAAAAAAGAACACAAGAAAAAAGCCCTATATCCCGTTCTGTATAGAAATAAATTTATTCTACAGGCTATTCATTTGGATGGGATAAAACTAAAGATGTGGAAAATTCAGCTAATGGTCATGGAAATTTTGCCAAGGCTTATAGTGGGAAAATGGTGGGTTTTAGATGCCTATAGGGCTTATTTAAAAAAGAAACCTGAGATCCATCTTTCAAGGAAAAAACTCAAAGAAGAAATGCTAAAACACCAAGGGTACAAGAGCCTCTTTGAAATCAAAGAAAACACCTTTGACACCATAAAGAAAGAATACATCAAACTGGTTAGATAAACAAATAAAACCATCTTGACGAATGAAACATTCCCATTCAATTTAATCGGATAGTTTAATCTTGATTCTGATCAAATTCAGAAAAGCTTTCAATGGCACTAAAGTCAATATATAAATGAAAAAAGGTGGATGTATTTACATAATGACAAATAAATATAATAATACGCTCTATGTGGGTGTTACATCTGACCTTATAAAAAGAGTCTATGAACACAAATCTGGAAATAACACTAAGTCATTTACATCTAGATATAACTTAAAAAAGCTAGTCTATTATGAGAATTTTCATTCAATTGAGGAAGCTATAGCAAGAGAGAAGCAAATAAAAGGCGGAAGCCGAAAAAAGAAAGAAGAATTAATAAACTCCCTAAATCCAGATTGGACAGATTTATGGGACGATATCCAAAATTGGTAAAGAGTCATCTCAAATAAAATGAAATAAACTTATCTGATCACCACCTTAAGGAAGAAGATTGCTTCGTCGTCTCTCCTCGCAATGACGAATAAAAAAACGTCATTGCGAATGCAGCGTCAGCGAAATGAAGCAATCCCATTTTGGTAAAAACAGTTTATTCAAGGCTTAGCTGGCAGACAGTCCCATAAGGCCTTTGACAATAAATAAAGTACCTTTGCAGAAAAATACAGCTGTACAAGTCCTTCGAGACTAAAAATAACAAAGACAATTGAAAACCTATTTTAGATTATTATCCTTTGCCAAACCCATTGAGAAGTTTGCCATACCCTACCTGATATTCACTTTATTGGGAGTGGTATTCAACACCCTCAACCTGGCCATGCTTGCCCCCTTGCTTAGCACCCTCTTCAATACACAGGATGGGGCAAATGAGGTGATGGCGAAACCAGAAAGTTGGACGGATATTTTTGGTTACCTGAATTATTACGCCCAAATGGCCAAGGAAGAATATGGGCCCTTGGGAGCCTTGCAGGCTGTCTGTGCCGTAATCATTATCTCTGTGCTTTTAGGCAACCTTTTCCGCTACCTTTCCCAATTGGTAATGGAAAACCTAAGAATTCACACCTTGTTGAACCTAAGAAAACGGGTCTTTGACAATGTCATGAACCTTCATGTAGGCTATTTTAGCAATCAACGAAAAGGTGACATCATCTCCAAAATTTCTTCTGATGTTCAGGTGGTTCAATTTTCGGTAACCGGCACGCTACAGGTTATTTTTAAAGAGCCTCTGCAATTGATTGCCTATGTTTTTATGCTCTTTGCCATCTCATATAAGTTGACCATCTTTTCTTTATTGGTTATTCCAGTCTCTGCTTTTTTTATCGCGCAGATTGTCAAAAGGCTTAAATCCCAGGCTTCCCAAGCCCAGCACCTCTATGGGGTCATGATCAGTTATTTGGATGAGGCATTGTCCGGAATCAAGATCATCAAAGCTTTCAATGCCACCGAAATGATCAAGGATAAATTCCATGATGAAAATGTCCGTTTTTCTTCTTTGGGCAAAAAAATGGCCAAGCGCCAACAGCTGAGCTCCCCGGTATCTGAGTTTCTGGGTGTGGCGATGGTTTCGGGAATCGTATTATACGGTGGCTCGCTGATCATCAACAATCAATCTGAGCTGAGTGCCTCCGACTTCATTGCTTATATTGCGCTATTTAGCCAAGTGATGCGTCCGGCAAAAGCATTGACCAACTCCTTTAGCTCTATACATTCAGGATTGGCAGCTGGTGAGCGAGTTTTGGATTTAATTGATGAAAAGCCAGCCATTTCAGATAAAAATAACGCTGCACCAATCAATGAATTCAAGGATAAAATTGAAATAAAGGATTTGTCTTTTAGCTATCCAGGCCGACCAGTACTGGAGGACATCAACCTGACCATTCCTAAAGGAAAGATGGTCGCTTTGGTAGGACCTTCTGGGGGAGGAAAATCAACCATGATGGACCTTATTCCAAGATTTATAGAACCTGATACGGGTCAAGTTTTAATCGACGGGACAGACATTTCCCATGTCACCATGGATTCGCTCAGGAACCTGATGGGGATGGTCAACCAGGAGTCTATCCTATTCAATGACAGCATCTTTAACAATATTGCTTTCGGCACTCCTCATGCCACTGCTGAGGAAGTGGAAGCCGCAGCCAGGATTGCCAATGCCCACGAATTTATCATGCAAACAGAAAATGGATACCAATCCAATATGGGAGACCGTGGGCTGAAACTTTCCGGTGGACAGAAGCAAAGGATCTGCATTGCCAGAGCGGTATTAAAAAACCCTCCCATCATGCTCTTGGATGAGGCCACTTCAGCCCTGGATACCGAATCAGAGAAACTGGTACAGGATGCCCTGAACAAGCTGATGAAAAACCGTACCTCTCTGGTCATTGCACACCGATTAAGCACCATTCAGAATGCCGATATCATCGTAGTGCTGGAAGAAGGCAAAATCATCGAACAAGGTAACCACCAAGAGTTGGTCACCAAAGATGGATTATACAACAAGCTGGTCAATATGCAGCAGTTTACCGAAGTAAGTTAATCAATCTCTCTAAACTGTTCCAAATGCAGACTTGGCTGGACAAAATGCTCCATAAAACCATTTATAAAATTGATCTCAAATATGCCAATTCGAGGAAAAGAACAGGGAAGTTTTCTTCTTTTTCTTCTCCTTCAATATATGGCCTTTATTTGCTTAGATTTTTTATAGCTGGCTTTAGGAATCTCAAACAGCAACGAATAACAGGAACCTATGAACAAGCTTCTGTTCTTAAGCTTTTGGGCCATAGTTATTATCCTGGAAAACTGGAAAAAAAACCTTCCCTTGACCTGCAAAACCCCGTTCATTTCGGAAGAAAGGAATCCCCAACTTTAACTGTAATCATTCATTCTGTGAAAGAGATGTCATCACTTTCACAATTATTGTACTCAATCAAATCTTCTTGGAAGGATGAGGTTAAGGTTATCGTAGTTTTAGAGGAAAGCCAAAAAGAGGTCATAAGCTTTTTGGATGAAAATACTTATGGTGTCGGCATCCATTTAATACAGTCAGAGGGGAAATTAATTTCTGCATTAAATGAATTGATTAGCTCAACCAATAGTGATTTAATTGCCTTTTGGAGTGGACAAACCATATTGGAATCTGGTAATCTTCAGGAACTGGTTCTAAATATGAAATCAAACCCGGATTGGACTGCAATTTCAGGTAAAATATTAGCTGAAGATGGGTTAATAAAAAGTGCTGGTTCATACATCAATCCTGATTTTGAATTAACCTATTATGGTAAGTTTGATCTACCCTCTCATCCAAAATATAATTTCATCAGGGAAGTAGATGCGCTTGATAGTGGTTTTGTAATATTTAATGTAAAAGAACTTCAAGCACAGAACGGACTAAATAATAATCATGAGTCCCTATCCCATGCTTTGACAGATTTGGCATTGAGGTTAAAAAAGAAAGCAGACAAAAGGACGATATATAATCCAATGCTTACCCTTTCATCCAAAGAAGAAGTAGGACATTTGGAAACGACTAAAAAGGACACCAATCTTTTAAAAACAAGCTATCCCGAATACTTTAACAATATTGAGCTAAACAATGAAGAGGAGCTCGTAAGAAGATTTCTACCCAAGAAAACCCTCCTTTTTATAGACATCTTCCTTCCAGAATATGATAAAGATTCTGGCTCCGTAAGGGCCTTCCATTTGCTAAAAATGCTAAAGCATCTAGGATATCATGTGATTTTTGTCCCTAGAAAGGGTGATAAAAACGATCCCTACTATACGGAGTTCAGAAATTTGGGATTAGAAATCTTATATGCTTATCCTGATAGGTCTGGGATGAAAAAGCTCTTGATAGATATTCTGCCATCTGTGGACACCGCATGGATTTGCCGACCTCAGCTGAATAAAGAATTTGAGTGGATTTTCAAACAAAATCCAAAAATCAAATGGATCTGCGACACCATAGACCTGCATTATATAAGACTTTCAAGAGAAGCTGAAATAACAGGAAGTCAAAAGCTAAAAAGAAAAGCCCATAAATTTCACCAATTAGAATTGGACTTAACATCAAAAGCTGATATATCCTTTACCGTAACTACCGATGAAAAAGAGTTATTAATGCAGCAGGGTATCAAGCGGGTAGAGGTAATCCCAAATATCCATGAGATCCATTCAGTTGCTGCATCTAAAAGTTATGCTGAAAGAGAGGGCATTCTGTTTATTGGCTCCTATAACCATCCGCCCAATATAGATGCAGTGGTTTGGATGATTGAAGAAATCATGCCCATTATCTGGAAAGAACATGCCATGCCTGTTACCCTTTTGGGCAGCGCACCAACTGAAAAAGTGAAGGCATTGGCCTCTGATTTGGTCAAGGTTCCTGGCTTTGTGCAGGATGTGGAGCCCTATTTTGTGAACCACCGCTTATTTGTAGCTCCCCTTCGCTATGGAGCAGGTATGAAGGGTAAAATAGGCCAAAGCCTGGCCTATCAGCTACCCATAGTCACCACCGATGTAGGAGCAGAAGGAATGGGCCTGAAAGATGGGGAAAATGTAATGCTTGCAGATAGCAAGGAAAAGTTTGTTGCTCAAATTCTCAAGGTTTATCAGGATGAAATGCTGTGGAAAAAACTCTCTGATGGTTCTGCCCAGGTATTGGAACCCTTATTACCAAATACAGTCAAATCCAGCCTCAAAAGAATACTAAATTCCCTTTAATTATTGTTTTAACTAATAGCTGAAAATTCCCTAAAAATTGAGATATGAAGATTTATAAGTGGATAGATAAATATAACAAAAGGTATTGCTTTAAGATAAACAGTAAGTATTATCGGGCCAAAGATCGAGGGAGAAGCAATTATTATAGATTACATCCAAAATTTTATCCATATTATTTGGTTAGGCTTACTGCCATAACTGTTGGATTGATATTGTTTAAGAAAAACATTCTTGAAGGGTTAAAGGACTCAATAAAAAAATCTTCATCATCATTTTATAACCCAGACAATAATACTCGCTTTTCAATTTATTTTAAAGAGATATTTTTAACCTTATTCGGTTACAGGTATTTTGAGCCAACTGGAATTTTACCATTATTATCAACAGAAGAAATTTTAAATTCCAACCTTTCTTTTGAGGTAGAGAAAAAACCAGAAGTATCTATAATTATTCCTGTTTTTAACCAATTGGCATTTACTTATAATTGCCTAAAGTCTATTCAATTAAACCTTCCGAAAAATCATACAATTGAAATAATCCTTGTGGATGATTGTTCAACCGACAGAACGGAAGAATTCTTCAAAAATAATGTCTCTGGAATACGCTATATCCGAAATATTGAGAATAAAGGCTTTCTATTAAACTGTAATAATGCCTCCAAAATAGCAAAGGGTAAGTTTCTTTATTTTCTAAACAACGATACTCAAGTCACCTCATCCTGGCTCGATCAGCTAATAAAACCATTCAATAATGAGAATACCGGTGCTGTAGGAAGCAAATTAATCTATGGACATGGGCTTTTGCAAGAAGCAGGGGGAATTATTTTTCATGATGCTTCGGGAGCAAATTATGGTAGAAATGATCTTCCCGACAGGCCTAGGTACAACTACATTAGAGAGGTGGATTACTGCTCTGGAGCCAGCCTTTTGGTTAAAAAGTCTGATTTCGAAAAATTAGGTGGATTTGATGAACAGCTTGTACCTGCTTATTATGAAGATACTGATCTATGTTTTGCCGTTAGAAATCAGCTCAATAAACAGGTGATCTACCAGCCCTTATCAGAAATCATACATTTTGAGGGAATTACATCAGGAAAGATTGCGAAGAAAAACTCGGTAAAAAGTTTTCAAAACATTAACAAACACAAGTTTCTTGATAAATGGAAACAAGTTCTTCAAGACCATAATAATGAATTTAATATACAGATTGCCAGCCGAAGGTTACTCCCTAAAAAACGATTGGTTTTTATAGACAATATTATTCCTGCTTATGATAAAAATTCAGGTTCATTTAGGGCATTTCAAATTCTAAAGATCATTAAAGATCTTAGGTATCATATTACTTTTATTCCTGATGATGCCAATAAGACCCAACCTTATTATGATAGTTTGTTAGAACTTGGAGTAGAAGTACTATTTAGATATCCCAATAGGCCTGGAATGATCAGAGAACTTAATTTCACCTTAGATAAATGTGATGTGGTTTGGATAAGCCGACCAGAAATGAATTTAGAGTTCAAATGGTTATTGGAAATGTTCCCAAACGCAAAGTGGATTTATGACACAGTAGATTTACATCATATTCGGATTGAACGCCAAGCCATACAAACTAATGATGAAAAGTTATTGCAAGAGGCCTCAAAGGTAAAAATACAGGAGTTAGAAATTGCAAAAGCAGCCAATTTCACCTTCACTGTCACAGAAGATGAAAAGGTTATGTTGGAAAAGGAGGGAATAAAAAATGTAAAAGTAATTCCCAATATTCATGAGCCAGAAGACATTACAAACAATTTGGATTTCGAGGAAAGGGAAGGACTTCTCTTTATTGGAGCTTACGATCACCCTCCAAATATTGATGCAGTAGTCTGGCTTGTCAACGAAATTATGCCTGAGATATGGAAAGAAATTCCTCATTTAAAGTTAACCCTACTAGGAAGCAAACCAACAGAGGAAGTGTTACAACTAAGGAGTGACCTTGTAGATGTACCAGGATTTGTTCAAGATGTTTCTGGTTATTTTTCCAATCATAGGTTATTTGTTGCTCCATTAAGATTTGGAGCTGGAATGAAAGGTAAAATAGGACAAAGCTTGGCCTTTAAACTTCCAGTGATCACTACTGACATTGGAGCAGAGGGAATGGGGCTTAAAGAAGGAGAAAATGTAATGGTTGCCAACACTAAAGATGAGTTTATAGCAAAGATTCTAAGTCTATATAAGGACAAAAAAACTTGGTCAAAGATTTCAAATAATTGTTTGAAAGCATTGGAGCCTTATTCAATATCGGCTGTAAGGTCCACCTTAGAAAAAATACTTTAATAAACTCAGATGATTAACTCTTTTATTAATCACCAACATGTTACTAAAATCAAAGTAATATAAACTATAAATAGTAGTTCCTTCTTATATAGATTGTTAACATAATAACACAAAATAAACTTACTTAACAGGACCGTGCCAAATAATTATAATCCAAAGGTATCTATAATTGTCCCTACCTATAACTATGCACATTTCATAGAGGAAACCATCAATAACATCATAGATCAATCCTATCAAAACTGGGAAGTGATTATTATTGATGATGAATCCACTGACAATACTTTTTCGGTAGTAAACAAAATTATTAATGGAGACAATAGGTTTATATACAAAAGAATAAAAAACAGAGGGAATGGAGGTGCTAGAAATGTCGGGCTAGATTTAGCCACAGGAGATTATATTCAGTTTTTGGATGCCGATGACCTTATCAGCAAAAATAAGATTGCGCTTCAAATAACATTTTTAAAAGAGTTAAATAAAAATATAATTAGTTACTCTGACTGTTACTACTTCAATAGTCAAAACCAAAAAAAACTTTTTCCCGACTTCGAGATGAAAGGGAACCAATGGATGCCAAAATTCAATGGGTTTGATGATTCTATTTTCCTTAGCCTTATCAGAAATAATTTTTCGGTAATTAGTAGCCCAATATTCTCAAGGGATTTTATAGAGAAAAACCACATACGTTTTAATGAAAAACTTAAGAGCAAAGTGGATTGGCTATTCTGGATTGAATGCTTAATTCATGGAGCTGAATTATGGTATTTTGACAATTTAAACGCAAACACATTGATAAGAAGGCATGATATCAGTGTGACAGTAGAAAAAGAAACAATTCAGTTCGGAGAATTAACCTTTAGGGACCAGCTTACAGAAGTGCTGAATTCAAGCTCTTTGAAAAGAAACCTTAAGGATGAGGCTATCTCATTAAACAATCAACATAAAAAATATCTTTTATTGCAAATCCTATCCAAAGCAGATTTTTCAAATATTAAAACATTAAAAACCTGTATTTCAAAAATTGGATTAACAAGAAGTCTCCTTTACAAATTCAAACTAATTAATTATGCCAGAAAGTCTAAAAAAACACAATAGAAGGCATAAATATGAAAAACGTCAACTAGGCAAATAACCATGCCATGACTTAAAGTCATGACATGGTTACTAAAACTTCTATTCTACTATTGTAGGCACTTCATAATCTGCTGAAAAGGTTACTTCGGCAAGTTCATTGGTTCCAATATGGCGCAGTTCAAAACTGACTATCGCCCCATATTTTCCTTCTCCATAAACAGGGTTTTCTGCCCCTAACTCCAACATGGACTTAAAATCTTTATAATCATTTAAACCATCAGATGATGTTGGAATTTCTAAGCCATTCCATCCCCTAGAAACACTGACAATAAATTTGGTATTTTCTAGTACCTGCTGCTGATCTTTCGAAAGCTCCTTATTTTCAATTAAACCCAACAAGGCTTTTTCTAGCTCTTCATAAGAACTGCTAGATTCAAAAAAGACTGCAGCCATTCTTCCCATATTAATTTTGGAAACATATACAGGAGTCATATCCTTAAAAGCTTCATCATCTGCAGACTCTTTAATTAAGGAAGAACCAGCTAGGACCTCCAAATCATAAGAATAATTAATGGTTTCTGAAAAAAACACCCCTCTACTTTTTCCGTCCTTTTCACCATATTTTATCTTATCGGGCACAGCATTTTTGAATATAAAAGCATTTTTCCCTCCCAATTCCATATACAAATGCTCCATGGAATAAATAGGCTTTATCCATTGCTCATGCGAAACAATATTTTCATTTGCATTGTCAGGTGGAGTGGGATTTAAATAGATCGATGTATTTTCAAATTCAAAGAAATTCCCATAGCTAGGAATCATCATTTGGCTGGCAGGATTTGCCCCCTCCAAGCTTGAATGAACGGCTACTTCATTATAAGTATAATTGAAAACATAATCATAATTGTCTTGAGAGACACTTTCCAAAGTAATCAATGCTCCTGGATATTGCATATAAGCATCCCTTTCCAACAAAGGAAATGAATTATAGGTTATCGACTCACGCTTTGCCTCCCATACAATTTCATTCTCTTCAACCTCACCGGTCTGATCTGGAACAATTTCCTCATCTTCTTTACATGAAAAAACACTTAACACTAAAAAACTAGCAATCAAAAACTTACACATAAATAAATTGGAATTTTAATATAATTTTAAATTTAGTGCAAAAATACACAATTATTTTATTTAAAAAGTATAACTTAAATCATTTTGAATATAGCTTTAAGATACTTCTTATAACAACCAGACCGTTAGTCAAATGCAAAACTTATCTTTCTTTAATATGACATTATTGACATTTTCAGTTTGGTCATAGTAATTGAAATGTATCTTTTTTGGACTCTATAAATACAGGTTTTATCTTAAAACAATTTGCTCAATTGAAACCCTGCTGATCCCGGCATTGCCCATTCCACAAGAGTAGACTCCACCGGAAAGGGTATAGTGTACATAGACTTCAAGATCGTCCACTTTAAAATCTTCCTTGAGGTTTTCAGGCCTAAAGAATTCATCATTGATGGCTATCAGCCAACCACAGCCATCCAATGCCATATCACCGGTGTACATCACCGTGGCTTCCGCTTCTATCAATGGTTTTTCCTCTTGTGTACAGGCTCCACAGCATGCCAAAATACCCAACATCATAATCGTTGTTTTCATCATTAAAAAATTGAGTTTTTATCGTTATTACGTAGCCAATACAGACTTGACGGGATAAGTTTCGAGTACTTCCTGATAAACATTCATGATGTCCCTTGAAATAATCTCCTGATCAAACCGGGCTATATTTTTGTATCCTCTATCAATAAAATTAGACCTTGTTTCCTCTCGGGACAACGCTTCAATATGCGCAATCAAGGTGTCAGGGTCGTCAGGATCTCCATAGAGTGCCGCGTCACCACCTGCTTCATGAAAACAAGATCCAGTGGAAGTAATCACAGGCGTTCCCATCCGCTGGGCTTCAATGATCGGGATTCCAAAACCCTCAAAATAGGAAGGATAAATAAACACATGAGCCATCTTATACATGGCTGGCAAATCATCGAAAGCCACATCATGTAAAAATATTACCTTTCTCTGCAGTCCATATTCCTGAACCATGCTTTTAAGGGTATTGACATAAGAAGTCGCTCTGCCCACCACCACCAGCGGTAAATCCCAATCTGACCTTGCTTTTAAAGCTTTTAAGATCAACTGCACATTTTTTCGCTTTTCAATGGTACTGACAAACAGCAGGTACTTTTCAGGAAGGTTATACTTTGCCTTTACCTTGGTCAATTGCTCTGGAGTAACTTCTTTGTTATAGTTTTCATGATACCCTTGATAAACCACCCGAATTTTATCTCTATCAATTCCCAAAAAATTCACCAGGTCTTCCCTAGTCTGTTGGCTGATGGCAATGACTTGGTCAGCATCTCTGCATGATCGCTCCATCTTCAATTTATAAATCTGTACATCGATGGGATTGAACAGCTCTGGGTAACGACAAAACAACAAGTCATGAACGGTCACCACATATTTGGTGGACTTGTTTTTGATATAAGGAATCTCATTGCTCAAGCCATGAAAAATTTCCAACTGATTGTCCAAGTGCTTCATGCCTTGGAATACACTTCTCCATGCACCAGAAAGCACTGGTAATTTCCAGAAATCAGTGGGTAAAACAATTTTCTGATTGGGGTTTTTGCATGCGATTGATATCTCGTCACTCTTGCGGCCATTGGCTGGAGTAAACAAAAAATAATTGTTGGTAGGAAAATTATCACTTAATGACTTAAGAATAAATCGACTGTAGTTTCCAAGTCCAGTAAAATTCTTAAAAGCACGTTTGGCGTCAAATCCTATTCTCATACAGCTGGTAGTTTGTTGGTTCAGAGGTCTTCTTGTCTTTATAACGACAAGACGGTCCAAAAAATGATTATGCTACAAAAGTTATTAAAATATTTATAAAAAAATATTTTAATCCCATATTTCTCACTATACCAACCCTTTACAAAATCCTCAGAAAAACTAAGGTTTTGCTATTTGTTCAACAATAAATGTCAAAAATCATTATTAATCCACTACTTATATCAAAAAAACAGCTTGGTAAAATAACTAGTTTGACGATTTCACACGAGCATTACTTTACCCTAATTTGGACAAGTCCTAAAACAATTTTAAAGTCACGGATTAAGTACACCTACACCTTTACCAACGGATTTAGGGAATATTCCTTCCATAAATCCTCCAAAGTTTTTCCGGTATAGGTCTTCCAAAGTTCTTTGCTGTAAGTTTTTTCCCTCATATGACTGTCCATCTTATGTACAAACTTCTTATCATAATGCTGATTGATCCATAAAAGAAAGCGGGCAGTTATTCTGTAGCTATTGTCATAACGGTGCTTAGGGTCAAAGTCTGGCAATGCCCACCCTGCACTTGCATTGTCAACGCCATAGGCATAACGCACATAGTCTGCGATCCCTTCTGTCAACCAACCGGGACCAGCACCACTGGGGTAAGCTTGAACCAAGTGCATTCCTTCATGGGTAATTACATCCATATCCCCTGGCTTTTTTTCCAGCCACTGTGAGGCAATGGTAATCTTTCCATCATGCGCATAAGCAACTCCATTATAAGTAGTGTCTATGGTCACCAAAACCCTTTTGGTTGCTTCTTTATTGAAATCTTTGACCATTTTTGGATAGACCTTAAAGAAAGTTTTGATTAGCCCTGCTTTTACTGCTACATTCAGGGACGGGTCTTGGTTCACTAGAGTTAACGTATATTTCCCTTTTGTGATGACTTCTTTATCTTCTTTGGCCTGAAGACCGTTCACTGCTAATAGGACAACACTTAAACCTAATATTAAGATTTTGATATTCATGGAGAAATATTTGATTTTAATTTTTGATAGCCCGTTTTTTTAAGGGGCGCTGATTAAAGGTAAAGATTTCGAATAAGACTCACCATCCATATTAATCATCTCTTTAAAAAACTTTGAAGTATAAAAGACTTCAAAGCTCTTTATGCTAAAATAGTCAATTGGTTGAATATAGAACGGGACTCCTCAACAATGTTCAGAGTCCCGAAATTATTAGGATTGGCTTTTCTACCGACTAATACAGCATTTTTATAAAATAGCCCCCTACCACTGATCTTGCTCTAAAATTCATTACATGGGCATCTTTCGTTTCATGCCAATCGCTGATCGGTACCCTGTTTGGGGTTTCATTGGCATATTTCCACATGGGTGCGATCAAAGTTTTGAAATCCTCTTGGCTATCTGCCAAAGAAGCTGTCCAGAAAACCCAATCTGATTTGGAATAGGTTTTCCTACTGTCCAGTGGCAAACCATATTTTTCCTGTTTGGTCAAATAATAGGTTATCTCCTTATCAGCAACTTCCTCGGGAAATACATTTAATTCCAGAATTTCATCCCATACCAAATTGTACTTTTCGCTCCATGTCCCAGGCCTTTCAAAAGCCAGCGTATAATGATCACCATCATCCGCCAGTTTCATCCACTTTTTGGCCATTTCCCTGGATTCATTGATATAATCAGCCTCCACTTCCTTTTGTCCCATCATCCCTGCCATTTTCCCATAAGCAGCCAAGGCTAAAATTGCCTTGACAGAAAGGTTGGCATTTCTTGCCAAATGACCAGCAAAATCATCCGTAGAAAGCTGATTGGCCGGATCAAAACCGCTTTTCCTCAAATACCTTGCCCAGATGGTCAGCACGTCCCAATGTTTTTTGGCATAGGCTGGATCATTTTCCTGATCCACGATAGCTGTTGTTAGCAAAAGCATATTGCCAGCCTCTTCAACTGGCATATCTTCTCCGTATGTTTGCCCATTGGCCACCGGATAAGTTCCAAGATCATGGGCTGGAAAGGGCTTTTTCCATCTCCCACTTTCGGAATAATGAAAGATTCCATTTAGCATACCTTTCATCAAATCAGGATTGTACCTTAAAAAAAGAGGAGCCGAAGGATATGTAACATCCACAGTGTTGATGGAGCCATTACTATTATTTTCTTTCGAAAGGAAAAGCAACTCTCCTTCCTTGCTTTCTACTAAAGTATGCGCAGCGATAGCCTGACGATAAGCTAAAACACACATATCGGCATACTTTTCTCCTCCAGACTTAATGGCTTCCTGATATAACTTCTTATCAAAAGCTTCGCAGCGCTTGATAACACCAGGATATTCATCTGCAGCTTTAGCCAATAAGTTTTCAAAGCTGCCTCCTTCTGAAGTCTTCCACCATGGCGCCAGATTCTCACCAAAATATTGGACCGCTATCTCTTCATCATATCCTATCAAAAACAATTGCTCTTTGGCCTTGGAACCAATATGCCCCATTTCCACCGCGGTATTTAACATCATGCTTCTTGACTGTAAACTTTCGTTTTCGGCATGATTATCTTCCCAAGTGCTTAAAATATTGCCTCCATCCTCTATCCATTGTTGGGTATTTTCATCTTTTGTAGTCCCCACATATAAGTGTCCCCAATCGATCCGAACATCATCGCCTTTTCTTCCCAAAGCATTTTGAGCAACTGTCCCTGCTTTCATAATAGCCATTCCCCCTTCCTGATATCTACTCGCCAATACTTCTTGACTAGGAATGTGGACAGCCAGGTCGGAGGAAACACCGAGGGCTATTTGAACATCATGTGCTTTCCCATCTTTGCTTTTAACTTTTGTAGTAATATAAGAAATGGGTCTAGCCATAAGGTCCAGATCATCCATTAGCAATGGAGAAGTGAAATTCACCGTCAGTGAGACACCTCCACAATCAAACTGATAATTGGTTTGGGTAGCAGAAAGTTGAACATTTGTTTGCACAGCAGGAACAATGTTATCCATTTCAGGCTGAAGGTACTGCTCTGCCAAACCTAAATCCAACCATCGGCCACCAGCTGTATTTATAATATGTACCGCTAGAACATTGCCTTTCTCCTGCAGGTTTTGTTGGATGCTTTGTGGGATCTCCACAAATTCAAAGCCTTGTAGCCAACCTTTCAATTCGTAAATCTGCTGGCCATTTAAAAACACCTCAATATTATCATCATGATTGATTTTAAGAAAGAGTTTACCCAAGCTTTCAATATCCTTTAGATCAAAACTTCTTCGCAACCAAAGCTGATCCGTTTTCCATAAGGTGCCATTTTGATCTGCCTGATCTGTAAATGGAGCCTTTCCTTTCTTCCAGGCACGGTCATCAAAATCCATTTGCTCCCACCCAGCCTTTGGGGCACTTGCTGTATAACTCATGCTATACCCCTTTTGCTCAGACGTAGGAAGTACAGTATTATAATATTGTTTTTCCTTGCCCAAAAAACGATAGGGCTTACCATCGACTTTGATTAAACCTAGAAGACCATGATCCTTGGTAGTCCAATGTTTTGGAGACTCCATATTCAGTTGATCGGTCATGGACCAGATGCTAAAATTAGGATTATGGGTAATTAAAGGATAGGCCGGAGCCCTCAGCTTCTCTTGAGCCTTGGTCTCCGATCCATAGATTAGGCCCAAACCCAGAGCCATCATTACAATTACGCTTTTTACTCGATTCATTATTTATTTAATATTGTGAATTAGTTTTGCCTGTCGGCGATTTTAGTTGATTTAATAAATGAAATATTGATTTGGATTAACTTTTTGCTCGTATTTCTAAAAAGGGCTACTTAGAATAAGCCCTTTTATGCATTCATATTGACAATCATTTTCATTAATCCTCTGTTTCTTCTCCCGGTTCGCTCTCATCCAATTCTTCCAATGCTATTTTACGAATGCGGTGATTCATCTGATCTCCAATGTAAAATGCCTTATCTTCCTCACTATAGGCGATCCCGGATGGTCTGTCAAAACGTGCCTCTTCCCTCAAGTCTCCATCTACATAGCCCCAAGGGTCAGGGTTGATGCTTGAACTGCCCCTTCCGGCGAAAGTAGTCACACTTCCCTCAGGCGTTAATTTTCGGATAGCGTGATTGTGTTGATCAGTAAAATAAAAGTCATATTGATCTGGCTTATCCTCATCCAAATAGGTTTCATTCTTTACAAATACGCCCTGATAAGGGTTTCTTAACCGTACATCAGAGCCAACACCATCCTGATAGCCATCCCCTCTAAGTTGTCCGCAAACCAAATAAGGCTGGTTGAATTGCTCCTTTTCCCAGTTATAGTCCACACGGAGGATGTAGTGTTGGTTGATAACCATAATGTAGGCGTAGTTACCTGTAGGGTGCATAAATATCTTATATTCCCATCCCGGATCATGAACCACAAACAAGGTCTCATAATCTTTATCCCCTAGACCTTCATCAAAATATTTATTCAGGTCAAAGCGGAAAAACTGTCCCTTCTCATAGCTGTTAAAATAAAGCTCTCCATTCACTGGATGAACTGATGCACCATTACACTGCCTGTACCTAGTCAAAATTTCCCTGTCCTGCCAATCTTTGTCTCGGGATAAACGGTAGGTGGCGCGGTCGTTTTCCCCTCCACGGTCTTCTGCAATGATCATATATTGTCCATCAAGCGTGAAATCAATACTGCGGGGCCTGTCAAAATCCGAGCGTTTTTTGGTTACAGTGCTGTCTTCCAAATCAATTAGGTAAAGACCATTATTAAAGTCAAAGGTTACCCATAAATGCTTAGGGTTAAGTGGATCAAATTTCATAAATGAAGGCTCCCAAAACCCACTCGCCATCTCACTCTCATCTTCCGACTTGAATTTTCCATCTTTCCAAGGTTCATCTCCTCTGTCATTTTTGTAGCCCACCAAGGTCGACACCACCATTTTACGCTCATAGTCAAAAAACTTATCTGAACTGGAGATTCCTTGACTGTCACCTCTTCCCACTCGGACCTCTATATCTCCTTTGAATGCCTGCCTAGGAACCAGACAATAAAGGGCCTCTCCATTTACATTGATTACTTTTGCCTCTTTTCCTCCGATAAATACAGATACGATATCAGCATCAGTGCCGAAATTCTTTCCATAAATCACAAGCCGCTGCCCAGCTCCGCCAGATTTCGGGGTGAAATCTGATACCACCACTGGTTTGGATGAGTCATAAGGTGGCTGTTCCACCATGTCTTGGTTGTCAATCTGGCAACTAGACATAAAGACCATTATCAAAGCCATCATCAAATAGAGATTGCTAAAGCCTCTTTTTATATATATTATATTTAAACGCATAGTTTTTAGTTTTAAAATTCACAATACTGATCAGGTGCATTTCCCACTTTCAAGTGTATCGCTACGTTTCTTTCTACCATTCTATTGCCTGGTCTTCATCAGGAATCTGGGTATTTAATTGACGCTCCAAAATCAAAGAACCTGAAACCTTATAATTGATATCAACATTGGGTACCATGGTATAGTCTGAAAACTGATAATCAATATTATTAATGGTGATGTACCGGTGTAATAGGTATGGCCTAACATCGTCCATCTGTTCCATGATGGTATAGCTTGCATCCTTATTCACCTGAAGCTTCATTTCTGGATTATCAGTATAGAAAGTAACTGCCCCCGTACTGTGAAAAGTCGCGTAAATTTTATAGTTCCTACGGTCTTGCCTGTCTTCATCGATATTTCCTGCATAAAAGAAAACCGTGTTTTCATCCACCACATAAGAGCGGATTTCTTCTTTTACAATAGGTGTTTCATCCTCATAGCCCTCCATGGTTGTTTTAAGTGCTGTCCCACTATAGCTACCCGAGTAATCATTAAATGGGTGAATTCGAAGGATAGCTTTACGGTAGTATTTCCTCGGGTTGGCGATGTAATTGTAGGATGGGTCATCCTGAATGGTCAGAGGAAGCACCCACTTATCTACCATATCGATATCTTTTAGGGTAAAATCAATGGCCATCAAAGAAGTGTTCTCTCCAGCTTTAATGTCCACCGTGGAAGGAATGGAAAAATATTCGCTGCTTAATTCCCTGTAATAAAAATCCTCACGGTTTTGGAAGTGCTCATAATTCAATACCTCCAAGGTATCCGAATCTACTGCTACATGAACGGTTCTGTCCAGACCATTTGTAGTCGATCCGCTTACAATCAAAGGTTGCTGGAAGGTAGTTTTCTCTTCGCCTTTATAGCGGATATAGATATCACACACTCCCTCGCTATTCAGCGGCGCTTTAAATGATATATAATTCTCGAATTGTTCTTCAGTCCACTCATCATTGCATGCACCGCTAATGATAAGCAATGAAAGTAGAAGAAACGACATATATGATTTTTTCATGATAGTTTGTTTTGGGTTAATCATTATAAGTCCATCCAGGGTTCTGTGTAAGGCGGTTATTTCTTTTCAGTTCAGTATGGCTAATCGGCCAAAACCACATCTTATCCGCAAAGGTGGTTTCCAATGCCCAAATGGCTACTGGTTGATGGAAAAGATCCCTTTCATCCTCATTCATCAGCACGTTGCAGCCATAGATGGGCAATGACTCCTCTACTGGAGCATCCATCCAACGACGCAAGTCATAATAGCGCTGCCCTTCCCCCAAAAGCTCAATAAAGCGCTCACGCTTCAACCTTCTTCTTAGCGCTTCTTTATCACTATAATCACTTGATGGATAATCCGGAACACCAGCCCGTATTCGAACAGGATGAATTCCTCTTTGCATTTCCGAGATGTTGCGAGAGATGGTATAACTTCCACCACTCCAAGATGGGATCGTGTATGATCCATCCAGTTCATTCAGGGCTTCTGCGTACATCAATAAAATATCTGCATATCGGATGGCAGGCTCTGCTTTAAAAACAATATTATCAATGTTTCCGCCCTCATAGGTGTCATTGGGATGGACAAATTTCTTGACACCAAAGCCTGTCCGCAGCCAATAGGCATTGGATGAATTGAAGCCATTACCTTTGGGATTATCACGATAGTAAAACACCTGTTGATTTCGGTTTCTTTCCTGTGACTCATTAAGCAAAGACCAAAAACTCCCATTAAAAGCCACGGAAGCATAAAACCGAGGTTCTCGATGGGCATACTGCAAAGAAACTCCTGCTCTTAAAGGTCGGTACCACCCATTATCATAATCCTCTTGGCTTACATAGCCACTTACACGTTCCGATCCATCACCTCGCCCTATTTCCTTATCTCTTCCGGGCACATCAGACCCATCGTTCATGTAGTAGGCATCAACCAGCTTTTGTGTCAATCCATGGGTATTCCAGCCTGTAGATGATCTAGGCAACTGGTGAGCAACCATTGCTCTGATGCTTTCCCCGTCTTGGTTATTACCTCTAGTAAAAATCAATTCCGGATTTCCTGACGCAGGCAAAGTCCCATCAAAAACTTGGGCATATGACTTCGCCGGGTCAATATCCGCCCAGCCTGCTGGCCATGTTTTTTCAGAGAAGTTATGATCATCGGGCGGAACTACTGTAGCATCCTCTCCTGTCTCCTGAAGGGGTACTGCGTAAAGTTCATAAACACCAAGTTCCATAACATCTCTAGCCGCAGCAGCAGCTTTTGCCCATTTCTCCTCTTGATAGTTAGAAGACAGCAGCTGTCTACCTTCGTCATCTACCAGCCTAGTGGCAAAACTGGATGCATTACCATTTGCTAATGGACTGGCTGCATACAGCAACACTTTGGCTCTTGTGGCCAATGCCGCTCCTACAGTAGGCCGAGCTGAACTTTCCTGGCCCCGGGTCATTCCACGAACTTCCATTTCTTGGGCAGCCAATAACATTTCATTGCTGATAAACTCAGCACAATCTTCGTAAGTACTCCTTGGAACCGCCAACTCGTCATAGCTTTGGGTGTAATCAAGTCCTTCATCTGGCAACAAAGGTATGGGACCATATTTACGAAGTAACAGCCAATACAAATACGCTCTCGCAAAACGGGCCTGTCCTTTATAGTCTTCTATTTCATCCGCAGACATTTCGGTATTCATATAGATGTTATGTATAAAGGTCGATGCATTCCGAATACCCCGATAACACTGCGTCCATGAGTCTTGCTTGTCACCTTCTGTATATTGACCCATCTTGAACATGTTGTACGACAACTCATTTTTGGATGGGTCGAAATCTTTATCCCGGTCACCATAGTACATTCCATCAGCAAAATTATGAGGCGTGACACCTTTGCTGGCTACATCAGCATTGATGCCTCTTAATTCTTCAAACACATTGGCTAACCACTCTTCCGAATATACTTTACTTTGAAATACCTTTTCCTCCGTAAGACGGTCCTTAAAATATTGGCTAGAATCGAGGTAATCATTATTACATGAAAAAGCCAACACCGATCCGAATACAAGAAATAGAACTGTATATAATGTTTTGTTATTCATCTCTTTTTAGATTACAGATTAACACTAATTCCCAATGTGATTGATTTAGCAGGAGGGTAATCTTCTCCTCGAGGTGTTGCTAATTCAGGATCCCATAGTTTGAACTTTGACCAAGTAAATAGGTTCGTGCCCACTAAAAACACGCGGATATTATCAGCCCTAATTTTTTTGGTCAATGACTGAGGAAGGCTATATCCTATATCTACAGTTTTGAGGCGGAGATACCGACCATCACGTAACCAAAAAGTGGATTCTCTAAAGTTATTTGGATTATCCCCAAAGCTTAATCGAGGATAAGAAGCATTGGGATTTTCTGTGGAAGGATCCTCTGAAATATCAGCAGAGATCCATCGATTATCTCCCATCACTCCTTTCATAACTTGCCCCCACTCTCCTTCGCTAAATGCAAATACGGTCTTTCCATAGGTAGAAAAAGTGGACTTACCCGCTCCTTGAAAATGTACTCCTAAGCTGAAACCTCTCCAATTGGCAGAAGCTCCTATTCCATAAATAAAGTTGGGCCTTCTAGTCGCACCAATCGCAACGCGGTCGCCATCATCTATTACACCATCACCGTTAACATCTTTATATTTTATATCTCCTGGTTGATAAGTTCCAAAAGTTTGGGTGGGGCTATTCCTGATGTCATCATAATCTTCAAACAGGCCTAAAGCCACCAAGCCCTTTGACTGTCCAACGCGAAAACCTTCCTCATTTTGATAGGCATACACGTTGTTTTCCTCATCTTTTTCTATGATTTCATTCTTGCTATAGGTGATATTACTTCTGGCTGTTAGGGTGACCGCACCTACTTGCTGGATATATTTTAAGCGTCCATCAAAACCACGGGACTTCACAACCCCTACATTAGCTCTTGGTGTACTTTCCAGTCCCACCATTGCTGGCAAAAACTGCCTTTCCATATAAATCCCAGTACGCTTTTCATCAAAGAAATCCAAGTTGGCTGTGATGTGGTTTGTTTCTAAATCGAAACCAAGATTTTGCTTTGTCGCCACCTCCCAAGTCACGTAAGGGGAAGCCACTTGTGAATACATCATTCCGCCATAATACCTGTCAAAGCCATAATCAGCCCATTGATAACCACCAGCTGGATCGCCATTTTCATCAAAAATCTCTGAAATAGTATACAAATAAGGAAAACGCTCCCCTCCCATCAACTGATCATTTCCTGCTTTTCCATAAGAGTACCGAATTTTCAGTAAATCCAGCCAGGCCACATTATTTCTGATAAAGTCCTCCTCTGCCAAGTTCCAAGCAAATGAGATGGCAGGAAAAAAGCCATACTGCTCACCTGGAGCAAAGTTCTCAGAGCCAGTGTAACCAAAATTAAAATTCACAAAATAGCGGTATTTCCAGTTATAAAGCAGGCGTCCAGCAAGGGCTTGGTTCCTTCTGGCAATACCATTTTTAATATCTCCACCAAGATTAACCGTTTGTACAAATGAATCACGGGTTAACCGAGCTGCTGCACCAAGATTATGATCTCCAACACTTCTGTCGTAATTGAACATCAAATCATAAAACTCCAGCCTATTTCCAGAAGAAGTACTTGACTGTTGCATTTCACTAGGGTCAGAAATGTGGGTAAAAACCAAATTTCCATTTACGTCTCGTGCACGGGCAGCTTGCCATTGTTCAGGCCATTTACGTCGTTGGATATCATTGCTGTTTTGTGTGTCATAACCAATAATCCCTCTAAAACGGAGGCCTTCTGTAATGAATCCAAAATCTTGCTCAACAGTAACGTTAGTTTGAACATTATTCACCCAATTTTCATTAAAGCCAGTTTGGGTAGCCATTACCCAAGGGTTTGTCTGATTCCCAGTGCCTATTGCCGGCACATATCCGTTAGAATACGTTATCGGTGTGCGTATGGGAGAATAACCAAAAAGTGAACCCCAAAAATCAATATCCCCCAATCCAGGACTGTTTCGCTTGCTGAGTGAGCCTGCTACTCCAACTTTCACTTCTGTAGTTTCAGTGATGTTAAAATCTGCATTCAGCCGATAATTCCAACGTTTATAATTAGCATTGGTATTGTAGTCATTCTTTAAGGATTCATCAATCTCATACATACCACCTTCATCTATATAACTGGCAGATGCATAATACCGAGAGGTAGGTCCACCACCGCTCATATTCAAGTTGGCACGGTAGGTCATGGCTCCTTCCCTTAACAATAGATCTTGCCAGTCTACATTGGGGTATAAATCGGGATCCAAGCCTAAACGCAAAATCTCCAACTCTTCTGGTTGATAAATCGGTGCGTGATTTCGAGTAATTCGCGACTCATTTAACAGGTTGGCGTAAGTTACTCCATCCTCAAATTCAGGTGTAATGGTTCTGGTATTGTAAATAAATTCATCCTTAAAGTTTATATCAATCTTTCCGGCGCTACCTCGTTTGGTAGTAATCAATATTACGCCATTTGCTCCTCTTGATCCGTACATGGCGGTTTCAGCAGCATCTTTCAGTACGGTGATGGATTTGATATCCTCAATATTGAGCTCGTTAAGATTCCGCTCAATATTATCAACCAATACAAGAGGGTTTGTGCCACCTCCAAAAGTAGAAATACCCCGAATCCAGAATTCAGAGATATTCTTGCCAGGTTGTCCTGACTGCATCATTCCCAAAACACCGGGCACATTTCCAGCCAGTGCATTGGACAAACTTGATGTTGGGTTTGATTTCAGGTCCTCAGTATCCACCGTGGAAACTGCTCCGGTCAGCGATATCTTTTTCTGCTCACCAAAACCCACCACAACCACTTCTTCCAATGATTCTGCGTTTACCTCTAACACCACATTGATTTGGCTTTGATTACCGATTGTAATCTTTTTGGACTCAAAACCGATATAACTAAAAATCAATACATTGCCCTCCACCACATCAATAGAATATGTTCCATCAATATCCGTCACGGTTCCTCTATTAGGTTCACCTTCTACTAAAACTGAAGCTCCAGGAAGAGGCACTCCTTCCTCATCGGTGACCACTCCAGTAACTTCCTTAAATATCACTGTTGACAACTCAGGTACAACCGAGCCCTTATCCTTGATTTTCTTGACGCTTATGCTGTTATTAACCTGCCTAAATTCCAAACCAAGACTCAGTGCCATCTCTTTTAAATGTTGGGCTACTGTTAGCTTTTGATTTGAAATAGTTACTAACTGTGTTTTGTCTATATTTCTGTCAGTGTAAAAGAAATGGAAAGCCGTATTTTCCTCTATCTGATGTAAGGCCTCTCCCAAAGTCTTTTGGCCACTGGGCAGCTGTATAAATACGTCCTCGACGCTCTTTACTTGGGCAGATGAACTACCCGCCAGTACCGAGCTCATGGTCAGGGTCAGGAAAATAAAGCAGTAGCCTGCATATTTTGAGACCATAATAATTTTTCGGGTTAAATTTTGTTTCATATTTTGGGTATATCAATTGAACATAGATGATAAGGGCAGTGGGAGTTCCAGTCCATATGCTGCCTTTAGTTTGATTGGTTTTTTGTCCGGGGAGTGTTCCAGCACTTTCCCGGACTCTTTTCTTAGTCTCTTTCTCTCATAGGCAAGGATTAATTAAGGGTGGAATTTTAAGTCTACTTTTTTCTTATCTATCTTGTATTCGAAGCCAATGGAATGCCCCAGAATATCCAGCACGTTATCCAGGTACTCATTCTTATCAAATGTTCCAGAACACAGAAAGCCTTTATCATAATTACCTGTTACGCTGATTTTCACACCATACCAGCGTTCCAGAGTTTTAAGTACTTCCTCAAAGTGGGTATCACTGAAATAAAGAATTCCATCCTTCCAGTAAAGCACTTTCTCCACATCCATTTGCTCCTTTCGGAAGTTGCCATCACCACTTTCACTGACCACCCCCTGACCAGGCAAAAGCACTTCTTCAAAATCACTTTTCCCCGCTTCCACTTTTACTTTACCATGCGTAAGTACCACTTCTATCTCTGGTGAATTTTCAAAAGCTTTGATGTTAAATGCAGTCCCTAAAGCTGTTGTGGTCAGTTCTTTGCTGGTGACCCTAAATGGATGTTCCTTATCAGGAAATACCTCAAAATATGCTTCTCCTTCAAGCACTAAGCTTCTATTGGCTTTGAAGTCTTTAGGGTATTTCAGCGTACTCTGTGCATTTAAAAAAACCTTACTGCCATCAGGCAAAGTAAATCTTGACTTTTGACCCGATGGGTTACATTTCACTATCCAATCAGTTGGGCTTCCCAGATCATTCCCTAACTCCTGTGGATTGAAATACTGATAAAACAAAAAGCTAATCGCAAAAAGAAGTAGCAAGCTTGCGGCAACTCTAAAAGTGGGGCTATTATTCCAGTTCGATGCTAATGGTCTCTGATTTCCTCTCTTTTCCTGAGTTAAAATTTTTGGATCCTTGAATATTCTTTTAAAAAGGGTATCCTGATCCCACTGATCTTCTTTTTTAGCGTCAGCTTTAACTTTCCAATTTTGCTCAAGCTTACGGGACATGTAGGCTTCTCCTTCATCAGAAGTGTACCACTGCAAAAATTCCTCGGCTTCTTGCTTGGACAAGGTACCATTATGAAAATCTCGAATTTGCTTTTCTCTATCCATTTGTATTGTGTTACAAAAGGATATAGCCGCGAAACTCTCTAACTACTCATTAGAAAATAAAATAATTTTAAAATAGCAGACAAACAAAAATCAAAACACTGTAAATCAGAAAGTTAAAAAATCACTTTCTTACATTCAATGCTAACTTACCCCCCAAGTAAGCCATAGGTATATAAGCCAAAGCAATATCGATCAATGCAAACCAAGCAGGAGATGGCAGCATAAACACATTGGTAACTCCTCCAACCAAAAACAAAAAGCCAACCAAGACCGCCCACTTCAGTTTGAAAGTAGCTGCTATTATTCCAGTTATAAAAGCCCCCACAAAAGTCCCCAATGCATGTGCCAGGAATGGCATCAAAAAGTGTTTGGGGAGAAACAAATGCATTGATTCCTTTAGGCCTTCCATGGTGGTCACGTCAGCTCCTTCAGGAGGAGGAATAATGGATCCGCTAATCATAACAATCCCCATGTTCACAAAGCTTCCTACAAGGATTCCTGCTAGAACAGCCACTATATTTCTTAAAGTCCTTTTCATAAGTTCGATGAATAATTTAATGGAATTTAAAGTAAAAACCTCAACCGAATCTTACTTAACCTCCTCAAATAGCCTTATGGTATAATCCAACAACCCCTTATCACCAATCGGGCCATGACCAGGTACGATTACTTTAGATTGGGAAAATTGCCTTCGAATTGACTTCACTGTGTGTGACCAGACCATCGTGTCAGCATCTGCCAGGTTTCCTTTGCCTGCTCCCATGGACTTGATTAAGCATCCACCAAAAACAACTTGATCCTCTGGAATGTAAACCACTACATTGTCTTGGGTATGACCAGCCCCAAAATGCTTGACCAAAACTTCCAAGTCTCCCACTTTTAAATTGAGTTCGCCATCAAAACCATTTTGAGGTACTTTAAACTGATTTTTCTCAGCCAAATGAATGGTCTTATCATTAGCATAAGATGGAATTCCCAATTCATGAAAAGCATCAAGCCCTCCTAAACAGTCGATATGAAAATGGGTTGGTACAACCGATTTGATCTCTAAGTTCATTTCCGATTGGAGAAATTTGATCAACTCATAGGAGTCCTTATCATTGGTGGGAGTATCAAAAACCACCGCCTCTTTTTCATCGACAACTATAATTCCATTGCATTCAACCTTTCCAAAAGTATCCGACTGAAGGTATGTAATATGCTCATAAACAGCCGGACTGACTTTTTTAATAATCAAGTTGTTTGAGGTATACAAAACTACAGGTTGATCAACTGAAGTAGCAGTTGGTTTGTTTTCATCAACTGTTTTCTCTTCAACCTTATGGTTGCAAGCATACCAAGTTTGGGTCAAAATCAGGAAGAGTAATAATACGATCTTGTTCATAGGCTTTGATAAAAGTGTGCGAGAAGTCGATAGTTAATGAATTTAAGAAACCGATCAAAAATAGTACGGGACTTTCACATTTCTTATGATCTCCTTCAAAAAAAAAAATAGGCCCTCTGGAAATCCAGAGGGCCTATGCTTCATGCATTTTAAGCTAATGCTAATCTCTTATCTGACCGTCACCAAACACATAGTATTTGTTGGTTACCAGTTGTTCCAGTCCCAGCGGTCCTCTGTGGTGTAGTTTGTCTGTACTAATCGCTAGCTCAGCCCCCACGCCCATTTGGCCACCATCGGTAAACCTGGTGGAAGCATTATGATAAACCGCCGCACTATCCACTTGTTCCATAAACTTAGCCGCTTTGGAATTGTCAGTGGTCAAAATGGTAGCAGAGTGTCCACCGCTGTATTTATTGATTTTTTCGATAACTTCATCCAAGCCCTTGGCTTTACCCACCAAAGCTTTTAATGCCAAGAACTCCTCATACCAGCTATCCTCGGATGGTATTTCTTTTGCCCCATCAATACTGGAAAGTAAGTCCTGCTCTGCCAAAAGCTCTACTTTATAGTCAGCTAAAGACTTACCCAAATCCTTCAATTTAGACTCAAAGTCAGGTAATTTCTCATCAACCAAGATTTTATCCAAAGCATTACAACCAGAAATCTTATTGGTTTTGGCATTGATGATCACCTTCTTGGCCTGCTCCCAATCTGCGTCTTCAGCTACATAAGCAAAGTTATTCCCTCTTCCACTAACCAAAACCGCACACTGGGCATGCTCTTTCACAAAAGCAATCAATCTTTCGCCACCTCTAGGCACGATCAAATCCAGCTTTTCTGTTGGGTTTCTTAAAAACTCTTGTGTTTCTTCTCTGTTCAATGTAAACAGTTCAATCCAATCGTTGGTCAGCCCATTCTCTTCAAGGGCCTCATGCCAGCATTCTACCAAAGCTTTATTCGAGTTGACAGCTTCTTTCCCACCTTTCAGTAGAATCTTACTATTGGCTTTAAAAGCCAACACCGCTGCCTCAATGGTCACATCGGGACGGGATTCATAAATAATCATGATGGTACCAAAAGGTGCCGTTTGATTAATGATTTCCAGTCCATTATCAAGGTTTCTCTTAGAAATTACTTTTCCGACAGGATCATCCTGCTCCATCACCTCTTTGACAGCCTGTATCATGCCATCCACTTTGGCATCATTGACCACTAACCTGTCAAACAAGGCTTGGTCATCTCTTTGGAAAGCCTCCAAATCAGCCTTATTGGCTGCTATTATTTTATCACGCTTGGCATCTATAATCTTGATCATTGATGCCAAAACGTTATTTTTCTTTTCTGTGCTTAATATCTTCATGTTGATTTTTCCTTTTTGATTTCTCTTAAGACGATTTAATTAAGAATTTCAGCCGACCGATCCACACCCGGTCGGCTGAAAATCAGGTCAATCATCAGAAACCTTCGTCCCTACTTCCTTACCATCTACAATATCAACAATCATATTTTCCGTATTACCATTGGCAATGTAAGTAGGTATATTTTTTCTGGCTGCTTCTTTCGCCACATTCAGTTTTGATCTCATGCCTCCGCGTCCTTCTGCTTCACCCTTAGTAGATTCCTGAATGAAGTGTTCCACCTTTTCATCTGTGCCCACATGGGCAATTCTATGGGTATCATCATCATCAGGATGCCCGTTGTAAAGGCCGTCAGTATCGGTAAGCAAGATGAGCATATCAGCCTCGATCAATTCTGCTACCAAGCTGGCCAGTTCATCATTGTCCGTAAAGGTGGACATGGAGAGGGAAACTGCATCATCTTCATTGGCGATAGGAATAATACCTTCCGAAAGCAATCCTTCATAGCAGTTGATCATATTTTCCCGGTGCTTACCAGGATCAAAGTCCCTTTTTGTTGCCAAGACTTGCGCACAACGCATGCCATAATCTTGGAAAATGTTATAATAATGGCGCATCATCCGTGGTTGCCCCACCGCTGAAAACACCTGTCTCCGGATAATTTTATCGGTGATGTCCACCTTGTTTCCCAAGACTTCCTTTCCTGCGATCACAGAACCTGAAGAAACGAGTACGGACATGATTCCTCTCTCATACAAAGTAGCAATTTGATCAACCAACTTGCGTAAAACCGTATTGACAATACGGTTATCTTTATTGGTCATCACATTGGTTCCTACTTTAATTACTATTCTTTTTGGTTCATCCATCTTAGGCATTTCTAAATTCTTTCCCTAACTCTACGGCTCTATTAAATGCTGCATAAGCCGCTTCTTTAATCAATTCTTTAACATTATTGTCTTCCATCGAATCCAATGCTGCACGTGTGGTGCCACCTTTTGAAGCTACCCTATCCATCCATGTTTCTGGATCTAGGTCTGCTGAAGAGAATAACTCCACTGCACCTGCAAATGTTTGCTCTACCAATACTCTTGAATCATGCTTGGAGAAGCCCATCTTCAAAGCCGCTTCCAACATGGATTGCATAAAGTAAAAGATGTAGGCAGGACCACTGCCAGAAATACCGGTCGAAGCATCAATGTCCGCTTCCGTATCCAAACGGACGGATCTTCCAGTAGTATCCAATAAATTTTCAATGGTCGACAACTCCAATCGGGAAACTTCATCTGAAGCAGTAAAGGAGGTCAAACCTTTTCCAACCTGTGCCGGAAGGTTAGGCATAGCCCTGACCACTTTGCGCCGTCCCAACCCCTCTTGGATCGCATTAATAGTCACTCCTGCCATCAGAGAAATGAAGATCTGACCTTCGCTTGTCAACTCTTTCATATCTGCCATTAACGCATTGGCATGATACGGTTTTACAGCAATAAAAATCACATCTGCTTTAGGAACGCACTCATCGAGTTTTTCAAACACAGCAAAATGACTACGTTTTCTCAACTCTTCAGTTTTGTCTTTGGCATTGTCAAGGATCATTAGATCCTTATCTTTTAAAAATTTTGATTTGGCGATTGCCTCGGCGTATGTCAATCCCATATTGCCACCACCGATTACAAGAACTTTCATAGTTTTGTTAGAAAGGTTATTTAAATTTTGTACAGGGACTATCCCCGTCAATCTTCAATACACCCTATGCCACAATCATCGTGCGGGGATGCCTTTTTCAAAAAAAAGTATTACCTCACGGATATTTTATTATTAAGACAGCATGTTTGGCACAGTTATTTTCTGATTAATTGATAAAAAACACTACTTTTTGGTATTATTTTAATTTTAACTATAAATATTTAACTTTAAAAAAATATACTGAAAATAAGTCAGTTCATTAATTCAGTATGAAAAAAAGGCATTTTTAAAACAGGACATTTTGTCAGTATTTGTTTAACACTTTATTATTTGCCAAACTTCACCTCAATAGAGTTTTTATGAAATTATCTTTTGAAAAAGTCAAAACCAAAACACCAAAAGACAAACACTGCTTCCTACAATATTTTTATCACAGCCAATTCAACAGACAAGCCTAAACTAATTATCTACCCACTCATGAAGATTACTTGCTTACCAAGCATCTTGAAATCAAATAGTTTTATTAGATTAGAATACCAGTTATTCAGCCAACACCATGATAAAAAAACTTACTTTTTTTTTCTTTCCATTGTACCTTTTTTTTGCTCTAACTGCATTTTCCCAGAACAGTACTTCTCAAGCAAACCCTAAAATCGGATTAGTGCTTAGTGGTGGCGGAGCCAAAGGAATGGCTCATGTCGGTGTCTTAAAGGCAATGGAGAAAGCGGGCATCAGGCCAGACTATATCGCAGGGACGAGTATGGGCGCGGTCATCGGCGGGCTTTATGCCATTGGTTATAATGCAGATGAGCTTGAATCCATCATCAAACAAGCAGACTGGAGCCTTATTGTATCCAATCGAGTGAATTTCAACAACATTTCTTTTGAAGAAAAAGAGTACTACAATCGGTACATGCTGGAATTACCTGTTATTGACCGAAAAATTTCTGTACCTACTGGACTTATTGAGGGTCAGAAACTTTCGGAAACATTGCATTATTATACGTGGCCCGCTATTCAATACAAGAATTTCGATGAATTCCCCATTCCTTTTAGATGCATCGCCACTGACCTAAGGAGCGGGCAAGGTCTGGTCCTCAAATCTGGCTATCTTCCAGATGCTTTAAGGTCAAGCATTGCCATTCCCACAGCCTTTACTCCTTTTGATCTTGACAGCACCTTGGTCGTGGATGGAGGGGTGGTAAACAATTTCCCTGTGGATGTGGTCAAAGATATGGGAGCTGATATTGTAATAGGGGTAAATGTTAGCGATGAGGATTTTATTGACCCCAAAGAGTTGAGTTCGTTCTCAGGCATACTTATGCAGATTGCCATGAGTACTTCCACAAGCAAACTCCAAGATAACATTGCAAACTGTGATATATATATCAAGCCTGACCTAAAAAATTACAGTACAGCTAGCTTTAGTAGTTTTAATGAAATCCTAGAACTTGGAGACAAAGCCGGAGAAGAAAATTTAGCTAACTTTCTCTTTTTAGCTGATAGTTTAAACATCCACCGCGAAAGCCCTGGTATCGGACTGGAAGTGGCTCCCGTCATTATTAGTGAAATAGCCATCAGCGGGAATCGGTTATTTTCTGATGACCTGATTCTCTCCAAATTGGGAATAGCCCTTCAGGACACCGTATCCCGTTCGGACATTCAATCAGGCATAGATCGCATTTTTGGAGTAAATGGCTTCAGGAAAGTAGATTACAATCTACTTCAAAACCCAAGTGGTGACTATAAACTGTTTATTAAGACAGCAGAAAAACAAGATGCGACCCTCTCTTCTGCCTTCCATTATGACGACACCTTTTCTGCAGGGATTTTGCTCAACCTGACCGTAAGAGACTTACTGGGCAAACCTTCAAGAACAGTAGCCATAGCGGACATCTCCGAAAACCCCAAGTTCAGATTGGATCATTACAAATATGTCGGTAAAGACAAAAAATACGCCTTTAACTTTCGCTACAATTTCCTCTTCCAACAAATCCCTGAGTATGAAAATGGAGAAAAAACTGATATCACCAGCAACAGGGAAAACCAAGTAGGGTTCAATGTCATTTCAACCCATTCCTTGAAACAAAGTTTTTCTGTTGGGGCTTTTTATGAAAGCACTAGAACAAAATCCAGGTTCAACGTTGAATTTCCAGAAGATGTAAGAGGGGGATATTTCAACTTTCTCGGTTTTAGATTTGTTCATAACAGAAACTCACTAAACGATAGAAATTACCCTACTAAAGGCGCTGAAACGATCGTAGAAAGCATTTTCTATTCTTTCAACAAATATAAAATTAAGCTAAAAAATGGAGTGGACACTTTGGTATTGAATGGAGATGAAGAGCCCATTAAAATCCCAAGCAACCTGTTGGACCAAACGGTAGACTTGCTCACCCCAAATGGATATGTATCTGTGTACTTTAATTATGTCAAATACTTTCCACTAAGCCATAAGTTTCAAGTAGCTCCTACTATGGCAGCCGGAATCACCTTATCCGAGCAAGAAGAAGGGTTTATTTTTAATGAATTTAGCATTGGTGGCTACCAAAGGGTTCAGTTCAATGACACCCCTAGTTGGGGACTCAATTACAGGGAACTAAGCACACCAAACTTCGCTAAACTCGGCATTCTGGGGCAATTCGTTCCTACGAATAACATCTACATGCGATTTGGAGGGAATTTAGTAGCACATAATCCACATGTACCAATTAACCAGATTAACACGCTTGATTTCTCAAATCTCGCTGAAGAAAGATTCATATTTGGCTATGGCATGGATGTTTCCTATAATTCATTTCTTGGACCAATTACAGGAGGTATTGGTTCCAATGCAAAAGATGGCACTTTAAGGTATTACTTATCTATAGGCTTTTCTTTTAACTATTCAGACAGGTAACCTCCTTTTTCGGTATTTAAAAGACTGAATCAAAGCTTCTAAGATTATTCATTAATATCCTAAATCGATTTTGTATTTTAGTAATCACAGATAACACCATCCTATTACATTAATCCTAATAACCACTTCATAATGAAACCCACTTTTACAAATTACTTCATTGCATTATTTATCTTCAGCTTATCCTCTTTCACCTTGGCTTTTTCCCAAGGAATTAAAATTGAAAAGACCTTAGTAGAAAATAGGCTTAATCCCTTAGGCATAGACAACCCCAATCCCACTTTTACCTGGCTCATTTCCTCTACAAAGAGAAATGTCCTGCAAACCCATTACGAAATCCAGGTCAGCGACTTAGATAGGCAGTTTAGCAACAATATTATCTGGGAAAGTGGCAAAGTAGAAAGTGAAAAATCTGTCAAAGTCAAGTACGATGGCCCTGAACTTAGTTCTAAATCAAAGTACTATTTCAGGGTGAGAGTCTGGACCAACCAAGGCAGTTCTAATTGGTCAGCCATTTCATTCTGGCAAATGGGTTTGCTTAATGAATCAGACTGGAAAGCCCAATGGATTAGTCCCGGATATGAGGAATCAGGAAACAAAAGACCCAGCCCCTATTTCAGAAAAGTGTTCAACCTCCCAAAAAAAATCAAATCCGCCACTGCATTTATTACTTCCCATGGGCTCTACGAGGCACAAGTCAATGGAGAAAGAGTAGGTGATGCTTATTTCACCCCCGGATGGACCAGCTACAACAAGCGGCTCCAATACCAAACCTATGATATTACCTCTTTGCTTAAAAAAGGAGAAAATGCCATTGTAACTGTATTAGGAAGTGGGTGGTACAGGGGCCATTTAGCATGGAATGACAACAATAACATATATGGAAGCGATATTGCATTATTGCTTCAAATTGAAGTTGAATATGAAGACGGAAGTCATGAAACCATAGGTACAGATAATAGCTGGAAGTCCAATAAAGGAGCTATCCTCAGCAGCAGCATTTATGATGGGGAAAAAATAGATGCGAGAAAATCTTTCCCTGGCTGGACTGAGACCCAATTTGATGACACCAAGTGGATGCCTGTCAAAACAGTTGATTTTGGCTACAAAAATTTAATTGCAACGTATAACGAGCCTATTAGGAAACAGGAATATTTAAAACCTGTCAAGTTGATTACCACACCCAAAGGAGAGAAAGTGCTAGATTTTGGCCAAAACTTGGTAGGCTTTGTAGAAGTAAATATCAAAGGTAAAAAAAAACTCAAAATTACCCTTGAGCATGCTGAAGTATTGGACAAAGCAGGAAATTTCTACACCACCAATTTGAGGGCTGCGAAACAAGAAAACACCTATATTCTCAATGGTGATGGTGAAGAACACTTTGAACCTCATTTTACTTGGCAGGGATTCCGATATGTAAAAGTCAAAGGCCTTCAGGAGGACATTGATCTGGATGATTTTACGGCGGTCGCCCTGTATTCCGACATGTCGAAAACTGGCTCTTTCTCCACCAACAATGAACGAATCAACCAACTGCAACACAATATCCAATGGGGACAAAAAGGAAATTTCCTGGACGTGCCCACAGATTGCCCTCAACGGGATGAAAGACTTGGCTGGACAGGAGATGCACAAGTATTCTTCAGAACAGCCGCTTATAACATGCATGTGGATAATTTCTTTACAAAATGGATGAAAGATCTTACTGCTGACCAGCTTCCTAATGGCGCTGTGCCCCATGTCATTCCAAATGTTTTAGGTGAAGGCGCGGCTGGGTCAGCTGGTTGGGCTGATGTCTCCACAATCATTCCTTGGGAAATGTATCTTCTTTATGGCAACAAAGAAGTACTTCAAACCCAATATCCAAGTATGAAAGCTTGGGTAAACTATATGAGCTCTAAAAGCCAACATTCACTTTGGAACACTGGCTCCCACTTTGGAGACTGGCTTTTCTATAGACCGGATGATGACACAGATGGCAGGTCTGCCCTCACGGACAAATACCTTATCGCTCAATGTTTCTACGCCTATTCCACCCAACTTTTGATCAATACAGCAAAAGTTTTGGAAATAAAGGAAGATGTACAAGACTATTCCGAACTGCTCAAAAACATCAAAGCTGCGTTCCAAAAAGAGTATGTCACCCCCAATGGCCGTTTGGTTTCCAGCTCACAAACTGCTTATGTTTTAACACTTCAATTTGATATGCTTCCAGAGGAACTCCGCGAACAAGCTGCCCAAAGACTAGCAGAAAATATTCAACAATACGATTATCATCTCACTACTGGCTTTTTGGGCACTCCTTACCTGTGCCATGTTCTAAGCAGATTTGGATACCATGATCTGGCATATACCCTTTTGATGCAGCCCTCCTATCCTTCCTGGTTGTACCCTATTTCTCAAGGAGCCACTACCATCTGGGAACGCTGGGATGGCCAAAAACCAGATGGGTCATTCCAAAACCCAGGCATGAACTCTTTTAACCATTATGCTTATGGAGCCATTGGAGACTGGATGTACAGAACATTGGCAGGAATCAAAAGCAGTGAAATCCCAGGAGAAACCGGCTACAAAGCCATTCTTATCAAGCCCCACTGGAATAACAAAGTCTTATCCGAAAAAGTAGCTTCATCCGTAAACCAAGCCCTAGAGGAAGTTGATGCGTCACTGGAAACTTACTATGGTACTATCCAAAGTCATTGGAAGAAAGAAAATGACCATGTATCTCTTGAGCTGAACATCCCGGCAAATACTACTGCAAAAGTTATCCTTCCACTTACCTCAATGGATCAAATCACTGAAACTGGAAAAGGAGTTGAAGAGATGGATTTTCTTCATAAAATTCATCAAGAAGATGGACATATAGCATTGGAAATAGGCTCTGGTTTTTATGTGTTTTCCATAGCTCAGTGAAATTTATTCACACGACATACAAATACCTTAGAAAGGTTTAAGACCGACACGTTAGAAAAATTGACTTAAGCTAAAATGCCTCACTAAAATTAAAATACAGCCCCGATGAATCTTTGCCCAGACCAAAGTCTATCCTAAGGTTCATTCGGGGCTGTACCTCCAAGCGATAGCCCACACCAAGGTTAGGAATCCAATCTTTGATTTGATCTATTGAAGACGCCATACTTCCCGATCCCAACCAAACCGCTATTCCATGTTTGCCCACTTCCTGCTCTCTGTTCAAAAACATATGTCTCCACTCACTAATAAAATAAACACCTGCTTTGTCCCTATATTGTCCCTTGACATAGCCCCTTAATGCATCCCCTCCTCCCAGTCTTGTCAATTCATCATAAGGCACATCCCCATTAGCAAATCTCCCATATAGTTTTAAGGCGATGATATTCCCTGGTCTTTCCACTTGATGATAAGATCTCAGGTCTACCTCATAGACATTATAGTTGTTGTCGCTCCCGAGGTAGCCTCCAAAAAAAGTCCCAGTTATATTCCCATAAAATCCCTTATAAGCATTCACCGTAATATCCCTACTATCATAGCCCAAAGAAAACCCAAGGCCGCTATTAAAATTATCCGGCCCAAACTTTTGGTAATATTCATCCTCAGCCATCAAAGGATTGGTCTCTGTCACCTTACTTTTATTGATATTCCATAATAACCCCATGTACATGTTTGGAAACAAGCGTACCAAAAAATGAGGAGAAAAAATAAAGGTATTTCTGTGATATAGCGTCGTCTCTTCCCCCTTAGAAACTGATTCTGCTGCATCTGAACCTACCCCAAAATAATCATCATCTGCATCTGAATACTTAGCCACTACATTGAAGCGAAACCGATCCTCATTCCAGAAAGAGGACAGTCTTCCATTCAGTCCAATATTTCCCCTTGTGCTAATAAAAGCAGTTAGAGGCATGGATGACCTTTGGATAAGGCTATCTTTCGGATTGGTTTTAAAGGTAAACAAGACCCCTCCAGCGATCAATAAGCCTGTCTCGGGTGTGTAACCTGGCCCTACTAATGGAGTTAGATAGGAATTCCCTGCTGCAATGCGCTCACTTTTAGTCTCCTTTCGCTTTTCAATCCATTTCTTAATACCGCCGTCTTGAGAGAAAGTAAATGATGTTACCATCATCAAAAGCAGTATCATTAAGATTGATTTCAACGGGAATTTCTTTTTATACCAAACCTATAATTTACTGATAATAATAACTGTGTCCTTCCCTTGCCAAAACCTCCTTCAACCCGGTACCATAGGTTCTTTCCTGACATATATTGCGCTCCCAGCTGCAAAGACCAATTACCCAATACTTCCTTCTCAAAATCATAATTGATCGGAATACTTCCAACATCTTTTCCGTCCAACCAATCTCCCATGTAGTCTACCAAAGCGTCTACTACCCTCTTTTGTACAATAGTCAAACCATCATACCAATTTTGCGCATCACTTGCAATCTCGTCCTTGAGATCTTGAAGTTTTTCTGGGTCTAAGCTGGCAAAACACTCTTCAATAGTGATAGATCCTGCTGTCCGCCTTTCCACGAATTGATTTTGAGCACCTATGCTAAAACTGAATTTATCTTTCCCATTTGAAAGCGGAAACAACCTACCTAATCTAAGGGAAATCACCCTTCCAAAAACCGGCTCATCCAAAGCCGAAGTATTGGAAGATGATAAATTCAGGTTAAAGGCTCCAAAATATTTATCCTTCCCATAGGCCAAAACAAGTCCCCCACCAAATGTCTCTACTTCGGGAGTGGTTTTGATATGGAGCACCAGAGGAAACGAAATATCAATATTCGCATTCCCTTGGGAACGCGCGTAAATACCATATACATTTAAAAAAGGGAGAAGCCAAGTATCTGCTCGAAAATTAAATACACTCGCAGAATTTTGGACAGGGGCAAACTCAACAAAATCCATTTCTGCTGGGCCTAACTCCCCAATTCCCACTTTTAGGGATGTGATTTCCAACCGAGTTGCCTGATGGACATAATTAAACATGACGCCAAATGGCAAGGGCAATTCATGCCCCATATATTGAACTTTGTTTCCCAAAAGCGGCATGACATAGGGATAAGTAATAGCTCGCAAACTGTCTTTTATTTCCTGATCTTTATGTAAAATGGCATTTTGCTGTCCAAAAACAGAAACTACTTTTAAGCTAAAAAGCAATACAAAAAATAATAAACTGTACTTCATACAAGTATGTTTTCTCAAAATCCATGATACTTCAAGGGTTTACCCAAAGTTGCTTTCTTTTTTTTATCGCTTTCCCTTTTTGTTTTAAATACTGATTCCTAGACTTCTTCCAGTCTTGATTTTCTTTCTCAAACAATAAATCCCCTGAAATTGCCGGGTCTTTTTGAAGCTTATTCTTTAGGGAAGTGGTACCATAAACTTGAACAAAATAATTGAGGTTTGGCTCCTTCAACTCTAGTTCATCAATCCATCGGTAAATTGCCTTGACGGCTTCCTTGTGATGACCTTTTTGAACAGATTTCCTGAATAAGTCCCAATAATACCTTTCCGAATGAAGGTAAGCCTGCCTTTTTGCCTTGCTCCAAGCAATCAAACGCTGAACGATTTTGATCAAAAAATAGATAAACGCCACAATGACCAAACCCATAACCAACAGTTGTTTCCATGACAGACCCAACCATTGAAATGGCTTATCTTCTTCAGCTTCCAAAACCAATTGAGCTTGTTGTGTATCCAAAGAATCCCTGATGGATGCCAGCATGCCCATATTAGGATTGGGTTTAACCTCAATTTTGACTTCCTTGAGAGTCCTTTTGTAAAGCTTATCTTGATAAGGATTGTACCAGTGAAAAACAATTTCCGGGATGATGACCTCCCCTTCCTTTTCAAAAAGATATCGCATGGACTCAGTTCTAGACGAGCTAATTGCTGTCTTTCCCTTATTATCATTCACCTCAGTTCTGGAAGGATAGAGTCCTAATCCAGGAATAGAATCCCAACGAACCGGAGGAATCAACTTGGCCATGGTTCCCGAGACTGACCTTACAATCCTTCGCTCAAGCACATCCCCTACTTTTACATCTCCAAGACTTCCCAACCATCTGTCATTAACGGATAAGCCTGTAGCCACCAACCAATCATTTGTTTCAAAACCAGGGGGAACAGGTTTGACTTTGATCAGTTTTTCGTCTGTCCCTACCTTCATTTCAACCCCTTTGTAACCACCCTCTGGAGGGGTTTCAATGGTAATATCCAATGCAGGAAACATCACATCCTCCTCTTTGTAGGGAAATACCTGATAAATCAATTCCACATTGGAATAGGTTTTACCATTTCTGGAAAAGGATCCATTGACTGATCGAAAATAGGTAGTAAATGCCCCATTGACTTGAATATTCCCTAGGTCAATTCCACTGGTAAACCAAGTAGAGGTATATACTTTAATACTGACACTTACCGGTTGCCCAACATAAACGCTGGAACGACTTAAATGCACTTCTGCCCAAACCTGTTGTGCCCTAGAAGGCATGGATGTCAAAAGGCAGATGCTTAAGACAAAAATTATCCATATGTATCTAATAAGCCTTTTCATTCGAGCGAGGCTTCACTTTGCCTTTTTTAAGTTGGTATTCAAATTTTCTCTTTATGAACAGCGCTGGATCATCATCTACCTTTTGCATCAGTACTTTTTGATCGCTCGCTTCTTGTTTGGAAGCTCCAATATCATCCGGAACTTCATCTAGTTCCTTGGCTTTTCTTACATCCGTATTTACTGTTTCGGACAATCTTTCCTGTTCCATATCCTCTTTGGTGGCCTCTTGCCCTCCTCCACTCAAGTCTTCCATACTGTCATTCTCTTTGGTATTATCGGCTCCTCCACTTTCTGCCTCTTGCGCCTCTTCAGGGTCTACTTCATTGGTACCCCCCATCATTTTGCTCATAGCTTCCTTATTGGCAGCTGCTTGTTCCATGCTCGGATCCATCTCACTGGCCAAACCAAAAGCAGCACTGGCAGCCGTCATATCACCATTTTTGTAATAGGCCAAACCCAAATTAAATGCTCCCTCTGCAGTAGTATCTTTGGAAAAAGCCTGAATGGCTTCTGTAAATTTCCCAGATTTAAAATAAGCCACCCCTTGCCTCATGGGATCATTATATTTTTCAGCAGCAGATTCATAGTCTCCTATATCACTAAGCATTTGACCTTGATAATCATCTGTAAACCATAAATCATCAAAGCTTTGTACTTCCCCACAGGAACTAAGTATCAAAAGTATCAAACCATAAAGCACCCACCCCCTTCTGAACCACATCAGAAATAACACAATCACCGGAATAATCAACAACAAGCCTTCATCCTGCCATTGGTTGTCTTTTTCTTCTGGCTTTTCAGTAAAGATCAAGCCTGATTTTACCTTTTTACTGATTTTCTCTACATCACTGTCATCCAAAGTCAAAGGAGTCACTTCTACATTTTCCAATGCATTGAGCTTTTGAATGAGCTGATTATCCAATAAAGAAACCACATCCACCCCTTGCTCTTTGATATTACCTCGTCCGGAAGGATTAGGCACAGCTGCTCCAATGGGAGTGTTAAATGGAAGTATTTCTATTCGATGGTCTAATCCAATAACAAAATTTTGAATCTCATTGAACTCCTTATCTTCAAAATCATCAGACATGATCATTACCGTACCTGGAGCTGTCGTTACACTCATAATGGTGTCAGCCACCGCCAATGCGGCCCCTAAATCAGACCCTGGGACGGGCATTACGGAGGGGGATAAACCTTCAACATGACTCCTGATGATATCATAATCCTTAGTCAGCGGAACAACTGTATGGGCAGTACCCGCAAAGGCCACCAAAGCTACCCTTGCTTGTGGATTTTGATCCAATAAATCATTGATTTTGAATTTGGCCCTTTCTAATCGGTTAGGTTGCATATCCTCAGCCATCATGCTCTGTGAAAGGTCTAAACAAATCACCATTGGAGTCTCTAATTGCTGCCCTGGAACCTCCACTCTCTTCCAAGTAGGTCCCGCCAACGCCAAGGTTCCCATGCAAAAACCTATAAAAAGTAAACAGTGCATCAAAATCTTCACCTTTTCGCTGCCTTTTTGGATGACATAATTCCTTAAATGAGGTGCAATAACTTTTTTCCACTTTACCTCTCCTCTGATGCTGATAATTCCCCATAACAGGAATAGGACAGCAGGAACTACTAACCACAACCACTGGGGCCTCAAGAAATGAAAAGCCTCCCAATCTATCGGAAATACCTCCTTAAACATAAGCCTCCTTTCTATTCATCTTTTTCACACTACTTCCAATATTTCCAATCAGCATTCCCAAGAGCATAAGTCCCAGAGCTGCACCAAGAGGATAGATGTAAAGTAAAGTAACAGGCTTATTTTCCTCTTCTTCATACTCGATAGGTTCGAGTTTATTTAACTCATCATAGATCTCGTTCAAGCGATCCGTATCTATAGCCCTGAAATATTGCCCTCCTGTCATTTCAGCAATTTCTTCTAACGTTTTTTCATCCAAATCACTTTGGTTTCCAAAGGGGTCTCCAATGCCAATGGTGTAAATAATCACTGAGTCCCTTCTGGCCATGTCAGCCGCATCTAGTGGCAGCACATCGATACCTGCATCCACCCCATCTGTCAATAAGAGCATTACTTTGGTTTCAATCGTATCTTTTTCAAAAAGTGTGGTTCCCTTAGCGATAGCTTTACCAATGTTGGTCATCTGCCCAGCCATTCCCACATCTGCCTCTTCCAGCATTTGGTCCACCGTCTCCAGGTCCGGTGTAAAAGGTGCCTGGATATAAGCACTGGAGCCAAAAAACACCAAACCCATCCTGTCACCTTTTCTCTCTTTTATAAAGTCATGCATTACCTCCTTTACAGCATCCCAACGTCGAACCTTTTTTCCATCAATCGTCCAGTCATTTGTGGCCATACTAAATGAGATATCCGCTGCAATTAAAAAATTTCTGGAAGTCTTTACTTTCAATTCTGGCTCGCCTACAAGCTGGGGCGAAGCAAGAGCAGCCAACAGTAAACACCATATCAAAGTAAGGTAAATCCAAGAAAAGAAACCTTTCCGCTTGACCATGGCTGCCTTTCTTGGCTTTTGACCTGTTTGGTCCAACACTTTGGAATAAGTAGGCAAATTAATCGAGGCACTTTTCATCCGGACAGGAGGAAGAAGCCAATAAACCAAAATAGGTAAAGGCAGTAGGAACAAAGCCCATATGTTTCCTATTTCAAAGTTCTCTGGCATGTGTTCTTACCCATTTTTCAGCATTGACCAATAACTTGTTTTTTCCCTCGTTGGACAACCTATCATTCTTGTATAAAGCTGCCATAAACTCTTCTTCCCTGTCTAAAAAATTCACTTGCTTTCCTGTTTTTTCCAAAAAAGCCAACCAGTCATGACCATACAGTCCACCGACTTTATTACGACCAAACGCCTTCATAGCGGTATTTTTCAGCACCACAAAAACCTCCATCAAACGCTGCTCCTCTCCAGATAACATTCTGATGTTCTCTAGGGCCTCTCTTCTATATTTATTTCTGATATGGTTCCTAACTCCCAAAAAAATCAATACCAAAACACCCAACAACAATACCACTCCAACAATTGTCCATCCAACTGTTTCAAAACTGAACTTCACCGATTCAGGCTCATAAAGCTTCGCTCCTTGTAACAATTGAGCAACTGCGGTTGAGTCATTTGCGGCTAAGCTATCTGATTGAAAAAAGTATTTCATCTTCCCCCTCCTTTAAAAATTTCTTTCAACTGAACATCCACAGGTTCTATTGTATTGATGCTGAACAAGGGCACCCGATGCTTTTTCATCTCAGTCTTAAATTTTTCAAAGTCTGACTTAAATCTATTTTGCAGACTATCTCTTATGTTTTTTTTCTCCCCATCGATCGAGGCTTGGCTTTCCCTGTCTCCTGCTACAAATTTGACATCAGGAATTTCCCATTCCATAGGATCTGTTACCTTAGCCAGCAACACATCGTTGTGCTGGGCAATCTGCGCTATAAACTTGGTCAGCTGTGGAGAGTACCTCAAAAAATCACTGATCACTACCACCATAAAATCATGGGTAACTATATTTCTGGTTTTTTTAAAAGTTTCCTTTAAAGCCTCTTCGAACTGGACAGGTGAGGAATCAGCCAATTCATGATTTCTATTGACAATCATTTCAAAAAATCGAAGGATATTTTTTCTATCCCTTTTGGGAAAAACTATGTCAATGCCTTGGTCAGCAAAAACCACTCCCCCTACTCTATCTCCCTGCTTTAAAACCCTGAAAGCCACCATGGCAGCAAGTCTTGCCGCTACTACTGATTTGGTGTATTTCTGCGAACCAAAAAACATGGATTTAGATTGGTCTACTACAATCAATGCCGGCTTTTCTTTTTCCTCTGTAAACACCCGGGTATGGGTCTGATGGGTTCTAGCAGTTACTTTCCAGTCAATATTGCGAATATCGTCTCCATTGACATAGTTTCTTACTTCTTCAAAATCCAAGCCTCTTCCTCTAAGCTTTGAGGCATGCTTTCCTCCCAAGATACTGTTGACTTTTTGCTTTCTGGCCAATAGGCTAAAGTGCAAAGCAAGATGCTCCATTCCCAGCAACTCCTTTAGGGAAATAAATATATCTTTTGGGAAATTTTCTTTAGCACCGCCCATAGCCCATCTTTTTTACGCGACAACTGCCACTTCCTTCAACACAGTCTCCAAAACCTTATCGGCAGTAATTCCATCTGCATTGGCTTCATAGCTTAGGATGAGTCGATGTCGAAGACAATCGTGGACTACCGCCCTGATGTCCTCAGGAGAAACAAAGTCCCTGCCTTCCATCCATGCATGCGTCCTACATGCCCGATCAATAGCTATACTTCCCCTGGGACTAGCTCCAAAATCAATCCAGGCAGCAAGCTCTTCACTGTATTTCTCGGGGTAGCGGGTAGCTGAGATAATATCCACAATGTACTTTTCCATATTTTCGGAAATAGTCACCGCTGCAATTTCTTTTCTGGCATCAAAAATAATCTCAGGAGAAAGGCGTGTCTCCTCTTTCTCTTTTTCCTTTTTCTGTTCCGCGCGGTTTAAGCGCAAAATCTCCAATTCAGAAGCATCATCTGGATAATCTATAATTACGTGCATTAAAAAACGGTCCATCTGGGCTTCTGGAAGTGGATAAGTTCCTTCCTGTTCTACAGGATTCTGCGTAGCCATTACCATAAAAAGCGGATCCATGGGATAGGTTTTTCCGGCCACGGATACTTGCCGTTCCTCCATGGCTTCCAATAACGCAGACTGAACCTTTGCCGGCGCTCGGTTGATTTCATCAGCCAAAATCAGGTTGCTGAAAATTGGACCTTGCTGAAAAACAAACTTCTCTTTAAGCTCTGGTTGATAGATTTCTGTTCCTGTCACATCTGAGGGAAGCAAATCAGGTGTAAACTGGATCCTACTCAATCCACATTCCAGCGCTTTTGCCAAGGACTTAATGGCCCTTGTCTTTGCCAATCCTGGCAATCCTTCCAACAGCATATTCCCATCAGCCAGTAAAACCAGAATTAAACGTTGAATCAATCCATCTTGGCCAATGATCGAGGATGACATACGTTGCTGTAGTTGCTTGATACTCTCTAATGTGCTCATAAATACACTTCTTTTTTAGTCTTTGTGTTCATCTCAACTGCCTACTTCATTTGATAGGGATAGATCACTTTCCAATCCTTGGCCATATCCACAATCATCCAGTTGTATTTTTGCGCATCATCCAGACCTTTGTTTAGCCGGCCAATATGGGAATCTCGATCATAAGCATACTCTCTCACAGAATCCGTATGGTGAATAAACATCCCAAATCTCTCCCCTGAGCCAGTAGAGGTATATTGAAGCATTTCATAGTCCCCATCGCTGTTTCCTCCTGCAAACACAGGCCGTTTTCCTATACTTCTTGAAATCCCAACAGGTTTACCCGCTTTATCATCATTAAAATACAGCTCCGGTAACTTATTTAAAACTGGAGTATCCCCCTCCATTTCATAGGACATCCCACTCAATGAACCAACTACCTGATACGGAGGGATTCCATAAGCCTCTTCGGTCCAGGCCCTCATAAAATCAACTCCTCCACCAGAAACAATAAATGTTTTAAATCCGTTGGCCCGTAAATAACCCAACAACTCCAACATAGGTTGATAGATCATTTCATTATAATGCTTGCCAGTGACCGGGTGTGTTGCGGTTTGCATCCAGCTTTTCACCCTTTTATCAAACTCTTCTGTAGTCATTCCAGTATGGGTGGTAGCCAAAAGCGTCCCCAGGGCTTTTTCTCCCCCAGCAAGAAAACCAGCTATATCTCCTTCTAACAAGGGCTTAAAAGGTGCTTGGGTTGACCATTCTGGATGATCAGGAGCCATCCTCTTGATCTCATCAATCGCAAAAGCTACTTGGAAATAAATGGGCTGCTCGCTCCATAAGGTACCATCATTATCGAAAACAGCGATCCTATCTTCTTCGGGAATAAAGGAGGAAGATGAAGAATTGGTGACTGCTTCCACCCATGTTGTGATTTTCGATTTTGCAGCATCATTCCAAGAATCTAAATAAACTTCATTTAAAGAGTTTATTTCACTCTCATTCCCATGAACTACATCAGAAACGACTTGTTCTTCTTTAGGAGTAGCACACCCCAACATTAAACCAATAAGAAGATAACTTATAATGTGTTTTTTCATCTCAGCAGTGATTAATTGAAAAAGTGAATACCCACAACTTGGATATTCACTTTTTTCTTTTGATTATTTTCTAATTTCTAGGAGGACTAGCCAACTGTTGCACTACTTTATCAACAGAAAGTGACGACCCAGTTTGCGGGGGGAAATCCTTAAATGTGGATAAAAACTCTGCAGCATAACGTTGTGCAGGAACAAATAACCACATATTCTCACCATACCACCTAGTGTAGAGTCCAGATTCAAAAGACACCTCATATGGGTCTCCCCTTAAATTGATTGCAAGTGGCCAACTAGGTGTTTTACGATAAGCCGTATTGATTGCCCCGTCCATAATTGCAAAATGTAGTTTCCACATTCCATATCTGATCGCATTGAGGTTTCCACCAGCATCAAAATAAAATATTTCTTTTCGTGGGGATTCTTCAGCATCACCTTTCAAAAATGGAAGCATATTATACCCATCTAAATGCTGCTTGAATGTTTTACCATTAGCTTGATAGCCACTCAGTACTTTCTCTTTGATACTAGGTTCTCCTGCTGCTGCCAAAAGTGTTGGCATCATATCCTCATGAGAGAAAATATCATTTATTATAGATCCCGGTTCGATCACACCAGGCCACCTTATGGCACATGGCACCCTAAAACCACCCTCCCAAGTGGTTCCCTTTTCTCCTCTGAACGGAGAACTACCACCATCAGGCCAAGTGAATTTTTCAGCACCATTATCAGTAGAATACATCACTATGGTATTGTCTGTAATTCCTAGCTCATCTAATTTATCAAGAATACGACCTACTGCTTTGTCATGCTCTACCATACCATCTGCATAAAGTCCAATACCTGTTACTCCTTCACTTTCTTCTTTTAAGTGAGTCCAAACATGCATTCTGGTAGCACTTAACCATACAAAGAAAGGCTTACCATCTGCGTGTGCTTTTTCGATAAAGGAAATGGCCGCGTCTTCAAACTCATCATCCACAGTCTCCATTCTTTGTTTTGTTAATGGCCCGGTATCTTCCATTCTACCATCAGAATATGAGTGTATTACCCCTCTAGGACCAAATTTTTTACGGAATTCAGGATCTTTGGGATAATAATAGCCTTCAGGTTCCTCCTCTGCATTTAGGTGATAAAGGTTCCCAAAAAACTCATCAAAACCATGTTGAGTAGGTAAGTGTTCATCTTGATCTCCCAAGTGGTTCTTACCAAATTGCCCGGTCGCATAGCCTTGTGGCTTGAGCAAGTCAGCAATGGTAGGTTGGGAAGATTGAATCCCATGTGAATCACCAGGCATACCAATGGTCAACAAACCACTTCTAAAAGGATGTTGTCCTAAAATAAAGGCAGCTCTACCAGCTGTACAAGACTGTTGTCCATACCAATCGGTAAAAACAGCTCCTTCATTAGCGATACGGTCGATATTTGGGGTTTTATACCCCATCATGCCATTGTTGTTAAAGCCCACATTGGACCAGCCTATATCATCTCCCCATATCACCAAGATATTGGGTTTGTCTTGGGCATAGATTGCCCCAAAGACCATTGTAAACAGTATTAAAAGTGTTGATTTTTTCATTTAGTTAAATTTCTTTGATTGTATTCTTAGTTACTTCCGTTAGGTGAGGAAAGTTTTTCCAAAACTTTATCCAAACTGAAACTAGCTGCTTGCATTCTAGGCGGATAGTCTTTAAAGGTCATTAGGAAATCAGCTACTATATCCTGAGCTGGAACCAATAAAAATGCATGATCCAACATCCAGTCATAATAAGTATTGGATGTAATGGTTGCAAACTCATATGGATCTCTCCTCAAATTAAATACTAAAGGCATTCGTAAAGGGGTAAAAGGATTGGCCCATACCCCCAATGTACCTGCCATTCGTTGTTCCATGAAGATCAACTTCCAATCATTATATCTTAAGGCAGTTAAATCTCCATCATCCGAGAAGTAAAAAATTTCTTTTCTAGGCCCTTTATCTACTTGACCGGTTAAATAAGGCAAGAAGTTATAACCATCGAGATGCACTTTGAAGTTTCTGCCATTTGCGGAATAACCTGACAATAACTTTTGAGGAACGTCCCCTTGTCCTGCTGCAGCCAAAAATGTTGGCATCCAGTCCATTCCACTCATGACCTCATTACTGACAGACCCAGCCTTGATTTTACCAGGCCAGCGAACCATAGCCGGCACTCTCCATCCACCTTCCCAGTTGGTGTTTTTCTCTCCTCTAAATGGGTTTACCCCTGCGTCAGGCCATGTGTTTTTATGGGGACCATTGTCAGTACTATACATTACAATCGTATTGTCAGCGATGCCCAGTTCATCCAATAAGTCCAAGAACTTACCAACATGCATATCATGTTCGACCATACCGTCTCCATATTCATTTTGCCCTGAGATTCCGCGATGCTCTTCTTTCACATGAGTTCTAAAGTGCATTCTGGTACCGTTCCACCACACGAAAAATCTTTGGTCATTGGCAACTGCATTACGGATAAATTCTATTGCCGCATCTGAAGACTCATCATCGATAATCTCCATTCTTTTCTTGGTCAATGGACCTGTATCTTCTATACTTCCATCAGCGGTTGACTTGATAACCCCTCTTGGACCATATTTTTCTCTAAAATTAGGATACTCTGCTGGGTCAGGATAATCAGGCAATTCAGGTTCCTCTTCAGCATTTAAATGATATAAATTACCGTAAAAGACATCAAATCCATGATTGGTTGGTAAGTGTTCATCTCGGTCTCCCAAATGGTTTTTACCAAATTGACCTGTGGCATAACCTGCTGGTTTAAGCAATTCAGCAATAGTTGGGTCTTTCTCTGAAATTCCCTCTTTTGCACCTGGCATACCTACCTTACTCAATCCAGTACGAAATACACTTTGTCCTAAAATAAAAGAAGAACGGCCAGCTGTACAGCTTTGCTCGGCATAATAATCGGTAAAGATCATTCCCTCCTTCGCTATTCTATCAATATTAGGTGTGTGATAGCCCACCATACCTAGAGTGTATGCACTGATATTGGATTGGCCAATGTCATCTCCCCAAATTACCAAGATATTGGGTTTGTCTTGGGCATAAGTTGACCCAATAACCATTGTAAAAAGCAATAAAAACGTTGTTTTCTTCATAGAGATTTAGATTTTCATTATTTGTAGGTTAGTCTTATTTGTTGCTGCCTTTAACTCTTTTTTATAAATATTTAAAAGAGAATCAATTTCCTTGTTGTCCAGCAGTTAATGATTCCATTACTTCATCCAGATTAAATGAAGCTGGTCTTTGCCTAGGTGGATAATCCTTAAATGATGAAATCATTTGACCTGCGATAACTTGAGAAGCTCCACCAGCAAACTGGATAATTCCTTCCATCCATTCATAATAACTATTGGAATTATGCTGAGCCCTTTCAAAAGGATCCATTCTTAAATCAAATATTAAAGGAATCCTTAGTTGAACAAACGGATACATCCACACACCAAATTTGGAGGATTGCTGTTCCATAAATACCAGCTTCCAGCGATCATAGCGCATAGCTACCAATTGCCCATCATCATTCCAGTAAAAAAACTCTCTTCTTGGCCAGTTAGTAGCTCCATATTGGTCTTTACTCACTTCCTTTTCTCCAGTTAAAAACGGCAACAAATTATATCCATCTAAGTGAACCCTATAATTCATATCACCAACCTGGTATCCAGTGAGTAACTTTTCCTTAATATCATCCTCTCCTACTGCCGCCATGATGGTAGGCAACCAGTCATTACCCGAAACAATTTCATTTACCACATTTCCTGCTGGTATTTTCCCAGGCCACTTGATGATGCACGGCACACGATAACCTCCATCCCAGTTGGTATTTTTTTCTCCTCTAAATGGTGTAATTCCTCCATCAGGCCACATATTGAAATGTGGACCGTTATCAGTAGTGTAAATAATAATGGTATTATCGTCCACACCAAGTTCTTCCAGTTTGCTCAATAATTTTCCAATTTGATCATCATGTTGGACCATTCCATCAGCATATTCACCAAGCCCGGTTTTTCCTTCATACTCTTCTGGCACATGGGTTACATAATGCATTCGGGTGGTATTGAACCAAACAAAAAATGGTTTATCCGCTTCCACTTGTCGATCCATAAAATCGGTTGTAGCATCCAATACTTCCTGATCTATAGTCTCCATTCTTTTTTTGGTCAAAGGACCAGTATCCTCTACACTTCCATCTGCGGAACTCTTAATGACACCTCTGGGGCCAAATTTTTTCCTGAACTCTGGATTCTTAGGGTAGTAGGGGTTTTCAGGGGTCTCTTCTGCATTTAAGTGGTATAGATTTCCATAAAATTCATCAAAACCATGGTTGGTAGGTAAAAATTCATCCAAATCACCTAAATGGTTTTTACCAAATTGACCTGTGGCATAGCCCAAAGGCTTAAGCAGCTCAGCCAATGTGGGATCTTCTGGCTGAATCCCCAAAGTAGAGCCTGGTATACCAACCTTAGTCATTCCAGTTCTCACAGGCATCTGTCCCGTTATAAATGCTGCCCTACCTGCTGTGCAGGATTGTTCAGCATAATAATCAGTAAAAGTAGTGCCTTCAGCAGCCAGCTTATCAATGTTGGGAGTAGTATATCCCATCATTCCTCTGTTATTATAACTCAGGTTCCAATAACCAATATCGTCTCCCATGATCACAAGTATGTTGGGCTTTTCTTGTGCATAAGATCCAAAACAAAAACAATTGATAACAAGGCAAAGACCTGTTCTAATTAAAAGTTTTGATTTCATAGTCTTTTTAATTTTTCTACTTCCTATGAATTTACTATACATCACAGCAAGAGAGACCAACAGGACTTGAATCAATGCCAATATTCATTAAATATTGGCAAAGAAAGACTACCATAAAGCTTTACGAACTAGGCAGCATTACCAAAAAACAATAGCTCAAGAAGAAATATACTCCTGAATTTCAACCACCTAAAACACTGTACACCCGCCCAACCTAAAACAACAAAAACATTTAAACATATTTATTCTACACTTTGTTTAATAAAAGTTAATCACCGTAGCATGTCAAAGAAAAATCACCCCAAAGTAAACAAAGATTACTTTAGTTTGCTTTTTAGAAACTTCCAATCGTCCACAAAGCGAACGGTTCAGGCATTTGAAAAAGACCAATTGTGTCAATTGGCAAATATCATTGAGCACCCCCCTCAAACTATTCTTATACATGAATTGTCAAACTATCATATAGTAAGGGGAGCATTGGGAGAACCCACTATAGAACTAGGCATGAGTATTATGGTTTCGGTTACGGAGAAGTGGGTCGGCTTATTTCAATTTTATAATAATTGGTTATTTGTATATTTTTCTTCTGAAAAAAATATTCCTAAGGTAGAAGTAGTAAAATTGGGTAAAGATATTGACTCAATACCTCTTTTGATAAAATCAAGACCAAAAGACCTTTTCTGGACAACGTTTGAACTCCTTTATGAAGATGGCTTGTGGCTTTAAACTTTATTTTGGCAAAACGAATTCTTGGGTATTTTGATAGTTCAGTAACCAATTTATTGTGTTTTACGTTTATCGAATACCACTTTTTTCTTGACCATTAACACCAACTTACTATGTCAAACATTGGAAAAACCATCTTCGATCATTATTGCAATGGACTGGGAAATACAGTTGAGGATTTATCAGGAAGTACCATAGAAGCAGAAGGCAAAGACTGGATCATACTCAGAACCATAAAAAAGAGTCCCATCTTCATTGACTTCCACAAATACACCAATAAAAAAGAAGAGCTGATCACTGCTTGGTGTGAGCGACACCAACAATTGGCTTAGTGCTCATAATATTGCTTGATCAACTTCATCAGTTTTTTAAAAACAGCCGTATTTTCATATACCCCAGTGAATTCATTGGCATGGGGACCATAGGCAAACAATGGCACCAAAATCCCAGTATGGTCATGGGTATCAAAATTCAATTCCACCTCCCCTCTTTCCAAATTCCCTTGAGGTAGTGTTACGCCTCCTGTTTCATGGTCAGCCGTAATCAAGACTAAGGTCCCAGGATTTTCATCGGCAAACTGTAATACCTTTCCTATCGCTTCATCAAAATCCAATTCCTCCTCAACTACCGTTTTTGCCTCATTAAGATGTCCCCCTGTGTCGATCTTGGCTCCCTCGATCATCAAAAAGAAAGGACGTTCCTTCTCGGAAAGAAAGCTTAGTGACTGATCTGTAGCTTTCAATAAAAAACCAGCTCTTCCTTTTTCTATTGTTGGCAATTCTTGATTACTCCCAAAATAACCTACTCTATCTGCATCACTAGTAGAAAGTTCCTCCAATGAACCAGCTAAATGGAATCCTGCTTCCTCCAGCGGAGATATCAAATCTCTACCTTGAGTCAGAAAGTCAATTTTTCCTCCACCTACAAACAAGTCCAATTGGCTTTTGCTCAAATCTGATGCAATGCCCTTTATCATACTTCGGTCTTTCTGATGAGCATAAAACGAAGCAGGAGATGCGCCTGTCACATTATCCGTCGTCACAATTCCCGCGCTAAAGTTATAAGTACTTAATATTTCAGGAATACTCTGTAAGGCTTTTCCATCAGTAGAAAAACCAATGGCCCTGTTATTGGCTTTTTGGCCTGTTGCCAATGCTGTTGCCCCAGCTGCTGAATCTGTGGTGAAATCATCGGAAGACTGTGTTTTTACCAAGCCAATATGCCTAAGCTGGGTCAAATTAAGTTTATTTCCGTTTGCGTACATCCCTGCGGAAATGTGTGCCAAGCCATTGCCGTCACCAATCATCAAAATAACATTCCTGATAGGCATATCCACGCCGTCGGATTTAAATTCAGGATAGTATATTTCGTGCCTATGTGTACTGGTTACTACATTACCTTTGAGCGAGTTTAGGTATTGATTTGCCTCAAAGGGCATATCCGTGTTGATGTAATCAATGCCCAGGTCATAAAAAGCCTTCCAAGCAGATTTGCTATCTGGTGCACCCCAAAAGCGGATAGGCCTACCCGCTTCATGAACTTTTGTGATTACCGATTTTAGCTTTTGAAGCTCTTCTTCAACTATCCTTCCCTTCCCATTCCAAACAGACATACTCCTGTAAGGTAAACTTACTAAAGCGATCTTCTCCCAAGGTAAATCAGCAGACAAATCCGTGCTTTGGTAGTCAAAAAGCACCAAATCAGAATAATTCTTATAATCTACTATTTGAGGTCTATTCCCGGATACGACCACTTGTACTCCTTGGTCGCCATTGGCCAATACATCTTCATATTTTCCCAATATATCCATTAGAACAGGCATAGTGGCCGATGCTTCCGTCTTGAGATCTACCAATAGCTGAAAGTCTAAGCCGGGCCCTATCTCCAACTTTTTGGCTTGCCTGATAGGTTCAAGGTAAAGACTCTCCAAGGTTTTACCGTCTTCAATAGATTCTTCTTCATGAGCTACCATCAATCTTCCATTTATTAAAATGACATCCACTTCAATGGAAGCACAATTGTTAGCGTAGGCAGTCCAAAAAGGGACTTCCTGCAAATAATCATTGTGGGAATGAAGTTTAAAAAACGTTTCCTCTTGCCCAAAGCCAACTAAAGGCCAGAACAAAATGAATAATCCTATAATGGGTTTGATTTTCATAAATGCTTTATTTGTTGCGCTTAATTTACACCATAGTTCAATAAGAAGAACAGAGGAAACTTCCTCCATTTATCCCTTTACTGGGATTCGTTTTTAAAAGCACAAAATTAGAGGTCGGAAGCCTTTAGCAATTATATAAATGTTTATGCTTAGGTTAAGTTTTTGAGCTTTAAAATAAGAACCTAACTAATTTAAATTCATAATCCTATCTCCCTTAACTTAAAAACTGGTTTGTTTTTCATTAAAAGCAAAACTATATTCGCAACACTATTGCACTAAATAAATTTAGGTATTTACTCATAGCTTCGCGTTTCCGGTATCGACCGCTCAAGGAATACTCTTCTTGGCACATTCTCCTATTTTGTACATTAGTATCTGTTTAATTAAATCAACCCAGATTAAAAACTTTGGACCAAATGAAAAAAATCTTTTCGGTGATAGCGCTTCTTTTTATATCTGCAGTGTTATTCGCCCAAGAAAATGCCAAATGGATGAGGTATCCATCCATATCCCCCGATGGAAAAACCATCATTTTCGGTTATATGGGCAATCTATATAGAGTAGATGCTGAAGGCGGAGCTGCTGTTCCCATTACCACAAGCGACTACCATGATGTGCGTCCAGTATGGAGCCATGATGGTAAGACCATAGCCTTTGCCAGCAACCGGTTCGGGAATTTTGACGTCTTTACCATGCCCTCTACGGGTGGCACCCCCACCCGTCTGACCTTCAACAGCGCCAATGATTACCCTTATGATTTCACCACAGATAATAAAAGGGTGCTGTTTGGAAGTGGCAGAGCTGCACCAGCAGAAAGTGTCCGGTTTCCGGGAACGGGCTATTGGCAAAACCTTTACACCATCCCTACCCAAGGAGGAAGAGCCATTTTGTTAACGGCAGCCGGTGCAGAAGAGGCCCACTTTAATGCTGATGGAAGCCAATTGGTCTTTCAGGACAGAAAAGGCTATGAAGACCCCTGGAGAAAGCACCATACTTCTGCTGTTAGCCGGGACATTTGGTTGTACGACGTAAAAGAGGAAAATTACCAACAGCTTTCTAGCTTCCAAGGAGAAAATAGAGAGCCTGTCTTTTCAGCTAATGGTGACAATTATTATTATCTGAACGAAAAAGATGGCACCCAAAACCTCTACAAGGGCTCTTTAGCAGGCAATGCAGATGTTCAATTAACTACTTTCAAAGATTTTCCGGTTAGACACTTAAGTATTTCCAAGGACAATAAAATTGCATTTACCTGGAAAGGCGAAATCTACACCTTGACTGATGGCGCTAAGCCTACAAAGTTGGCAGTTCAGGTAATGGATGACGCTGCTTTCGAAGCCATCAAAAACGTGGACATCAACAATGTTTCTGAGTTTGCCGTTAGCCCCAACGGAAAAGAAATTGCTTTCGTCAACCGTGGAGAGGTTTTCGTAACCGGAATTGAAGATGCAAGAACCAAAAATATCACCAACTCTCCTGAGCAAGAGCGAATGGTAGAATGGTCACCTGATGGAAAATCCCTGATCTATTCCGGAGAAAAAGATGGTAGCTGGAATGTTTACAAAGCCACACTAAGGAGGCCTGAAGAAAAATACTTCTTTGCTTCCACCATTCTGACCACCGAACCTTTGATTGCGACAGCTTCGGAAGAATTCCAAGCTACCTATTCTCCTGACGGCAAAAAAATCGCCTTTGTGGAAGAAAGAAACATCTTGAAAATTTATGATGTAGACAGTAAAAAAACCATTACAATCTTACCCGAAGGCCACAATCACTCTTACAGCGATGGTGACTGGGGATACAAGTGGAGTCCTGACAGTAAGTGGTTATTGGTTGATGATGAAAAAGGATACATGTTCAGCCAAAATACCGCATTGATCAAAGCTGATGGTTCAGGAGAAATCCAATATCCTATCAACAGTGGATTTGGTGAGAACCGTGCCAAATGGGCCATGGAGGGCAAGATGATGACTTACCTGAGCAGTAAGGAAGGCAGAAAGTCATTGGCCAACCAAGGCAGCCGAGAATATGATATTTACGCTGTTTTCTTTGACCAAGAAGCTTATGATCGCTATGCCATGAGCAAAAATGATTTCAAGCTATTGGAAGACCTGGAAAAAGAAGAGAAGAAAGAAGAAGATAAAAAGGAGAAAGACAGTAAGGACAAGAAAAAAGAGGATGACAAAGCGGAAAAAGAAACATTAAAACTTGACCTTAAAAACCTGGACAATAGAAAGGTAAAATTAACCATCAACAGCTCCAGCATCAGTGACTATGCCCTCAATAAAGATGGTAGTAAGGTTTATTACCTATCCTCCTTTGAAAAAGGGTATGACCTTTGGGTGACCGAGCCACGTACCCACAGCACAAAAATACTCGCGAAAATGGGCGGCTCTCCAAGTGGGATCGAAATCAGTGAGGATGGCGGAACCCTGTATATGAGCAATAGAGGAAGACCTGTAAAAGTGGATGCCAAAAGCGGTAAAGTCACTAACATCTCTATCGATGGTGACATGAAGTTGGACAAAGCTGGAGAAAGGGAATATATATTTGATCATGCTTGGAGACAGGTTAAGAAGAAATTCTATGACCCAACACTTCATGGAATTGACTGGGACATGTACCATAAAGAGTATGGTAAATTTCTTCCACATATCAACAACAATTATGACTTCCAAGAGCTATTGAGTGAGTTTTTGGGTGAGCTCAATGCTTCGCACACCGGAGGCCGCTACTATGCCAGTCAGTCTGATGGTGATGTGACCGCTTCGCTGGGATTGCTTTATGATGAAACCTTCACTGGAGCTGGAATAAAAATCAGTGAAGTTATTGCTGCTGGGCCATTGGATGTGGCACAAAGCAAAGTCAAAGCAGGTGATATTATTACAGCCATCAATGGAGAGGAAATTGGTAAGGATGAAAACTGGAACAAGTACCTGACCAATATCAGTGGAAAGAAAATTGTCTTGAACATCAAGTCAGGCAAGGAAAGTTATGAACAAACTGTACAGCCTACTTCTATGGGCGAAGAAAGCCAGTTGATGTACAAGCGCTGGACCAAAACCATGGAAGAAATGGTAGATTCCCTAAGCAATGGCCAATTGGGTTATGTTCACGTTAGGGGCATGAATGATGGCAGTTTCAGAGAGGTTTATGAGACTGTTTTGGGCAGACACATGGACAAAAAAGCCTTAGTGGTCGACACCCGATTCAACGGCGGTGGTTGGTTGCATGATGACCTGAACACCTTCTTGAGTGGCAAGACTTACTTGGAATTCTCTCCTCAAGGCGAAAAAGTAAAAGGTGGAGAGCCTATGGCCAGATGGACCAAACCTAGCATTGTGCTGATGAGTGAAGGAAACTATAGCGATGCCTTTATCTTCCCTTACATTTACAAGCAAAATGGAATTGGTAAACTGGTGGGAATGCCTGTAGCGGGCACCGGTACTGCTGTTTGGTGGGAGCGCCAAATTGATCCAAGTATCATTTTTGGGATTCCTATGATCGGCACTATTGGCACTGATGGTGAAGTAACTGAAAACAAGGAGCTAGAACCAGACATCTTGGTTCCTTTACCATATAATGATTTCCTTCAAGGGATCGATCCACAGTTGGGAACAGCTGTAAAAGAATTGCTGAAGGAAACTAATTAAGCAAAACAAGCATTAGCACTACATACATGCCGGGCTTCAAGCCCATTGAATCAAAAAGGCGGAAATCCTATCAAGGACTTTCCGCCTTTTACTTTTATTCACCTGATTTCCATAAGCGCCCCTTTTTAGAACCATATTACTTCTTTCCAAATGGATCGTTAAACACCACATCAAAAGCCAAATAATGACTGTCCTTATAAATTGGTTTTCCCAATAGATTATTCATATAACCAATGTCAAAAGTGATCTTTTTTCCTGGCACGGTCACCGAATAAAAAATGCAGAAACGGCTTTCCTTATACCTAAAGTTGTCCCAGTCCTCTTGCTTGGTAGTGGAGAACAATACTTCTGTGCTCAAGCTCAATTTTTGTGTATGATTGGCATCAATAGGAATGGATATTTTACTCCGAAACCTTGACCTAAACTGTGCCTTTTTATCATACCTGGAAAAATCAGGATTGTAGAACAACCTCATTTCAGGTCTATAAGTCAATTCAAATACCATTTTCCGGATCGTTGTCAGGTACGAAAGCCTGCCATAGCTTCTTATTTCTTGGCGTGCTCTGGGCTCATTAGGTTCAAATGGCTCCGTAGATTGGTACATGTCCTGCCACCTATAACTCAATGCCAAAGCATATTTCCAATGCTTTTTGAAATGATGAGTCACTTCTTCATTGATCACATAAATTCCCGATCTCTTCAAAGGGTTGAAGTCATCTGGTGTACTCGTCCGCCCCACTCCAAGATAAGTCATGGACATCCATGACTTATCTTGGTTTAAGCGTTGTTTTGCGCCAATGGCAAACCACTCAGAACTATTGATTTCTCCAAGTCCAGGTGGAGAAATCTGGCCAAAACATGATTCATACGCGACAAAAACCAAAAGGCTTAAGAACAGAATCCTCTTCATCTTCCCCACCCTTAATCGACCATTTTACTGAGAACATTTCCTTTGGCGTCTACTACCAAATCATAGTCCTGCTGCAGGAGTGAATTGAGCTCCATTTTATAGACCACCTGATCCTTGCTGGTGATACGCTCCAAATCATCAATACCATATCCCTTAAAGTCTGTATTGATGATGTTGTTCACTGCTTCTGGCAACTCCCCTACAGAAATATCTTCTTGATGTTTGATCATCTCTCCAGTCTCATCATACCAAATTTCGTGATCCCTATTCCAACCCGTTTCAAACTCCACCTTGTAGAATTTCATTTCTTTCTCCCACTCCACATCGGATGCCTTAGGATAGGTTGTGGTAAATGCATTCAGAATAAGGGATGGAACCTGACCGGAAACAATATCCTGTGCTTGAGTAAAGCCATAGGCCATGCATGCTGCGAGAAATAGAATTTGCTTTTTCATAAGTATGTTTTTTAGTTTATACCTCAAAGCAAATGGACGATTCTGGAAAGACTTGGGAATACTAGGTTTTCACTCAGTTTGTATTAAAATTTACTTCAAAAAGGTGCAGGCCATTTTCAAACCTATAGCTTACTTTAAACCCATAAAGCTCGCAGATGGCCTTGACAATGGCCAAACCTAAACCAGCTCCTTTGGACTTTGAATCAAATTTCTGAAAGCGCTGAAATATTTTTTCTACATCCAAGGTGTTAGGATTGCCTGTGTTTGCTATGCTGAATACCCCAGCCTTTAGGGAAACATTTACCTTTCCCTTCTCGTGGTTATGAAAAATAGCATTCTTAAGTAGGTTGGCCACGACAATATTGGCCAAAGAAAAGTCCATCTGAACAGCAATAGGCTCCATTTCGCTAGAGGAAACAGCGATATTTTTAAATGCTGAAAAATCAATCAACTTTTCAATATTGACACTGATAACCTCATGCATCGCAACACTATCATTCTCCAAAAACTGCTTATTGTCTATTTTCGAAAGCAACAACAGTGTTTTGTTCAAACGAACCAGTTGCTGAATGGTCTGAAAGATCTCAGCTACATTTTCAACTTGAGAATCGGAGAGATTTTCCTCTTCCAGCATGAGTTCCAGTTTATTGCTGACCACTGCCAACGGTGTTTGCAGTTCATGGGAAGCATTTCCTATGAATTCCTTTTGCTGCTCAAAAGTAGCAACACTATGCTTAAGCAAGGTATTGACAGCTTCCTGCAAGTCCACAAATTCCCGTGTCTGTGTCTGAACTTCAGGAAACTGCTTACTTCTACCCAAGCGATAATTCTTAAGTTGCTGTAAAAAATCATAAAAGGGTTTCCACAAACTTCTTAACACAATATTATTGATAATTATAACCCCTAAGATCAACACCAAATAGAGCCAAACCACATCCCACAACAACTCTTGGATCAGGTCATCTTCTTCCACCATTGAATTGGCCACTTTCAATTCATAATAGGAACCATTCATTTCAAAAGCAGTGGTCAACATCCTGACCGGCTCCACTTCCGGTGCCTGATCATCTGCATCCTGCATATAAAGCTCCGTGTCGAAATACCGATCTTTGGTCGACAAGGCTTGTTCCTTGCTGATTTTTTGGATGGTAAAAAAACTTTCGTCAAAGTATTTCTTGGTCAAAATAGTAGAGTCCTCTGCTGCATTGAGGATGATCAGTCGCTTGTAATTTTCCAGCCCTTCATCGATACTACTTTTGATTTCGCTGAGCATGTTCAGGTAAAATATTACTGACCAAATCGTCACGATCATCAAAATGGACAATGACAAATACTTCAGGGATTGATTGAGCAGCTTCATTTTTGAACCAGTTTATATCCTACTCCATACACAGATTCTATTTCAATATGCGCACCACATTCTTGCAATTTTTTGCGCAGGTTTTTGATCTGGTAGTAGACAAAGTCAAAGCTATCAGCCTGGTCACTATTGTCTCCCCAAACATGCTCGGCCAAAGCAGTTTTGTTGACCAAGCGGTTCTTATTCAATAAAAAATAATTGAGGATATCAAATTCCTTGCGATTGAGCGACACTGCTTTACCGTCCACTAAAAGTGTCCTGTCCTCAAAATCCAACTCCAAATTGGCTAAGCTGATGGCCCTGTTGCCTTGCAGGTGCTTACGGCGCAAAACAGCTTTCACCCGGGCATTGAGTTCGCTCAAATGAAATGGTTTAGTCAAATAATCATCAGCTCCCAACTCCAGGCCTTTTATCCTATCATCTAATGAATCCTTGGCAGAAATAATGATGACATTTTCACTTTTTCCAGCCTCTTTTAATTCATTTAAAATATCCAGCCCACTTCCATTGGGCAACATGATGTCCAGTAAAATACAGTCGTAATCATAGACAAACACTTTATCCATGGCAGCATAGAAATCATTGGCCGTTTCGACCAAGAAACTTTCCTTTTCCAAAGATTCCTTGATGCTCTGCTGTAATAAAACCTCGTCTTCAATTACTAATATTTTCACTCGGTAAAAGTGTTAATGAAATCTGGAAAGAAATGGGAATTTCTTCTTTTTTGTCTGTTTAAAAAAATTATTCTCCTTTATCATCAGCTTTAGTTAATCTATTGGAGATGAGGGCTGCTTTCTTGAGGCAATTACTCCTTCAAATAAACCGACATTCCTTCTTTTATCGTTTCCAAGACTTGGATATCCTTGATCTCATCCACTTGAACTTTTAAGGGGTTTTTGTCCAAAACAACCATATCTGCAAGCTTCCCCGCTTCCAGGGTACCTTTGCTGTTTTCTTCAAAATGCTGATAGGCACTCCAATCCGTGATGGCTTTCAAGGCCTCATAAGGAGTTAATCTTTCTTCTTCCCCAATAATATCTCCCGATCGTGATGTTCTGCTGGAAGCCGTCCAAACCACCCGCATCAAGTTGGGTAAAGCCACTGGAGCATCTGTATGGATAGTCAAAGGAAGCCCAAGATTCAGCGCGGTCCGGGTAGGGCTGATCTTATTCCCTAATGAATCACCTATGAGCTCTTTATGCCAGTCTCCCCAATAAAATGTATGCAAAGGGAACAGTGATGCCAATACATTTAACTTTTTAAACTCCTCCAATTGGTCTCCTCGGATGTATTGCCCATGAATCAGCACGTATCGTCGATCCTCTTTGCCATATTTTTCAAATAATGGACCGAGGGTGCGAATCATCTGATCCATAGCCGCATCCCCATTACAATGGGTCAAAGTTTGCCAATTGTGCCTCAACCCCTTTTCATAAATGGCAGTTAGGTCTTCATCATTGGGGATAGCAGGATAGCCTGAATAATCAGCCCCTGCCCCATCTGGCGGAACTAAATAGGGAGTACTTCTCCAAGCTGTCCTTCCCTGGGGAGAGCCGTCCAAGGTCACTTTCATCCCTCCGATCCTGTAGTGCTTTAGGTAATCTTTACTGTTCCACTTACTGCCCATATACTGATCCACAAAGGCATAATCGATATAACTCACCACATCCAGCTTCAGCTTTCCTGCATCTGCCATCTTGGCCAATAATTCATGGTTTTGCATGGCCCGGCCTTCCTGAGCTGTAGTATAGCCATAAGCAAGCGCCATATCTTGACCGGCATTGAAAAATTTCAGGGAAGCCTCATCGCTTTTTGGCGTCAATGCTTTCAACATGTGGGGGATTGCAGCCAGCTCCTCCAATACGCCATTGGGTTCATTGGAGCCTTGTTCTCTTCTGATCAACCCACCCTCTGGATTGGTAGTCTCTGAGGTAATCCCCAATACTTCCAAACCTTTTGAATTGACTACGGCAAAGTGGCCGGAAATATGGATGATCATAATGGGAAACTCCGTGCTCACTTCATCCAAGTCATGTTTGGTAGGAAAGCGCTTTTCCTCCAGCACGGAATCATCAAATCCTGTCCCAAAAATCCATCCGGTCAATTCCCTGTTTTCAGGTGTATTCCAATCCTTCAAAATCGAAATAACGGTGGGAATGTCATTGGCATTGGCGTCTGGGGAGGGTAAAAGCAGTGCTCCAATGGCCTGTGAGGAAAAATTTGCAAAATGAGCATGTCCATCTATAAAACCCGGCAACATAGTCCTACCTTCCAAATCGATCATTGCGTGCCCTTTCCCCGCTTGAACCATCGCTTCCCCTGCCTCTCCTGCAAAAGTAATAACACTGTCCTTTACCACCACCGCTTCGACATATTGTGGCTGTTTACCGACCATGGTCAGGATATCTCCTCCATAATAAACCTTTGCTGTATTGGAGGAAGATTGGTCTCCACTGTCGCAACTAATGACAAATACCAATGCGGTGAATAATAGTAAATAATTCTTCATGGTTCATGATTTAGGAATTCCGATACGACAAAAAAACATCTGCTCACCTTTTATCAGCAAGCCGTACTACAAACCTTTAAAACAAGACAGCTACAACACTGATTTATTCATAAAAATACACTAAAAATTATATTTTATTAAACCCTAAAGAGCTTTTAAAATGTAAAACACACTGTGTCATTCATATTAATAGAACTTTCTAACAAAGCATTCTATGGTATTGGGTAAAAGTACAATGCGAATAATATGTACCAATACTTAAGATTCTTGAAGGTCAGATTACTTGATCCTTTTTAATAAAACTAACGCTAGCCCTCGGGCCTCTCCGCATTAATGATCTTTCTCATTAAAAATCTTTATCTAACTGGCACAATGGATTAGACCAGCATATATTAACAGTTATTATTCTTGATTTTCGCTTCCCTTCTGAAGGTTAAACACTGTTCCTGCCGGATCTTGGATCCAATGCATATCTTCAGGAAGTTCTTCAAGCTCATCACATGTTTCCACCCCGTTTAGTCTTAAATAGTCCGTGGCTATTGCTACATCTGGGACAGTAAGCTGTAACCAAGTTTCAGAATGAGTATAATTGTCCACACAGTCCAACCAAATCACATTGTTTCCGAATTTTACCTCGTGCGTTCTCGAAACTGTTGGATTTTGAATAGGTATCTCCTCAACTTCTAACTTCAAAATATCCCTGTAAAAAGTAACTGTTTTCTCATATTTACTTTTAGGAATCTTTATCGCAATATTAATCCCTGCCTTAAATTTCGTATCCATATATTTTCAGTTATTATTTTAATCAACAGTTTGGTTCTACAGTGTCTTTATTCCCTGACATCATGGCTATGCTTAGTGTCACAAAGGGCACCTTTTTTCCAGCCTCATAATCATCAAACTTGAAAATTTCTTCTTCATTTTCAATCATATACCGAAGACATTTTTCAAAGTCCTTTTTAACCGTTTTGCTTAGGTACTGCTTCCATTCCGGATCATCTTCATGTCGTATAAAAGCAAACAAAGCCAAGGCATAAGCCCATTCGTCAATTTTCAGATAGCCTAGATTGCTGTATCCCCAACGGTCAGGTTGATTATAAAATTGAAATGCCGTGTTGGCATTAAAAATTCCAAGTCCAAAAAAAACAGTCGTAAAGTCAGTGAGCATTTCATCATTTTGATCTAGCTTTTTCTCTCCCAGCAATTTGACATGCGCAAGTTCGTGGGCAATTGTGGCAATTAAGTCGTCTGGTTTTGCCAATAATACTTCATCAAGTGAAACGCTGTATTTTCCATCTACCTTTTCGTGATGAAATAGTCCTGCAGCTTCAGGGTTTTCAGGGTCAGACTCCACAAAAATCACCGAAGTTCCCATATCAATTTCTTTGAGCCCATTATCAAAAAAATTGAGTTCCACTTTACTCGGGTCAATTTGCATGTTTTTACAAATGATCCTAAGAGCGTCAAAGGCATTGTCCTTGCTTTTGTCCCATTTTATGGGAAAGTGTTCCGATGTGGGGGTTAATATTTTACGATCTTCTATTTTTGGTTCCGGAAACTTCTGCAATAACCACAAAAAGTTGTATTCAAAATACTTTCTTAGTTCCCCATTGAGCGGTTCATACTTTTTATTTGACTTCAAAAAATTGAACATGTTCTTCTGTTAAAGATTATCAACGTTTACTCATTATTAAATATAGCTATGATACCATTCCATTGACTAAAACAGCTAAAAAATTAGTCCGACAGCTCAGATAGTTCTCATTTGCGACAAGGACTTATTAATCCTTACTACAATGAAAATGTCCTGATTTAGCAAGCTGTTTTGCAAATTCGGATTAGAAGGGAAAAACCAAAAGCAATCTATATTGTTAGAATTGGTATTCTTAACCAGAAAATTAAAGGATATTCTTTAAATCTTGTCTTCCTACAATTGTCATTATTTCCACAATATCATCTGTGATTTTGTAATAGATACTGTCTGAACCACACACACATCTTCGATATCCTTTCTTAATAAAGTCAACAGATTCAAAAGCAAAAGGTCTTTGAGCAATAATGTCAAAATATTCAAAAAAGGACTCAAAGTATTTGTCGGCCTGAGCCATCCCAAATTTCTTGACTCCGTAATGATGAATTCTAATCAAGTCCTCTTTGGCCAAATTGCTCAATTTATAGTTAGCCATTCAGTAAAGACTTTGACTGCTTTAAAATTTGGTCTTTACTTTCATCAGTAAAGCCGCTATTTTCAGCTTTTTCCAGTTTGGCCCTTATCCAGTCAATTTCCACTTGTTGTTTTCTGGCCTGCCTAATCAAATCATTGACAAGTTCACTTTTACTGGAATATTCGTTATTGTCTACTTGCTCTTTTAGCCATTCATCGTTTGGCTTGGTGAATGAGATACTTTGCCTTGCCATAATATTATTTTTGATGTAAAAATACACCAAAAATGAATCATTCACAAGTTACCTTACACGCTGAACAAGGTTCTGAAAAATACAATTAATAACCTTTTAAAATCACAATTCCTCAAAACTATATCTAAGCTAGAATAGCCTTTCAACCGTCTGCCCTTGATGTAAATGTTTTATTATTTGGTACTTGATTGTTTAAGACATTGAGTACAAAATGCGTTTCAATGCATTTTATATAGTGTTACCAGCTTTTATTTTATTTTCAATATTAATAGCTTGACTTACCAAATATTCACGTCCATCTTCTTTAGCCAAAGTGATGTACTTAGAAGTTAATGGCGATCCATATTCAAACAGTACATTCAAAGCCATTATTCTTTGGTATTCACTCATAGGGTCATTTTTATTCCATTGCCAAGCTTTCTCGCAATACTTCTCAGTTAAACTTGATTTTAATCGTCCTAATGTCTTAATCCCCATACGAGAAACATATTCTATTTCCTGTTTCAAGTACTTTATGATTAATTGTTCTGCATTATGCTGGCTCTGAAGATTGTGAAGCATTTCTACAATTTGCCATTTAGCATCAGGACTATTAAAGTCCAAACCTTTGTTAGCTATAAATTCAAGAGTCTCCGGTTTTTCAGAAATAAGCTCAATTATGGAATTGCACTCATTGTCTCGTGCAATTATATATAGAATGTTAGCAAGTTCCTTATCAGTCCATTTTGAATAATGACATTCATTAAAAAAATCTTCAAATTCTTTCCAGATAATGGGCCAATCAGAATAATCACATTCCCACTCTCCTCCACGTTCATCCTGAGGAACTTCAGAATAAGCTTCTGCCCATTTCTTGAATTTTTCTATTTCTTTAAAAACTTTTTCCATTATTTATATTGCCCATATATGTTTGGCTATACGCAGTGTCTCTAAGGGCATTGCGCATAGGTTTTGTTAGCTACTTTTTATTTTTAATTCTTCAATTTCCTTCCTTGTGTAAAGGTCAGTGTTCCCATTTTCAAACCAGAACTTTAGAATGTTTGTGCTATTGTCCGGGAATAATTCAACCTTAAAAATCTGTTCAGTTTCTTCCTCGTCAAAAGATGCTATAATTCCTTCTTTGGTTCTTGCATCACCTATGACTAAATATTTTAGAAGTTTCATGCACTCTTGACGATCAATTCTTTTATTTACAAATTGGATGGTGCTACCAACTTCCACACCAATTCTGTAAACGAAGGCATTACTTTTTTCATAATAGACTTGTCCATTATTGGTTTCTTGGTCCCATAGATGATTGTTCTCAATGATAGTTGAATCAATCAACATTTTAAGTGTTGCTGTTCGGTTCTTTGTGGATTCTCTATAAACTTCAATTTCCACAATCTCATCACTACCATCAACAATTAGGTGAACCTTACCATCTGATGCCATAGCAATCATTTTGAGGTCATTGGATTGGATGATTTCTGGAAGTGATGTAAAGTAGCAGTATGCAAAGTTTGATAACTCCTTAGTTCCTTGATAGTTCCAAGCAGAACACTTAAAAAACGAACTTTCTTCAATCAAATTTTTATACTCCGTAAGGGTGTGATGAAACAATTCTATATAGGGGCTTCCATCAATTAATTTCCCTTTACCTGTTGTGAAATCCATGATGTTCTCTGGTCCTTCAATGCGACATTTGAATAGATTTGAATTGTCGGGCAGATTATGTTGGTGCCATTCCGTTGTTATAGTGATTCTTATGGTATGACCAAAAGAAATATCAACAGGAAAGCTTCCAATTATCTCTTCTTCAGAAAACTTTGTAAGCATACAAGGAAGGAAAGAATAAAACTGAATCCATTCAAAATTAATGTCATCTGTCATCAAATAAATAAGATCCGGAACGATAAATGATTTCCCTTTAGAATGAATCAGTTTACACTTTACAAAACCTTCATGTTTGAATGATTCAGGTGGCTTTTCACCTCGAATTTGATTGTAATGGTGTTCAGTAGTACTTTCTTTTCTATCCAATCTCAGATTTTCTTTCATAATTTAATTCTGACTAATGTATTGAAAAATACATTTGATAACCTTTTAAAATCACAATTCATCCAAACTATTTCTAAGCTATAACATCCTCTTAAACCTTAGCCCTGAAGGTAAATGTTTTAAATATGGTACCGGATTGTTTACAACGCTTCGAATCAGAACGGAAGCGTAATTTAGTAGTAGTTCGTTTCTGTTTTCAAAGTAGCGAATTCTTCGAATTCTCGGGCTACCAAATAACCACAAACCTCTCGTGACCCCTTGACATAACATGGTTTTCACCCATTATTGTAGGTCTTTTACATTATTGAGTAGTTCGTTCCTGAACCAGAGCCATGTTTGATTATTAGTTTTCTGCTTACTAAATCGGTCAAGATACGTTTTACTGTTGGATTTGGAATATCTAGTCTTTTAGCAATTTCACCAGATTTACAACCTGCATAATTTCCTATAAATGTTAATATTGATTTTTCTCTTGGAGATAAGCTTCCTTCGATTCCTGTTGATTCAAGCTTCCTCATTAGTTGTTCTTGAATATTTTTAAGAGCACTAAAGAAAAAAACAACCCACTCATTGATATTTTCATTTGGTCTGTTGGACTGACAACTCCTAAGAACTCTGTAATATTCGTTTTTTCGACTCTCGATTTCATGCTCCAAACTGACATATTGAATCCACCTATAGCCGTTTTGCAGAAGGAGAAGGGTTGCTAGTAGCCTGCTTAATCTTCCATTTCCATCTTGAAAAGGATGGATGCTTACAAATTCGTATGAGAATAAGGCAGACTTTACAAGTGGGTGAGTTTCTTTGTCAGAAGAATACCATTCAAACAATGAATTCATAGCGTCTTCAGTTGGAAAACCAGGTTCTTTTGTCTGAAAGATTATTTGTTTTGTACCGTCAGGATAATTCGCTTCTACAGCGTTACTATGTTGTTTATAATCTCCTTTATGCCATTGATCTTTTTCACTATGTTTCATTAAGATACTATGGAGATTCTTTAAACTACTTTTGTCAATTCGTATGTCTTGGAATGATTCCGAAATAATATCCAGTGTTTGGAAATAACCAACAACTTCTTGGGAATCGCGATCTTCTAACTTTGAGATATCAATGTTCTTAAGTAACACTTCAACTTCTTCATCGCTCATTTTGGAACCCTCAATTCTTGTTGAGGCTCCAACACTTCTTACCGTTGCGATATTCTTGAGTTGTTTGAGGCTTTGTCCCTCTTTTCGTTCGATAGTTGCCCAAGAAGCATCGAACCGATCAATTTCACTAATTGTGTTGATTAATTTCCAATTAAGACTGAGGCGAAGGTAATGAACTTGTGATTCCATTCTTCGAAGATACGGTTTTTAAAGCTGAGTGATACGAAATGATTCGAATATATTCGTTTGTGATTCGATAAAGTTGATTCGGTTGATTCGGTTTGATTCGGAAATATTCGGCCTTGATACTAGTGACCTACAACGGCCCGGCTAAGCTTTCGGGCGGATTTTACAAACGCTATCGTGTCGGCTGTGACCAAAGATAGCAGATAAGTAGAGACCTTGCGGACTGCCGTCAGCCCGCCTGAAGCTATATGTGTTGTTATGCGTTCGTCTTTATTTTTTCAATTCGTTCTTACTCCATTCAAGTCCGTCAAATAGTACCTGTTCACTTATTAACCATTCTGCTTTTTCATCTTCATTAAAAGTCAATTTGTTCTGCTCTATCTGCATGTCAAGATTTGACTTATCAACTCCATATCCATGAATTTTGTCAGTCGAGACAAGTTTAACTTCATATCCAAGTTTTGTTTTCTCAATTCTTAATCCGCCTATGTATTCGTCCCAAAGGTCAAATGGAATAAATTTTACTTGTCCTTTTTCAATTGATTTTATTCTTTCAGTCCAAAAGTCGATAAGTTTTATTGCACCAAAAGCTAAAATTGAATCGGAATCCACTTTCTGTTTTTCAATTTCTGAATCATCAATTTCCAAAAAGTCAAATAAATAGTAGCTGTCGGCTGTTCTCGAAAAACTCGGCATCAAGTCAATTTTCAAAAAGAGGTCATGGTGTCCGCTTCCAAGTTTATCAATAATCAGTCTTATCATATTCTATTGCTCGGTTTCTTTTAATGACGCACAACTTATACACCTGTTAACCAAAGGTTTAACACCCCAGATATTTATTAGCTTGGTATACCTTAGGTAAATTTTACTTTAAGATATCCTTTTCATTTTTAATCGATATATCATGGTGCTTGAAATTGGATATTTTCCCCAAACTAAAGAATCCATCCACCATTACAAATACCTTAATGCTGGTATTTACTGAAAAACCTGGTAAAATAAACGAAGATTATTTCGTCCTGTCGCCTCAGGAAGCTTCCTGTAGGTGAATAACCCGTCCTGTACCCCCTAAACCCCTTCCTGTAGGCAAAAGATGCGTCCTGTAACCTAAAGGAGCCATCCGGTCAGTGCATGAACCCGTCCTGTACCTTGGATAGGGTTTCCTGTAGGTCTGAGAGTCCTTCCTGTATAGCAAATAGCCCTTCCTGTAGGAGTGATGGGCCTTCCTGTAAGTCAAGTAAGCCCTCCGGTCACTTTATTAAGCCTTCCTGTAGAACGATGGCCCCGTCCTGTCGGACAGGAAGCCCATTTTACCCTACAGGAAGGGTAGCTCATGCTACAGGAAGCAAATGACCTTCCTTTACGCGGAGAACCTAATCTAGCCCTCTTTTGTACCCTAAATCCTTGCGTTTTCAACGCATTGATTATCCACTAAGCCGCATTGAAAACCTTTGGACTTAGCCATCCGTATTGCAAACTCGGATGATTGGCTATTGTATTAAAAACTCCAAATCAATCCTTCTAATTCACTTTCAATAGTTTAACCCCTATAAAAAGCAGGCAAAAGATTTAACTCTTGCCCGCTTTCAAGGTTTTCCAATAGGGCTAGGATAATTTTGCCTCGGCCAGCTTGGTGCCTTCTACTCGGGCCTTGATTTTGGCAAAGGCAATCTCCCGCGTGGTGGATACATCATCACAGAAAGGGGAAAAACCGCAATCATCCGTTGTGCCCAATTGGCCAAGCGGGATAAACTCAGCTGCTTCCAAGATACGCTCCATCACTTCCTCTTTGGTTTCAACCTTCGGGCTGTTCACATCAGTAACCCCTATAAATACCTTTTGATATGGCTTAAGGTATTCTTTGACCGTTTTCAAAACTTTTTTCTTATCGGATTCACTTGCTAACTGTAGGTAAAAGTTACCCACATTCAAATCAAAAAGCGCCGGAAGAAAAGCGGTGTAATCCACATCTGCACTATGAGTAGAATCATGGTCGCCACCAGGGCATACATGCACACCAAGCCGTTCCCTGTAGGCATCTGAAAAGCGGTTGAATACCTGATTGTTCAGGTTTATAAATTGCTGCAAGACACCCCCGGAAGGATCCAATTTCAGCGACAACCTTCCTTCAGTAAAATCCATCTGGACCTTAGCTGCTCCCTGTTCGAGACATTGTCTGATATCTTTTTCGCATTCATTGACCAGGTCAGCGATAAATCCTTCTTGGGAATAGCCCTCAATCCCTTCTGGCGGATAGATCAAGCTAAGTGCTGAAGCGGAAATGACGGCTTGTTTTATGGGGAGACTGGTTCTCTCTTGGGCATATTTTAGGTATTGCACCGCATATTTGCTATAGCGAAAAGGGCCTTTGGTCAACAGCGGCAGTTGTCTGAAATGCCCATCAGCAAAGTCAATTCTCATTCCTTTAGGAGCAATGTTTACAGCACCATCTAAGGGATAGGTAGCAAAACTGGACTTGGTTTGTTCCCCGTCGGTAATGATCAGTGAGCCTGTCCTTTCAAACTCTTTCAAAGTGTCCATTACAGCCTTGTCATAGAGTGCTTCTAAGTCCTGTTTTGGGGAGGATGATGTGATGGCTTCTACCAGTTCCACTGGCCTTGGAATACTTCCGATTGGTTCTGTAGCGATTTTCATTTTTTTGAGTTTATTGTGAGTGAATATAGCAGCACCTTTGCTTTTTAAGACAATAGGCCTAGTGCCGACCCAACTTACCAATAATCATCATAAATCACCTTTTAAACCAGTGATTTTTTTAGTTATAAATACTTTGGCCTTTCATTGACCACTCCTTCGCCCAACTGTACCATAACATTAAAGCTTGCTTTGCCCAAACCAAAAAAACTGAAAATCAACCTCCTGCATTTTGAAACAAATACACCTTTCCCTTTTCAGTAGCCACATCATATAATTGATACTCCGGCAAGGCCAAATTTGAAGCCGGAGCTTCTTGATGTACTAGGGGAGTTTTGATTTCTGGCAGCTGGAAGAAGGGGTTGGGGTTGATCCCGGAAGCCATTTCCAAATCTCCCATTTCCAAATCCAATTGACTTTCTGTCCTCAGACGAAGGTTTCCGCCTAAATTGGATTTGATTTTCAACTCCACCAACTTGCTATCTTGCCATTTCATCGACACCAGTTCAAAGCCTCCCCGTAATTTAATACCACTAAGATGTCCCTCTTTCCATTGTTCGGGTAAGGCAGGCAGCAGATGGACAGCCCCATCATGGCTTTGCACAAGCATTTCGGCAATACCCGAAGTGCATCCAAAATTACCATCTATCTGGAAAGGAGGATGTGCGTCCAACAAATTCGGATAGGTCCCTCCTGCCTCGCCATCTTCTGTAAGTGCGGGAGTAAGTTGATCATGGATCAGTTTATAGGCCCTATTGCCATTCAGTAACCGGGCCCAGAGGTTTACCTTCCACCCCATGGACCAGCCGGTAGATTTATCGCCCCTTGCCACCAAAGAGGTCTTGGCAGCCTCAAAAAGTTGGGGATGTTGAAAAGGGGAAATTTGATTGCTTGGATACAAACCATAAAGATGGGATACATGGCGATGCCCATCGGAAGGGTCATCCCAGTCATGCATCCATTCCTGCAATTGTCCCCAATGGCCAATCTGCATCGGTGCCAGCTGGTTTATTTTATCCTGGACAGCAGAGGCAAGCGCTTTGTCCCTGTCAAGCAATTGCGCGGTCTGAACAAAATTGGAAAACACATCAAAGACCAACTGGTTATCCATGGTAGTCCCACCCGCGATGGTTGTCCCTCCCTGATGAGAGTTTTCAGGAGACATGCTCGGCACCACAATCTGCCACTTGGTCTCTGGCTCTTCTTGGAGGACATCATTGTAAAAAAAAGCTGCGCCTTTGATCACCTCATAATTTTCTTCCAAGAACGATCGGTCTCCCGTGTACAGGTAATGTTGCCAAAGGTGCTGGGAAAGCCATGCTCCCCCCATCGGCCAAAGCCCATAATGTGCCCCATCTATTGGGCCGGTCATCCTCCACAAATCCGTATTGTGGTGCACGTTCCAACCTCTGGCATCATACATCTTTTGAGCACTTTGTTTTCCTGTCTCCGACAAATCCCTTATCATTTCAAACAGGGGCTCATGCATTTCGGAAAGATTGGTCACCTCTGCTGGCCAATAGTTCATTTCCGTATTGATATTGATGGTGTATTTACTATCCCATGGAGGCGACACCAAATTGTTCCAAATTCCCTGAAGATTGGCAGGTTGGCCACCAGGTTGTGAACTGGAAATCAATAAATAACGGCCATATTGAAAATAAAGAGAGACCAAAGCAGGATCATCCGCTTGGGAAAATTCAGCCAACCTTATATCAGTAGGTTTCTGGGCTGCTTCAGTTTCGCCCAAGTCCAAAGCGACTCGCTGGAAGTATTGTTGGTAATTTTCGATATGATCCTGTTTCATATCTTCATAAGACCTGTTGCGAACCGCTTCTAGTTTTTTTGTGGCCTCATTTAGCATTTCATCGGACAACTCATCATAATTTTTAAAATTAGTCCCCAAAGAAATCAGGACAATGGCTTCATCGGCACCGCTGATTTCGATGGATTTCTCCCCTTTTGTCAGCGTTCCATTTTTTGTTTTGATTTCTACCGCCCCCTTAAATTTGACCTTCCCTACTTTATTGTCCACACTGCCCGAAGTCCCAGAAAGTACCAATTGGTTATTGGCCACGTTTACATCAAATGTTTTTTGTGGTGAGTCAGCTGAAAGGCTAAAGCTAATGGCTCCAGCTTGGTCTGCACTTAGTTTAAGGACCATTACATCGTCCTCCAAGGAAGTAAAAAACTCCCTATGATAATTGACTCCTTCAGTTTTGTAAGAAAATGTTGCTACAGCACTCCCAATGTCAAGATCTCTGTAATAGTCTTCTATTTGACCATGTCCTTTAAAATCCAAAAAGAGGTCTCCAATGGTTTGGTAAGGCATTCCATAGTTGTTGTTCTCTGCCGCATGCCTTGGCAGGGCTGTCATGGCCAAAGCTTCTGCTTCCTCATGCCTTCCTTCAAAAATCATTTTCCTAAGCTCAGGAAGAAGCTCTTTCAATTTAGGAAGCACATTATTGCCGGGCTCACCAGCCCAAAATGTTTCCTCATTCAATTGAATATGTTCTTGACTTGAGCCTCCATAAATCATGGCTCCCAACCTTCCATTGCCTAAAGGAAGTGCTTCATTCCAATTTTCAGCTGGTTGCTGATACCAAAGCTTCAAGTCTTCATGGGAAAAAGCAGTGGAGTTGGTTTCCTTTTTGTCACAAGCTAATAAGATCAGGTTGACTAAAATCAACAAGCACAGGTAATTTAGTTTTTTTAGGTTTATCATCGCTATAAGTAGTGTTTTCGAAAAAGTCTTTTGCCAAAATGAGCAATCGATTGCACAAGCTATAAAATGAAAGAATCAAGTACAAAATTTTTGGAATGATTCATCCATTTTATTTTTCACGCTTCGGGATTAATCTACAAAGCATTGAAAACACCTGAACTTAGCCATCCTTGTTGCAAACTAGGGTGAGTGGCAATTAAGTGTAGGTATTGAAAAATAAAAAAGGCAAAACCATATCGTTGATGATTTTGCCTTTTTAATTATTAGAGCCCCAAGGGAATTACTCCATAGTCACTTTGAGTGGGCTTTTGATGATAGCCGCTTGTTGCTCCAACATTTTGTCCCAGTCTTCTACGGCATTGACCTGACCACTCTTTACCCAAGCAAAGCCTGCATAGTAACTAACCACACTGGAAGGTTTGGCCAAAAGCAACAAATTACTTTGGTCAGCTACTTCTGATTCCCTAGCAAAAGCTGAATCAATTTCAGCCACATCCATCACAATCCCCTCTCCTACATAGGAATCTTTGATCTGCTCCCAGTGACGGATCCAACCTGTTTCCTCATCAATCTTAAATTCACCTTTTTTGTTATGTAAGGTGATCCCTATGGCATAGTTTGGAAGAGGCTCCTTGGAATCCACGCTAATGTCAAACTTGGAAAAGTTGGAACCAAGGTCAAGCGTGATCCTTTTGGTCTCTGTCACCTCATAAGGACTCCAAGCGGCATATTCCAGTTCAAAAACTGTCCGCAAAGGCCCTTGGGCAATCGTATTGTATTTGACATAATTCTCAGAAACATACAAACTATCCTCAGCCCAGATGCCACTACCTCCGGTACCTCGGCTTGCTCCCACATGGTATGGATCAAAGCCTTCACCATGGTCGATATGATAATATCCAGGGCTTTTCAAGTGCTCTGCATACCATTTATCGATAATGGAATGCTCGGTCCTCTTCAACCACAGATCTATACCACTGGACAAGGTGCTTCCTGCCACACCTGCCAAAGCTTCCTTTTGCCCGGTAGGGCCATAAGTTCTAAAGGCCACTTTGTCATTTTCCCAGGTATAATCATCCGTCCTTTCAGGTACAAACCTGGAATAGGCAATCACATCACTTTCAGGCACTACAGCATCGATGTCCATACTAATGATATAACTGACAGAAGCGCCAGCTGGCACCTCAGCCAAAAACAGCAGCTCATCAGGCTTATTGTCCTGATCATAATCTATCCATTGGCTCCTTTGGTAATCAGTTGCACCTTCCATTTGGATCCTTAAATCCTTGTGGCTTTGCTCACCAATAAAACCACTTAAGTCGTCCATTGGAATGGCGACTACTTCTTGGCGGGCAAAGTCAAGTTCATTATGTACAGTAATGCTTTTGACAGACTGCTTTTGTTCAGTATCGCAACTGACCATGGCCACTCCCATAGATACACCGATGATGAGGGAGCAAGCTTTTTGTAGATTCATTTTCATTAAATTATGATTCATTATTTTAAAAGTTGATCAAGATTATATTAACTGCACTAAAATAAACGCTTTACCAAAATTGCTGTTTTCATCCCATAATTAAAAATAATAGGACAAACTGTTAGGCTTTGCCTCTTTCCTGTTTAGAGCCGACCTTAAATTAGGCCTAAAGCACAAAGTATTCAGTGGAAAGTTGTATATTAAAGTAAAATGAAACAAATTACTTTCATTATACAACAATTATAAAATGAGAATTTTACTTTTAATTACTTTATCGGCTTTTATTATTTCATGTTCTGAAAGTAGCAAAGACGAAAACAAGAACCTCAACCTTAGTCCATACGGATTAAAATTCAATTACCTACCCACCACATGGGATGAAGGTCTTCCTTTGGGGAATGGGAAAATAGGTGCCTTGATCTGGCAGAAAGACGACCAATTACGCATGTCCTTGGACCATGTAGGCCTTTGGGATTTGAGAAAAATGAAAAACCTAGAAGGTGAAGAATGGAAATTTTCCTGGGTATTGGACAAATGGGAAAAAGATGATTACAAGAAAGTCCAAGACCTTTTTGATGCCCCTTACAATAAAGCGCCCGCTCCTTCAAAAATCCCTGGCGGTGCGATAGAGTTTGATATCACCAGCTTAGGTAAAGTCAAAAACAGCTCTTTGGAGATTGAAAGTGCTTTAGGCAAAGTGGAATGGGAGTCAGGAGCAAGCCTCAGCACTTTTGTACATGCAGAGCAGCCTTTAGGATGGTTTAAATTCGAAGGTGTCGATCCTGCTGACTTTGTTCCTGAGTTGATCATGCCTGCTTACAGCTTAGAAGAAAGCTCAGAGGCTACCAATCCTGTAACCGGCCAAGACCTTAGAAGGCTTGGGTACCCACAAGGAAAGATAGAGAAGGTTGAAAACGGTGTCATTTACACCCAATCGGGGCATGAAGGATTTGAGTATCAAATTTCGATCAGATGGCAAAAGACTTCCAATGGCCTCGAAGGATGCTGGTCAATTAGTACCAATGAAAACACCGCTAGCCAAACTTCCCATGACCTCACCCAAGATGGCTTAGCTGCTGGATTTGACAAGGTTAGTGTAAGCCACAAAGCCTGGTGGAACCAGTATTGGAAAAAGTCCAGCATTCAAGTTCCTGACAGTATCCTTCAAAAACAATGGTATTTGGAACAGTATAAGTTTGGCGCCGCTGCAAGAGAAAACACACCTCCTATTTCCCTTCAAGCAGTATGGACTGCTGATAATGGCAAGCTTCCTCCTTGGAAGGGTGATTTCCACCACGACTTGAACACCCAGCTTAGCTATTGGCCATGTTATACGGCTAACCACATGGATCTTGGGGAAGGCTATTTGAATTGGCTTTGGAATAACTACCCCACCTTTAAAAGCTACACTTCCAATTATTTTGAAACCAATGGTATCAATGTCCCTGGCGTAAGCACCCTTAAAGGAGAACCTATGGGGGGCTGGATCCAATATGCTTTTGGTCCTACTGTCTCTGCCTGGTTGGCCCATCATTTTTACTTGCACTGGCGATACAGTATGGACAAAGTGTTTCTGGAAGAACGTGCTTACCCTTGGTTCAAAGAGGTGGCTGTTTACTTGGATGAGGTTTCGATATTGGATGAAGAAGGTCTTAGGAAGCTACCTATCAGTGCCTCCCCGGAATTCCATAACAACAGTCGAAAAGCCTGGTTTGGAAATACAACGAATTTCGATTTGGCCAATATCCGATTTGTGTTCAGCAAAGCTTCAGAACTTGCCAAAGAATTGGGTTATGAAGAAGATGAAAAGAAATGGAAAACTATCCTTGCCGAATGGCCAGATTATGCAGTTGACCAAACAGGTTTGATGGTGGCTCCTGGAGAACCACTAGCTACTTCTCATCGTCACTTTTCTCACTTGATGGCCATCCACCCACTAAGCATGATCAATTGGTCAGATGGGGAGGAAGCGCAAGAGATTATTAAAACCACGGTGGACAACCTCCACACCACTGGCTCTGCAGCCTGGGTCGGTTATTCTTTCAGCTGGCTAGCTAATGTACAAGCCAGGATGTTGGATGGCGCAGGAGCTGCTGAAACCCTCAGGATCTTTGCCACCAGTTTTTGTCTACCCAATAGCTTTCATGTCAATGGGGACCAATCTGGAAAGGGGTATTCCAATTTCAAATACCGTCCTTTTACTTTGGAAGGAAACTTTGCCTTTGCGGCTGGCTTGCAGGAAATGCTCCTGCAAAGCCACGAGGATTTTATCCGGCTGTTTCCTGCCGTTCCTACAGATTGGAATAAGGTTTCGTTCGACAGTTTTTTGGCCCAAGGAGCCTTTGAAATCAGTGCTGAGAAAGTAGGTAAAAAAGAAGTTAAAGCAGAGGTTTTGGCTCAAAAAGGAGGAACTTTAAAAATCATCAATCCATTTGATGAAGATTGTCAGGTGAATGGCCAGGCACTCGTAAAAGGAGAAGTGTTTACATTGGAGATGAAGCCTAACGAAACACAGCATATAGTTTTCAAAAGCAACTAATCATTATAAAAACAGGGCTGCCAATTGGCAGCCCTGTTTCAATTTAAGTCTATCTGTAATATATATAGTTTTTTACTGAGTCATCATCATTCTTTTAGCTTCTGCTTCCAAGTCAATATATGGCTTGCCTTCTACGGTTACACCTACACCTCTAATCGTACCTCCTTTAAAAGTCCCAGGAGATTCGTATTGACTGCTTACAGCATCTCCACTATCATAGCCCACACATAATCCATCTCCAGAAAGTGTAAATTTGGCTGGCTGGGTTTTCATCGGGCCTTCATCTACTACTTCTTCATCAATATAAAGTTTCATATTTCCAATAGACTCTCCATATTGCCCAGCTTCTTCCCTAACAAACTCCATCCCAAGGGTGTATTTACCCGGTTTTAACTTTTGTGTGCTTTTAAAACTTTGTTCCGTTATCCCCAAAAAGTTATATACATAGTTCAACTGGCCATTCTTGATAAATAGGGAATGGCCTCCAAACCTGGACCCATGGGCGAAAATCACCCCAGACGCATTGGCATCAGTAATTTCCACATTCGCCAAGATTTTGTAATTACGCCCACGAATATTTACTGCAACGCCCTCAGGTACTGGAGCCGTATTTGGATAATAAATATAGCGATCTCTTGGTTTCTCCTGTGAAGGCCTTTCTGTTCCCAAAATTTCCGCAGCACTTCTATCATCCAATGGTAGCACTTTGTTAATCTCAGCTTGGTGAAACCACTCATCAATTAATTCCTGCAATTTTTCCGGATGGTCTTCAGCTAAATTATGGGTTTCAGACCTGTCTTCAGCCACGTTATAGAGCTCCCAAACGTCTTCATCAAAATTACTTTTACCGGATAATGGTGAATGGACAGCCACGGCCTTCCAACCATCTTTCCAGACTCCCCGAGTGCCCAACATGGCAAAATATTGAACCTCTTTTTGAGTCGGAGCATCAGGTTCTGCATCAAAAGTATATGCCATGGAGACTCCTGAAAGAGGGGTTTGTTTCACGCCATTATATACCTCAGGCATTTCTACACCACAAACTTCCAATAAGGTAGGCACAATATCTACTGAATGGTGATATTGGTGGCGAATTTCACCTTTCGCTTTAATTCCTTTTGGCCATGAAATTACCAATGGATCATTTGTGCCACCAGCATATTGAGAGTAGCGTTTGAACATTTTAAATGGCGCGGAAAAACCTGCTGCCCAGCCTGTAGGGAAGTGATTGTATGTTTCCGGACCTCCTAAAACCTCCAAATATTTCAAGTTTTCCTCCATGCTATCAGGATAACCGTTAAAGAACTTATTTTCATTTACAGAGCCATTGGGACTTCCTTCACCTGAGGCGCCATTATCCGCAGCATAGATCACTATCGTATTTTCCAATTGGCCCGTTTCCTCTAAATAATCGATGATTCGTCCCACTTGTGCATCGGTATATTCGGAAAAACCCGCATATACTTCGGCCATTCTTGAGAATAATTTTTTCTCATCATCACTCAGCTCATCCCATGGACGAACATAATCAGCAGGATTGGCCATATCTTCAGGCATGGGATTAAAGTCAGCCATATCTGTATCCTCAGGAATGATCCCTTTTTCTTTCATCCGCTTTACCACCCAGTGACGATAAGCGTCATAGCCCTCATCAAACTTCCCCTTATACTTGGCAGTATATTCTGCTGGAGAATGGTGCGGGGCATGGTTTGCTCCTGGATTAAACCACATATAAAAAGGCTTGGAAGGATTGGTGGCGTTTTTATCACGAATCATTTTAATGGCCTGGTCTGCCAAATCTTTCGAGAGGTGATAACCTTCTTCCGGAGTAGCAGGGGCTTCAATGAAGTGATTGTCTTCTACCAAGTCCGGGTACCAGTTATTGGTTTCACCTCCTAAAAATCCGTAAAAACGGTCAAACCCAATTTGAGTAGGCCACTCAGAACGACTTCCTCCTGGTGCTACGTCCTGCTCAGGGACATTATGATTTTTACCTATCCAAAATGTACTCCAGCCATTATCCCTTAAAATCTGAGCAAAAGGGGCACAGTCATCAGGGACACGACCATTAGATCCCGGGTACCCATCCGCAGTCTCTGTAATAGATGCCATACCATTTAAGTGGTGGTTTCTCCCGGTAAGGATGGTTGAACGGGTTGGTGAGCACAATGCCGTGGTATGCCATTGTGTATAGGTCAAACCATTGGCAGCCAATCTATCCAAAGTGGGCATATTAATGGCTCCACCATAGGCAGACCATGCCCCTAAGCCTGTATCATCATACAAAACAAATAGGATATTGGGTGCTCCTTCTGGGGCACTTTTAGGTGTATATGCTGACCAGTCCGATTCAGAATCCCGAATATCGAGTTCAATTTTCCCTTTGAAATTTGAAGTACCATCATCTGCTGAATGAGCCACTTCCTTTTCTGAACAAGACTGAAGCATAAAAATTGAAAATGCCAAAACCAAGCTTGATAAAAAAGCATGGTGCATTGGTTGATATTTTTTTATGAAAAGCTTCATTTATTTAGAGTGTTTATGAATGAAAAACTTTAAGCGTTTATTAATTTGTTCCAAGGATGTTTTCATTAGTTTGGAGCTCGGTAAAACTTAGATTCACACTTTCCAGTTGAATAAGGCTAGTTAGAAATCTGTAAAAAACTCTTTGTTTAGCACTTGTGATATTCATTTCAAGCAATCATTTTCATCGATTGATGATGTGGAGATTGAAAGTACAATACCTATAATCTAAGGTTCACCTATTGTAAAAATATATTCTTTTAGAAGGCTTGACATCAATAATGACCAATAGGACGCAAAAAGTTATAAAATTAGGCAAATTATAAAAGCACTTCTTACCTCAGAAATCACTACCCATTTTAAAAAACCAAAAATTTGGACCATATCCCCTAAAGCTCTTTTCACGTATCTTTAACACTTTAATCTCTGATTGAATATGAACTTGGTTTTTGTTTATGGAACGCTTTTAAAGGAAACTACACATGCTATCCCAAAACTCTTTCACCAGAAAAGCGTTTTTGTGACAGAAGCATTCACTTACGGAAAACTATTTCAAGTATCCTATTATCCTGGCCTTGTTTTAACCCCTCCTAGTCTTGACAAAGTCTATGGTCAGGTCTTCCGCATATCAGAAATAGAAAAGGTATTGCTGGCTTTGGACAAATATGAAGAAGCAGGGCCTTCCTTCCCCTATCCTCAGGAATATAAAAGAACCATGATAACAGTTTATGATTTACAATCTTCAGAGCCAATGAAATGTTGGGCTTACTTATACAACTTACCCACGGAAAACTTGGAGCAAATCGTTACAGGGAAATTCACTCAACGGTAAGTTCAACAACAATATCATCTTGGTAGCAAAACCGAATTAAAAAAACATTTACATCAAGAAGTTACAGGTTAATTGAGTTAAGGGGTGAAAAAAATTATTAAATAAGATCCGTAGAAATCAAAGCGATTAACTAATCTCCATTCTACTTTCAAACGAATCACAGGGAAATCAGGAAAAACAAACCATTACTATTAAGTTAAATTAAGGTTTAGGTAAGTTTATTTAAAAAAAAATAAATAGCAGGGTGTTTTGATATAAAACAACCGCATTTTAGATAGATTTTTCAGAGTGCATAAATAAATAAGCAGATTACTACACCAATAAATAAAGTCAAATTGGGCTTCTAAAGCTAAAGAAAGTGGTTTAATTGTATTCACTTGGTGGGAATAATAACATAATCAATTCTAAAATGAAAGAATTTCAATATACTATTGATATCCCTGCTTATCGCTTTGTTTTTTTTATGTTATGAGTTGAAAATCAATTTTGTGGATACTAACTTATTCGCTTATTTTAGAAAAAATTAAATCGTATCGGTTTTGAAAAAACCAAATTCAAAAGAACTTCAGCAGTTGGTTCGAAACATTTCTAATGGACATGAGCCATCCTTTGAGAAGCTATTCCAGTTGTTTTCTGAGAAAATTTACCACATTTCTCGGAAGATGAGACTCAACCATGAAGATGCTGAAGGTATCGTGCAAGAAGTATTTTTAAAGATATGGAAGTTTAGGGACAGGCTTGACCCCAACCTATCGATCAATGCCTATATGATAGCGATGGTGCGCTCCCTGGTTATTAAAAAAACCAAAAAAGAAGCCCGTTTTTTTGCATTTCAAGAATATCAAATTCCATTTACCAATGAAGCCAGTTATTATGGAGCTGATGATGATATGATTTATACCGAATTCCATAATCTTTCCATGGAAATAATAGAGAGACTAACGCCAGCCCAGCGTGAAATTTTCAAACTGAAACATTTTGAAAACTTGTCCAATGATGAAATTGCTTTAAAACTAAATCTTTCAAAAAGAACTGTTGAAAATCAAATTTTCAGGGCTACTAAATCCTTTAAAGAAAGGCTTGCCAAGCTCGAAATCGTATCTACCAGTATATGGATAATCGCCTTTAAAACCATATTTAACGCTTTCATTAAGTAATTATTAAGTACAAAACATTGAATTAATATATAGTTTCAAACTTTTTTTACATTTTTCATGAGTAAAACCTGAAGGTTGAGGGTATATAATCCAGAACTATAACTGAAATGGATTACAATCAGCGCATCAAGGATTTTTACGAAGGGAAACTATCACGGGATCAGGTACTGGAATTTTTAGAATTTCTAGAAAGTCCTGAGGCAGAAGAGCACCTTTCCATCGAAGTCATTTCTTTGTGGATTTCAAAAATCAAGAATTCAAAATATAAATGGGACAATCGTGCTGTTTGGGGAAGAATACAAAAAGGCATGAAAGGGTACCCCAAATCATTTATTCAAAAAAGTATCGAACCAACCAACTTTATAAAGGAGCACTTATGGAAGGCAGCGATTTTAGTGTTTATGATTGGTTTGACCACTTTGTTTTTTGTCCGAAATCCTAAGAATTTTCTTTCACACCCGGCTCTGGAGGAAACATTATTTGTTACCAAAGTCAATCCTCGTGGGGAAAAGACAAAGGTTACCTTGGAAGATGGGTCGGTTGTTTATTTGAACTCTGAAAGCAGTATTACCTATGCAGAGAACTTTAGAGAAAACCGTAAAATCCAATTAGAAGGAGAAGCATTTTTTGAGGTAACAAAAGATCAGGACCACCCCTTCTCAGTAGATGCCAAAGGGATTATTACCACAGCCTTAGGTACCTCGTTCAACATTTCCACATTCAATAAGCAACAAAAAGTGACAGTAACTTTAGTGACAGGAAAGGTAAAACTGAATCAAAAGGGAAAATCCGCATTTCTGGAGCTGCAGCCAGGGGAAGAGTCCCATCTTTCCATTTATGAGAAGGAGATGGAAAAATACACCGTTTCGGTCTCAGACCGAATACTTTGGACCAAAGGAATTTTAAAATTTGACATGTCCTCCTTTCAGGAAATGGTAGAAATTCTGGAGCGTTGGTATGGGGTTGATATATCGTTTGAGGGAACGCCCAATAACATTAAAGCTTCAGGAGAATTTGACCAACAAGAATCTCTTAGAAATGTATTGGAAGTAATGAGCAAGTCATTGGAGTTTGATTTTGAACTCCATAATAAATCTGTAAAAATAAACTTCAAATAATGCCTATGTAAAGAATCTAAAAAAAACAGGGACGTACTGCAAATACGCCCCTTAAAATCAAAACCTTAAAATCCCTTATCCATCAGAATTGCGGTCTGTAATGGGGGATCTATGTTTCAAATTTCAATTCAAAATTATGAAAAAAATATTACCGTTAATAGTTATGTCTATTAAACTATTGGCCAGGGGGTGTGCGATTCTTTGCCTCACTGTTGCTCCCTTATTCGCTAAAACTTCCAATGCCCAGATAAAAGGTATTGATGAAGTATTTATTGAACTAAATGGTGAACCAAAAACGATAACTCAGTTTTTTAAGGAAATAGAAAGACACTCCGAGTTTAAGTTTTTTTACAACCATGAAACCTTAAAGTCACACTCCTCTATTCAATACTTACGCGGTAAAGGGACAGTGGAGGATCACTTGTATGAAGTAGCCAAACAAACAGGCCTACGCTTCAGGCAAATAAACAATTCAATTTCAGTAATTATCAATAATGATGATCATGCACAGTTGATTACTAAGAAATTTGACTTTCAAAAAATATCCGGGGTTGTAAAAGATGAATTTGGAGACCCAATGCCTGGGGTATCCATTTTGATTAAGGGAACCACAACAGGAACAGTGACTGGTGTGGACGGCTCCTATTCATTAGAAGCTGCAGAAGGGCAAATTCTTCAATTCTCATTTATTGGATATGAAAGAAAGGAGTTCACAGTAGGTTCTGCTACTATACTTGACGTAGAGTTAACGCCAACTGACAGCAACTTAGAGGAGTTTGTAGTAATCGGATATGGAACAGCAAGTAAAAGGGACATTACCGGAGCAGTTTCTTCAGTAAAAGCTGAAAGATTGACCAATGAAAATCCTAATTCCGTTCAGGATATCCTCAGAGGAAACGTTGCTGGTTTAATTGTTGGGATGAGCACCTCAGCCAAAGGAGGAGGATCTCTTCAGATCAGGGGAAGAACATCTCTAAATGCAGGCAGCACTCCATTGATCGTGGTGGACGGTGCAATTTTTTATGGAGACCTAGCAGATATCAATCCCAATGATATTGAAAGTCTGGAAGTTTTGAAAGACGCCTCAGCTGCTGCAGTTTTCGGGGCCAAAGCGGCTAACGGAGTAATCATGATTGTGACCAAAAGAGGAAAAAAAGGCAAACCAACTATCAACGTCAATAGCAATTTTGGACTCGCAACCATTGCTTCAGACCAGAGGACTTATGAAGGCACCGATTTTTTGGACTGGAGATCGGATGTCTATTATTCCATGAATGCGGCCAGCGCAGAGCCCTATGAGTTTTCAGACCCAAGAACTATGCCTTCTTCCATCAACATTGATGATTGGTTAGCGTATGATGGCTCGAGTGGAGACCCATTGGATGTTTGGCTGAGAAGAATCGGGCTCCAGCCTATTGAAATACAAAACTATAAAGAAGGGAAAACCGTCAATTGGCATGACCGGATCTACCAAACTGGGTTTCGCCAAGACCATACCATGAGTTTATCAGGCAGAAATGAGAACCTTTCCTATTATTGGTCTTTGGGCTATACCAATAATGAAGGAATCGTGATCGGTGATGAATTTGAAACTTTGAGAAGTCGCTTGAATATTGATGCAAAGATCAACAATTTTTTGACTGTAGGCATGAACACCCAATTTGCCATTGAGGACAACAGCACCGTACCAGTATCCACCGGACAATACAGAAACCTATCTCCCTATGCAAGTGAATATGATGAGGACGGAAACCTGAAGTACAATCCCAATGATGAGAATAATGGCGGGATCCATCCCCACTATGACCGACAGTATATTGATAGACTAAATCGTGAATCCACTATCAACTCCACTATATATGCTTCATTAAATCTACCTTGGGGTTTTAACTTTCGGACCAATTTCACACCTAGATTATCTTTTTATGAATATTACAACCATCAGTCAGCCGAGCACGCCACTTGGGGTCTAGAAGGGGGCTATGCATCAAGAAGACAACGAAAAACATCCTACTGGCAAGTAGACAACATCCTTACCTGGAAGAAGACCTTTAATGATATGCATAATTTCAATGCAACATTTTTGGTGAATGCCGAGAAATACCAGAGTTGGGATAACACCATGAGCAACAATGGTTTTCTGCCCCATGACCGGTTAGGTTACCACAATATTGGTTCAGGAGTTTTGCCAGTGATTTCCAGCAATGATGAATACTCAACAGGTGATGCACTGATGGGACGGTTATTGTATAACTATGGAGACAAATATTCCACTACCCTATCGGTTCGCCGTGATGGTTATTCTGCTTTTGGCCAAAGCAACCCGAGAGCAACCTTCTATTCAGCTGCATTGGCCTGGGTTTTTACCGAAGAGAATTTCATCAATTGGAACTGGTTGGACTTCGGAAAACTAAGGCTTTCTTACGGGAGTAATGGAAACCGGGATATCGGCCGCTATGTAGCACTCTCCGATCTATCCACCAATAAGTACTTCTATCAGAATGAGGCGGGTGAGTTGTACCCAGTTAGTCAACTCTATGTAAACCGAATGAGCAACCCCAACCTAAAGTGGGAGCGGACCAATTCAGTTAATATTGGTTTGGATTTCTCGCTCTTCAAAGGGGTGCTGGATGGAACCATGGAATTATATAAAATGTCTACCAAAGACCTTTTGGTTGAAAGAACCCTTCCAGACATTGTAGGATTCAACTGGGTTTATGACAACTTGGGTCAAGTGGATAACAAAGGATTGGAATTGACCATCAACTCAACTAATATCAATAGGGGTAATTTTACATGGAGAACCGGGTTTAATTTTCAATTGAACAGAAATGAGATAGTCAGCTTGTATGGGGATCTGGATGAAGATGGTAATGAACTGGATGATTATTCAAATGGATGGTTTATCGGACAGGCCATTGACCGGATCTGGAATTATGAAACGGACGGTGTATGGCAATTGGGTGAAGAAGATGCAGCCGCTGAATACCAATTAGAACCAGGAGATTATAGATTGGTGGATGTCAACGGAGACGGTAAGTTCTCAGAACTGGATGATAAACAATTTTTAGGATACTCCGAGCCCAGATACAGGTGGAGCCTACGAAACGAATTTAAATACAAGAATTTTGACTTGTCCTTTATGTTTTATTCGTATTGGGGGCACGAATCCTCCTTTAACTTGATGAAAAACAGGGACAGTTTCTTGGATTTGAGAAACTCTTACGTCGCACCTTATTGGACAGAGGAAAACCCCAACAGTGAGTGGGCGCGATTATCCTCCGATGACGGAGGCATTCCTTTCAGCGTCTACCGTAAAAAATCGTTTATCCGATTCGAAAACATTTCCTTGGCCTACACCCTTCCGAAGAAAATGGTTGAAAGGGCCAAGATCGAAAACCTAAGGTTCTATTTCAATGTGAGAAACTTAGGGTACTATGCCCCAGATTGGAATTGGTTCGATCCTGAGAACAGTGCCCCAACCCCCCGCTACATGACTTTGGGTATTGACCTTACCTTTTAAGCTTATAAAGGATGAAAACTATTGAAAAAATGAAAAAGACTAATCGATATATAAATTCTAGTAATTACTTATTACTAATTACTTTGGTCCTAGCTTCTTTTGGCTGTAAAGAGGACTGGTTAGATCCCAAGCCTTTGTCCTTCTATGCGCCGGAAAACACCTTCAATGAGAAAAGTGGTCTTTGGTCGGCCATTACAGCCTGTGAAAGGAACCTTAGGGGAGAATTTACTGGGGATGCGCCTCCAATACTCACAGAACATATTTTTACTGAGGTAGCTGTGGAGGGTACTACAGACAAATCTGGCCCAGCCCAAGATTTGAATAAACTGATTACCCCAGATGCCAATCTAAGCAGTGACAACACCAACCGAATTGGATGGTACTGGTATGAAGGCTTCAAAGGAATCAAGTATGCCAATGTAGTGATATCCAGAATTGATGAACCAGAGGACTATGATTCCGAAGCGGAACGAAACCACATTTTAGGCACGGCCTACTTTCACCGGGCCTTACGGTATTACCGGCTAACCCAACAATTTGGGGATGTCCCATTGATCCTTGAGGAAATCAATTCACCAAAACTGGATTTCTATTCTACTGATAAAAATGTCATCCTTAGAAAGATTAAAGAAGATCTTGAGTTTGCTGAAGAATGGGTACCGGAATACATGGATCGAGGCCAGGCTCCAAAAGGGGCTATTCAGCATCTTTTGATCAAAGTAAACTTGGCCTTGGCAGAATTTGATGATGCCATTGCAGTAGCAGATCGACTTATCGATGAGGGACCTTATTCCCTTATGACTGAACGTTTTGGTAATGTCAGCGCATACCCCAATAAGGATGTGGTATGGGATCTACACCGTCCAGAAAATAAGTCCCTTACCGCAAACCGTGAAGCGATCTTTATGATAATGGACCGGTACAATGTAGATGGAAATACCAATGGTACTTATTCCATGCGTCAAGCTTTGCCCCATTGGGCCTCCAATATCAATACGCCAAACGGAAACAAGGGAACCTATGACAGGCCTGGAGTGGAAATTGATCTTGTATCGAACTATGGTAGGGGAATCGGAAGACTGAGAGGCACTTGGTATCATCAGGAAACTATCTGGGATGATGATAAGGATTTACGACACGCCCCAGGAAACTGGATGAGAATGGAAGATTTTGTATACAATAACCCTGACCTAAAAGGTGTGGACCCTTACTATGGACAACCCCTCCAAATGCGTAACGATGAAGGGGTATTATTGACAAACGATACGATAAGAAGATGGTTTGATTGGCCACATTATAAACTGTACATACCAGACTACGAAAGTGTACAGCCAGTTGGTGGGCAAAGTGACTGGTATATCTTCCGTTTGGCAGAATCTTATCTCCTACGTAGTGAAGCACACTATTGGAAAGGAAACCTAACTGCCGCAGCCGCAGACATCAATGCTGTCAGAACAAGGGCTGGATGCGACCCTTACTCAGCAGCACAGGTCAACATCGGAACAGTTTTGGACGAGCGTGCTAGAGAGCTATATTATGAAGAACCTCGAAAAACGGAGCTTTCAAGGATCGCATACATCTTCGCCATGACTGGAAAAGTAGCTTATAATGGAAAGACCTATAGTGTGGATAATTTCTCGGAGGAGAACTTTTATTTTGACCGCGTAATCGAAAAAAGTGACTTTTACAATAAGGGAGTTTACACAGTATATGGAGAGACTTACACCATGAGCCCATACCATGTATATTGGCCCATCCCAGCAAATGCCATTAATTCCAATACCAAAGGACATATTAACCAAAACGAGGGATATCAAGGCGCAGAAACCAATATTCCTCCCTTAACTACAATTGAAGAATAGATTTGAGTTCAATATTTAATCCAACGGAAAGTTAGTGGGACCTCCTTCAGGGCGCCACTAACTTTCCTTCCAGGCTTAAGCTTCTGAATTTCAGGTCCCCAAAGGCAAGCGATATTCCACACAAACGTATTGCCCTTGTTTGATATCACCTGTATCATTATAAACAATTTATAAATAAGATCTGATGGCCAAAAAGGCCGAATGAAATGACTGTGTGCTTCACTCAGTTGGGACACTATTGATTAAAAATCAAAAAATATGAAAAATAAGATAATGCTGCTGACGGGAATTTGCAGTGTATTGTTAATGGTATGTGCATTCCAAATAAAAAACGACCAACATCATAATGAATCTAAATGGACGAAATTATTTGATGGAAAATCCTTCAATGGCTGGAAAGTACTTGGTGGCGAAGCCGATTTTGTAATAGAGGACGGTGCCATTGTAGGTATTTCAAAAGTAAACACTCCCAATACCTTTTTATGTACGGAAAAGACCTATTCCAATTTTATTCTAGAGTTGGATCTGAAAATAGAGGATGAAACGAGCAACTCCGGCGTAATGATTCGTGGACAATACGATTCAACCCGAAACCGAATCTATGGTTATCAGGTAGAAGCAGATGCCAAAGAAAGAGCTTGGTCAGGGGGAATCTATGATGAATCCAGAAGGGGCTGGTTATATCCCCTATCCCTAAATCCAAATGCCCGTAAGGCCTTTCACCTGGGAGAATACAATAGGTACAGGATTGAGGTAATTGGCAGAGAAATAAAAACATGGGTCAATGGAGTTCCTGTGGCCTATTTAGTTGATGAAACGGACCAAAAAGGAAACATAGGCCTACAGGTACATAATATTTTAGACGTGAAAGCGCATGAAGGCAGAAAGACCTATTTTAAAAATATCAGAATCCAGACAGAAAACCTCACCCCGCTCCCATTTGAACCCGGTCATTTTGTGGTAAGCACTGTAGATAACACCCTGACCGATTATGAGATACAAGATGGATGGAAGTTACTTTTTACGGGCCACAATTCACTGGGGTGGAGTGATGTGGATCTCCAAGGATTCCCAAAAGAAGGGTGGATCATTGAGAATGGTGAGCTCAGTATTATGGAGTCTGATGGAAGTGAATCAATGACTTATGGTAATATAGTAACTCTAGAACAATATGCTGCCTTTGACTTGTCTTTTCAGTTTAAATTAAGCAAAGGGGCCAATTCTGGACTTAAATACTTTGTTACGTTAGAGGAGAAAACCGAAGGATCAGCAATTGGGTTGGAATACCAAATTCTGGATGATAAGGTACATCCTGATGCAATTAAAGGGAAAAATGGTAACCGAACACTCGCCTCTCTATATGACTTGATTCCTTCCAAAAAGCAATACACTAAAAGAATCGGTGAGTGGAATCAAGGAAGAATTGTAGTACACCCCAATAATCACGTGGAGCATTACCTAAATGGAACTAAAGTTCTTGAATACGACAGGGGCTCCAATGAATTTCAGGATTTGGTTTCAGGATCCAAATATAAGGGTTGGAAAAATTTTGGCCAAGCTCCTAAAGGCCATCTACTTCTTCAGGATCATGGAAACCATGTCAGTTATAAGAGTATTAAAATCAAAAAGCTAGACTAAACCAGTCCATAATTATTACATAAAATGAAAAGTATCGAAATGAAAAATAAACAAATTAATTATAGAAGAGAATTTATAAAAAAATCAGCCCTTACCACCGTTGGCTTAAGTTCTTTGGGTGCAATTGGTTTCAGTGCTAAAAGCTATGCCCGGATTCTAGGAGCCAATGAAAGGTTGAATGTAGCTGTATGCGGTTTGGGAAGAAGACTTGGAGCATTTTACAGCCCCCTTAGCCAGAAGCAATCCAACGTGAATTTATTATACCTATGCGATGTCATGCAATCCCAAAGGGAAAAGGCCGCTCAAAATTTTTCCAAAAGATTGGATTATGTTCCCAAATTGGAGCAAAATATTTTTAATGTCATCGAGGATAGAGAAGTAGATGTATTAATCAATGCAACCCCGGACCATTGGCATGCTCCTGGTACATGGAGAGCAGTAGAAGCAGGAAAACATGTCTATGTGGAGAAGCCCTGTAGTCATAATCCAAGAGAGGGAGAGTTATTGGTAGAATATAAAAATAAGTATGGGAAAGTTATTCAAATGGGTAACCAACAGCGTTCATCCTTACAGAGTATTGAGATTATTCAGGAAATTCATAATGGTATAATAGGTAAAGCCTATAAAGCCACTGCATTTTATTCCACAGCAAGAGGCAGAGTTCCAAACCCCGTAAAAGCAGCACCTCCAAAAGGATTGGACTGGGATTTATTTCAAGGTCCATCTCCTCGAAAAGAATACATGCACGATACTTGGAACTATAATTGGCATTGGTATGGCTGGGATTTTGGCACTGGTGAAACAGGCAATAATGGCACTCACGAAATCGATATTGCTAGATGGGCACTGGATGTTGATTTCCCCCATCGCGTGGAAGTTGACTCAGGTAAATATCATTTTGTGGATGATGGGTGGACCATGTATGATACCATGGATGCAGTATTTAAGTTTAAAGAAAATAAAACAATCCAATGGGATGGAAAAAGTCGAAACCAAATGAATACTTATGGTGGAGAACGTGGAACCATAATTTATGGAACAGAAGGTTCAGTTTTTGTAGATAGAAATGGATATAAATTATTTGATAGAGAGGGAAAGTTGGTAAGGAAAAATATTGGAAATGGCACAGAGTCAGGAACTGCCCTGGGTGGTGGTGGGAATATTTCCACAAGCCATGTCATTAATTTTTTTGAGGCAGTTCGAGGAAAACAAACATCTAACTCTCCCATTGAAGAGGGGGCAAAAAGTGTGTTATTGTGTCATTTGGCAAACATTGCCTCAAGAACCGGAGAAGTACTGGAATGTGACCCAAAAAATGGACATATCTTAAACAGTAAAACGGCCAGGAAATTATGGTCAAGGGAATACCAAAAGGGCTATGAGCCAACCCTATAAAAACATTCCAGCCTGCTTGCTGGTCATATTTGCACTCATACACTCTTTTAATCAAAATATTTTACAGCATACATATGATTATAAAAAAAATCTTACTAGGCAGAGCTATGCCTCTATTCTATATTTCCTTGTTATTAAGCATCCCTTTATTTGCGCAGAATAAAATCAATGAAAAAAAGTCTCCTGTAGACTATGTAAATCCTTATATGGGTAACATCAGCCACTTATTGGTTCCTACCTATCCGACCATACACTTACCTAACAGTATGATGCGTATTTATCCTGAAAGGAGGGATTTTACGAGTGATTACCTACATGGACTACCTATAATTGTTACTAGTCATAGAGGAAGTTCCGCATTTAATCTTAGTCCTTTTCAAGGTGATATAAGTGAGTTAAGGTCAATTATACCATACAGTTATGATCAGGAAAAAATCACTCCCTATTCTTACCATGTTTTCCTTGATGAACAGGAAATTGAAGTTGATTTTGGTTTGTCCCATCAATCAGCAAAATATGGTTTGACATTTTCAAAAAACAAACCTTATTACCTTATCGTGAATTCCAGAAATGGAGAATTAGTTTGGGAAGATAATTCGATTGGCGGATATCAAAACCTGGCCAATAATACCCGCGTCTACATGTTTGGAACACCCAGCAAGCAACCAAAGGAAGTTTTCACCTTTAGTGAATCCAATGAGTTGATAAAAGTAAAAAAGGGCGAAGCGCACCAGACTCTAATTCTTAAATTTGACACGGGCAATAGGGTTTCTTTTGAATATGGTATTTCATTCATTGATAAAACTCAGGCTTCTAATAATTTGAATCGCGAGGTAAAAGGCAAGTCCATAATCAAGATTCATGAAGAAGGTAGAAAATCATGGAATGACGCTTTGGGTAAAATTGAAGTTTCCGGAGGTTCAGAAGAAAACAAGAAAGTCTTTTACACCTCATTCTATAGGTGTTTCGAAAGACCAGTGTGTATCTCGGAAGACGGAAGGTACTTTAGTGCCTTTGATGGAAAGGTACATGAAGATGATGACATGCCATTTTACACAGATGATTGGATTTGGGATTCTTATCGAGCGCATCATCCATTGAGAATACTGATCGATCCTGATAAAGAAAATGATATCATTCTTTCGTTTCTGCGCATGTCGGAGCAAATGGATGATTTTTGGCTTCCTACTTTTCCCGAAATAACAGGAGATAGCCGAAGAATGAATTCTAATCATGGGGTGGCTACCCTAATTGATGCTTATCGAAAAGGAATAGATCAATTCGATTTGGAGAAAGCCTATAAAGCGGCCAAGGGAGCGATTACAGAAAAAACGCTGGCACCTTGGTCTGGAAAACCTGCTGGATACCTTAGTGGATTCTATGGTAAACACGGGTATATTCCTGCACTATATCCTGGAGAAAAAGAAACAGTGCCTGAGGTTAGTGGTTTTGAAAAACGTCAACCTGTGGCTGTCACTTTAGGTACCTCCTACGATGATTGGTGTCTTGCACAAATTGCTAAAGAGTTGAACTTTAAGGAAGAGTCTGCTTATTTTTTGCAGCGATCGTATAATTATCGAAATCTATTCAATGATTCAACGGGATTCTTTCACCCAAAAGATGATAAAGGCCAATTTATCAAGCCTTTTGATTATAAATTTTCCGGCGGTACAGGAGCACGTGAATACTATGGAGAAAACAATGGGTGGACCTATCGGTGGGATGTCCAGCACAATATTGAAGATTTAATATTCCTAATGGGAGGGAAAGATAATTTTGCAGCAAATCTTGACCATACATTTTCTGAGTCTTTAGGTAGAAGCAAGAATCGCTTTTACGCACAATTACCAGATCAAACGGGAAATGTGGGGCAGTTTTCTATGGCCAATGAACCTTCCTTGCACATTCCATACCTCTATAACTATGTTGGTCAACCCTGGAAAACCCAAAAAAGGATCAGGAGCCTGATTAAAATATGGTTTAGGAATGATTTGATGGGCGTCCCTGGGGATGAAGACGGTGGAGGGATGTCTTCATTTGTGGTTTTCTCACAAATGGGCTTCTACCCTATCACACCTGGCCTTCCCATTTATACTATTGGTAGTCCATTCTTTGAAAAGGTCATCGTCCACCTTTCTAATGGAAAAGATTTTACCATTATCGCAACAGGTAACTCAGACAGCCATAAGTATATCCAATCAGCATCATTAAATGATACTGACTTAGAGGTTCCTTGGATCAGTCATGACGATATTATGAAAGGTGGCGTGTTAGAATTCGTCATGGGGGAAAAGGCGAATAAAGAATGGGGAAACAAACAGACAAACACAATTCATTCACAAGGGATATTAAAAGATTAAACAGTACATAACCTTATTTGAAAATACAGTTAATATTAGTGTGACACTTTCCTTTCCCGACTAACTTACCTAAACTTCTTACGAACAAAGCTCTCCCTTTTTAGATTATGTCTCCACTTTGTAAGCTTATAAAGCAGAAGGATTCTTTAACCTTCTGCTTTATAATTTGCTTCCTTAGCCAATGTAACTATTGGAGTACCTTATCCAAATCAGATACCCAGAGGCCTTCCTTCCCCCATTCAGTAGGTTTTTTGGAGGCAACAAATTCCAATTTTCCACCCTCCATAATTTCTTTATGACTTATCCAGTTTCTCTCTAGTTTTTTACCGTTCAAGGTAGCGGAGGCAATGTATCTTCTTTCTGTATCAAAATTCTTCACGCTCAATTCAAAAAATTCATTTCCTTCTACCTTGATCCTGACTTTTTTAAACATCGGTAAATGTAGGTAGTAATATGGTGATCCAACATTTACAGGAAAGAAACCACTAGCTCCAAAAACGTACCAAGAGCTCATTGTACCAGCATCATCATCCATGGAGGGTAAGTAAGCTTGAGGCTGTAAGCGATATATTGGCATAACAGTAGAGCCAGTGCCTCTTTCATTTCCAGTGGTATAATGATGGATGACCGTATCCTGTAATAAGTGCCTCACTAGCCTTTGTCCCTTAAATGGAGCTCCTGTAGCCTGATATATAAAGGGCACCTGAAGATCCGGTTGATTGGCATGATTATAATAATGGCTTTCAAAAAATGTATCCAATTGCTCTACAAGTTTATCATCTCCCCCAATCATTTCCTTGAGGCCATTTAGGTCGAAAGGTACAAACCAGCGATACTGCCAAATGGTTCCTTGATAAAGTCCTCTAGCCTGCATCCTGTCCACATCATTTCTTCTAATATCCTCAAACTCATCTTTCCAAACTTTTCGATAACTTCTTGCTTTTTCCCGGTAAAAATTAGCCTCCTCTAGATTATCAGTCATACACAGTAGTTCTGATAGTGCCCAGTAATCATAGCATGTTTCCAGTTTTTGATCAGGGGAATTAAAAGGCAAGTTGACGGACTCGAGTCGCATACTATCCAATATTTCGTTAATATCCAATTCATAGCCCTTTCTTGCGGCATCCAGCAAAACCACTCCGGTATGTTCAGTCCGGACAGTTAAACTAGATTCATTTTGGGTAGCCCAAGAAACTTTACCAAATTTATATAACCATGCCAACGAGGATACGATATGCTGATAATTCGTAGGAGCTAAAATTGATAGGAGAGGTAATTGGGTGCGGTAATTATCCCATACTGCCCAACCATTATAATTGTCATGTTCTAGCCTTACCTCCTCACCCTGATTGTTTCGAGTCAACCCTCCTTCTTCGCTGACCTTGAAGGGAGCTTGAAAAGTTCTATAGAGTAAAGAAAAAAACATTCTTTTATCCTGCCTATCCCCCTCAACACTAATGGAAGATAATCGTGACCTCCATTCCTCTTCAGTCTTGTTTTTTAACTGATCAAATGAACCCTCAGTAATATTCAAAAGTGCCTCTTCCGAACTCACAGAAGACCAAGCCACTCTCAAACCCATTTCTTTCAAATCTTTGGAAAAACTGGCTTTGAAATGATATTCATCTATGAATTCCCAGTTTGACACCTCTTCGGATTTGACTGCAAAATAAAGCTTATACGCTCCTCTGTGGCATGTGGTTTTCCCATGTACCCAACCTAAAACAGCCCCATCTTTAAATTCATACTGGGCATCCAAAAACCTATTTGCAATAGTATGAGTAAGATCAATGTATAAGCCTTTCTCCACTCCTTGTGGAAAACTAATGTGGTGCAACCCCTCATTTTCATTTACTGTGATTCTATTGGATATGCCATTTGAAAAAGCGATAGAATAATAGCCCGGGGAAGCAGATTCCGCTATTTTGGTCAATGTATCTTTCTCCGCTTGGGAGCCCAGATAAGGTTTCAATAATAAATTACTTCCTGCTCCTTTGCAGCCAACTCCTTCAATACGGTTATGTGTAAAACCTTCAACCGTTTTGGCGTATTTTTCATATCCTGTATGGGTATATGGGTAAGTTTTGGGGGCAATACTCATCAAACTAAAAGGATATGATGCAGCAGGAGACATTTGCCCATGGTCTCCAGAAGTCCCCAAGAATACATCGACTAAGTCAAGTATATCTTCATTTCCACTTTCTGAATTAGACTCACAACCGAAACCGCCTAATATCAAAATTGAAAGTAAAAACGCATAGTTACTTTTTTTTAACCAATTCATTTTTAAATAATTTACAAACCTATGGTATATTATTACCTAATTAAAATTCATTATATTAATACCTTTTATACTGAGATAAGATTGTTTTAATGATGGTTGCCCCCTTTTATCCAATATTGGAATTGAAAGCAAATTCTTTTAACAACTCATTTTTAAAAATTGGCTGTAACACACCGTTCTAAAATGCTACCCAAAATCACGCTTTTCACAACCACATTTCTACAACAAAATAACACAGCTAAGATCTTAAGTTGACCACCAATGATATCTTCAGAATATTTATGCTTTAAGGTTTTAGCAATGCTAATATGTCGGTATTTTACATCTCGCTCAAATAAAACCCAACATTTAATTGCGAAATCGATTCCGTATATTTCTATTATGAATAATACTTTCATAACATAAGATAATTTCAGTCAATCAATAGAGGAAAAACAGGACTTATAATGACTTTAAATACAGTAATTTATAACTCATTAACTTAATTTTAATAATGAACAATTTTGTATTGCTCAAAATGTACTTTCATACTTACCCTTTGGAGCCTTAACTGCTTTAAATTCATGGTTCCCTTATCTGTCACGATTGTAAGTCTTCAAACAAAACTGGACTTTTATTAAGCAAAACATGTTTCTCCGATCAAATCACCTTTTCACTATATAATTATAATAGATAAAACACTCATTAATGATTAATCATATTGATTTCAATCTTACAATTTTATGAAAAATAAAATGAGGTAATTTCAACTATCTGATTACAATTCGGTTATAATAAATGGTCTTTAAATGAGAATCTTGGAATATTTTAAATTTGGGACTTTAAATAAATATCAACATTGCTTTTTTTTGAAATCTAAAAAGCCCAAATCATCTATCGATGCCAACCGTATTCTCCATATCAGAGCAATGATTATTGGCTGGGATACATTGGTGGTTATTTTGCACCAAACCAATCTTCTAAGTCAACAAACTGAACTTATTCACAGAGAGCAACAGGTATCGGTAAACCTTAATCTAAAGTTTGAAATAGTCCGACCTACCGATTCCTGAATGGAGTTCACGATTCCGAACACTGGCTTTGAGTCAGCTCGAATAGTAAAAGCAATAATTAATATCGATAATAAGGAACATGAAATGGGCCTTTCAAAATATTTCTTAGATAATTTTTTCGCTCCTACCAAACTGCCCGTTAATTACTTAAGTCCAAGGATCATGATTAAAGCAGGAGATGTAATGACTCTTCTAGGATCAACGGTAGATAGTGAACCTTTCCAAGAGTTCATTGATGATAAGAACGAAGAGAGCCTTACATTCAAGGTGGTTTACAGCTCTTTACACGGCGATAAATGGGTATGACATACTAAAATGAGTTTCAGGAATAATTATCTCACAGCCCTATAATTATCATCCTCGATCAATATGATATTGTATAGGCATTAAACCTACATTCAATTCATAAAAAAAAAGTTACAACTTGAATGAATTCAAAAAAATGGCAAGTCATGACTATTTGAGCAGTAACATTTAAGGGAGCAAAAGAAACCTTGCTCCTAAAGCTAATTATTTATTCATCTTTTCTTCTGCCCTACTCATATAATCCATCTCAATGAACTTATTCTCCATATTGCCAAGTAACTTCAAAATAGTTTCATCATTGTCCATCATTTCCTTTAATGCTTGAGAAAGTGCCTTCCAGTGCATTTCAAGTTTAGGCAATTCCCTAACCGCTTTTTTCGAAAGTGACAGGTAAAATTTCCTTAAATCGCTTTTGTCCTGTTGGGAAGAGATGTACCCACTTTTCTTCATTTTATTAATTAACTTGATCATTGCTGGATGGGAGATGCGAAGGGTCTCTGCCATTTCTGTAACCGTAAGCTTATTATGCTTTTGCAGCAATAGAAAAACCATATGCCAATTGGGTTCAATGTCCAATTTCTTGGATTTATAGAATTCTTTGGTTTGATATATAAACAAATCACTTAATCTTTTCAAGCGAGCGGTCAGTCCATCATGCCCCATTTCCAGTAAAAAATCCTCCTGTATCATGTTTCAAATATTTAATCAAAGATATCAATAAAGAAACAAGCCCAAAAGAAACTATCCAGATACACCTTTTCTTGCGTGTAACCTATTTTCTCCAAACGAGCTCTTTATTTTTTTTGATTTATTGGTAAAAACCACACTGATCAATATCAAGCCACCCGCCAAAACAGTGAAAATTGTTACTGGTTCATCTAGAAGGGCCCAACCAATTATTATGGCAACCAATGGGTTAATATAGGTGTGTATGGCAACAGTATCCAAAGGTAAATGTTTCAATGCGTAAACGTAGGCATTAAAGGTCAGTAAAGAAGCGACCACTGTTAGGTAGAGCAAAGACCACAAGGCATACCTATCAATTTCAGTAGGTAGTCTTTCCCTAAAAAACAAACTAAGGACAAAAAGAAAAAGACCACCGGAAATAAGTTGGAATGCCGTATTGATTAAGGTGTTGCTACTGGATGCTGTCATTTTACTGATTATCCCACCTATAGCCCAACAAATGGCACAAATAAACGCCAAAATTAAGCCGAAGTTATAACTGCTATCGGTCGGGCCTTGTTGAGAGTTATCACCAAATAGAAAGACAACTCCTGCCAAACCAAAAAGAATACTCAGTACTGTAAAGCGGTTGATATGGTATCCTTTGGTGAAAGTAATATTATACATTAGCACAATTATAGGGACCAACGAATAGATTATCCCAATCAGTCCTGTCGGGACATACTTTTCGGCCATTCCAAGAAGACCGTTTCCCAAACCTATCAGAAATATTCCCGGAACTGCCTGGCCCTTAAAATATTTCCATCTTAAAAAGCTACGATGCCTTCTAAACATTGCCAATATAAGGACAAGTACGAGGCCCGCAATGAATTGCCTAATTCCTAAAAATAGAAAAGGAGGCATTGACTCCACTCCTATTTTGATTGCATAATAAGTTGTGCCCCATATGATGCACACCATACCGAGGGCAAAATTGGCTTTTAGTTGTACGTTGCTAGTTTGCATAACTGATCTCATTAACTTTTTAAACTACCGCTTACACCTAAATTTCAGGAAAATAGAGGCGATCCAAACCCAAACAATGTAACCGGTAACACAAAGTTAGTGAATAAATGTAACTAGATACATAAATACTTGATTTTTTTTTCTGAATCTGAAAAGCTAAACAATAGACAATTGTCCGTAGTAAGTGAAAGAAAAATTCATTTTTCCCTTCTTGTAACAAAACTAATTATTGGGTAATGGATTTTTTTGTCCTTTTTAATGGCAAGCGTCAATATCTTTTTTAATCTAATCAAATGTTTCATTACCCCATTATTGGCCACCGCCCTGCGTTTATGATCTTTTGGTTTGAAAGTCCTGAGATGGTGCTCATAATCAGTTATGAACTTATAATCGATTTCCGATAAAGAAATATCTGTTTTCCTTTTCTTGGTTTTAAGAAATTCCAGAAGGTGCCTTTCTGTAGTTTTGTAATTTTTCAGTGTACCCTTTGCAAGAACCCCGATATTTTGGGTATTGTGAAAATCAATAAGTTCCATCAATGTATGTTTCTCTTCCTCAATCCCCAAAAATCTATTTTTAATTGCTTCCGGGGTAATAGTCTTTTTTTCAATAAAAAGTTCTTGATAGCATTCCAAAACCCTTGCCCTTACATGCTCAAGAAAGCGATTAAAATTTCTAGACTCAGGGTTATTACCTCTTATTTTTCCCCTTCCGTGATCCCAAAGACTGGGAAGTATTTTCTTCTTTACAGAGATTTCAGCACGTTTTCCATCAACTGTAATTCGAGCCCTTACGGGAGTCAAACCATTTTCATCAAGTTTGTTTTGTCGGATAATAAACTGAATACCAAAGGTTTTTGAATATCTCATTCTTAATAATATTTTGGTTGATCTGATTCCTTTTGTTCAAAAAAGGTCACCAGAATGAACAGTTTTAAAGCCCAAAACGGCTCAAAAACACCCAAAATCAGAGATCAGGAACTCAATGAATATCACAAGTTAAGCTCTAACTGGTGACCTAATTTAAGAAATTAAAAAGGTCACCGAATAGGTCTCATTTTCCTTGAAATTGTTTGATGTTTTTTGTGGTATAAAAAACATCAAACCCTCCAAATCATACGATCTGAAGGGTTTTGGTTGGAATTGCACTCCATTTTGTCGGAGTGGCGGGACTCGAACCTTATATCATAAAACACTATAAATCAACAAGTTAATTGTATCTAAAAATATCTTGTCACCTAATTGCTCTCAAATTTATTTTAAGGCCTATAATCTTCCATTATACCACAAATATATAAAAATTTTCGAACTATCGAATTTTACTTTCAAATTACTTCGGTTAAAAGTCCAGGATAATTTCAACCATATTTTATTTCCATCATATCTCCGCCAATTATTGAGACTTCCCATTAACTTAACGGGTGTAAAATGACCAATAATTTTAGCCATATTTACATAGTCTCATCTATAATTTGCATGGGTAATAAAGAGTCATCCTTGCCTCTTTATTCTCTTTCAACTACTAACACTATTTTGCCCACAAAGAATCATACTAGATAATAACAAATTCTCTGAAATTTTCTCGGGTAACAATTTTCTCATTTGCTCCATATGCCTCTACAAAAGTCTTTGGAAGTTTTATACGTTTTTTTCCACTCCATTTAAATTCATAGCCAGTAAGTTCACCATCTTTTTCCTCCACTAAATCCACCTCTTGTTGTTGCTTTGTCCTCCAAAAATAGTCTTTTGCAAAAGTATTCTTATAGGTGATTTGTTTTTTACGTTCTGTGATCAGAAAGTTTTCCCATAATGCACCAGTGTCCTGTCTTAGTTCCAGGCTATTGAAATTCCCAAGGATTGTATTTCGTACTCCATTATCATAAAAGTAGATTTTCTTATTCTTTTTGATCTCATTTCTTAAGTTTCGACTAAAGCTATTTAGTCGATAAACAACAAAGCCTTTTTCCAAAATATCAATATAGTTTGAAACAGTATTTTTATCAACGCCAACTGTTTGAGCCAGTTCATTATAATTTACTTCACTACCTACCTGAAGTGCCAGTGCCTGCACCAACTTTTCTAAAACCTCTGGTTTTCTTATATTAGAAAAGGCTAGGATATCCCTATATAAATAGCTATTAACAAGCTGCAATAGTATTTCCTTCTCTTCTCCGGGATTATTAAGAACATCAGGATAGAATCCATATAACAATCTATTTTCCAATTGCTGTTCGGAAACTAGATATCCATGGTAATTTTCAAATTCCTCCCAACTTATTGGTAACAGTTCATACTCCCACTTTCTTCCAGTCAAAGGCTCGTTTAATGCATGGGACAAGTCAAATGAAGATGATCCACTTACCAAAAGCTGAACATCTTTAAACTGGTCGGTAATTATCTTTAGGGTTAAACCAATTCCAGATATTCTTTGCGCCTCATCGATAAACACCATTTTATTCTTGCCGATAATAGATCGAATTTGTTCAGTATTAGGACTGTCCAATAAGCCTCGTACAACCGGATCATCCCCATCGAGAAACAAATGCGGTTTATCAATAAGTAATTCTTTCAGTAAAGTAGTCTTTCCCACTTGGCGAGGGCCAATAATAATGATGGCTTTTCCTTTCCCTATCTTATTTTCAATGACAGGTTTAATTGTTCTAGAATACATTAGTTGATAGTTTTTTTAAACTTAGCAATTATTCACTAATAGTTATATCTTTAAGTGATTAAACTTAATAAAAAATAATAACTTTTTATAATTAATATTGTTATATCCAATTGGGATATTTCCGGACCAATTTGGGGAACTTTCTTTGATATTATCCATAAATGCAAATTCCAGATATAAACGATTTGACTAAAAACAATTTAATTTGGGGCATTAGTAAATAAAAAAAGGGCCTTACAGCCCTCCTTCATCTGCGAATGAATAATAACTCTCAGAAGTAACAATAACATGGTCGATAACTGGCAATTCAAGTAGTCTTCCTGCTTTAACCATCTTTTCAGTCAATCTTTTATCCTGTTCACTAGGCTTCAAATTCCCAGAGGGATGGTTATGGGCTATGATCATGGCCGATGCTGAAGCCTTCATGGCAGCTCCGAATATCACCTTTAAATCCACTACGGTTCCTGCTGATCCGCCAGAGGAGGCATTGATAATTCCAAGCACCCGGTTTGCCCTGTTGAGTAGAATAACCTTAAATTCTTCAATGAACCCAATTTTCGATTCATCCCAATTAGCCCTTAAAATCTTATTGGCCGTTAAAGAAGAGTCGATTTGGGGCTTCTCTGAAACTTTAGAATTAGGACGATAGCTAAGCACGATTTCGGCTACATGGCTGGAAACAACATTTTTGTTCTTGGTATCCATAACATTTCGTTTTAATGGTTAGAAATTAATTATGGTACCACCAAAGCTTGAGGGCAATCAAGGCCAAGTGGCAACGGAATAAAGGAGGGCCTAGTGGGCAGAAAAGTGTTTATGCCGTAAGCTCATGGCCGCTTCAGCAGCCCAAAAGCTAAATTGTAACATGATTAATGAATAAATAATCAAACAATTTAAATTGTATAAAATAAGTTGATCAACCTGATTGATAAATACTATAGTTAGGTTGACAATTAATGTGAAACATCAAAACCCTATAAAAGCTTAATGTTCTGGCCAAGCTTTTATAGGGTTTCACAAACGCTAAACTGTCGGTTGTGTCCAAAGATAGCAGATAAGCAAAAAAATTTTGGCAAGCCGTGAGCCCGACTGAAGCTTAGGTTTTGTTGCACAAAACCTGCGGTAGTTTCAGGAGCAGCCAAGAACAGGTAACTTTTTAGATCATTCATTAACTCTTATCAATCATGAAAAAAAGGAAACCATCCTCCAGACTGCCTGTTCCAAGATAGCTGGATCTGCTCTAGTTGATGTGTGCAGTTTTTTTATTCTTTTTATTCCACTCTTCAATCAACCTGACCGTTTTACTGTTCCTTACAATATCTAAATGTTTTACATTTTCCATAATTTCTACTTGAGTAAATTTTTTGGAAGGGTTAAATACGATTGGAAATTGGTCAGCATAAAAACTTTCGTCTTCTTTTCCTACCAAAACCAAACAAGGTATGTATATGTTTGCTATCTCTTGTTGATAGTTTTTTGAATCAAAATTCATGGTCATATTGTATGAATACGAAGGTACTTGTAGACTGTCATTAATGTTTTCAGGACGATTAAAAAACAAGACCGGTAAATGGTTTAAGTTTTTTATACTTAGATTGTTGAGCATTGAAAGTCCGATTATTCTTTTTAAGGCTACTTTTACCCATCCACCACTATTTGGTTTTACTGTTGGTGAATTATATCCCAAATAGGGCGAAATTAAAATTGCTTGATCTACATTACTGTTTTTTGGGTTTCCAATAAACCTTAAAACAAATCCACCACCTGAAGAATGACCAGCCAAAATGACCTTTTTAGCATTAAGATTTTTCTTGCTAAATCGAATCAAATCTTCAATATCGTTTTCAAGTTGTCCTATGAAATCGATATCACCTCGTTTCCCTTTATTTCTACCATGCCCTCTTATATCAGGTGTTATTACAGTAGCAATATCTTCACTCGCCATTGCATTTGCAATTTCTGACAAATATCTACTTTCTGAACCGGAACCATGAATAAGAATCATTACATCTGTGCTCTGACTTTTATAAACTCTACTAAAAATCTCCTTGTTATCTCTCATTTTCACCCATTGCTCTACTCCCAAAGCTACATTTGTGTTTTCCTTTATAGAACTGTAATCATAATTCTTTACATTTTTTTCAAGTTTAATAGGCCAGTAAATAAGAGTTAAAGATATTAGTGTATAAATAACAACACTTATTAAAAATGTTGTTATAATCCATTTTAAAATTTTATGTCGCATTTTTTTCAATTAATTATTTCTCAGCAAAAGTGAATCTAAAAACCTGTAGATAGAAAAATTAAATTCTGATTCGTTGTTTTTAAAGGATAAGCTGTCAAATTGTAACGTAGCATATAAACGCATTGCGCATATATCCTCCAGTCCAAGTTATTGGAAGCTAATTTCAAACACTTATCAAATACTTGTAAACATTTACAATTGAACATATCCTCTAAAACTAATAAATAGGTAAAACAAATGAAACACCCCATATAGGAGGGACAAGCGTAAAGAAAACAGTCTGTGACTGTTTTTAGCGAGTAGCCAGCTTGCAGGGCTGCCCCTTTCGTTTACGAGGTCGGTTCACCCGTCACTATCCAGAGCGAGATCCACTTATTTTTAGCCAACAGCAAGTGGCACAAAATCAAATTGAGGCAAAAGAATTGTTATCGACAACCAGGTTTACTCAATTTGGAGAATGCTCCACAGCCTAGATTCCTGCCTGCTGCAGGCAGATTTGGTTCTTTTCATCAATAGCCTGTCCCGACTATTGGGAGAAATGCAAAGCATTCATGAAGACCATTAAAAATTAACTCATCACTGAATAAAAGAACATAAGATAACCACCAAATAAAATTTGGACCTTCCCCAGACGTTTCCACGACGTCTCCTCTATTCTATTTCCAGGTTCCAAGATTATAATTCGTTCGCCAAAATAGGAATTACAATTTCCCTGGATATTTAGGTAAAGTGGTATACCCCACCCAGTCAGGGTGATTTCAATTCCACATTGGTGCGATTAAAGGCTGAAAACCAATGAGCATTATGATCAACTGTTGGACCATTTCAATTCCATATTGGTGCGATTAAAGGGATATTATCCGAAGTGATTTCCCTTCTTTTAAAGTATTTCAATTCCACAATGGTGCGATTAAAGGTAGGTATCAAAGTGCCAAATCTCTTCAGGACTAAAATTTCAATTCCAGATTGGTGCGATTAAAGGGAACTTCTCCAAATTCAATTCCAATGTGATAGAGCTATTTCAATTCCAGATTGGTGCGATTAAAGGGCTCAATGCCTTCTTGGAGGCTAAAGTGCCTGACTTATTTCAATTCCACATTGGTGCGATTAAAGGAATTGTCTCGTTATGGGAGATTTGTCCAAGGATCAGATTTCAATTCCACATTGGTGCGATTAAAGGGCTAAAGCAACTAATTACTCAAAATTTCAATGGCACATTTCAATTCCACATTGGTGCGATTAAAGGGGAGGCTTTCCATTCCTCCCAGCTGGGTATCGGTTCATTTCAATTCCACATTGGTGCGATTAAAGGTTTAGAGGAGAACGAATGCCTGCAATCTTCCTGCAGATTTCAATTCCACATTGGTGCGATTAAAGGGGTCTGCTTCCTCCTCGATCCCCTTCTTTTCCTTCTATTTCAATTCCACATTGGTGCGATTAAAGGAGAGAGGAAGTTCAAGAACAGGTCTCAATATATGGTATTTCAATTCCAGATTGGTGCGATTAAAGGCCAAATGTTTTAGGAACTTCTTTTTCCCAGTCCCATTTCAATTCCAGATTGGTGCGATTAAAGGGCTCAATGCCTTCTTGGAGGCTAAAGTGCCTGACTTATTTCAATTCCACATTGGTGCGATTAAAGGGTGAAAGCATATTCACGGAATCAGGTATAAACCCTATTTCAATTCCACATTGGTGCGATTAAAGGTTTTGCTTGTTTGGGGCTAAATGAGTGCTTTAGTATATTTCAATTCCACATTGGTGCGATTAAAGGAAAATGCTCTGTAGTCTGATTTGCTCCTGGAGACTAATTTCAATTCCACATTGGTGCGATTAAAGGTTTAAGCTGTTCGAAGTAAAGGATTATAACATCATAATTTCAATTCCACATTGGTGCGATTAAAGGCAAAGTCCTTTCCTGAATTCCAAGGCCTTAAACCTTATTTCAATTCCACATTGGTGCGATTAAAGGTGGACACTGGTTTTTGGTGATGGCTCAGCAGCTTCATTTCAATTCCACATTGGTGCGATTAAAGGCACTTCCTAAATACAAAGACGGGGTATTTGATCTGAATTTCAATTCCAGATTGGTGCGATTAAAGGGTAGATACAGACAAACTTCCATATAGAACTTCAGTATTTCAATTCCAGATTGGTGCGATTAAAGGAAAAATCCGACACGACTATGGCCGCGAACATACCGATTTCAATTCCAGATTGGTGCGATTAAAGGTCATGCTGTAGATATGCTTATAGTTACCATCCGCAGATTTCAATTCCAGATTGGTGCGATTAAAGGCTACGACACTGCCAAATATCAATATGAGTTATCCGAATTTCAATTCCAGATTGGTGCGATTAAAGGAGGGTTGAATCCTTCAGGTATTGAAGTCAGGGAGTCTATTTCAATTCCAGATTGGTGCGATTAAAGGTGTCATCCAGTAGCCCATCTGCCATTTCTGTTGCCTATTTCAATTCCAGATTGGTGCGATTAAAGGGTGTTTACCCTTATTTGAGTAAACACTTTTTATATGAGATTTCAATTCCAGATTGGTGCGATTAAAGGGGGTTGAATCCTTCAGGTATTGAAGTCAGGGATCTCATTTCAATTCCAGATTGGTGCGATTAAAGGGAACGGAGATCATCAGTTCCCCATCCTCCTGTAAGATTTCAATTCCAGATTGGTGCGATTAAAGGAATCCTTTTCTTCCGTTCATGAAGGCTACAAAATCAATTTCAATTCCAGATTGGTGCGATTAAAGGTAGAGCAGACGGAAAGTATCAGAAGACTACAAGTGGTATTTCAATTCCAGATTGGTGCGATTAAAGGCGGCCTTCTCTTTTGCCCTTTTTTTCAATATTGCCTGATTTCAATTCCAGATTGGTGCGATTAAAGGCCATGCTTTATTATTTAACATCATTCCTAAATATAAATTTCAATTCCAGATTGGTGCGATTAAAGGAAAGCCAGATGGATGGACAATGCCAACAGGTAAGTTTATTTCAATTCCAGATTGGTGCGATTAAAGGATCACATCACCCTCCAGATCGGTATTCTCTGCCAGATTTCAATTCCAGATTGGTGCGATTAAAGGTTAGCTTCTGATAGTCCATCAGTAGCGGTTTTCTCCATTTCAATTCCAGATTGGTGCGATTAAAGGTCGCTATACAGGTACTTGGATGCTTCCTTTTTCATTATTTCAATTCCAGATTGGTGCGATTAAAGGAAGTCATTCCAGGACAGTTCAAACACCTCATCCCTTATTTCAATTCCAGATTGGTGCGATTAAAGGAATAGTTTCATTAGCGTGATCGGCGGCAAAAGCCTGATTTCAATTCCAGATTGGTGCGATTAAAGGGGCGAACTTCAAACTTATGACTGTAGCACGCCAAAATTTCAATTCCAGATTGGTGCGATTAAAGGCTGTTAATATCTCGTGTGAAATACATGAAGATCAAAATTTCAATTCCAGATTGGTGCGATTAAAGGACTGTAGAGGTACTTGGATGCTTCCTTTTTCATTATTTCAATTCCAGATTGGTGCGATTAAAGGCCCAATTTCTCACAAAAGGGAAGTACATAATGGTACATTTCAATTCCAGATTGGTGCGATTAAAGGTTGGTTTAGTTAAACCTGAATTCCTAATGAAATACCAATTTCAATTCCAGATTGGTGCGATTAAAGGTTTTCCAGACGCTCAGGGGACATTTCTAACGATTTGATTTCAATTCCAGATTGGTGCGATTAAAGGACCAGAGCAGGAAATGAAACTGGCGGCATTGAAGCATTTCAATTCCAGATTGGTGCGATTAAAGGCAATTTTTACACCTACAAACCAACTTCATGATTTTAATTTCAATTCCAGATTGGTGCGATTAAAGGTGCCCAATTTTTGGCCGCTGAACCTGTTGAAAATTAATTTCAATTCCAGATTGGTGCGATTAAAGGCCGTCACTTTTTCCAAGAAAACCTCTTCTAAAAAGCTCCTCGACCATACTTTCCTGACACAAATTAAAACAAAAATCGTCGACCTACAATAGCCGAGTTTTGACTGGCCTTCGACAAGCACCCAAACAACTGATTATCAACAAAAACAATCGAATCCTCGCAAAAAACATCTAGCAATTCCAAAAAAACATACTGATCGACAACTGTATTCTATAAAAAAGTATCCAGATCATTCTTTTCCTGACCAATAACCTCCTTGGTCAACCACTTCTCATTCCTGCTCTTAAAAATAATCAAACTGTCTTCCCTTTCTTTCATTATTTTCTTGGCATTGGAGAGCAACTCCTTCAATTTCACTTCAGTAATCTCTCCTTCAAACACGGAATTCTGTATCCAATTGAGATATTGGCGACAAAGCTTAAGCATCTTCCCCACCCTCCTTTCTCCGATATCATATACTAAAATTACATACATCTAAAGATCAGTTTAAGTTCTAAACCTACCACCATATTTTAAAAGGTTCATAAGGAGCTATATTGAGGATATGTTTGCTCAACTTATAGCATTCCAATTTGACCAAATGCTTATAACTGACGTGTTTTTTCAAGGTCCTGTGCTTGATCGTTTCATTTAATCTTTCTTCAAAAGCCCTTATAAACGCCTTTTTTCCACTTTCCTTAAGGATGACTTTATTGACCTGAATATCAAAATCCTTTGACTGAACCTCCTTTTTGTTGAGCACCCTAAAAATGGTCCTATCCACCAATATGGGTTTGAAAATTTCTGCTATATCCAAAGCCAAAGAATACCTTCTGTATCCCGGTTCATGCAAATAACTGATCGTGGGATTGAGCTGAGTGTGGTAAATCTGGTCCAGACAAAGTGTATAGCACATCATATTCCCAAAGGAAACCAAAGCATTTACCTCATTTAAGGGAGGCTGTTTGCTTCTTCCCTCCATCGCATGGTCCTTTAAAATATGATCAAATGCCCCATAATAGCTTTGACGGATATTTCCCTCGATCCCCATCAAACCTGGGATATCGGAGGCGTTTTCAATCTGCGCAGCTAGTCCATCTATTTTCTCCAAGTAATAGCCCAAGTCCCTGCCCCTGTTTTGGTAATATTTCAGGTTTTTCAGGATATTGAAACTGGCTCCCTGAACAAACTTTTTCGCTATCACAAGCCTTTTGGCAGCAGATAAGTGGTATCGAGTCTGCTCAATCTGCATTTTGCCTGCAAGCAAATATTCCTTCGGATAAAAACTTCCGGTATAATGCTCGTAATAATCGAAGAAATGAACACTAATCCCATTCTTTCCCAGAAAGTTATAAAGGGCACTGTTGGCATCCAAAGATCCAAAACAATATAAATCCGAAACACCCTCTATTGGTATGTACTTGGGGGTACCTTCCCTCCCAGATTCATCAACAGGAATAAATTTCAAAGTATTGTCCTTACGGCTCATCCTGCCTGGATTGAAAAGATAATAGGTCTTTTTCATAATATTTTAAAAATCAACCAATGTCCTCCCCTGCATAACAAAAGTCATAATAGCTGCATTTTTTGCAAATAGAAAGTTTCACCAATGAGGGACAGTCTTGTTGTTGGACGATCTGGGACACCTCACGTATATAAGACAAGATCAATTCCTCATCCCCTTCTTCCCATTCCACCGCTTGTCTTTGTTTCATTTTGGGATATTCCAGTATTGCGGTGGCTTCATCTATTCCATTTTTTGCCAGCACATACAGGTAATATTTGACTTGGGCAATATGGGCTTTTTCGACCTTATCAGTTTTTTTTACTTCATGAATCACCTTATTTTTGACATCGTAAAAATCAATCTTAACCCCGTCAAACGCCAGTTCGGTATATTTCCTGGCCCGCTCACCATAGGAAGTCTCCCCGATCAGCTTTCCTTCCGCCACTATATCTGATGTATGCTCCATCTGTATGCCATGGGCAAACAGCCATAGTTTACGATGGCAGGTATGGAGATAGGCAATATGGGTTCCAGTGATGTTCATTTTTTAAAATTCTGGTTAATAAAAAAACAACCACGTTCAGAGTAGTCTCCTCCACATTCAGTCCTTTTTGGGCAAGTAAAACCGGTATTCCGGATGGCCGCTCACGGTGATCGGCAATAATGATCAATCTTCTTCTTTCCATGATTTCAAACAGTTACAATACTCCCCGAGCTCACAGCCCGGCGCATATCCAGAACAAAAATCGAAAACAAACATTCCGCTATTCATCGGTGCAAACTCCTGATCCAATAAAGCTACCATCAGGTCATACCGCCTATCCACAGGCAAAGCATCTGGCAAATCAAGAACAACATTCCACAAACCGAGCATCTTCTCGAATGCCCTGAACACCTGCCTGATTTCTACTTCTGTAAACTGTTGCCCGGGGGGAAAATCCCCAGGTTCCATTCCACAATAATACCCTAATGTATGCTCCTCATCTCCAGAAACCAGCGGTCAATCTCTTTGAAATGGATTTCCAAACCTTTCTGAGCATACTCCGGTTCATGGTCTTCTTCCCTATGGGTGGCTTTAATGTCGGTAAGGAGATGGGTGAGGTAGGGATGCATGATAGACAGGGTTATTGTAAGCTATAAAAACTGATCATTAATCTCCTCTTTGGGTATCGATAAATCCAATCCATATTTATCCTCATATTCAAGCGATGGGCTTAGAAAAAGTAACTCCTTCTCATCACCTCTAACTAAAACACACTCTTTCACTACCCTTCCACGTTTGAGATTTTCCTTGACCAAGTATGTGGGACAGTTTATACCTCTTTTGTGAATTAGCTCAGATAGATCTGACCAATTTTCGAAATAAGCTGATTGTATATCATTTTTTTGCATTGCTATTACGGTCCTTTGCCCAGTAATGTCTCTGGTACGCCAGTGTCCATTTTCATTTTCTTCATCTAACTCAAAACCAGGTAGCATAAGCCAATTGTGCCTGATCATTTTCTTTAAATCTTCAGCATTAGATTTAGACTTATCAGAGGGCTGAACTCCATGTTTAAACACATCATTTACCAGATAATTGAACTCGTTCGCACTATATACTTTAGGTTCAATTAAATCAATTGTCATTTGAAGAAATTTATTTGATGTCCACTTTCTATTTTTAAATGAACCATAAGGAGCAGGGTATAGGGAATCATTTTTTTGAGGAAGCAATATGACCAATTCACCAACTGTTTTGTCAAATCTTGACAGCCTCCCAACCCTTTGAACTAACCTATCAATTGGACAAACTTCACTTATCATGAAATTAGCACTAATATTTACACTCATTTCGCCTATCTGAGTCAAAATTGCAACCCCCTGGGCCATTCCAGTTTGCCAAGCCTCTTTGCCAAGCATCGAAAGAAGATTTTTTTCTTTCCTAATTTTATCGGCTTCAGTAAAACGACTGTGGTAAACCTCAACCTTTACTTCTGCACAATTCTTTTGAAACCATTTTCCGAGTTTTAAAGCTCTATCAACTGTATTTACGTATATGATAGTTGGTTCTTTTTTCGCCCTAAGAAGCAAATCCTCAATTATTTCAAAATTCTCATACTTTCTGATTTCAGTTATTTTACATCTAGGTCTAGTCAAATCTGAATCATCCTCTAAAATTTTTTCAATATCATATCCCGATCTTCTGTAATAAAACAAACTGGAATCTGGTAGGGAGGCACTCATTAGGAGAACTGGGACTTCAAGGACATTCAAAACTTGCAATAATACCAATAAGTTCTCTTGGGTAAAATCATCATAAAAATCGGCTTCATCAAACACGATACATGAACTAGATAAATTTGCGAAAGAAATATGATGATCTTCCTTAGTCTTGGATAGACAATACAGCAAATGATCTATAGTGCATACAGTAACAGGTGTTTCAAAGAGACTGGCATAGTGATTTCCTTCTATACCTTCTTCCTTTAAGAACATGGCCGTAGAATGATATATGCCGGTTTGAGAAATTGAGGCAGAAATGTTCACTCCAAGAGCATTCGAAGTAAATCGAGTTGGCATAGCAATTATTAACCTATCCGCTCTTTTCTCTACTTCAATTTGCTGCTTAGCCCAAAGAAGGCTTGCATCTGTTTTCCCAGCACCGGTAGGAGCTCTTAGCATTGAAAAAAGCTTTTTCGAATTTTCTCTAGCTATTTTTTGTACAGGACGCAAAGACCAATTTTCATTGAATGAATAGTCAAATGAAAACCTGTTTGAAACAGGTTTTTCATTTTCAATTGTGCTTGCACGCTTATCAGCTAATTGAAGTGCTGCTCTTAAAAAATCAAATTGATAACTTTTTCTAACGAGCGGTTCAATTGAATTTCCTGCTTCCTTTACAGAGTTGAAGTCAAGACTCTTGAATTTCTTCCATAAATCAGTTCCTTTCCCTAACTGCCACTTTGTCCACTTTTCCTCATGTTTACTTCCAAGTTTCCCATGGTGGCAGGCAATAGCCACTTTTTCTTCCTCAGATAGGTCTATATTGTTTTCTTCACAGATCAAAACACTATGTACTTCATGCCTAACCTTTGCATCTCTTAAATACCGCCCTGAAAACTTTCCAAAATCTTTTAAATCCTTAAATTCTGCTTGACAAGCACTTTGCCATTCAGGTATTTTTTTACCTAAATCATGATATTTACACACCTTCAATAGGCTTTCTTCAACCGAATTACCGAAAAACCTTTTATATTTATCAAAGGCCTGTTTATGGAAAAAAATCCATTCTTCGGCTTGGGCAATGACATTATCTGTATGCCTCTTTAATGTGATTCCCGAAGGTTTGGCAAGATTCATCTATTTCTCAGGAAAAGCCTCTAAAAACGTTTTTACTTCTTTATCTCCATTACTTGGATCATACAAAGAAAAGGTTTCCAAATCTGACAAAGCTCTTTCGAAAGCGTCATAAACACTTTTATCCGTCTGATCATCACCTAAATAAACTTTCGCATTTCTTGATTTGAGTTCTTTTTTAATATTTTCCTGCTCAATTTCAGTTGCTTCAAAAAAACGACAGGCCTTTCTATTTAACTTACTATCAAATACAATCAGCACCTTTTCAGGGTCGCCTGCTACAGCATTTCTAGCTTGGTTAGCATAATCAGAAATGGATCTTACTGCTTCCAAAAATAGCCTTACCCTTCTTTTCCTTTCTTCTTCTTTGCAGTGCTTAACGTAACTTGTCTTAACATGGAATTCACCTTCATATTCAAAGATCTTCGAAATGCTAAGAGAAGAAAGGTCAAGATGAAAATTCATTAACATGAAATCTTTTTCGGAAAACTCTCGAGTAGCCAGAGCTTGATCTCTTTCACTTGTTTGATTCATTTTAAATCTCACCATCAAATCACGGCCTACTTTACTTTTATCAATAGCAACTGCTGGAGTCACTGACAATGGCGAGGTTCTACGACCTGAGTAGGATCCTTTGGATGGATGCATAAACCCACCTAAATCTGCTCTCAAATCTTTCTCGATAAAATTGCTTATACCATCTCCATTGCTGACATAAGTTTCTCCCTTTTTAGAATCTAACTCATTAATCCGGGACATAGCACTGAAAAGAGCATGTCTTTGCATTTGGCCAGAAATATAGACCTTACCTTCTGGTGTTCTTTTAATACTTGAAGCATTTCCCAGTAGTTTTTCACCACCATTTGCTATATGATTTGACATAGGCACCAATGCTGACACTAATATTCCTATTGTTTTCTCCATTTTCTATTTACTTTAGTTATTCAATTTCTGCTGAAATGTGTTCCTCTGTATTGTCTGAAATATCATCCTTTCTTTCAAACTTATTTCTAAGTCTTGCATAAGCTGTAATCAAGTGTTGAGCCTGTTCTCTAGTAATTAACTCTGAGCAGACCGCATCCATAAAACACTGCGCTTCAGGAGGAACATCCATCCCACTAAGTCTTCCTGCTCGGGTAATAACGTGAGAAATTAGCTCATCACCACTCTTTGCTGAAAAAGCAGCACTCTCTAGTTCTATCAAAAACTTGGCTTTACTCTTTAAAACTGCATCCTTGCCCGCTGACTTATCTTCGCTTTTTTCAGCGGCTTTATATGCAGCATAATTCAGCCATTTGCCCATCTCCCGAGCTGATATCACTATCTCTTTTGCTATAGCCATATTTATATGTTTTAATTCGACATTTATAAAATAAGAATTGAAAAGGTGTATAACTTCTGGTTCATAATAAGCTCTAAATGACAGAAAATCCTGAAAGGAAGACTCGCTGAAAAGCTGCAAGAAACGTGTCGTGAATAGATAAAATTGCTGATATTTTGGGTTATCAAAAGTTTTCCGTTCTTCGCTAATTAGTGTGGAGTTTTCAAGATCTAGTACAATTTGGTAAAGTTTGTTATCTTTTGCTAATTCAACTAAATAGTGACTAAAATATAACACATTGGCCTTCCCATAGCCTAAAAGATAAATTGGTACTAAATGATAAATCCCGGAGTCCATTTTTTTTCCTTTAAACATTTTCAGAACCCTTGCACCTTCGGGTATATCCGCCTCCTTTGCCCACTTACCTATAGAAGCCAATAGTCCAATAGGACCAAATACCGTATGATAAGGTGCATCTGGGTAATTCCCTCTGATAATTCTCGGTCTTTTATATTTACCATCAGAGCTTTTGGCCTTCATGAGGTTACCCACATTGTCCTGAAACATCCGGTCAAAAAAATCTATAAAAACAATCAGTTCATTTAAAGATAAATCAGGAATTAGAGCATAGTTGAGATTATTTGATGCGAAACAAGGTTTAAGAGGATGAATATTACCGATTGCAAAACAGCAAACTTCTAATAGACTTGAGGTTGGATTACTTTGACTTAACTTTCCTTGATTAATTTTTCCAGAGACCGCCGAGATAGACATGGTGATTGCTTCCGTCTTAGCTAAATCAGTTTCCCGGGACAGTAAACCAAGAAGTTTTTTCACAGCACTATAAACTTGCTTTGCACTTTTCTCCTCGGTAAGTATATTCTGAGACAAATACATGCCTCTTCCGGATAATCCAGCAGATTGAACTAAGGAAGGGTTTTCATCCAGTTCTTTGATGCTGTAATGATTATAAGTTAAATTATTATCCAATTCAGGGTCATCCTTTGTGTATAACCGAAATTTCCTTATTCCCTCTTTTAGTGAATTTGCCAACATTTCATGCGTCACCTTGTTAACCTGTGCCTCATCCAAGCCATTAGCCCTTAATACCAATGCGAGTCCATATTTCGAAAGTGGATGATTCATTTATCTTCGATCATTACAAGTACAACATCTACCCAACCTTCACTGGTGCCTAAATATGGAACAGAAAAAGGATCTTCAATTTTGTCAATTAGGTGATTTACAAAATCTTCCTTTATGTTAACTTCATAGATGTATTCTCCTTGGACAGTAATAAATTCCCTCTTCTTTGGACTTTGGTAGTATTTTGGAAAGTGTCCAATATTAGATTTTAGAATGGTCTCTTTATCACTATCACTAGCCATATTAATTTCTCTTGTAAATCTATGATCATAATTTCTAACCCCATCAAAATGTCTTTTGTCATTATGTTTAAGATGCTGAGTCCAAAGATCTATATAAGATGAGGTGTAAGGTTGCACAAACAATTTCTTAATCTGGACATAGTTTTGGATCACAGGTTCATAACCTGACAAAGATTTAGCATCAACCCATTCAGATTTATCCTTTTTGGCTCGTTTTTTAATTACTTTTGAACAATCTCTTCTAATTTCTTTGGAGAAATGCCATCCCATTATATTTTCTAACATCCCATAAACCATTTCATCAGAAGGCTTACTACTGCTTCTATAAAAAGATCCAGGGGAAGCTGACACCAGTGATAGAGGTGCTAAAGGACGTATTTTTAACATTGCTCGAATCATACACACATATTTATTCCGTTTGTGTTAATAGTATAATTTATCAATCTTTGCTTTAGAATCCTAGATGGTATTGAAAATTTGTATTAATAAGTTTAAAGTTAATTGCACCAATTTGGATTCTCCAGGAGCCAGACTCCTGGTTTTTCTTTGACTTAATTTGACCATTATGCATGACAAGTTTCACTATCCTCTTCCTAGAGATGAAGTTAAGTCTATTCAGCAGGCCATCTCTAAGGTTCGGTTTAAAAAAACAGAACATTTGTACATTTTCAGGAAAAGCAAACAAATAAGACGATATAAGGGGGAATACAACCAGATTCATATTCCCGACGAATATCTCTTTGAACTGAAAGATTCTAAAGTAATTCACAACCATCCTAACGGCTCTACTTTTTCTTTTGAAGACGTTAAAGCTACTGTTAATTTTGATATAGCGGAGCTGATAGTAGTAACAACACAATCCATATATACTTTGATAAGGCCAAAAAATGGCTGGAACATAAATTTTGAGGATGGTTCTACTTCTGATACTTTGGATACATGTGAAAAGCAAGCAAGAGAAATGGTGGAAAAATTGACAGCACAGTTCCAAATAAGAAATGAAGAAAAAGACCCCATTATTCTGCACTATATCTGGGTTTTGTTTTTTAATATTTGTAATATTGAGTATGTCAAAAAAGAACATCAATAGTACATTTGATGATCGCAACTTACCCCATAACCCCATGTCCCAGGAAAGAATGGAGGAATTGGAAAAGAAGTTTGCGCCCTTTGTTGAAGAATTAAAGCAGAAACTCAATAAAGAACCTAAATCGACTAAACTTCCATCTTCTTCTGAGAATATATAGTTTATTATTTGCTGAAATTCCCTCATTTAGGAAATGATTTTTCGTTTACCCTCACACACCCAAACCCCAACGCATTCTTGCTGCCGAATCCTCCATAATACCCCAGCTCTTGGATAATGGTCGGGGCGCGGAGCATAAAATCAAACTGGTAGCCGATTACCTTGATTGGCTTTTCCTCCAAGGCCTTCAGTGTGATTCCTTTCTTTCTGGGGCTGGACTTGAGCACAAATTCCATGGCTGGAAAATCCTCTTCCATTTCCTTAAGGGACAGATGTACATGAAAACTCATCAGTCGCTGGATCAGGTTGTTTTCAAAAACTGGCTTAAACCGCCCATCCTCAGGCGAAAGGTAGTCCGCACCACCATCTTCCCTGGAACAGCTCAAAAACATCGGCGATGTACAGCGATATAACATCTCTTCTTTGAAATCTACCCTTGGTGCTGCTTTTATCTGCCTGATTTCATAATCCACCCGACTGATCCTGTCCCCAATACTCAAATGCTGGTTTAGGAAAAGTCCCTTGATAAACTCCTCTGCAGCTCGGTCGATAGCAAAGCGAATATCCAAAACAGCCTGTGATCCCATATGTTCAAGACGGTTATGCCCTTTCACTATTTTGAATCGGTCAAACTCCAAAAAAGAAAAGGTAAAGGGCTTGTATTTTTTGTTTCCAAAGGCAAAACCTTCTTGATGTAAAAAATGGCTATAGGCTGGATCAGCCTCTTCAAGTATCCTATAGATGGCCGAGGAAAGTTCGTATTGATAGTTTAAGGGAAGAAAGTTACTGTTACCCATTCTATGCAAATGGACCAAAAACTGCATCATATCTATTTTGAGTTTATTCCTAATGCTTACTAAGCTAGAAAATATAATTTAAAACTGATATTGCATTGACGCTAACTGTCCTAAAAGCTTAGTAATTTAATATCTCCAAAATAGAGGATATCAAAACTTAAAAAAATACCCAAATCATGGTATTTTTTATAACCGACCTTCAAAATTGACCCAATCAAGAGGTGGCTAAGACTACCCAAGGGCCTTCTAGTATTTCAATTCCACTCTGGTGCGATTAAAGGGCTTGGCCTTGATCAGGACGGATCTACACAGGTATATTTCAATTCCACTCTGGTGCAATTAAAGGTTGGAGGCTTTTGTCTGGGACACTCAGGAAGTCAAAAATTTCAATTCCACTCTGGTGCAATTAAAGGAATCTGAGATAAAACAAGATGATAATTCCGAATTGTATTTCAATTCCACTCTGGTGCAATTAAAGGATTCCATGAAAGGCCATCAACATTGCCTCTTAGGTGATTTCAATTCCACTCTGGTGCAATTAAAGGCGGGAATTGAGAAGGTGAGGCCAACTGATCAGGCATATTTCAATTCCACTCTGGTGCGATTAAAGGGTGTTTGTTGTTTGCGAACCCTCGCGCCCTGTCCTCATTTCAATTCCACTCTGGTGCGATTAAAGGCCTTTATCTTTCCATAGCTGTTTAAGTGATTCTTTTATTTCAATTCCACTCTGGTGCGATTAAAGGCCATTTTTTTGTCTTGGAAAACATACTCAAAAAAGCTATTATCCCATATTTATTGATAACCATTTAAAATAAAAATCGTCGACCTACAATAGCCGAATTTTCCCTTATGACCGACGATACTTTAACTGTCCTGTTACAAAACTAAAACCTGATCAAACACCCAACCGAGGGCTACTTCCGTTCGCTGTTTGGGTACTACCAAAACAGGAAGCCGATGCAAAAGAATGACCAAAAGTGCCAATTGAAAATGTTTTCAATATAAAGAATAGTAAAAGGGCTAACCAAATGAGCCCACTCTATACTTGTCATTTCACCAAATTAATCCGTAAGAATTACAAATCTCCAGAATATCAAGGTGAAGTGACATACTAACCCTGGCGGGTAAGATTTTCTCTACTTCTCCCCAATGAATTTCCATTTTTTAATCAAATCATTATGTTCACGCATCTCTAAAATCTGTTCACAATTATTCTTATAAAAATGTGTCCAGTTAAACTTTTTCAAGCAAAACTCTTTCCATTTGGAATCACCTATTGCTTTGTAAAATGGATTTTCCATCTGATTCTCAACAAAATCGCCTTTTTCAGAATCCAAACAGGCAAAAGGATAAAATTCTCGTTTTTTAATCAAATCAGTTAAATAGTCAAATGACCTGATTTTGATTCCCATTTCACTTGCAATCTGATTTCTTTTCTCTATTTCCAAATGGTTATCACTTCGCCTGCCAATAATTATCGTGAAACATACTCCTTCATCATGTAAAACTCTAGTAGTTTGTGAGGGTAAAAGTTTTCTTAACCATGATTTGTTATCAATCAGGAATCTTTTCCAATCTCTAATTTGCTGAAGAGCATTGTTAAAGTCTTTGGCAGGAGTTCCATATTTATTAAATAATTTACTTGAAGGCTTTTCTATCTCAATAAATTCATAAATTATACCATTGCTTCGTTCGTCTCTTATGTTAATAAAATCTGTCTCATATTCGGAACCAAGTTTTAACTTAGATAATGTCAGATAGCAATTAAAGCCAGAGAAGAAGAATCCAGCGTGCTCTTTAATAAATTCATGATAATCATTTTCTGGCAAATTATTATTTAACAAAACTTTCCAATTTTCAACAACTTCATTTAAAATAATTGAATTCTCTTTTTTTAAACTTGGCCAGTTATATAACTTATTGTTAAACATATTGATAATTGTATATAAATAATAGAAATCTGGGGATTTTGGAATGGTTTGCTTAGTCACAGAAACTAAGCCATCTAAAAACGGAAATCACTGCTCTACCCGTAATTTGTTAGGTACTTTTAATCGCTTATCGTTATTCGGTCCACCAATCATATTTTAAATCTGATTTAAAATCAAACAAATGATCCAATTTTCTTGCAAAAAACTTTCTCAGCTCTTCGCTTTCTTTTGCGTCTTTACGAAGGCTGACTGAATATTCCCGCAAATAGTCCAAGAGCCTATAATGCAAAACCGTTCTATAAATTTTAATTTTACCATCTTCAGTAACAAGAAACTGTTTTTCTGATTTTACTGATTTTGTCAAAGGAGTTGCTGTTATATGCCAATCCCCTTTTGTTCTCGCTTCATGCATTAATCCACATCGAACTTGTTTATAAAAGTCTTTAGCATTATAGGGTCGGCCAATTTCAGATTTATTTTTTTCATTCAATTGCCAAAAATTGTCCTTAAAAATAGAAGCCGAATTTAGAAAGCTAGTAAACATTCTTTGGCTTTCTTTGTATTCATAATTAGGTGAATTACTTAATTTATTGTGATTGAAAATTTTCCCAACTCTAAAAGCAGCAAACATTTCGATTAATGCACATTGAACTGTTACTATTGTAAAACCTTCTCCCTTAAGCTTTTTCTCTTTGATAATATGTTGAATTGGCTCAAAAAATTTACGTTGTAGCCTTTTATTAAACAAATTAATAGCATCTTCCCAATTACTATCATACTTATAGGACAGAATCAGTGTTTTTCTGATTTTCGCCCAATCATCTTTTTCTTGCAATTCAGCTTCCATTAGCTCAGTCTTTGGTTTGCTTTTTACTATTGTAAATTAAAAACAATAAACAAGCAACAATTACCCCTCCCACAAATCCATGAATTACTCCATATGGTTTTTGAAAGTCAAAGTCTTATCCCCAAAACAAAAAGAATGCTCTTATAATAAACCCAAATAAAAGTGCTTTGACTAAGTTGTCACTTCCTTTGAGGAAGAAATCTATCAATTCATTTTTAGAGTATTTGCTGCCCATATTTCATAATATTCTCTTGATGTGGTCATTTCAGTATAATCATAATGTCTTCTTTTCGAACTTATCACTGCTCGTTAAACACCTGTCATTCCCATACCAGCCTAACTGGAAATTGGAAGAAATACTGATTTTTATCCTCCTCTCTCAAAAAACATTACTTCCGGAGTGCACTAGTCTGAATTTCAATGCCTCCCCTAATAAGTTTTATAGCACATCTCTTTCCTCCACTTTACATTGTCAGGCTTTGGATCTTTGACCATTTACTTCCTCTCAAACTGTCCTATATTTCAAAATATTCCTTTCTATTTATTTTATAAAAATCCAACATAATTGCTAATACACTTTTTATTTCTGAATCCAGTTCTAACGGCTTTTTAAATTGTCTGGAAAAAGCTAATTCTTCAAATGCTTTTGCCCAACTAAATATCTTTTTTGTTGTTTCAGCTTTAGAAAAAAATTCCTTTAAAATATCCATTTCAGTTGTATCAAGTGCTTTCTTAATTTCATTTACTGATATTTTTGAATCAGCAATTCTTACCGCCATTTCAATTGTCCTATTGACACCTTCTTTTCCTAAATTCCCATATTTAAACCCATCACTAAGAGCTTCCTTTCTTTTGCTCGGTTCCAAAAATGCAATATCTTTTAGTAGAAAATCAAGAATTATTAGACTATGAGATAGGATTACATAAGTTGCTCTAATTGCAACATTCTGTTTTTGTTTATCAAAACATTTCCTAATAAAATAATTTAATAAAATTATTGTCGAATTATAACCACTAAAATCAAGTTCGTTTAATAATCTAGATTTAGATAATTCGTATAAACCTTTCCAAGTTTGATTTCGATACTCCTTAAAGCTTTTTATTGAAGCCAATAATTTACATAAATCTTCTTCAGACAATCTTTCATTATTTCCCTCTGGTAATTTTTGAAGAAAATTACCATCTAGAATTGTTGCTTTATGCTTTAATCCATACTTACGAATAACATCTTTTTTATCAGAAGTAGCCACTACGCAATTATCAAAACCTAATAATTCTTGTAATCCTTTTGCCCACAAAATTCTTTCAAATGCTTTGGGTGTTTTTTTATTTTTGATATCTACATTTGTTCGAACCCTATCTAAGCTAGAAAATCTACCGTATAAAAATAAGTCAATATCTGTAATTTCATTATTTTCAAAAGAATATTTAACTCCTCTAGCAACATAATAACCATTATTGAGAAAATAAGTCCGAAGTTTTTCTTCCATAAGTTCTCCCTTTAAAAGCTTTGTTTGATTTTCCATTATCCTCTCATTGTCCTTAGAAGCTCACCAACATTTTTATTTCCAGTAGTATCCTTTTTTCTCCTATTTTCAGTCCGAAGTTTTTCAGGTCCAGCATAACTTGAAACATTTGAACTTTTCAATTCAGTATTAATTGTTTCATATTCTGCTAAATCACCATTTTCTAATACAGCTAATGCTAATTGCCCAATATCGAATTTTAATAGTCGCATATAATACATACCATTCCCTGAACTTTCCAGTTGTATAACTCTGCTTAATTCTAATACTTGATAATCCTGACCAATTGCGGTACAAGGACCTACCCGCTCACCTCTTAACAATTTTCTTACAGTGTTTCTTAACATTCTATAACCTTGTATTTTTCCACGATTTCTTGAACTTATATACATCCCATACATTAAAGAAGATATAAATGCTTTGGCTAAATCTAAAGCATCATCCTCAAATGGATTTCCAAACTTTGAAAAAGAAGATGGTTTAGTTATAAACACCTTCGTATGGGTGACATTACTAACTTCATTAAAATCGTAAATTGCAATAGCTTGAAGTTTGTCCAACAAGTCTTTCCCTAAAATTGAGAAAGCCTTTTCGTAAGTAATACAACCTTGTTCTGTTAATAATGAATCAACTTCAGAAAAGTTGCGCAATTCGGAAGCAGATAAGGAACTTAAGACTTTTGAAGTTTTCTCGATAGCATCATGTTTAAAAAGATTTCCATTAAAATAAACCTTTTCATCATCAAATACTTCGTAATCAATTAAATGAATATCCTCTGCCTGCTTTAAAAGATTATCTGCTTTCCTACTTTCGAGTTTGTAGATATCTCCAATATATTCTTTTAAAATATTATCCTTTATAGGAGCGTCTGAGCTATAATTTGCAAGTTCTAGGGACGCCTTCTGAAAGTTGTCAGATGTTGTATTGTTAAAAATGTCTGATGTATGCAATAGAACATTAGATGTTGTAATTCCCAATACTACAACATCACCAGACTTAGAAATATCTATCAATTGAGAGTCTTTCAAAGCCCCTTTTATGGCGGCTAATTCAACTTTCTTTATGTTAGTGGCCTTTGCAATTGCTTCAACTTTATCCTTTGATAATGTACTATCTTCATCGGATGCCGCTAAACTTGATAAAAATAATCCACATTTACCAGCAAGTTCAATATCTTCAAAGTCAGAGGCTATTGTGACTTCTTGTATTTTTTTTGTGTGGTGAATCAACCAAGCTCCTTCAGTTCTTTTCTCCATTTAAGTATGTTTCATTTAAATTGTTGATGATGATCATATACACTTATTGTACATTTAATTTTATAATTTTGATTCCATAATTATTATTCTCAAATAGAATGAAGGTAAATTATCTGTTTTCAAACACTTAAAAATAATTACAAAGCAACTAAAATAGTATACATCCTTTAAACTAATGAATGCGTGAATTAAAAACACCCCATCTAGGGTATATTTTTACCATTAAAAATCCTGTATAAAATGAAGGTTACCTTACCGAATTTCAAACTTAAAATCTAAATTAAAACTTTTCCTCCTGCCAATAAACATTTATTAATCGGTCACCTTTCCCTCCTCCTTTTAAAACTATTGGTACTTTTTCTGAGAAGATCAGTCCAATTTTAACTAAATACAGAAGTCGCTTCGTGATTTTCTCACTTATATGGACTTCTCCCAAATCCATACATGCTTTCCTTACTTCAGCAACCGTCCTTCTATTCATAAAATAGTTTTTATATAATAACTTGTTCCTGATTAAGGTTGATAGCTTTCTCTCTTCCCAACTTTCGACGAAGAACTCTCTATTATTCTTATAATTTTCTCGGAATCCTTGCATCCATTCTGAATCACCAATATTACTTTTTATTTTACTATTAAGATCAAAAATCTCACTTTGTGAAATCGAGGAGATTTTATCAGATAAAATTTTTGCTCGGTCTTGAGTAAACTTTCTTCTTCCTCTTAGGATAGAATAGGTATGATTAGAGGAAATTTCTAAAAGTTTAGCAAATCCCTCAACATGAAGTCCAAGGTATTCCATAATCATTTTGAGCCTCTCTCCTATTTCTTGGTCATAAGTTAAGTCATTTTCTTTTTCCATTCTCAAATGGAAAAAGAAACTTAGTCTACTTTTTGGTCAAATTATTTTTATTATAGACCAGATTAAATATATTTACGATTATAAAATATATTGATCCTTAGAAGGATAATTCCTTTAACAGGCATTAACTAAAAGAGTCTCGACTGCAAAATCCGACAAATTAAATTAGGACGAGACGGTAGGTTAATGCCCACACAGTTATTTTATGTACTTTTGTACATTCTATAGCTGTTGGGCCCTATCGTAATCCCGTTCCTAATAGGCGTCGGAACCTTGCAGTGCGGTTGATGGGAGCCCACGCTATAGTCCTATCCCCACTTTTCGAGGCTCATAATGATAAAAAGACATTATGGGCAGCACATCATTTACATATCATGATCCTTTATGGTCTTCTTTTAGAAGAGAAGGTTCAGCTGCCTATATTTTTAATCCAAGTTGTCTGAGTAGCCAAAACAGCTGTACACAGTTTGATATGCTATTTATACGCAAACCGAAAAATCCAATATAAAATTAGTAGGGAGTATTGAGTCGTGAGGATTGAGCTAGTGCACAGGTTCGATACCATTAATTCAATACTCAGATCAATTCATATACCGATACCAAACCACAAAAGAACTATTAAACCTATTTGATCGGTATGCACTTTTATCGCAATTCGTTGGCTGCATTCGTTCCGCTCCGGAAGGAACGTCTGGTAGGGCAGCCTGGCCTGGGGCTTTATTAGCGCTGGGATTTAATCAATTTCTTATAAATGTAGAAGTGTTGGAAAAGACACTAGACTTGAGATGTGAGAAGTGAGACTTGATTTCGTCTCCGTCACTACTTCGTTCTCGGACCGCGTTCCATGATCCGGCCCTTGGAGCGTACGGTTTTTGAACATTTGAGTAAGGCGTTAAGAAAATGAGTTAGCTCGCGTTGTGGAACAGCGAGATCCACTCATTTTTAGCCTGGAACAATTGGGCAAAAATCAAATTGGACATAACCTATTGGACTCGTATACCATATCGACCCAATTTGAAGTACGCTCCACCGGCCTAGCTTTTTTTGTTACTTTTTTCAGTAATGGAAAAAAGTAAGGCAAAGGAGAAGTGAGGGTAAATAGCTGCTTCGGAAAGTGGGATTGCCACGTCGTCGTTCCTCCTCCTCTCAATGACGGGTTTGAGGGCGTTTTCGTCTCCGTAAACAAGTCTTTTGTCTTGATCCTGTCCCGATGACTATCGGGGTCTTTTATCTAAAAAGATGCTAGACGAGGCATTCCAACTCTCTACAAACACCTTAATAACTATGAAAGCATTAACGAAAAACTGCTTCCTGGCATTGCTATGCCTTTTAGGAAGTGAGACATATGCCCAAGTTGCTTCACCTCACACCGCCCCGGGAGGGTCACAAGGTGCTCCGATGGTGGTGTATGGGGAGATCAAGAGCAACCCGCTGATCGAGGAGGTGGAAGTGGTATTCTGGGAGCACTTCCTCTATGGGCGCACGGATATCCCTGCCCCGCTCAAACAACAGCTCCCTACCGAAAGGGGCCACCTCTTTAATGGCAGCATGGGTGCCATGACCTTCGGCTGGGAGAGTCCAGCCTTTGCGCAGCATGGCTGGCTCAGTATCCGCCATGATGGCCATACCTACCTGGACCAATACCATGTGTCCCCCGGGGACAGCGTCCGCATCCTGATCGACCTGAACCAGGGCAGGCTGCTCTTTGATGGTCCCGACGCCGGGAAGTTCCGCTGTCAGTATGACCTTTCCCTGGCACTGGCCAATGCGCAGTACCGCAGGACACCCATCATGTACACGGACAGGGCCGAGGCACTGGTGAAGGACCCGCGGTACCGGGACGCCCTGGACAAGGCTTCTTCCATCCATCCCCTGATCCGCTTTGTAGGCCCCAAATCCAAAGGGATGGCCGCACTTGCTGACCTATTGGGGCAGGACATTTCAAAGCATCCCGCCTGGAAGGTGCTGGACCAATACAGGGGAGCAGTGCCCGAGGAGTTGATCCAGGTACTGGAAGCGGATACCTATGGACAGCTGCTGGGCAAAAAGGTAGGCTATCTCAAGCGCAATTACGAAAAAGGGCCTAAGGCGTTGGCGCTATATAAGAATGCCATCGCTCCCTTGCCCGAAGACCATATCCCCGATGCTATTAAGGTGCTGAGCATTCCCTATATGGACTACCTGCTCGATAAAAACACCCTGAGGTCCGTAGTGGAAAACACCTCGGTCACACAGCTCTATGGGCAGTACAGTCCTGTGGTCCATGACCTGCTCTATGGCAAATACCTGGCCCGCTACTTCCGGAAGTTTGAGGATCCCAACAATCGCTTTGACCTGGGGTTGGAGGCAGTGGAAACCCCATGGATCCGGGAAACCATCGGCCAGCTCTATGAAGCCCAAAAGATCGGCAGTACCGTATCGGATATCCCGCTCTTGGATGGGGAAGGAAACCCTGTCAGCCTTCGGGACTTCAAGGGCAAGACCGTCCTGGTGGACTTTTGGTTCACGGGCTGCAAGCCCTGCATGTGGTACTTTGAGGGAACCCTCAAGCCTGTAGAAAGCCAACTCCGCACCGAAGAGGATATCCTCATCGTGTCCATATCCGCGGACAAGGACAAACAGCGGTGGAAGAAAAGCATCGGGCAGGGCAAGTTCACCTCCTCCCATGTGCTCAACCTCCATGCCCCGGGCTTTGACCATCCCTTGCTGGAGTATTACAGTATCCGCTCCTTCCCTACCCAGATGCTGATCAATGCCGAAGGGCAGGTCAGCAGGATCGGGCAGTTGCCCACCGATCCGGATCAGCTCCTGGCCTTTTTGAAATTTATGTCCAATTCCTAACCCTACAACCATGAAACAGATATTACTCTTAACCTTGTTTTTGCTATACCTGATACATCCCCTTGCGGCACAGGAATCCCCCTATAGGGGACAGGTCATCTCCCAATCCACGGGAAGTCCACTGGCAGGTGCCCTGGTGGAAGTCAGCGACAGTCCCATCCGCACCGTCACCAATAGCGATGGCCACTTTGAACTGCCCTCAAGGCCTTCCGATGAACAGCACTTGCTCATCTCCTACCTTGGCCATGTCAGTGCTGCTTTTGAGGCTCCCTTTACCGTGGGACGCCAATATGCATTGGAAGAATCCGCCCTGGGCCTGGATTCGGTGACCGTGGTCTCCACAGGCTATCAGGAGCTGCCCATGGAAAGGGCCACGGGGTCCTTTGCGCACCTGGGCCGGGAGCTGCTCGAAAGAAAGGTCAGCCCCGACCTCCTCAGCAGACTGGAAGACCTCACGCCCGGCCTGATCACCAACCGGGGATTCGGCTCGGACAGCGACCCTGTCAGCATCCGCGGGCGCAGTACGCTCTTTGCCGAGACCATGCCCCTGATCGTCATCGACGGCTTTCCCTATGATGGCCCATGGGAAAACCTCAACCCCAATGATTTCGAAAGCATCACGGTCCTCCGGGATGCAGCTGCCGCTTCCATCTGGGGTGCACGTGCGGGCAATGGGGTCATCGTAATCAGTACCAAACAGGGGGATTATGGTGAAAAGACCGCCTTCAGCCTCAATTCAAGTGTGAACATCACCGAGAAGAACGACCTGTTTTATCGCCCACAGATGGATATTGGGGACTTTGTAGGCATAGAGCAGCAACTATATGAACAGGGCTTCTACGATGGCAACATCAACCAAAGCAGCCGTCCACCGCTATCCCCCGTGGTGGAAGGCCTGATCGCCCATTCCGATGGCCTGATCAGCGGGGCAGAAAAGGACGCCCTCTTGCAACGCTATGCCTCACAGGATGCCCGTGAAGACCTGTCCGGGTATTATTACCGCCAGCAGGTCCAGCAACAGTACAGCCTCCAGGCACGTGGTGGCTCGGGCAGCCATCGCTACCAGTTCGCGGCAGGTTATGACCGCGACTTAGAGGGCATCGTGGGCAATGCCAATGACCGCCTTACCCTGAACACCAACCAGCAATGGAAAATACTGGGCGGCAAGGGAGAGCTCCTGGCAGGCATGCACTATATCCGCTCCCAGTCCGACCGGGACAATACGGTTCCCAACCCCCACCCCTATGAAAAGCTGGTGGATGAAAACGGCCTTCCCAAACCCATCATCAGTGACTTCAGCAGCCGCTACAAGGCAGCCACTGCAGGGGACGGTTTTCTGGACTGGGATTATGTCCCTTTGGAGGAGATCGGAAGGTCATCCAACCGCTCCACCCAGCAGGATATCCGGCTGAATACCGGATTGGACTATAACTTATTGCCGGGGCTGAAAGCCAAGGTCATGTACCAGTATTGGCAGAACCAAACCGAAAACCGCCAGTACAGTCCCGTGGAAGCCTATTCCACAAGATTGCTCATCAACCGCTATATGCAGTTCGATGACAATGGGAATGCCAGTCCGGCCGTTCCCGTGGGAGGGGTACTGGACCAGCGGAACGGAAGCTCCCGCAGCCATACCGCCCGTGCACAGCTCAGCTACCAGCATGACTGGTCCTCGGGGCACTCCCTCTCCCTTTTGGGTGGATGGGAGCTCAAAGACCTTTCTGCCCTGTCCACCGCCAGCCGCTTCTATGGATATGATGATAACCTGGGCCTCAGTGAGCCGGTGGACTTCCTGACACGCTACCGTACCAATCCGCGGGGCAGCCTTTCGGCCATCCCCAATGGCAACAGCCACTCCGGGCTGGTGGACCGCTTCTATTCCCTGTATGCCAATGCCGGCTATTCCTATCAGGGGCGCTACCTGCTCTCTGCCAGTGTCCGTCGGGATGCCTCCAACCTCTTTGGGGTGGACACCAACCAGAAGGGAGTGCCACTCTGGTCCACGGGCCTGGGCTGGATCATCAGTGGTGAGGAATTTTACCGTTCCTCCTTCCTGCCCTACCTCAAGCTCAGGGCCACCTATGGCTACAATGGCAATATTGACAAATCGGTCAGCGCCTATACCACGGCCTCCTATTTTATATCCGGGATTTTCAACTTGGTGCCTGGCATCCGGATCGCACAGATCCAAAACCCGCCCAACCCCAACCTGCGCTGGGAAAAGATCGGCATCCTCAACCTGGCATTGGACTTCAGTACCAAAGATGACGTGCTTTCCGGTAATGTGGAAGTCTACCGCAAAAGGGGAACGGACCTGATCGGCGACATGCCCTTCCCGCCCACTTCGGGCATCTCGCAGCTACGTGGCAACTTCGCGGGCACACTGACCAGGGGCATCGATATCAACCTGCAGGCCAATATCCTGAACGGCCCACTATCCTGGCAGGCCAACCTCCTGCACAGCTCCCTAAAGGAAACCGTCGAGGAATATGAGGTCATGTCCCCTACCAATAATTATTTGGGAGAATACATCGCCCCCTATGAGGGCAGGCCACTGTTTGCAGTCCACAGCTACCGTTGGGGAGGATTGGATGGCCAGACCGGAAATCCCATCGGCTACCTGGACGGGGAAGAAAGCCAGGATTACAGGGACATTGTCAGGAACTCCACGCCTGAGCAGCTGGTCTATCATGGCAGTGCACGTCCCACCGGTTATGGGGCCCTGCGGAATACCCTGACCTGGAAGCAGCTTTCCTTTTCCTTTAATATCAGTTATAGATTGGGCTATTACTACCGCAGGGCCTCGGTCAGCTACCGGGAACTGATGAACGGCAATATTACCCACAGCGATTACCACCTGCGCTGGCAGCAGCCCGGCGATGAGGCCTTTACCCAAGTGCCCTCCATGCCCGGGGCACAGGACACCTACCGGAATACCTTTTACCAGTTATCCGAAGTGTTGGTGGAAAAGGGAGACCATATCCGCCTGCAGGATATCCGGCTAAGTTACCTGATGCACCAAAAACAGGTGCAGGCACTGCCCTTCCAAAGTGTGGAGTTCTACGCCTACGCCAATAACCTGGGCATCCTCTGGAAAGCGGCCAAGGACGATCCCCTGGACCCTGACTACCGCAGCAGCAAACCTCTGGGAAGCATGGCATTGGGACTAAGGATTGGTTTCTAAGCCCATGGAAGATATAGCTCCGTCCACCAATAATTTATGTATAACTATAAAAAAATCGAATTATCTGTATGAACAACCCCGGTGGGCGGGGCTTGTTTTTGAGCAATAAGTATCAAATGAAAATAGCAAGAATTATAAAGAAAAGATTGTTTCGGGGTTGTCCCTTCAGCTGTGCTGAGGGACCAAATAAAACAGAGCTTTAGAAGTACCGTGGTCTCAAAGACGGTGCAGAAATAGCCTCTCTCATGTGAATCAGTCTTTTATCTAGTTTGCCCCGATGGCTATCGGGGTCTAATATCTAAACAGAGTCCCTTACCGCATACTTTCTTCATATGATTTGATAACACAACATCGTCAGCGGGAAATGTTTCCAGACGGGAAACCGGGACTCTTTTTTTAGAAGAAAGAGTAAAGAGGAAAGAAAAAAAATACCCCCTCATAACCTCCCCCCTCTAAGGGAAGGCACTTATTTCGATATCGAGAAGTCTCCCTCAAGGGGGATCTAGGGGGCCATAAATGACTCGGAAAACTGAACTGAAGTGTAGGCTAAGGACATTCTCGCTACCGTAAATAAGTCTCAAGACTCAATACTAACGACTAAATACTATAAATATGAACCATACCCTCAAACCCATCCTTACCATTATGATCATAAGCATTGTCCACTTGCTGAGCTCCTGTGAGGAGTTCCTGGATGAAAAGCCCGAAAAGAGCCTTGTGGTTCCCGAATCCCTGGATGACCTGGCAGCCCTATTGGAGTTTACCCAATACATGAACAACAGCCTGCACCTGGGGATCATCCTTGCCGACGACTATTATACCACTGACGAGGGATTACAGGGCTTTTCCTACCAGTGGGAGCGTGAGGCTTATACCTGGTCCATGGACCTGGCCGATGACACCGGAAAAATGGACGCTTGGTCCGCTCCCTATGCTGCCATATTCTATTCCAATGTGGTATTGGAGAAACTTCGGGACATAGCGCCACAATCATCATCCGATCAGCAAATGATGAACACCATCAAAGGCAAGGCATTGTTTTACCGTGCCAGCCATTATTTTGAGCTGAGCCAATATTTCGCCGCCCCCTACCCATCTGGCTCATCGGAAAATCCGGTCCAGGGTTTGCCACTGAAGCGAAATGCCAATGTGAATGAAAGACCGGCCATTTCCGATCTGGAGACTACCTATCGATTGATCGAAGAGGACCTATTGGAAGCAGCAGACCTTCTCCCGGGCACGGCCAACTATCCGTATTCCCCGACCCAGAAAGCCGCATGGGGCATGCTCAGTAGGTTCTATTTGGTCAAGGGGGACTATGAAGCAGCCTTACGCTATGCCAATAAAACTTTGGAGGCACAGGCACAGCTGATGGACTTGGCCCAGCTGGAAGCCTCCGGAGAGGTAGACCTATCCGATGACGGCGAAACCTTCCTGGAATTCAACCCAGAGGTAATCTTCCACAGCCAGCTTCCTGCCTATTCCTACCTTTACAGTTCACAGGCTTTTGTACATCCAGCACTATACGATAAATATGCAGAAGGTGACCTGAGAAAGCAGTTCTACTACTTCGAAGATCCCCAAAACAATGGCCTGGCCAATTTCAGGGGCAGCTATACGGGAAGTTATTTGGTTTTTGGGGGATTGGCCACCGATGAGCTTTATCTCAACAAGGCAGAATGCCTGGCCAGGTTGGGGGACAGTGAATCGGGGTTGGCAGCGTTGAACTATTTATTGGAAAGGCGTCATTTACCGGAGAGCTTCAGGCCCTATACGGCTTCCGGTCAAGAAGAAGCCCTTGATATCATTCTGTTGGAAAGACGAAAAGAACTGGCTTTTAGGGGTAGTATCCGTTGGATGGACGTGAGAAGACTTTTGGGAGATCCGCAAAGAAAAGTCCATGCAGATAGAACGGTAGATGGCTTTCAGTATGGGCTCGGCGATGAACCTGCAGATTACCTCGTACAGATTCCGCCTTATGAACAGGAACTGAACGGCTCTTTGTAGACAAAAAAAGGGAAGCGGTATTCGCTTCCCTTTACCATTGAGCAACCAAAGGCTATGGGATTGGATCCAGGTCATCACCCGGTTCGAAGTTACCCAAGGCACCTGCTACGGGATTGGCGGTGGAAGCATCCTCGTAGAGGCACTGGCTGGTGGTTCCCGTACATTGGTACTGGTCATCTCCAGGCCCAATTTCAACATTGGTCACATCGTACCACTCACTTCCGGACTGTCCGAACCTGGGCTCGTCCATGTCCACGGGCTGCGTAAATGCAAACGCAGCCAAGATGGCGAAGAGAAAAACCCCGCCTTTAACTAGATTTAAAATGTTAAGTTTCATAATTTTATATATTAATATGAACATTGAACTCCGGTCGTTTTGGTTTCGTGGACCTTCCGAGAGGGACGGCCGGATTTCTTCCCCCTGCTGATGCCAGGCAAGCACCTCGTGCCTTCACTGGCCGTGTATATCTTTTTTCTATTCGTTATTAAAAATCTGCCGCTGTAGCTTGGCTTTGAGCAGTGGATGGCCTATTAACTTTTTTATGTTTGTCTCAATGCTGGTCCAGATTTGCAATCTGGCCCCATAAATCACAGGCATTTGAAATGCCGCTTTCCAATTCCTCATTCCTCACTGTGGAAAACTTCCTACCTGTCTGCCGCCAGGCAGGCTTCAAACTTCCCGCTTCGTACTTCAAGTTCTCCTATTCAACCTTCCTGCTTCGTACATCATTACCCATACCACCATCAACACCAGCACCGTAAGATTAAACACCAGATGCTCCTCCCATCCCAAACCACTCAGTATTCCCCCACAGCTGCAGGGCACTCTATCGAATACGTTCAGGATCACCAGTCCCAGGTAGCCCGTAAAAGTGACCATCAATCCAAAAGATGCCCACATCCCTCTTCTGCGCCATTTCTGGGTCAGCACCATGATGGCTACGGTCAACTCCATTGCTGGCAAGCCCCACAGCAGTCCTTCTACCATCCACAAGGGGAAAACCTGATTTCTAAGGGCAATCTCAGTGCCCTGCCAATCATACACTTTGCTGACCGCTGTATAGGCAAATAAGAAAGCGATCAACAATGGGATCAGTTCGGTATATGTTCTTATAAAACTTTTCATTTGACTGGCTTTGACTTCTGATTTGAGGTTTAATATGAAAAAAATTTAAGCACTAAATCGAAACAAATAAAACTATACAAACATTATTTTGCATTTTTTACACAATTACTGTCAGATGACAGAAAACATGAAAATCCTGACAAATCCTAATAGCACCAATTGGAGTAAATGCCTGTTTTTATTATGTTTACAGCCGATGTTATTTAATACTGAGCATTACTTCTGGCAAGGAGAAGTAGGAAGAAGGTGTGTTATGGAAAAATTTTTAAGCCCTGAAGCCCTAAAAAGGGAGTTCGACAGGTACTACAAATTGGATTTATCAGTGTACGAAAAAGTGGCTCCTTTTCTGGTCATGAAAAGTTATCGCAGGAGCCATTTATTAAAGGAATTTGGAAAGGTGGAAACCCAGTTATCCCATCAGCTAAACTTTGCGACATTTACCACTTCCTACTTCACTAATCTTGATTTGCAATCCAGACTCAACCATAACGGGCATTTGAAATACCCAAAACAGATTCAAGATCCTTAGCCAGTTTACCCTAGATAATCTTCGTACATCCCACTTCAAACTTTCCTCTTCCCACCACCTACCATCCGTGTTTATCCCATTCATCTGTGGACCATACTTACCTTATCCAAGCACCACAGCTACCAGACTCTCCTCTTCAAACTTCGTACTTCCCACTTCCCTCTTCCCACTTCAAACTTCCCTCTTCTCTCTTCCCTATAGCAACCCTACACCAAAGCTGGGGCAAAGCTACATCAAAGCTGGGGTAAAGCTGGGGATACCCTGACCTTTGGGTCAATGATTTTCATAAAAAGTACAATTTCACAACAAACAATATCCTAAAAACCACATTTAATTTATCATCGCCAATTTGTCCCCTTTTAAACTCCCTATTGAAACTTAAATTATGACCAAACCTCCCTTCATTCACTCCTCTTGGATGCCACTTAATCACGGGAAGGAATAAAGGTCAAGGGTGCTGGCGGCAGGAAGCATTCACTTGCCCTTGACCGTTTTCCTGACCGGAATATATTTGCAGAAAGGTGGAGTGGATACCAATGAATCCGTCATAAAAAACAACAGATGATCACCGTTTCTCCTATCCTAGTTGAACTGTTAAAGTTGACTTTTACCTAGATCGGCAACAACACTTATCAACTATTATAGCCACAGTTTTCTGCCGTCAAAAGGCTGCGAGTCCCGAGCACCTTTCCACCGACTTTGGAGGCTGAAAAGATGGTTTTGTATACAAAACTACATCTTGCTGTGGCCAAGTGACCACCTCAAACTAAACTGAATCCACCCTATTCTAAAATTTACAACGATATGGCTTAACCATTTCTTTGAAGGGCTAACAAGTTGGTGGCTTGAACTTATCTATTATGAAAAATGACCAACCTTAATATTGATTGAACAAATAAGTCAAAAGATTGGGACAATATAAAACAGTAGAAATAATATTTATTGGATACAAAATAGATCCTATGTCCTTAATAATACCAACCTACCTTAACCTAAAATACTGGATTTAACTCCCGATCAAGATTTGTTCAATATAAAATCAAAACCGGATATTGGGTAGCTTCATTAACGTTAACAACTCAAAAATCCTTCACCAATAAAACATCAATACCCCAACATCACATGATCACATATAATATATATCCAAAGTTTTACCGGTAAAGACTAAGAGGATATCCAAATGATTGGTTTAATTAAGTAATCAATAACTTATGATTTCCAACTACTTAAGAAGTGATTTAAGATCTTTGGCATCAATGAGGTCAATCAGGTAACATTTTCACAAATACTAAGTTTTCAAGCTCAATCAAGGAATTTATCGACTGAGATTAGAAGTTATAGCTTTATTAGCTAATATTATATTTTAAAATTAAAATATCTTTAATAATTTTTGGGAATAAATCCTAATAGCCTTGTTGTCCTCGTGACGACCAATCAAAAGCCATATTTCATAAATGAGACCCTTAAAAGACCATGGTGAAAAAGAGTTAATATTACTACTTAGACAAGGAGATATCTTTGCTTTTGATGAACTGTATTTTAGATATATCAATCATCTCATGGCATTTGCCGTATCCTATATTAAGGATCCCATTGAAGCGGAAGAAGCTGTTCAGGAGGTATTTATTAGAATTTGGGAAAACAGGGGAAGGCTAGATTCAAACAAAAGTTTCAGGGCATACTTATTTAAATCTGTCAAAAACAGTTTGATCAATTTAATTCGGGATAGTCATGAAAAGTTACAACTAGATGATGCTCCAGATACAGCAGTAATCATTGAAAGCAAGGCAATCAATAATTTGGTATTTGAAGAACTTGAAATTAAGGTTTTACATTTAATTTCAGAATTACCTGAAGTACAGCAACAAGTTTTCAAGCTCAGTAAACTGGAGGGTTTGTCAAATGCTCAAATTGCTAAAAAGCTGAATTTATCAAAAAGGACGATTGAGCACCATATTTACTTGGCCACCAAAAATTTAAAAAGTCAACTTTTAAAGAGTACTGGGATCACTTCCTTATTCCTAATACATTTATTTACCTGATTTACAGGTTTTTAAATTATTTTTTAATAAAAATTCACTTTTCATTAAGTAAACCATCATTCATTCGTGTATTCTATAAAAGAGCCATTTTATTAAGAATACATTGGAAAAAAAGACTTTATACAAACTAATCAATAATCAACTTTCTGAAGAAGAAAAGAAAGAGGTTCATTATTGGCTTTCAAGGCCTGATTCCCAAAGAGAGCTTAAACGGATCCTTAAAAATGATTGGGATCAATTTGGTCTGGAAATTAACAAAAAGGATAAACCCTTTCTCCCGGTACTTCTAAAAATTCACGATAAAATAAATCAAAGGGGTGAGTCCAAAAGTCACAATTTTATCAGACGGATCTGGCAAGAGTACAGAAAATTTGCTGCTATCATAGTATTTATACTCTTTGCAGGCTATGCTATTTTATATATGGTGAACAATCAGCCAGCAAGCATCCAAAACACCTCTACTGCAAGACCACTAATGACTCGATCCACAGGGCCAGGAGAAAAACTAACATTAATCCTCCCCGACAAAAGTAAAATCATTCTCAACTCAATTTCAGAAATTTCTTTACCCCAGGATTTTGGAAAAAATGATCGAAAAGTAACCTTGGACGGTGAAGCCTATTTTGAAATTGCTCCCAATAAGAGTAAGCCGTTCAAGGTCTCCTCAGGTAAAATTGAGACTACGGCTTTGGGTACTTCTTTTAATATCATTTCAAGACACGACCATACCCAAGTGGCACTAATAGAGGGCAAAGTTAGTGTTGAATCCTCAAATGATAAGATAATTTTAAATCCAGGTCAAGACGCAACCCTTGATTCACGGGATAATGGCAGTATTAAAATCGGTTCGTTTGATCCATATAGTTTAACTGCCTGGAAGGAAGGAAAAATCACTATTGACAATAAATCGTTAAACGATATTTTTTCCACCCTCGAAAGATGGTATGGAGTTGAAATTTCAATTTTAAACATAGATACAAGCCAAAGGATTTCCGGGACTTTTGCTAATGAAAATTTGGAAAGTATTCTATCCGGACTCTCCTTTTCTATGGATTTTAAATTTGAAATAAATGATAAAAATGTAACAATAAAAAAATAGCGCCTATGAAAAACAAAACAGGGTAAAACTCCATCGCCAAATGAACTTTTTACCCTGATGCTTTAAAGAAGTCAATTATCAATAAAACATGTTAAAATTATGAAATTAAAACTACTGTACCTAATAAAGATGGTATCCAAAAACCTGCTGTATGCATCTATTTTGCAAATTTTCTGCCTATCAACCTTAATGGCCAGCAATATTAATGCACAAATAAAACCCATAGACAAAACCTATATCACGCTAGAAGGCCATAACTGGAAGGTCAAAGATTTCTTCCTTTATTTAGAAAAGGAAACTGACTATTATTTCGTGTATCCCCAAAGCTTAAAGCTTGAAGAAAGGGAAGTGCATGTTTCAGGAGGGAAAAGAACCGTCAATGAAATTCTTACTGAGATTGCAAAAAAGGAAAAAATAAGATTCAAACAAGTCAATAATTCAATTTATGTTGCAAGGGGCTCACAAAGTTCATCTGAAGGGGCTATTCCAATAAAAATTCAAAAATCCACGATTACAGGGACCATAAAGGACAAAGATGACATCCCTATTCCGGGGGTTACCATCAGGATTGAGGGAACAACCACTGGAACTGTTTCCGATATCAATGGAGAATTTTCGATTCAAGCTGATAGCGGGAACATACTCATCATTTCATATATCGGTTATCAGACCCAACGCATTCAAATTTCAAATGAAAGCCACCTCAGTCTCATCCTTGAAGAAGACCTTTCATCCTTGGAGGAGGTCGTAGTAATAGGCTATGGTACCCAGAACAAAAGGGATTTAACAGGGGCTATTTCCCAGGTAGAGGCTGAACAATTAGAAAATGAAAATCCAAATGCCATTCAGGACATTCTAAGAGGTAATGTTGCGGGAGTAAACGTTGTTGGTTACAGTACTTCTGCCAAAGGAACTGATGCAAGTTTTAGGATACGGGGGCAAAACTCATTGAATGCTTCCACTTCTCCCTTAATCGTTTTGGACGGGGTTATATATTACGGGGACCTTTCTGATATCAACCCAAATGACATCAAGACAATGGATGTTCTAAAGGATGCAAGTTCGGCGGCAGTATATGGGGCAAAAGCGGCTAGCGGGGTAATTGTAATCACTACCAAGAACGCCAAATCTCCAAAATCCAGTATTAATTTCAATGCAAATGTAGGGCTATCAACCTTGGCCAATGACATGCCGGTTTATCAGGGAAATGATTTCCTAAGTTGGAGGGAAGACGTTATGGAAAGTATCAATGTTAACCACCAGCCCTTTCAGTTTTCTGATCCCAGAACTCTTCCAAGTGACATCACTGTAGATGATTGGTTAGCCTATGATGGATCAGATGGTGACCCCATAGATGTTTGGTTAGCAAGAATCGGTCTCCAGCCCATTGAAATCGAAAACTATAAGTTGGGTCGTAGTATTAACTGGTATGATAAAGTCTTTAGAACAGCAAAACGCCAGGATTATAATATAAGTATTTCAGGCAAAAAAGAGGATGCCTCCTACTATTGGTCTTTGGGCTATTTAGATAATGAAGGTATTATTGTAGGGGATAAATTTTCCAATATAAGATCACGACTAAAGGTAGATCTGGACGTTACCAACTACTTGAGTGTTGGGGTCAACACTCAGTTTGCATTAAGAGATGAGAGTCAGGTCAGTGCAGATTGGTGGCAAATTACACAAGCTTCTCCTTGGGGTTCAGAGTTCAACGAAGATGGATCATTACGATTCAGCCCACAAGATGATCCAGGGGGAAATTCCAGAAACCCTTTTTTAAGTATGGAGTACCTTGATAAAAAAAGGGATTTCTACACTTTAAACACAGTTCTATATGCCAAGCTCAACTTGCCTTTTGGCCTGTCATTTCAAACCAATTTTACACCAAGGCTTGAGTGGCACCGGGACCTTGAACATATGTCTGTCGAACATCCTGATTGGACAGCCCGGGGAGGCAGGGCACGAAGGTATAACCACCAGGTTTATTATTGGCAATTGGACAACATACTTTCCTGGAAAAAAACTTTTGGGGACCATCATTTGGAATTTACAGGCTTGTTGAATGCTGAAAAATACCAATTCTGGTCTGATCAAATGAGCAACATAGGTTTTGATCCACATGATGGGTTGGGATATCACAATATGGGATCAGGAAGTACGCCGGAGATTTCCAGTAATGATGAATACAGTACAGGGGATGCTTTAATGGGCCGACTCTTTTATTCCTTTAAGGACAAATACCTACTTACAGTCACAACACGTCGAGACGGCTACTCCGCATTTGGGCAAATGAGCCCAAGAGCAACCTTTTCATCCTATGGGCTGGGCTGGGTATTTTCCGATGAATCCTTCATCAATTTGGACTGGCTGGATTACGGGAAATTAAGGTTCTCATGGGGAGCAAATGGAAATAGAGATATTGGAAGATATGTTGCACTTACCGACCTAAATTCCTCCAAGTACCTGTACTCCTCCTTGGACGGCACGCTTTATCAATCCACCCAGCTGTATGTTAACAGAATGAACAACAGAAACCTAAAATGGGAAGAAACAGAATCTTATAACCTAGGTTTGGACTTTTCCATTCTCAAAAACATATTGGAAGGTAACATTGAAACATATATATCAACAACAAGCAACCTGCTTGTGCAACGAAGTTTACCGGATATTTTAGGTTTTAGCAATGTCTGGGATAATCTTGGCGAAGTAAAAAACAAAGGCATTGAAATCACTTTAACTTCCAATAATATCAAAAGGGAAAATTTTTCATGGAGTACGAGCGGAAATTTCACTACTAACAGTAATAAAATAGTGAGTTTGTATGGAACCATGGAGGACGTTCTGGATGAAAACGGCAATGTTATCGGACAAAAAGAGGCAGACGACATCTCCAATGGTTGGTTTATTGGCAGAGCTATTGGCGAAGTTTGGGATTACAGGGTCTTGGGTGTTTGGCAGGAAAATGAAGCTGAGGAAGCTTCAAAATATGGCGTAAGGCCTGGGGATTTTAAGGTTTACGATAAAAATGGAGATTACCAGTATACCAATGATGACAAGGAGTTTATTGGCCAATACCGTCCCAAAATAAGATGGTCTATTCGTAACAAATTCACTTTTTTCAAATATTTCGATGCTTCATTTATGCTTTATGCTTCTTCAGGGCACATAAACACCTATAATCAAGCAAAAAACAACTCTGGATTCCTGGATAGAAATAACTCTTTTGTTCAAACATATTGGACTCCTGAAAACCCTGTAAACGATTATGCAAGGTTATACTCGAGCAATGGAAGTGCTAATTTCAACATTTACAGATCCAAAAACTTCATTCGTTTAGATAACATTTCATTAGCATACTCTGCTCCTAAATCACTTGCAGAAAAATTGAAGCTTAATCGTTTCAAAGCATATATGACCGTACGGAACGTGGCAGTCTTCTCCCCTGATTGGGTTTATTGGGATCCAGAAAATAGTGGCCCTACCCCTAGGTCATTTACTTTGGGAATTGACATTACATTATAATCTGGTAACTCAAAACGACTAACAAAATGAAATATTCATCATATATATATATTCTTTTTATCTCGGCAATGACCTTAGGTTGTTCTGAAGACTGGCTTACGCCCAAGCCACTTTCATTCTATGCACCAGAAAACACTTATAACACCCCAGAGGGGCTACGTTCTGGAATAGTTGCATGTGATGCGAACTTAAGGTATACTGAATTTTATGGGGATGGTCCGGCAATAATTACAGAATTAATATTTTCAGAAGTTGCCGTAGAAGGAACAACGGATAAATCGGGCCCTGCACAAAACATGAATTTGCAAATTCAACCTGACGCCTCTCTTAACAGCCCCAATTCCAACCGGATTGGAAGATACTGGTATGAAGGGTACAAAGGCATCAAATATGCCAACACAGTGATTTCGAGAATCGATGACGTTGAGTATGATAATGAACAAGAGAGAAATGAAATACTGGGAGCAGCATTATGGCATAGGGCATATAGGTACTATAGGTTGGTTCATCAATTCGGGGATGTTCCATTAATTCTAAATGAAATCACATCTCCCAAATTGGATTTCTACTCTACAGACAAAGAAATAATTCTAAGAAAAATCAAAGAGGATCTTGAGTTTGCAGAAAATTGGGTTCCTATAGAAGCTGACAGGGGTATGGTCACCAGGGGAGCTGTAAGCCACCTTCTCACAAAGGTAAATCTTTCTTTGGGAGAATTTGATGATGCTATTTTATCGGCCAGCAACGTAATTGACGGAGGATACCACTCCCTAATGACAGAAAGATTTGGAATAAATGCCAACGACCCATCAAAAAATGTTATTTGGGATTTACATAGACCTGAAAACAAGTCTTTACCAAATAACAAAGAAGTATTATATGTTTTAATCGATAGACCTGATGTGGTGGGAAACACAACCGATCTATTTGGAGGGATTCAGATCATGAGGCAAGCCCTACCTTTTTATGCCGCTTCTGGAGCGAATGCCATCAAGACCCCAAATGGAAACACTGGAATGAACGGCAATAGTGGAATCGAAATACCCCTATCTGATATGTATGGAAGAGGAATTGGTCGTTGCAGGGCAACCTGGTATTCTACCAACACCATTTGGGACGACAATGATGATTTAAGACATGCACCAGGTAACTGGATGACCATGGAAGATCTCGTATATAACAACCAGTCCCTAAAAGGAAATGATCCAAGCTATGCAAAACCCCTTCAACTTTATGATGAATCGGGTGTGATGTTAACTACAGATACCATAAGAAATTGGTTCGACTGGCCACATTACAAATTATTTATCCCAGACAACATCAATAATCCACAGCGGGGTGGCAATACAGATTGGTATGTGTTTAGATTAGCGGAAACCTATTTGCTGAGAGCAGAAGCATATTATTGGAAAGGGCAATCTGACCTGGCTGCAAATGACATTAATAAAGTTCGCAGTCGCGCAGGTGCCTCAAATTATCAACCTTCAGAGGTAAATATTGGAACCATTCTGGATGAAAGGGCCAGAGAACTGTATTATGAAGAACCAAGAAACACAGAACTCAGCCGGATTGCATCCATTTTCGCGAAAACTGGAAAAACTGCGTATAATGGCCAAAACTATAACCTAGCCAACTTTGGAGATAAAAATTTCTGGTTTGATCGAATATCGGAAAAAAATGAATTTTATAACAAGGGAATTACAACAGTACATGGAGACACATATACCATGAGCCCTTACCATGTTAATTGGCCGATACCTATTAATGCAATACTGTCAAATACAGAAGGTCAGATAAAGCAAAACTATGGCTACAATGGATACGACCCCAATACCCCTGTCCTAACTGAAATAGAATAAACCTATTTAGCTAGTTTTCCTGGATGATTGGTAACTTCGGTTCAATATAAGTTAAAGTTTGATCCATTTCTTTCTAAGGTTAAAAATCGGCCAAAGATGGGGAGAGCCATAGTTAAACATATTGGTGGAGCTCTTGAACCACTCAATAAAGTTTGATAGCCTATATTGGACAATCAGTTAGGAATGGTTAAGCCCAGCTGAAATAATTCAGCTGGGTATTACCAGGTCTTAAAAGAGTTAATGTCGCTTATCCTTCTTATAGAAAGCCTTATGTTAAAACTTCAATGGATTCATTCAGGGTAATGGTATGGTGTAATTATTCAAATCCCTAAAACAAAAAGTCGAATACAGCAACTTATGCTTTAAAGTAAAATACTTTAAAACTTCATTATAACCCTGAAAAACAAATGAAATACGCACTGGCCCTAATTTTCGCAATAAGCCTAAAGGTTGTTTTAGCTCAGGAAGCAAATATATTGGTCAATCAGGTAGTGTATGATTTGGAGGGGCCAAAAACAGCCATTCTAAAAGCTCAAAGTAATGAATTTGAGGGAAAGGCATTTAATATCGTAGACGCAAAAACTTCCAAGACTATTTTTAAGGGTACCATCCCTAAAGTCTCTCAAGTTGTGGATTGGAGTGACTCAGTATGGTACAACGTTCTGGATTTCAGCGAACTGAGAAAAGAAGGAAGCTTTCAAATAAAGATACCCCATAAGGGGGTTATAATAAATTCACCTATCCTTAAAATCCAAGAAAATGGACTTTCCAAAACAACGATACCCGCTATATTAAATTTTTTCAAACACCAAAGAGCTGATTCTCAAGAGGAACTTGAGGCTGACCGGAACCTATTACTTTTCGGCAGTAATAAACGTGTTGATTTACACGGTGGATGGTGTGATGCTTCAGGTGATGTTAGCAAATACTTTTCCCACCTTGCCTACACCAATTTCATGTCCCCCCAACAAATCCCCTTGGTTACTTGGTCAATGATGGAAACAATTGAATCCATTCCCAGTATTTTAGAAGAGGAAGGAATCAAGGAAGCATTTTTAGATGAAGCGTTATACGGCGCCGATTATATAATGCGATCACTGTCCCCTGAAGGGTATTTCTATATGACTGTATTCAGTTATTTCGATAAGGACCCTTCCTCAAGGAGGGTCGTGGGGCTATTGGCAGACAGCAAAACCACTTCCGATTACCAATGTGCCTGGCGGGAAGGCGCAGGCATGGGGATTGCGGCACTTGCTCGAGCGTCCATGTTAAATACGAGTAGAGACTATTCTTCAAATGAATATTTAGCAGGTGCCGAAAAAGCCTACCTTCACGCTTTAGCCAATAGCAAAACATATGCTGATGATGGCAAGGATAACATTATTGATGATTACTGTTCATTAATTGCTTCCATTGAACTGTGGAAAGCCACATCAAAACCCCTTTACATAAACAATGCCAGGGATCGTGCGGAAAATCTAACGGAGCGGATGAGCCAATTGGGGTATTTCATTAGTGATGATGGTAACAGGCCTTTTTGGCATGCTTCGGACGCGGGTCTTCCAATAATTGCCTTATGTAGGTATTTGGAGTTAGAAAAGGAATCCAAATTTAGGGTTCCGGTTATATCAGCAGTAAAGCGGGCCATTGATTATCAAATCAGTATCACCAATGAGGTTGAAAATCCCTTTGGCTATCCTCGCCAGACATTTTCGTTAAACAGTAGCATCCAAAACGGATTCTTCATTCCCCATGAAAATGAAAGCGGATGGTGGTGGCAGGGGGAAAATGCAAGACTAGCATCAATAGCTTCGGCTATGATCCTGGGTTCGCGTCTAATTTACCCAGGTAATGGTCCTTATGGCCTTAATGAAGAATATTCCTTATTTGTTGAAAAAATAATCTCATGGATACTCGGCTGCAATCCTTATGATATGAGTATGATGTATGGGTATGGCAAGAACAATGTACCCTATATGGCATCCATGTATGGCCATGGATCTGGAATTGGAGGGATCTCAAATGGGATTACAGGAAAAGATGGAAACCCTGATGGGTCAGGTATTGACTTTAAAGTAGAGGATAACGGCAACGAATGGCGCTGGAGCGAGCAATGGATCCCACACACGGGATGGTTTTTATACGCTGTTACACTTATTTCCCGAAATCAGTAAATATATATATCATGAAATTTATAACCTTTTTGCTCTTTATAACCATTTTGTTCTCCCACCATAATGCCTACTCAAAAAACGATCAATTCACTGCTTTAATTATTACTGAGCGTGGAGACCAACATGAAGGATTTGTCCAGGAGGCTTTGAAATGGATAGATTATTTTTCAAAAAAGCATTCTATCGCATATAAGGTCATTAACCATGCAAAAGAAATTGATACTATCAACCTGAAAAAATTTGATGTTATCATCCAGCTTAATTACCCACCATACACCTGGACAGACAAGGGGAAGAGGCGTTTCGAAAAATACATAGACAATGGACAGGGAGGTTGGGTCGGTTTCCATCATGCAACCCTTCTGGGGGAATTTGACGGTTATGAAATGTGGAATTGGTTTTCTGATTTTATGGGAGGAATCAGGTTCAAAAATTATATATCACAGAAAGCTTCAGGGACCGTACATGTAGAAGCATCTAACCATCCGGTAATGCAGGGGCTTCCTCAAAGCTTTGACATAGCCGATGACGAATGGTATATATTTGATAAAAACCCCCGTCCAAATGTCCATGTTTTGGCAAATGTGGACGAAGACAGCTATTCACCTCCTTCAGAAATAAAAATGGGGGACCACCCCGTAATTTGGGAAAATCCCCATAAGAAGGCCAAAAACATCTATTTCCTTATAGGGCATGACAAAAGTCTTTTTTCCAATGAAGCGTTCAAGAAAATGTTTGCCAATGCCATACTATGGGCCATCGAAAACAATAATTAATAACCAATCCCCTAAATATCAAACCTATGAAAAAATTCATCTTTACCTTTTTATTTTTTTCGTTGTCCTATTTTCAGACTTATGCCCAGTTTCCCAGGTTTAAAGTAATTGCATTTTACTCTAAAACGGTTGAAAAAGCCCATGTTGATTTTGCCGATGATGCCATTAAATTCTTCAAGGACCTTACCATTGGAAATGGCTTTGTATTTGACACCACTTCCAATATGGCGGATTTAAAGTTGGATAAAATAAATCAATATGACCTTGTAATGATGCTTAACGATTTCCCTCACAATCAAGATCAGCGACGGGCATTTGAAGAATATATGGAAAATGGCGGTGGCTGGTATGGCTTTCATGTTACTGCCTATAACGATAAAACGACAGGATGGCCATGGTTTGTCAACTTTCTTGGAGGAGGGGTATTCTACACCAACAATTGGCCTCCTATGCCAGCAAAATTAGTGGTTGAAAACCAAAATCATCCAGTTACCAAAGGTCTTCCCAATACGTTTATTGCCCCTATAAATGAATGGTATATTTGGGAACCAAGCCCAAGAAAAAACAAGGATGTGGTTGTTTTTGCATCCTTGTCCCATGACAATTATCCTTTTGGTTTAAAAGACATTATTTATGATGGAGACTGTCCTGTGGTTTGGACCAATACCAATTACCGCATGATATATTTGAATATGGGACATGGCAATCATATATTTTCCGATGCTACTCAAAATAAACTAATAATTGATGCATTCCGTTGGGTGGTATCGATTAATTCCAAAGGAAATCCATTTGATAAATGAACTGTATTTTCAATTTAATAACACTATTCTCAACGATAACAGCATTTAAATGGCAACCAGGCCCAGTCAAATTTATAAACTACTTAAACTGTTCGTTCAATAATAAACCAATAGGCTATCCACAAAAATAAAAATGATCGATAAACAAAATTGATTTAAACAATAATTTATAAAAGAACCGAAACTCATTAAGTTTTGTAAGATGATAAGCCATTGAAAATGAACCCCGAGCTCCAGGTTTCGTTTTCAAGGCTTATCACCACAATTGTTTACTAGTCATTAAGATCCCGAGCATTTAAAATTACTTTCCAACCTCTACTTTTACAGTTTGCCCCGCCCCCACATTTACGCTTACATATGACAATATTTGACCATGACTTATTTCTTCAGATTCAGCTTTCATGCCTATACCATTGACAAACAATTTTTCATGATCACCTAAAAAGTATGCTTTCCATATCAGAGAAGGTCCTTTTACATTGGACAATTGTGTGCTATTTGATCCTTTATGTTCCAAATTAATTTCTCTTCCTCTGAGCGGGACATTTTCAACTTTTGCCCAAGCCACATTTTCAGGAAGGTGGGACAAAGACTTAAAAACATGACTTACATAGCCTCCATTTTTAAAAGAACCTGAAGGTGCAAAAGGAATCACTTCCAAGCCCATAAGACCTGAAACCATTGAAGCGACTATTGAAAAGGATGTTTCAGGATATTCCCTTCTCCTATTTCTAAATAAAGCCTCCAATTGGTTATACGCAGCCTTATCTTCTCTTAATTTATAAAGTGTGGAAGGCAGGTAAGTTTGGGCTTCAATTTGTTGATTATCTTTATTAGGTAAGTTCTTTAGTATGTCCTTTCGGATTGCATCAATTCTATTGGTATTATCATAATCCGTCCAATAAATCAATGGCCAATCCGAACTTTTATCAACAAACCCATCCGGGTGGTGATGAGAATAAAATGAAGCAGTTTCCACATCCCACCAAGAAGTTTCAATAAACTCCATGACATTTCCTGCTATCTCCCTACATCGTTTTGCCTCAGTAAACTTCCCATTCAGTTCCAATAAGTTTGCATATGCCTTATAAGCGGCATATTGTATCACAACCAAATCAAATGCAATATTATAACCATGGTCACTTTCATCATAACCAGGTATTCCCCTGGCCATGAGCAACCTTTCATTTTCTTCAGTTTTCCTGCTTTGATTTACAATTCTATTCCTGGTTAATATTTGGTCAAGTGCAAGCTGCCAAGCATTAGTATAATCTCCCACCGTCTTCTCATAAAAAGCGGTTAAAGTTGAGTCGAGATAATAATCTCGGTCTCCAGATAGGATAAACATTCTATTACTACAATCTAGTAAATCATAATTCGCTGGCAAATTGTACCAAAATGCTTCATCGTTAATATAATTAACCCTGGGTACAATTCCCTCCTTATTAATTTCCCAAAGTCCACACCAGTCCCTTTCTTCTGAAATACTTCCTGCAAATTTGATCAACATGTTTTTGGTATATGCAGATAGGCCAAGGTAATGAGCTCCTTCAGCATGGTGAGACACATCTCTCATACAAAAGGCCTCTCTTCCAGGAAGAGCTGCCTCATACCATAAACCGACCTGATCACCATCAAATGCATAATTTAAGGCTTGCTTTTTTGCCCAATTGAAAATACTATCCAATTTGGGATCAGTTGAACGGAAATTTAAAGTTGAAGTTTGAGCATTTAAATTCTGGATCGCGACAAAAAGAACAAACAGAACAGCTATGGTATTTTTTCTCGTTTTTCTCATGTTTCTGAAAATAAGTTTTTCTAATAATCGGGTTAGAAGATTTTTTGAGATCAATTTTATATTTTCCCACTGGGAAGGCTAACAGTGTGTGCCTTGCCTTCCCCTTTTAATTCATCATAGACCACTGTTCCATTGGCATCTTGAATGATTACTCTAATTCCTTTCTTTATTCGAGAAAGATGCATATCCCACACCATCCCAAATGCATGTATCTTCTCTAGAGATGCAAAGTCCCACTTTTCGGGCAAATGGGGAGTACAATCAAATTTATGAAAGCCTGTAGGCCTAATTCCAAAAAGTCCTTCAGTGAAAATTCTACAATACAGCCCACTTTCAGCTGAAAGATGGCTCTGGTTCTGTTCAGGATAAGCCTCTACAACATAAGGAACATGATCGCCCAAGAGCCGATTTGAAGAAAATTCCATTAATTTGTCAAGACCTTCATTTTGAAAGCCAGACTGAAAAACACCTCTGAGTGCATACAATGTTGATCTATCCCAAACAGTTTGAGTACCCGACTTTGTCAATAAACCACTACGTGTCCACAGCTGGGATGAAAATAGGCCATCAACAGTTCCCTTTGCCCTATCATATATTCCTACTGTCAGTGGAAAACATATCCAGCTTCTAAGTTCAGTATTTCCTTGATAATACTGATAGGTTTCGAATCCTTCTACTGTCATTTCCAGGTTCTCACTGATAGCACTTCTAACATCCTCTGACTTTGTTATATACTTTTCACTTTCATGAAGGGGTTTGCCCAATTCATGGGATAAATAACTTGCCGATAGCAGTGCATCATAATAGAGAGATGCGGTAGCTAAGTTTGCCTCCCCTGCGGGAAACCTTCCTTCAAGTTCATCAGAATCAGAGGATATCAATCCATTTGGCAGTTTTTTACGGTCCAAATATTCCAGACACCATTCTATAAGAGGCCATAGTTCTTCTGCCCATTCACGGTTACCCGATGCCAAAGCAAATCTGGCAGCACCATATGCAATCATGGCCATATCCCCTCTATCCCCTGCCCCATTCCAGTGGTCAAATCCTTCTGCCACAATAGAGCTGGGAATTGGTGTCCACTCTTTATTCATATATTTTGCAAACAGTCTAAAGCTGTTCAGGGCACTTTCATTTCCCGCTTCATCCCCTAAAAAAGGAAAAAACGGATTAATATACTCCGCTTGGTCATTGGCCCAAATTGCCGCCAGGTATTTGTTATAGCCACCAGGGCCATGCATCATTCCTCCTCTAGTAGAAAATATACTTTCAGATGCCCTTATTTTTGAAAAAGAAAACAGCTGGTCGATCTCCTTACTTGGAGTTGTTAAAATCAATTCATCCTTGCAGTTTTGAAGAAACTTTTCCCTTGCAGCCAATTCTGCAACCGGATTCCCGTAGTACGGCGAGTCATTCAACTTTTTGGCCGTCCTTACCTCTGCATATTGTATGGTTTCACCAGGGGCCAATGTTACTTCTCCATGACCAAAGACAAACTCCTCAATTTCATATTCTCCAAATACCCCTTCTTCCCGATTAGTCTTTTCACTGGAGGTAATTCCAGGAATATCTAACTTTAAGTAGGATTTGGAAATATTCTTTAACTCAATTAAATCTATTACGCTAGGGGAAAACTGACTGGGGAAAATAGTTCTTATTGACTGAATATCACTACCATGTATACTTTTTACCTTAAAATGGCCGTCTATAACTATTGCAAGGGTTTTTCCTTTATCAAGCTCTGCTCCATTCACTGTAGGCAAAAAAGCTTTCCCTCCTTTCATTTCCCTTTGCAAGCTCGCATGAGTATCATTTGGAATAGTGCGTAACATTGGCCATCGGATCACCCGGGTGGCTTCAAAACTACCAAGACTGTCAATTCCCCATTCCAATATCAAATCCACTTTTTGTCCCGACATTTCCATGTGGTCTTTATGTGGGATTTTTTCTTTTTCGAGGATATCCCACACGATGCCACCTTTTTCATTCAGTTCCCAAAGCCTTTCATGATGTTGTGCAAAAACCCCTTGGGAGACAAATACTGAAAAAACAAAGGTGTATATAAAGATTACGATTTTCCCGAAATTTACTTTTGGCATAATGTTGTATTTTATTGTCATGGAGATTAGTGGTTAGAATTTTCTAAATCTTTAAATATCAGAACAGAGTCCCCTTGTTTCAAAGAAAGGTTGACGGTCAGGTCCCTGACCGTCAATTCTCCCAAAAACTGTGTTCCATTCACTCCAAAAGAATATAAAAACACTTTATCCAACCCTTTCCAATGCTCAGGAAGCTTTAGTTTTCTGTTCTTAAAACCATTCTCGGTAAATACCAACAGCTTATTATTTGCCCAGGAAACTGGCAAATAAACCTCTCCGTTCTCAAATTTCCAGATTACGTTCTTTTTACCCGTTTTTTTTATTTTGTTCGTCATAAACCAAGGGACAACTTTGGTACAAAACTCCTCTTTTATTCCGTTCAGATTAATGGGATCTTCCATGATTTTGCCTTCTGCATGCATAGGTGTCCCGCAATACAAATCTGAAGGAAGCCCCTGAAAACCTTCGGGTTTACCATGCCATTCCTCACTCTTAAAGTTTTCAGGTTCAAAATGCCATGCAAATGGCTGTAAGCCAATAAACGGATCTTTTCTCAACCAATACATACCTCCTTCCGCAGTTACATCCACTCCCATTATTTTCCAATACCGGAAAATTTTTCTCTGTGTAGCGATTTCCTGATCTATACTATACCCAAGAAAAGGGCTCATTTCATCAGAGTTTTCACCTTCTTTATATGCAGCAGGTCTAATCGAATGAAATGCATCAATATGAACAGTTCCAGCATCCTTGAGTTCTGGCAACATCTTAAGTAAGTTATCAATTCTCTTTTGGGCCAATCCCATTTCCCATTCTTGGGTATAGCTGATCTGATAAGATGTCATACCATTGAAAGTTTCCCCAGGGATAGGGGCACCATTAATATCCTTGGCAATAATATCTTTTTCAAAGTATTCCTCCCATAAGGGAGAATCCTTAAAGGCATCAATCATATTGACATGTAAACTTACCGTAGTATTATACTTTTTTGCCTCCTTCATCAACCACTTCAGGCTCTGTAGAGAAGTCTCATCTTGCTCTCTTTTCAGGGCGTTGTTCACTTGGTTCCATGCGGGATATTTTGAATCATGTCCATTGAATTGCCATCCTACCAAATAAATGATTTTTGGAACACCCAACGTGAGGTTATCTAATTTTCTCACAACCTCCAAAGCCTGTTCAAAATCCAGATAAACCTTATCTACACCACCATCATCCCCACGAGAGCAAAGAAACATTTTCATCACCAAGGTCTGATCATAGTCATGATTCCAGGGGTTCTCTGGCTTCATTGTTTTGGTCCAATCGTAGTATTCTCCAGTGATTGTTTTTGAAGCACTGCTATTTCCCTGACCTAAACAGTTCACCACAGGCAATACCAAATTCGTGGCCATGCAGATGGCCAGAAATATTATTAATTTCATAAATAATTGATTTTTTAGTTATTGAAGACAAACCATGGGAGGGGGCAAGCGCCTCTTCCCATGATTATTGTCAATAATCCCCAGTACTGCCTTATTGATAAAATGGGTTTTGATCAATCTCTGGATTCTTTTGAATTTCAGAGCGGGGAATCGGATAATAAACAAAACTAGGTACCCAAGTCCTTTCCTGCACAACCTGGAAGCCATAGTCAAATTGATCTCCCTCCTTTTCAATTAAAATTCCAATTGCATCTTCGGATCCTATTTCAGGGGTTTCCCATCTCCTAATATCAAAATAACGATGTCCCTCAAAACAAAGCTCAATCCTTCTTTCATGTCGGATTGCACTAATCAGTTCTTCACCAACTGCATTTACCTCTGGAAGTCCTGCCCTAGTCCTAATGTAGTTTAAATAAGTAACTGCTTCGCCAGTTTCACCCAGCGCTGCACAAGCTTCAGCATAGTTTAAATAAATCTCGCCCAATCTGAATACAACCCATTGGGTAGTATTGGGAACACGGATATTAAAGTCATGGTCTTCATCGACCATTTTCCTGATAGTATACCCGGTCTTTGAAGCATTCCATGGAGACATTGAACTAGTTCTTGAATCCAATCCACCTTCAAAAAACTCAGCTTCCCTTCCTTTAAACATTGCGCCATTAAATAGTATATCTGCATAAAATCTTGGCTCCCTATTAGCGTATGGAGTTGCTGCATGGGAAGGATTATCCCAGGAAAACTTAGAGCCATCAGCCATTTCAAAATCATCTACCAACTGTTGAAGGGGATTATATGCGCTATACCCATTGTATCCATTAGGACTCATATCCCTATCGAATGTGTTATAGCGATCGCCAAAATAACTTCCATTATAAACCCTTGACAAAATTACTTCTTCATTAAAACGGTCAGTAAAAATTGAATTATAGTTATTTTCATCTCCGTGTAGACTGTATATTCCAAGATCAATAACTGCTTTTGCAGCATTTTTAGCATCTATCCAAGCTTGCAATTCTCCCGAGGGATTATAAAGTGGACTAGCATTGTATAAAAGCAATCGAGATTTCAATGCCAAGGCTCCCCCTAATGTGGCGCGCCCCAGATTTTCATCCTCATATACCTCAGGAAGAAAATCCTCTGCCATTTCAATATCATTGAGGATAAAGTTCTTTGTATCTGTCCAACTGCTTCTAAGCTCATCAAATTCAGTGTCGTTAACATCATATACCTTTGTAATCAACGGGACTCCACCAAACCTTTTTAATAGCTCAAAATAGGTCAGTGCCCTCAAAAAATACACTTCGCCCATCATTCTCTCTACCTGCATATTGTTTACCAACTCCGATCCATCAAGTTTTTCAAAAAAAACATTACAGTACCTAACCGTATTGTACAGGTCTCCCCACATATTTAATGACCCTGAAGTCTGATTATCGGGATTAGCTTCGCCACGGTTATAAATCCATTCATTTGTCCAGTTGAAATTACCGTACAGTTCATCAGTCTGTGCTCCCCAACCTAATCCACTGTCCTTGTAGCTTAATACAGCTTGATTGTATATTTCATTCACATAGGATTCTATCAAGTTTGGATCTGACCAAACAGCATCATCAGAAAATGAATCCACCGGTTCAAGATCTAGTGGATTACAAGCCATAATTGCAAGAGCCACTATCATAGGATATATAAATTTATATTTAAGATACTTCATGATTATGCTAATTTTGGGTGTTAAAATGTTACGTTCAGGCCAATGTTTACAATCCTCTGTTGTGGATAGTACCATCCTCCGATATCGCTAGGGGTCTCAGGATCGAAAGAAGGTCCAAATTGGTCAATTGAAAGGAGATTATTTCCATTGCAATAAACCCTTAATGATTGCATCTTCAATCTTTGAACAAGGCCTTCAGGGAAGTTATATCCAATTTCAACATTCTTTAATCTCATAAATGCTGAATTTCTTAACCAAAAATCAGAAGCATAGGTATTGACCCCAAATGTTCTCCCTGTTTCCCCATTAAAGGTCCTTGGATAATGGTTATCTCCTTCCTTTTGCCATCTCCCATCAAAAAATTCCTCTGCCATATTCAGCCCTCCTGGCATCAACAATGCCTTGGCCCTAGCTTGTCCCTGCAACAGTATATTAAGATCAAAATTGGCGTATGACGCTCCTAATGTTACACCATACATTATTTCCGGAGTCCTTGACCTTGACTGCCTTACCTGATCAAGGGCATTGATTTGACCATCTCCATTTACATCTATATATCTGATATCACCTGGACCAGAGTTCATTGGATGAGGTGTATCTGCTATTTCCCCTTCATTTTGATAAAGTCCATTCGATTGATAAATAAGATAGCTATCTATTGGAAAACCTGTTTTCCTTTGGTAATCGGGAATATCGGGTGCTTCATCCATGAAAACGACCTTATTCTTGGCATATGTGAAGTTACCTCCCAAATTATAAGAAAGGCCATTGCCTAATTTTTTATTAAAGAACGCTTCCAACTCAACTCCTTTATTCACTACTTCACCAAGATTCTCATCTGGTAAAGTAAGCCCTGAATATTCAGGAACAGATGCATTTCTTGGAATTAATATCCCTGTTCTCCCGGACCTGAAAAGGTCCACATTTACACCAAGCGCACCCTGAAAGAATCTTGACTCTATACCAATATTCGAAGAAGTAGCAACTTCCCAAGTGATGTTGGTATTGGGTGTAGGTCCGAGTTCAAAAGATGGAGTTTGGCCAGCATCAGGACCAAAGAAATAACCATTTCCGAACAGATAAGTTTGCAAATATTGGAACGATGACACAGCATCATTCCCCATCTGTCCCCATGACCCCTTAATTTTCAACTCGTTCACAACAGAGGAAGAGAAGAAATCCTCTTGTGAAATTCTCCATCCTACTGATACCCCAGGAAAAAATCCAAATCTATCACCCTTTGGAAAATTCTGGGATCCATCATACCTCATATTGTAATCAATAAATATTCGATTATCATAACCATATGAAATACGGCTTATAAAATTTGTCCTTCCATTTTGCTTGATGCTAGAATTGTTATCCTTATCTGCCACATTTTGCCCCCCTGCAAATAGTTGATCCAGGTTATTGCTAAGGAAATTTATTCTCGAAGCCGAAATCCCATCAAATTCTCCTTTATACTGCTCTATGGCAGCAAAAGCATCAATATTATGAAGTCCAAAATCCTTAGTATAACCTAATCTCAAATGAAACAACTGTTCAACACTATTATCCCTTCGTTCTAAAAGACTAGGAGGAGTTAATGAAACAATTTCATCATATTCACCTGTAGTAGGGTTATACATATATGCAGGAGGAGGCGTTTTTTCAAATGCCTTATACTTATTATCTGAAATATCATATGAATAGTATCCAATAGAATACAGACCTTCAGTAATAGCAGAGAGGTCCCAGTCAAAGGATGTTTTGGTCAACAGGTAATTTGTGTTGGTGTGCTGGTATCCCATTTCCGGGGAAGTAATTCTTTTTAGGCTCCTTGGGCCACCTCCAATATCCACTCCATCAAGACCATTTGGATATTCATAGACCAGCCACGGATAGGCCAAATATAATTCCCTGTACAACCCATTCGCATCATAGCTTGGAGCTGTTCCATTTCTATATTCATTTCGATAGGAAATATCAACACCTATTTTAAATTTCTCAGTAGCATTAATATCAAGATTGACCCTTGTCTGGGCCTGATTGTAATAAGTACCTCCTTCTTTATAATTTCCTTCTTGACGAAGGTACTGTCCTGATACAAAATACTTCACTTTGTCTGATCCTCCGCTTAAGCTGACATTATGGTTTTGCTGTAGGGTCCAATTTTTCATTACCGACGCCCACCAGTCTGTATTAGGGTGCGTCAATGGATCTGTGCCATTTTTAAATTTTTCAAGATCTTCATCACTCCAGCGCGGCATTTGCCCTACCAATTCATTATACTCATTGGAGGCTATCGCATATTTATAGGAATCCAATAAGTTCGGGACTCGGGTAGGTTGAGTGAACCCGAAATTAGTAGAAAAGGAAAGCCTTGGATCTCCTGAATCACCTCGTTTGGTAGTAATCACAATTACTCCATTTGCTGCCCTGGCTCCATAAATAGCCGCCGAAGCATCTTTCAAAATGGAAATGCTTTCTATATCTGAAGGATTTAGACGGGCAAATCCACCTGCACGATCTGGAATTCCATCAATAACGACCAAAGGGCTGGTATTGCCTAGTGTGGCTTTTCCCCTAATTAAAATATCCGCATTGTCGTTTCCTGGTTCTCCACTTCTTGTATTAACGATTAGGCCAGGAGCTTGGCCAGCCAAAGAATTAGTCAAATTAGCTGATGGGCTTTTTTCAAGCTTATCCGTACCAACAGAGGATACAGCCCCTGTTAAAGCCTCTCTCTTTTGTGTCCCATAGCCCACAACAACAACTTCTTCAAGTTGGCCTATGTCAGCTTTAAGTACGATGTCTAGTTTTGTCCGACCATTTAATTCCACTTCTTGAGCGACAAAACCGATTGAGGAAAAGACCAGTGATGATTGACTTTCTACAGTAATGCTGTAATTTCCATCAATATCTGTTACCGCCCCATTTGTGGTTCCTTTTTCCAAAACATTCACTCCCGGAATGGTAATTCCTTTTTCATCTACAACGGTTCCACTAACTATTATCTTTTCTTCCGTATCCCATGTGGCCTCTTTATTGGAAGCGGGGACGGTTTTCTCTTTAATTCCAATATTATAGTTGACTTGTTGAAATGACAAACCAGTTTGTTTTCCGATTTTCTTCAATAAATTTTCTATTGATATATTAGCTCCATGCACCGAAACTTTATAGTTGAGGTATTTCTCATTTTCATGGATGGTAAAGTGAAAGTCTGATTGTTTTTCTATTTCAGTTAGAACGTTTTGTAATTCCGTATCATTAAAAGAAACACTAACAAATACTTCGTCGATTTTTTGGGCTTCAATTTTATGAGCTAAGACTACATTTAGGATGATCATCTGAAACAAAAATCCGTAAAGGGTATATTTTGTCATTTTCAGAATTAGCTGTATAGGTTTTTTTTTCATAATTTTGGGTTGTTAAAGTACTGACCAGTATTTTAATAAGGTTCAATAAGCTTTATTTGAAAGCCCTTGAACAGTTTAGAATCAGCAGGGGTCCAGCCTGTTGATTCTTCTCTAAAATTTGATTTTTATTGTATTTTTTTCTATCTCATAAGTAAAGCTTTTTGAATAAGTAAGATCAATTAAAATGTTTTCCAGGGTTTGTCCTTTGTAAGTAGAGGTCAAATGCCAATCATTGGGGATTTTCCCGAAAGTATTTATCTCCACACCATACCACCTTTCCAAGGCGATTACCATATCTTTATAAGATGCATTCTTAAACACTAATTTTCCTTCCTTCCACCCAGTGGCAGATTCAACATCTATTGTCTTTTCAATCATTTCATTATTTCTGCCATCAATGATCAGCTCCTTTCCGGGCAGCAAATCACGACTGTCATCATTACTCAAAAGGTTGTTCACCTGTACCTTTCCTTCAATTAATGAAACTTTGATTTTTTCGTTCTCCTCATACGCATTGACATTGAATTCGGTCCCTAAAGCTATGGTCTCCACGCCCCTACTTTGTACAACAAATGGCCTACTACTATCTTTCGCCACTACGAAATAGGCCTCTCCATCAAGATAAATTCTTCTTTCCATGCCATTAAAGCCCTTTAAAAATTTCAGGCTAGATTCACTATTTAGATAGACCACGGAACCATCCGGTAGGTAAAGTTTAGTTTTCTGGCCTGGGGAATTATGTTTAGAGATCAATTCTGTTACTTGATTTAGGGGCTCAACAGTATCGCTTTTATTTGCGCTGTTCCAAAGCAACCATGACGCAACTATGAAAAACAGCCCAACTGCAGCTATTTCTACCAGCTTTCTTAACACGGATCCAGCATTGACACTTTGGTCTAAGGCTTTTGCCCATATATCATTAATTCTTTCCTCTACATTAACCAATTCCGGTTCTTGAGATTTTTCCTTCCATACCACTTTTAGGGTTTCAAAAACCCTAAGATTGTGTTCGCCCTCATCCAACCATCTTCTAAGAAGTTCTTCTTCTTCCTGATCAAGTTTATCAGAGAAATATTTCCTTAATACCTTATTTAATCTCTTTTCTTCCATGTTTCAAATATATAGACTCCCCATATGATCAAAAGGCGTAATGGAAATGAGATTTTTTTAAAAAAAATGTTGATGGGATTATTTATACTGGCCCAATAAGCCCTTATCCTTGCCCAATTTCTAAGGTATAGGTATAACTATCGGATAGATTACAAATCCAAAGGCCAAATCCAATGAAATGGCAATTAAAGCGACCATTGGAACATCCTTATGAACTTTGCCGGTATTATAAGTATATTCAAATTAAAAAATCAGTTTACTTCAGTAATATGGTTTCTGTGGCAAAGATTTTCAAAAATTTCAAATTCTGCCATCAACGTCAAAAAAGCGATACTAATAAAATTTGATTTAATATTGATTATTGGTGTCTTGTCGTCCTTATCGAAAAGATAATTACTGATGGCATTTCTAACATCTCGCAGAGCCAACTCCAGGTGTTTCTTAACCGTCTTGTCCGCTATTCCCAATAACTCGGAAACTTCTGATATTTTCATCGCATCATCTTTGATCATCTTATAAACCATTTTCCTTTTAAGCGGCAAACTTTCAACGACCCTGGTAATCTCTTCCCTTAATTCATATTCGATAAGTTTATGAATTGGCTGAACAAATTCCTCTGTCATCATTTCGGCGTAATCTATTGTCCTGAAAACTTCATTTCTTTTTTTGTTTCTTTTAAGGAAGCTTAGGGATTGGTTTTTTACCGAATGAAACAAATAACCTTCAAAATTCTCAATTTCCAATAATCTATCCTTGTTCTTGAGAAGCCTTATAAACACCTCGGAAACAACATCCTCAGCGTCTGCATAATCCTTTAAAAAGCAGAGGGAAAATGATATTAACTTAGCATGGTAAAGTTTAAAAAGTTGACCAAAAGCCTTTTTATCAGATTTTACAGAAATCCTATATAAAAGGTTTTTAAGTTCCATCTCATTAAAGGCCATTGGGGGGTTACTCTTCTTTTAAAGGGCTTTAAATTATTTTCATGTACTATTTTTATCACCCGATTTCAAATCAACAAAATTATCCCCCAAACACCAAGTATGGTTATGTTTTATTTATCCATAAAATATTTTGTTCTGCAAAAACACTCTTACCCAGTCCAATCCTTCCTATACCCGACCTTTATCAAAAGAAAAAGAACATTAAGAAATATAGATTACGAAAAGTATCATGGAAATCAACAAAGCCATTAAAACCCACTCCTTTACTCCACGAAATCGGAACTTACCCTTGCTCTCTTTTTTCATCAATCTATAAATTTGGTAATCCAAAAATGGCAAATGACTCGACTGCTGACTGGGCAACAATTGTTCTTGAAGGGGGAATTTTTGTTCAAAAACCCATTGCATATACTTTGGACTTATTTATTGATATACTTTACTTTGTTTTCTTCCATAAACTTTGATGGTGATTTACCAAATTGGTTCTTAAAGGACTTTCCAAAATACTTTGGATCGCTGAACCCCAGTGAATAGGCAACATCGCTTACGGTGCTTCCCTCTTCCAATAACATTTGGCTTGCCTTTTCCATCTTTACTTCATTGATCAATTCAATTACGCTCTTGTCCGTAAGTTGCTTGAGCTTTCTGTAAAGAACAGGTCTGCTCATCCCTATCTCCTTGCAAAGGACTTTAACACTAAATCCTTCATCGGACAAATTGTCTTGAATAATTTGGATGATTTTATCCAAAAATTCCTTTTCTGCGGACTGCTCCTTTTGCCTACTTATCTTTTTCAGAAAACCGGTAGAAAAACGCTTTCTGAAATTCTCACGGCTCTCAAGGATATTATGGATTTTCAGAAGGAGCATGTCCAGATGAAACGGTTTGGTGATATAATCCATACTTCCTGAAGCCAAGCCCTTCATCATATAATCCTCAGAAGTCCTAGCTGTGAGCAAGAGTACAGGTATATGGTCGGTACGGATGTCTTTTTTGATCAATTTTGTCATTTCTATGCCGTCCATTTCCGGCATCATCACATCACTTACTACCATATCTGGCAACTCTTTCTGGATATATTCCCAGCCCTTCCTGCCATTTTCTACTGCAGTTACTTGATATTTATGTTCCAGGCTCTGGACCATAAATTCCCTAAGCTCCACATTGTCTTCCACGACCACTATTTGGTATCGAAGTGGGTCATTTTCTGGAAGATCAATATTTTCTTTTTCGACCATGGTGACCTCATCCAGAGTGTCCAGTTCCATTGGCTCAAAAACTTTCATTTCCTGAGTAGAATTTTCATCACAGATAAGCTCTTTGGAAAGATGGTCTTTCCCTAGGGGTATTTTCACTTTAAAACAAGTAGAAGATCCACTTTCCACATTATTTAGTTCACTGCTAAAAGCATGGATAGAACCTTTATGCATTGTCACCAGACTTTTGGTAAGCGCCAACCCAATTCCAGAACTATTTTCTTTTCCTCTTGTACTGGTATATTGATCACTGACTTGATAAAAACCATCAAAGATTAATTCCAGGTCGGCAGAAGGAATCCCCTCTCCATTGTCCTCCACTTCAATAACTGCTGCTCCTTTCGGAAAATCACTTGTAAAGGCTTCTTGGTCTACCCTCAGCACTATCTTTCCTTCTTCAGGTGTATATTTAAAAGCATTACTGAGTAAGTTGGACACCACTTTATCCAGTTGTTCTGAATCAAAGTACACCAATAAGCTGTCCACTCTTTTGTCAAAATGCAGGGCAACATTTCTTTGGGCAGCATAAGGGATAAAAAAGGTAAGTCTTTCTTCAAGGAATTGAACCAAGTCCTTTTGGCTAACCTTCATTTGCATATTGCCGCTCTCCTGTTTTCTAAAGTCCATAAGCTGGTTCACAAGTCCTAAGAGCCTGTTCGCATTTCCCCTGATCGTCCGTAAAAGCGACAGTTGGAAACCAGTTGTCTTACCATCCTGAAGCAGCCTTTCCAGTGGCCCAATGATAAGTGTCAATGGCGTTCTGAATTCATGGGAAATATTGGTGAAAAAATTAAGCTTTAGTTCATGCAGTTCTTTTTGCTGCTCATTCTCCAAATGTTCTACATAAAGATCATGCTCCAGTTTGGCACGTGTCTGAACAAAACGCATGAGGTAATAAACTGCTACAAAAATCACTGTTCCATAAATCAAAAACGCCCACCAAGTCTTCCAAGGTGGTGGCAATACCCTGATCACGATCCTAGCAGGAACATCACTCCAAACCCCATCATTATTACTGCCTTTGGCCATAAAAGTATAAGTACCGGCATTAAGGTTAGTATATGTGGCAGTAGGATTTTTAACATAATTCCATTGGTTATCAAATCCTTCCAACATAAATGCATATTGATTTTTTTCTGGAATGACGTAATTCAGCACGGCAAAATCAATGGAAAAAATATTTTGGTCATGCCTTAGAACAATCTCCTTCAATAGGGAAACATTCTCAGCCATTACTCCGTCAGGATCGGGCTTTAAGGACTTATTGAACAATTTAAAGTCTGTCAACACCACAGGAGGTGGGTAACTGCTCTGTCTCAAACTATCAGGGTGAAATAGGGTAAAACCATTTGAACTCCCAAAAGCAAGCTGCCCATTGGTCAGTTTTTTAGCTCCTCCCATGACAAACTCCCTGCCACTCAACCCATCCTCAGGACCATAATTTTTGATTCCCAAAGTTTCAGGGTCAAACCTGCTCAGTCCATTATTGGTGCTAAGCCACAGGATGCCCTTTTCATCTTCCAAAATCCCAAATACATTATTTCCAGCCAATCCGTCCTCAACAGTAAAGTTTCTGAATGTCCTGGACGCTTCATCATAAAGATTCAGACCAGTATTAAATGTACCGATCCATATTCGGTGTCTGCTGTCTTCCAGCAAGCTCACCACTACATCTCCACTTAAGCTACCTTGGACATTGGGCTCAAAATGAAAAACCTGAAAAGGATCGCCTTCTCTCTCTCGCAGGTTAAGTCCATCTTCTGTCCCCACCCAAACCCTATCTTTTGTGTCTACAATCAGGGTCCTGACTTCCCTTGAGCTTAAATGGTATATCCCCTTTTTATTGGTATTGTAGTGGACGAACTTGCCCCAGTTCCCTTTTCCCATCATATTCACCCCTCCGCCAAAAGTTCCGAGCCAGAGGTTCCCTTGTTGATCTTCATCTATCGCATAGACATTATCACTGGAGAGTGATAAGCTGTCCTCTTCCTGGTTCATGAAATGCTCAAAGGAGCTTTTTCCATTCTTAAGTAGGTTTAGCCCTCCACTATACGTGCCCACCCAAAGATTCCCTGAGCGGTCTTGGTAAAGGGACTTGACATTGTTATGGCTAAGGCTTTTGGGATTATCATCCTGATGAATAAATTGGGAAAAAATCCCTGAATTCCTATCTAAAAAATTGAGCCCACCACCTTCTGTCCCTATCCATAGGTTCCCTTTATCTGTTTCTTCTATACTACTGACCACGTTGTGGCTGATACTATTGATGTATGGAGAATAAGTATGATTGTTAAACCAAGAAATATCCAGGTCGAACACATGTACTCCTCCATAATACGTCCCGATCCAGATTGATCCTTTGCTATCTTGAAAAATGCTTTTAACCGAATTGTGCCTGAGAGCATCTGAAGCTTCCTCACTTGCTACATACTTGGACCACTTTCCTTCTTGGGAATAATGATTTAATCCTCGAAATGTTCCCACCCAAAATCCTCCAAATTTATCCTTGAAAATGCTTCTGATATCATTACTTGCAATTCCATTTGAAAATTGTGCATCTGCCTTGATAAACCTCACCTCACCAGTCTGCAAATTCAGGATATTTATACCACCTTTTTTTGTCCCGACCCAGAGCAGCCCTTTTTCCACTTCATTGATACAGGTGATATTATGGTCGCTCAGTAGGCTATGACTACCATCCGTATCATAGGTTTCCATGATTTCAAATGTAGGCATCTTTGAATTTTCTTCTACCAATCTTCCTTCTATCAAGCCTTGACTGGTCCCAATCCAATAAAACCCCTTGCTATCTTGAAAAACTGCATTAACATTTCTTGGAGCAATATTTCGCGCGGGGTACTTGGAAGCATGAAAAGCTAAGCGTGCTATACATTCATCTTTTTTGATACAATAAAGCCCCATGCTAGTGCATACCCACAACCTACCCTCTCTATCTTCGAAAAATGAAATCACCAAACCTTCATTTAAGGCTCGCCCTCTTTCATCTCCAAGCAACACTTGCTGGAACCTGTCCATATTAGGATCATAGCGATTCAATCCACGATTTGTACCAACCCATAACCTTCCCTGGCTATCATTATAAAGTGAGGTAATAGAATTGGAAGAAAGTGAAAGGCTATCCCCAGGTTGGTTTCTATATACCGTAAATTCCCTAGCATCATATCTATTCAGCCCATCTCTGGTCCCAATCCATATAAATCCCCTGTCGTCTTGCGCAATGGCCATCGCCGATCCCTGTGAAAGGCCATTTGCCACATCTAAGTTTCTAAACCTTATTTGTCCTTCTTGAGCCATGCTCGCCCTGCCGGAGACAAGACAGATAAGAAACACAACAATTTTCAACTTCACTTTCATTGGTTGGTTATTTGGCAAATTAATTTTAAGAGGGCTCAACTTAATATCAAATCGAATTTTCTTAAAATCCAATTTAAATAAAGACAAGGATTAAATAGGTGAACAAGATGAGTATTTTAATCCCAATATTGTATTTAGCTCACTTTCAGTTGTTCCACTGAATCAACAACAAACTCAGTGTCCTGATGCTTGACATTAAATATGTATCTATTATTTTGCTCTGTTTTACCCCTCAAATTCTCGGTTTAGGTTCCTTAAGGCATTACTTTTCCAACCAAATAATAGGATTTCTGATGGGCAAATTCCTGAGCACTTCACCTTCTTTTGGATTATGGTCCAGTTTTGCCCAGATATCAAACCATTCCTTCTCTCCATAGGCCATTGCACCAAACACCAAAAAAGGTTGCGCCACGGGCCAATCGTTCCAATACATTACATCTGGTGAATAAGGCCAAACCTGCTTATCTTTTACGTAGGGAAACAGGTAGTGAATACCATCCCGGATCCCTTGCCCATTTTTTGTTCTAAACTGCCACAACTTATTTTCATCGTCGGAAAGCACCTGGGCAAGTGTTGCCATAGCATCCAGATTAAAAATAGAATACCCATAAGGTTTTGTTCGCTCTAGTTCCAGCGGGAAACTACCATCCTTGGCCATCTGGTTTGGGAGTAGGACTTCCTTAAATTGTTTTCGACAGGTATCCAACAGCTCTTTGTTTTGGGTTAGTTTTGCAAATGAAGCTACCTGCATAAAATAGCAGGTGCCATGGTTGTTTTTCCGTATACTTTCATCCTTTCCATATTGGTGGGTCGTGAGCCAAACCAAGTATTGATCAAACCATTGTTTGATTTTCTCAACCTTCATTGGATCGGCATTTGGGGCATTTCCAATAATGCTAAGTCCCTGAGCCACTTCCATCAAATGAATGGTATCTATGATCCCGATGCCGCGTCCAGTTACCCTTCCCTTAATGGCTTGGGCATATTCTAGTGAGGGGTTCATCCGGGTATCTTCCTCCAAAAACCACGCTTCCAAATGATCAAAAGCTTTGGAAACATAAGTGGTATCATTAGTGATACGATAGGCTGCTGCCAATGTCCCCACTATTCTACTGAAACGGATCATTGCCTCTCGGTGAGCTACAAAATTATCCGGATTGCTCATGCCATCCCTTTGTATATAAGGACCTTCTGGGTCTTCAGGATTTGGCCACCAATAGTCTCCTTCGGAGTAAAAATCATGAAGTCCTCCAGCACTCCTTGGCGAGTGGCTACTGGTAACGGTAATTGGAAGTTGTTTCATGGCCCAACTGGCTTCTTCCAAAGTATATTCCCTAATGATACTTACCACATCCCTATATTCAGGAAATTGACTGCTCTTCATAGCTTTTACAGGCAGACAATTTCCAGACTTCCCTAAAAACATATATGCCATTGCTGTAAAAATCAACCAGCCAATTGTGTAAGCGATTAATCTATTTCTTTTCATAGTTCCAATATAGCTGTTGGTAACCCTTCTGATAAAACACTGACTACATTTTTTCCTCCATTGGGTTGTATACTGATCTGAGCGCGTCCATTATAAAGCTGGACCTTTCTGGAACCGGAGCTTGTTCCCAGATCATCCAACAACCTCCCATCTCCTGCCAAGCCAAACCTTATATATTGGCTTGCATCCAAACACAAAACACCCTTTTCATCCACTACCTTCACTTCTACAGTTACCTTGTTACTTTCTTCAGAGATTTTATTCACTATTAATCTAGCAGGTGAAGACCACTTCTCAGTCTGATAGGTAAAGGTTATTTCATCAGTCACCGTTTCCTTCTTATTCCGGGCAATAACCTTGACATGGTTCTTTCCCTTTCCGGGAGCCACCATCCATCTCAGACCAGCAGCTGGGAAACTCTGACTATCCCGTTTTTTTACTCCCATACTTTTGCCATTGAAAAACAATTCCGCTTCACTGCAATTTGAATAGACCTTGATCATTTTCTTCTCTCCTTCATCGCCCCATCTTACAGGCCAGCTATGACCATATATATGTGCCATTGGTTGCTTGGTCCAGTAAGACTGGAATACGTAATAAGACTCTTTCTTTGTGAAGTCCCTTTCCACTACGCCTTTCTGGTTGACATAAGGAACGGGGTTTTCCGGTCTTACAGGAGTAGAAAAATCCTTGAATGGCCAGTAGGCTGTTCCTGTTAGCCAAGGCATTGTTTCTTGTTCCTTCAGGTGCCAATCGATTAGGTTACAAATATAGCTTTCACTCCAGTCTCCATCCTTAGAGACCCGCGCAGCTCCGCCATATAGGGTAGCATCACCATCCCTTTCATCTGCCCCATCACCAGTGGAAATACCAGCTAAAATCTTGTCGGGGTTTTCCGAGTGCCTGCGTGCATGACTATCTCCTCCCCATTCCACATGCAGAAAATGATCCACTTTTTCCATTTCCTTTTTGGATACTTCCTTGTATTCGGTATAAATTCCCCGGTACCATCCTGCCCAAATGGAAGGGGAATAAACATCTACAATATCTTTACAAAAATCACATCGGCGAATAGCGGTTTTCCGACTTGGATCAAGTTGATGGGAAAGCCCGTTGAGATCGTTCATAAACTCCCTTATCTTTCCCTTGTCAAATTCATTAAAATCACCGGGCCAATCATTTTCATTTCCCAACCCCCAAATGATCACCGCTGGATGATTGTAATGTTGTTCGATCATATTGGTCAGCATCCTACGAGCCTGCTGCTTATAGACTTCTCCACCAAGGCCACCTCGGCACCATGGAATCTCTTCCCATACCAAAATCCCCAGCTCATCACACAAGTCCAAAATGATACGGGACTGCTGATAGTGCCCCAAACGGATAAAGTTCACCCCCATGGCTTTCATCAACTCCATTTCTTCACGCATCAGGGTTTCGCTCATGGCATTGGCCACGCCGGCATGGTCCTCATGTCGATGCGTTCCACGGAGTAATAGCCGCTCACCGTTAAGCATAAAAGGCCCTTTTTCCACAAACCTGAAATGTCTGAATCCTAAGTTTTGGGTTATGACCTGTTCTTGACCTCCAATCTTTATCTTGACCTCCAATCTGTAAAGAATCGGTTCTTCTGGCGACCAGAGAAGGGGATTTCGTACCTCCAGTGATCCAAATGAAAGGTCTTTTACTGAACCGATTGGGGCATCATTCAAGCCCTTTTCAACTACTTCCTTTCCTTGTGGATCAAAGAGCCTTAGGGATAAATCTGCATTTTTGACTTCTTGGGGATTATGGATACGCACCTTCAGCGAAATTTTGCCTTTCTTTCCTTTTTCATCTACCGAAACATCAGCAAAAACCTTGTCTATGGAAGCGACGGGAACATACTTTAGATTCAAATAACGATAAAGTCCTCCGTAAACATTAAAATCAGATAAATCAGAAGGTATCATTTCCAAATCGCGGGAATTGTCACAGCGGATTGAAAGTGGTATTTTACCTTCAAACTGCTTTTCAAATGCTTCCGACTTTTTAAACTCCTTCACTGCATCGGTAATGTCCACCGTCCATTCATCATAGCCTCCCACATGTTCTCCAACTTTGGTGGTATAAATGTACACGGTTGTTTTCTGTCCTGCCCCTTCAAAATGTAACAAGGTTCTCCCATCCTCAAACGGGTTTTCTATCTCAATATCGGTACGGTACCAGCCAGGCCCTTGGTAATAATTCACATCTGGGTCTACTCCATCCCTTGCATTAAAACTATGCGGAAGCTGAACAGATTCCCATAAGGGAACAGACTGAGGGCTTCCTTTTGGAGAAGGCCTCACAGCCTCCCATATTCCTCCTAAGTCTCCTTTTAGAAACTCCCAATTCTCTGTCAGCCTTTTATTATCCTGCCCAAGTGTTGGAGTCAGGGAAAAGGCCATCCAAAACATCAAGCACCCCAAAAACACTTTTGGGGCTCCTATTTTATATTTATTAATCACTTAAACTATGCTCTTGTTCTAAACTCATTAAAAATGACAAGGCTGTACCTAAAACCAAGGTACAGCCTTGCTGCATTAACTCAATAACCTTCATTTTGGGCCAGTCCGGAAAGATCAGCTTCATTTTGAGGAATAGGGAGTAATTTCATATAAGGTTTATAATTGGTGGAACCATTGGGGTCATTGGCCATTACTTGGTCAAACAGCTCCCATCGAACGAGGTTAAACCTTCTCTTGCCCTCATGGGCCAGCTCAAAAGACCACTCATCCCTGATAGCTTCCCTCAACTCAGTCTGTCCCAATCCGGTCAGGTCTTCCAGTCCTGCTCGGGACCTTACTTTATTTACTGCATCCAATGCTTTTTGGGTAGGGCCATTCGCTTCATTTTCGGCCTCTGCCAAGATCAGGTAAATTTCAGAAAATCTAAAAACAGGAAAATTAAGTCCTGTACGACGGGAGTTGTCCGTAAATCCTCTTCCTTCTCCGTAGTCTTGCCATTTTTTCATACAAGGTCGAGCAGAAAGTTCATTTCCTCCCCCGAAATCCACAAATGGAGTAATGATGGTCTCACCGTTTATTTCTTCCACAAGTTCGGTTAGAAAGGTACCTGATTTACGCTCATCTTGTTCATTGAAGGTATTCATAAATGCTTCAGAGGTATTCCAAAAATACCAGCCTCCTTCTTTAATGCCTCCACCACTTGGACGGGACTGAACGGTCATCATAGTCCCTCCTGAACTTGGATCTGAATATTGTACAGACCAAATGTGTTCGCTACTGTTTTGGTTTCTGATCAGGAATACTTCAGAGAAATCCTCCAAAAGTGTATAATGTCCCATACTGATCACTTCATTGGCTTTATTTACAGCCAGTTGGAATTTATCAGTCTGTTTTAATGGCCACCCTGCCATGGTCAGGTAGACTTTTGCCAGCAATGCTTTGGCTGCTCCTTGGGTAGGCCTGCCATCATCAGATCCACTTTCCCATGCCACTGGTAAATGCTCCTCGGCATAAGAAAGGTCTGCCAATATCTGCTCATACACCTCTTGCTCGGATGCTTTGGAGGCATCCTTTGCCTGATCAAAGGTACTGACCGGATCTATCCTTAATGGCACCTGCCCCCATAACCTGGTCAGGTGAAAATATTGAAAAGCCCGGTAAAACCTTGCGGCCGCAATATATGGCTGCGCCCAAGAATCATCATCGGACATAGCAGAGGTCATCAAATTGGCCTCACCAATGATCTTGTATGCCTCTTCCCACACACTCCTGAAATACTGGTTACCGGTGGTATAGGTGAAGTGGTCCATATCATACCGATCACCGCTTGCATATTTTGCTTCTGATTGATCGCTTGGAATTTCTACGGAGAGGAAAAAAGCTCGATCATAGTAACCGTCCAAAGTGGACATCATACCTCCCAGCATCAAATTCCCATCTTCAGCGGAAGCAGGAAAGTTTTCTGGTGCCAAAAGGCTTTTAGGTTCTTCTGTCAAGAAAGTCTCACAACTGCCCAGAGCCAGAAGTAAGGATATATTTATTATTATGTTCTTTTTCATGCCTTGTCTTTTTTGTGGAATATCATTATTTCACATTGCTATTATGTACATCTATTAGAAAGTCACGTTGACCCCGAAAACGATTTGCCTGACAGATGGATAGCCACCATTGTCCACGCCTCTTTGTACATTTTGCTGGAAGCTATTGCCCCCATGTCTTGAATTGACCTCAGGGTCATAACCACTATAATTGGAGAAAGTAAACCAATTGATTGCATTGGCATATAGCCGAAGATGGGAAGCTCCGATTTTTCCTGCCAAGGCCCTAGGTACATTATAGCCAAGGGAAATATTTCTGATTTTCAGAAAGTCAGCGTCTTCTACAAAGCGGGAAGACATCTCATTCCAAGGACGGCCCAGTGCAGTCATGGTATTGGAGTTGTTTTCAGAGGTCCAATATTCCTGTACTTCCTTAAAACTATTATTGGCTGACCCAGGTGTCAGAAGATTTACTTTACCCAAATAGGCTACTTTGGCTCCCTTTACCCCTTGGAAAACCAAATTCAGATCAAAATTCTTATAGGCAAAATTGGCCGTAAATCCATAATACATTCTAGGCAGGGCATTGCCTATTCGGGTCCTGTCGTCATCATTGACGAGTCCATCTCCGTTGATATCCCTGTATTTGGGACTTCCCGGGGCCGCTCCGGCAAATGGGAGGTCATCAATTTCCTCCTGATTTTGATAGATCCCGTCAAAGATATACCCGTAAAAATTTCCCATGGGCTGATCAATCTCCAACACACCAGTATTGCTGAACCCAGAGCCCATTGCTCCTCCTGAAGTATTTAGATAAACGACTGAGTCCTGCCCAAGGGCAATGACTTTATTCCTGTTGAAAGAGGCATTTGCAGATAGGTCAACAGTAAAACCACCGGATTCAACAACAGTTGACCCCACTGACAGCTCAAGACCCTTGTTTTCCACTTCTCCGATATTCTGCAACTGACTGGAATACCCAGAATTAGGAGGAAGCTGAGCTTGGTACAAAAGGTCAAAGGTGTGTTTTTTATAGTAATCTACTGTAAAAGTCAGTCGTTCATCAAACAGGCCTAGATCCATACCTATATTGGTCTGCCGGGTGGTCTCCCAGCGAAGGTCTGCATTCGCTATTCTTCCCAGCCTTACGCCATTGGTCATTTGGTTATTGCCCAGGGTATACACAGAACCCGTGCTATAATTGGCCAAAGATTGGTAAGGTCCAATTGCTTGGTTACCGCTTTGACCATAGCTCAACCGAACTTTCAAATTACTGACCGCATTGATCCCCTTCATAAAGTTCTCATCAGAAGCTCTCCAGGCCAATGATGCAGAAGGGAAAAATGCCCATTTGTTGTTTTTTGCAAAAACGGAAGATCCATCGGCCCTTCCTGTCATGGTCATCAAGTATTTTCCTTTATAACTATAATTGACCCTTCCCAAAAACGAAGCCTGCTTGGTCTGGTTATTACTAGAACCTTTGTCCGTTACATTATCCGCCAACCCAATATCATTCAAATTGAGTGCTTCGGTGGCAAAACCTGTTGCCGTGATATTGTTCTGATTGGTCTCATCGACTTGGGAGGTAAAGCCTACAAGTATATTAAGGTCATGAACATTGTTGATGTTCTTACGGTAATTCAACGTGTTTTCTATCAAATAGCGGTTGCTGAATACGTTGTTAAAACTTGCCCTTCCTTCATTTAAAGCCGATTGAAGTTCCTTAGAAACATACCTTCGGTCCTCACGTGTTTGGCTCAGGTATCCCAAATTCACTTTGAAGGTCAAACCTTCCAACAGGTCATATTCCAAAAACCCACTCCCCTGTAGATAATTCCTGAATCTTTGGTCTATGGTCTTGTCTGCCGCTTTTACAGGATTCTCCATTTGGCTGGAGTTTTGGAAAGCCGGGTTATAGGAGCCATCTTCGGCATACACCGGAATAATTGGTGCAAATCGGGCTGCATTCAAGGTAATTGGACCACCTTGGGAGCCATAGCTTCCATTGATCCGTGCACCATCCTCTGTAGACTTGTAATAGGATAATCGCAGACCAAAACGAACCTTGTCCGATATATCATTGTCCAGGTTGAAACGAACAGAACCTTTTGAATAGTCTGAACCTTTAATGATTCCATTTTGATCAATATAGTCCACAAAAGCCCCAAACCTGGTTTTTTCACTTCCTCCGGTCACACGAGCATTGTATCGTTGGATGGGAGCATTTTGCATGACCTCTTCCTGCCAATCCGTACCAACGCCTACTGTATCCACATTGGTCACGTCCCATGAAGAAACATCCAGTTCTTCTGAATTAAGCCTTCGAAGTGCCCAATATTCCTCACCATTGAGCAGACTTAACTTTTTGGCAATTTCCTGAGTACCATATTCGGCAGTAAAAGCCACTTCCGTCTTTCCTGACTTTCCGGTTTTGGTAGTCACTAAGATCACACCATTTGCTCCTCTTGAGCCATAGATAGCGGTAGCAGAAGCATCTTTCAAAATTTCAATGGATTGCACATCATTTGTATTCAAACTTCTCAGGTCCCCACCAATGAATCCATCAATTACCACCAAAGGTTCGTTATTCGCATTGATAGAATTATCTCCTCTGATTTTTATGCTCAGGCCTGCTCCTGGTGAAGCATCCACTGCCGTGATCTGCACGCCGGCAGATTTTCCCATAAGTGCCTGCTCAATTCTCGGTGAAGACATTTTGCTGATTTCATCTCCGCTCACCGAGGCTACAGAACCGGTCAAGTCCTTTTTCTTTTGCGTTCCATACCCAATCACGACGACTTCTTCGAGGTTCTCAGCATCCATTGCCAATACCACATCGATTTTGGATCGGTTGTTTATCGGAATTTCTTGACTTTCAAAACCAATAAAAGAAAAAATCAAAACATCCGAAGAACTCCCTACTTTTATGTCATATTCTCCTTCAAGTCCCGTAACGACACCATTATTGGTGCCTTTAACCAGTATATTGACTCCTGGTAAAGGAAGACCATCATCTGCTGATGTCACCATTCCAGACACACTTATATCTTGTGCCCAAACAGACAAAGGCAGGAACATTGCGACCATAATAAGGGATAGGAATTTGCTCCACCTACTGATAACTTGTAGTTGTTTGCTATTGGGAATAGCCAAAGCATCTCCTCTTTTCCCTAGAAAAAACTGTACTTCTTTTTTCATAGATTACTGGGTTAGTTGTTAACTGAAATCATTGATCGGCAATAATCAATTACCCGAGAACAGGCGGAATAATTTTATTGCTACCATAGCAAGTTTACATCTAAGAAGACGCACAGAGGTGGAAAAATCGGTCGATCAGGAGGTAAAAAGCGTTCGGATTGTGGTTATGGCTTAATTATGAACATGAGTCAATCCGATGCCATACATTTTAACAAGATAAAGAATGGAAAAGCTCAATTATCGTCACCTGTGGCATTCCAATAAAAATACCTTATGCGTACAGCATTCCCTTTGCTATTGGAATTTTTTGTCCCAGCCAACTTAATTTGCAAGGTATGCCTTCCCTCATCCAAACCAACTCCCAAAGTATAATACCATGGCAAATGTAAAAAATGGCTCCAAGGCGTGAATAAATCTTGGTAATGCCAATCTCCTTTATCGATCCTGTATGCAATCGTGGCTGCATCCGGCCCTGCGGCTACTGCTATACCCACTGCGCTACCATGGAATACAAAGTTCAGCTTTTTCTTCGGAAGCTTTGAAATCAACATGGGAACATTCACATAATTTTCCCGTGTACCGACACCGTCAGAAGGTTCCCAATCCTGTACTTCCAGCCATCCTTTTGTTTTAGTCACTGAGGATATCGCCGTTGCCAATTTTCCATTATCATAAGAATTGTTGTCCAGTGGCTGTGGAAGTTCACGGGCTATGGCTTTGTCATCTGGATCAACCCTTCCACCAAAAGCCCTATCCAAAAAGTGAATTATCGAGTTGGCATACACTTGCTGTCCAAATGGAGAAGGGTGAAGATTCTGGAAGTCACCTTCCCATGTGAATTCACCATGGTCAATCCTGTCGGTTACTTCTTTGGCCAAATTAATAGTGGGTATTCCATAATGTTCGGCTACCCTTTCATGGTTTTCGATCACTTCAGGTACCTTTCCATTACGGTAGGTCTTCATTTTCTCGGGATCCACAAAGTGCATCATGACAATATCTACTGCAGGATTATCCCTTATGGTGTGCCGAACGATCCCTTCCATCCCTCTTACCTGCTCTATAGGTGACCTGCCATTGGTATGGTCATTAACTGCTGCTTCTTCAAACAACAGGTCAATCTTACCCTTGGATAGCACATCTCTTTCCAGCCTAAAAGCCCCGGGGGTTGTTCCCATAGATGGAATTCCCGCATCCACAAACTCAAATGTCGTTCTGGGAAATCGCTTCACCAAATAATTCTTGACACTGTCACGCCAACCCGGATTATAAGTGATGGAACCGCCCAAAAAGGCGACCCTACCCTTTTGGGTACGCTCAAAAACAAGCCTACTGTTTTGGAGTCCATTTCTCATATGGTGATAGGCATCAGAAAAAAGAGGAGCCGACCCATTCTTACGCTGATGAAAGGACAAAAATTCAGCGGCAACAGATGGTGTTTCGATGGGAAAATGATGTCCTTCCATTGTTGGTGTACCAGAGGTACAGGGTATTATTGTTACCGGCCCACCTGACCCAATATACTTCTCAGCAAGTGGCAATGCATTTTCTTTAGGGGGGACATGCTTGTCGTCCAAACCAATCATTATCATAATGGGCACTTTATGTTTGGCCAGTTTTTGGATTTGGTCAATTGGGTTTCCTTGGTATATCCTCGACTGTTCTTCATTTTCAAACCCATATTCGGCCATTAATTTCTTCCAATCCTGATCACTTCCCAAGCCGTCTCCCCATCCTGCCGGCCAACTCTTAAAATCACATACCGGCGCTTCCAAGTATATACTTGCAACCTTTTCAGGGTTTCTGATCGACCAGTTGAGTACAAACAGTCCTCCTCTGCTGACGCCTTCCAAAACTACTTTGTTCTGCCAGCCTAATGATGATGTCACCCAGCAATAAAAATTATCCCAAACCTCGATTGCCCTGTCGCTCCCATACATTCCATCAGTGTTGATATAAGCAATATTGAAGCCTTTTTCAAGTAAAATACTGTCCATCTTGGTATGCCATTCCGGAAAGCGTGCCCTCCAGACCCACGGTTTTCCAGGAAGAGGAGTTCGGGAATAAACCAATCTCATTTCTTTTCCATCAAACAAGCTGTCAGTTTTATCAAATCCCATCCATTTTCCTGAATGGTTTGGCACTAATGTTTGACCTAAAGCTATTTGGGCCATTACAAAAAGGAGCAACAAGATGAACGAAAATTTCATCATTTTCTTTGGTTGTAGGACATTTTCCATTGCTACTGTTTTCTATTTCTATAATCTTTAGGAGAGATACCCATTGACTTACTGAATAGTCTTGAAAAATAATAGGCATCATCTATCCCTACGTTTTGGGCTATCTGACTGATCCTATGATCGGTAAACCGAAGGTATTGGCATGCACGCTGTATTTTTAGGTGGTTAAAATAAACAATGGGAGTATACCCAGTGTTCTTTTTAAAAAGAAAAGCAAAATGTGACTTTGACAAATTAACATGGGAAGCTATTTCCTCCAGGGCTAAAGGGTTTTCGAGATTTTCTTTCATAAACTCAATTGAATCATTGATTTCCTTTTTTTCCTGAGAGAGCCACTTTCCGTTTACCCTTTCACCATATGCCAAAGAAACCAAAAAGGATTTCAGGTAGATATTGGCCATCAAAAGGTTTTCCGTTCTATATCCAGACTCCAATAAGGTATATACCTTATTGAACCAATGTATTCTTTCATCGGAAAAGGAGGCATGTTTGACCAACGCTCCATTTTCTCCATAAAGCAGGGAGCTTATTTCAGCGGCTTTGTCCCCATTAAAATGGACCCAAAAAATGGTCCATGGTGAATCCTTTGAGGCACCGTAACGATGAGGTATTTTAGAGGGAAGAATAACATATTCATTTGGGTGAACCTCCATTTGTTTTCCGCCTTCCGTTTCCATCCAGCCTCTTCCTTCCACACAATAGATCAGAATATATTGTTCTGTTCCACAATTCCGCTCCCTGTAATGATGTTGAGCTCTGGGGTAGTAACCTATATCTGAAATATAGAAATCTGCCAAAAGGCAATGCTTTTGGCAGGCTTCTAAAATAGAGGGAGGAAGTGTGATTACCTTTTGCCCTTGAAAACCTTCGTTTTTCTCTAGCATTTTAACTTCCCATTATCGATTAGGAAACAGACAAATCCATCCATAATTCCCAGTTCTTTACCAGGTCGAGATGATTTTTCGCGTCTTGATGATTGGCCTGTGATTCCAAAATTTCCCTGAACAGTTTTTCTGCTTCGGTTTTTGACCCAAGTCCCAAGTGTCCCAACCCCATTAAATACTTGCAATGAACATTGTTCATTTCCTGAAGATCTCCATCCCAGATCAGTAGATCAGGCATGGACACTGCAAAGTAATCCACCTTAACCTGCTTTTGTTGGTGTTCCTTACCATATTCCAACAGCTGCCGAAACCTTTTATCGGCCTCCTTCTCATTTTCCAACATCTTAAAAGCAAGACCTTGATAAAACAGTTTATCGGACTTCTGGTCATTATAAAACCAAGTGACAGAAGGGACAATAGTGCCTTCTCTTGCCATATTCCAGTATTTTTTTGCATCATCCTTTTGTCCCATTTTATCCAGTGTGTAGCCCATCCAAAAGTAAAGCTCTGGTTCCAAGGTTCCGTAAAGCTTTCCTTCTCCAAGGTTATTGGGATATTTTAAAGACGAGGCAAGGTATTCCAGTCCTTTTTCAAAATTACCTTCAAGTATTTCTTGTTTGGCCAGTCCCAGCAAAGCGATCCTATATTGTTCCGGCACTTTCCCCTCTCCTCCTTCCCAAGGATGGAAAACCCGTCCCATAATAAGATCGAAGGCTTTTCCATATCTTCCAGAAATATTTTCCAGGGTCAATCTCTCCAGGTAGAGATCATCTCGGCTGATCACAAGGTGATCAAATTGATCCAATAGGGTAATCCGCTTTTCAATACTTAAGTTTTCCTTTTTATAAAGTTGGTCCAATTCCATCAATATCCTTGCATCATTTGGTGCATTAGAAAGAGCTTTTTCCATTAGATCAATTGCATGATCTCTTTCATTAAATTTGTTATAGCAGACCAAGGCTAGATTTCTATTGGCTATTGAAAAGGCAGGATTCAGGTAAACTGATTTTTCCCAGGCCTCCTTTGCATTATGGTATTGGCGGTTATGGTACCAGAAATTTCCTAGGTAGTAATAGGTCATTGCATTTTCAGGGCCATGAGCTACTGCAGCTTCAAGCGCCAATAGTTCTTCCAACCTATTTGGAAAGCAATAGTCAGTACTGGCTAATGCAGCCTTACCAAACTCCTCAATTCCTGACTCTCCTTTTTTAATTTGGAACCAGCCCTTGAGATAATATGCCATTGGATAATCTGATCCGATGGCTTCCATGCCCAGCTCAATTAGACCAATAGCATCGTCAAATTGTCCGGCCCACGCATAATCCAATGCATATTCCAAATAAGGGTGGACGTTTAAGCCAACTATATCCTTGATCTTATTTAATTCAGAAACATTATTTTTAAGTAGGGATACTTCATACCTAAGACCATGGTTAAAACAATCCATTTCCAGGCCATGTTCGGCACACTTAAGGGCAGCATCCCTCTTACCTGACTTCCTCAATATAATGGTTTGGAGATGCTGTGCTTTGGGGCTTCTGGAGTTCCTTGCCAGCGACTGTTCAGCGGCCTCTTGGGCTTTTTCCAAATCACCATTTTCAAGATGCAATTGTGCCAATTGAAAATATCCTGAATCTTTATAAGAAGCATTCCAAACAGCCTTAGAAAAAGCATCCAAAGCCTCTTTTCTGTTCCCAAGATATCGATGGACCAGGCCGAGATTATAAAGAGGTTCCCCATCATATGGATTGGGGTTTCTTTCCAACTGGGTGGCTACCGATTGATTAAAAAATGAAAGCGCATCAAGAAATTTCCCTCTTTTTAACATTACCATTCCCATAGCGTTGTTACAGCGATAATCCTTAGGGTCTCTTTTTAAAGCTTCCAGGTAATATGCCGTGGCATCAAAAGTGGCATGTCGGTACTGTTCAATATGTTGTCCAGTCAGGAAAAGTTGCTCATTGCTTTCTATTTCTTCAGGATCCTTGGCTGCTTTAGCAGGCTGGGGAATTTCTGTGTTTTTACTTTTGGAAGTCCTCCAGGACACTAAGTTCTTGTTCCTGCCATCAAACACGTCTACTTGAAACTCATCTTCCTGATTTAAATCAATTTGAACCAATTTGTCAAACACATACCATGGAGAAATATTTGCCCTTTCTTCAAACAAAATATTTCCATGTTGTGAAACCCTGATTACAGCCCCATCATAACGAGCTGTTGTATATACCATTAACCTAATCTCTCCATTTTGGAACTCAACATTGAACAGGGCATCCTTGGTTGCATTTTTTACCACACCCAATTCTTGATAAGGCATAAAGTATTGGGTAAAGGACTTTTCTTCATTGGGCATCAACCAGCTAAAATCAGGCTGGTTATCAGTAAATACACCGCACATCAACTCAATATAAGGTCCATCTTCATCGGTAAGGTTTCTGTCCCAAGCTTTTCCAAAATCTCCATTGCCCCAAGTCCATTGTTTTTTTCCGGGAGACACCTGATGGTCTGCCACATGCAACAGCCCCCCTTTGCTATCGTTTTCAAATCCTCCCACAAAATCATATTCAGAGACGATCGCCATGTATGACGTTGGTACCGGTATATTTTTATATTTAGAAATATCCACGCCACGTGAATAATCGACTTTGTAATAGGTTCCCTTTGCTATGGGAAATGCGGATACATCCCTTTTACCATGGTCAAAAACCGCATTGACGTCAGGGGGAAAAACTGATTGGTAATGATCGTTTACTGCCACAGCAGGGTTTGCCCACCATAAAAAAGTCTGGGGTATTGGAGTTCTATTGTATAGTTGGCCCTTAATTTCCAAATAGGCCTTATCTGGATGTAGGGTAAAACCTGCCATTCCTTTAGTCCTGAACATCCTTTCCACTTCGCTGCACCAAACAGTTTTACTGCCATCTTCCTTTTCCTCTATTTGATATTCAACCGGAAGGTAAGTACTTGGCCTGTGGTGCTGTGGCCAGTTAAACTCAATGCCTCCGGATATCCATGGTCCTGTCAGCCCCACCAGTGCAGGCTTGATCACATGATTGTAATAAACAAAATGCCTTTCTTTTATCTTGTCATACGCCATTTGTACCCTTCCTCCAAGTTCAGGAAGTATCATGATCTTGAGGTATTGGTTTTCCATAAATACGGCTTTCCAAACTTTATCCGTTTTAGCATCTGAAATTTTTTCAACTACCGGATAAGGGTACACCACCCCACTGCTTCCCTGGTAAACTCTTTTTTCCAAAAAAATGGGATTTTTTTCTGCTTCTCCGATTTCATAGGTGGGGATTACTTTGTCTTCCACCCATACCACAACTTTTTCCATATTGATCATCATTTATTACTATCCTTTATTTACCAACTCGACAAACTCCGAATCTTCTGTCTTTCTTTCTTCCAATAATTCAGACTCGATTTCCTCTAGTGATTTCCCCATAGTTTCCACTAATTTTTCACGAATAAAAAACCATCCAGCAAGACAGATTAACCCATAGAGCCAAAAAGTACCTGAGGCTCCCAGCTGCTCGTTAAGTAAAGGAAAACTATAGGTAAGCAGAAAACTTGCTGACCAAAGGGAAATAGTAGCGGCAGACATGGCCCTTCCCCTGATCCTGTTGGGAAAAACTTCTGAAAGCACCACCCATGTGATCGGAGCTAATGACATGGCATAAAATGCAATACCGGTTACCACCATTACCAATAAAGGGAACCCTTGTATACCAAGAAAGTACATTGTTCCCATCACGCAATAGGTTATGGAAAGTGAAATAGCCCCAAAAAGCATTAACGGTTTCCTTCCCCACTTATCAACGGTAAACATGGCTATGACCGTAAAAATCAGGTTGATTGTACCGGTGATAATAATATTGAATAGCAGGTCGCCGACACCGTACCCTGCAGCGGTGAATATTTCTTCGGCGTAATTAAAAATGACGTTGATCCCGCACCATTGCTGGAAAGCGGCCAATACTATTCCAATCATTACTATCTTTCCTGTTCTATTGCTGAAAAGCTGTCTCAAAGAAATCTTTTCAGCTACATGGCCATCATCTGATCCGATGATCTTTTCAAGGGAATTCTTTGCAAAACTTCTTCCCCCAATTTTCGAAAGCACCTCTCCTGCTTCTTTTAGGTATCCTTGAGCTGCCAGCCACCTCGGACTCCTTGGAACGGTAAACATTAACAAGAAAAATATAAAAGCCGGGATGTTTTCCATCCAAAACATCCATCGCCACCCCCATTGTCCATTCCAAGAATTCAGCATTGTTTTACTGGTATCCCCTTCAATAATTGGTTCGGCAATGAGGTAATTTGCTATTTGGGCAGCCAAAATTCCTATCACTATTGTAAGCTGGTTTATAGATACAAAAGCCCCGCGGAATTTGGCTGGAGTTACTTCGGCGATATACATAGGAGATAGATTGGATGCCAGGCCAATACTTATTCCACCAATAATTCTGTATATTATAAAGCTGGTAAAATGCTGTGCTGCTCCCGTACCTACTGCGGAGACTATAAAGAGGAATGCCGCCAAAATTAAAAGGTGCTTCCTGCCCCACCTATCACTTGCCATTCCGGATACTCCTGCACCGACCAAGCAACCTACCAAAGCACAGCTCATTGCCCAACCGGTAAGTACAGAATTACCTACTATACCAAAATAGAGTTCATAAAAAGGTTTAGCCCCTCCTATTACTACCCAATCATATCCAAACAAAAGTCCTCCCAATGCTGAGACAAGTGAAATGCGCATTACAAAAGACTTATTAAACTGGTTATCTACGTTCATGTCATTCAGGTTATTGTTAGGGTAAAATTAAGTTGGGTTTTTCCATATCAACTGGACATAACTTTCAAATGGATGGATTATATTACGATTTTGAAATCTCTCCTATTATTCTTCCAATACGCCAAATTTATATTTGATAAACTCCTTCATTTGCATGTTAGGAAACAGTACTGCTTTGGGAAAATTAGGTTGGTTAGGAAAATCCGGATAATTATGGCATTCCAAGCACAAACCTTCAAAGGGACCGTATTTCATCCCTTCATTTCCTCTTACAGCTGTTTTGAGGTAATCGCCAGTATACACTTGTACTCCCGGATAAGAAGTACAAATGTTTAATTCAATACCAGATCTTGGAGCTTCGAGTCGAATCAAAGACGGCTTATCATTGCCTTTTCTCTTCAGGATATAATAATTGTTGAGTCCTATATGCCGCATTTCCTTATAGAGCACACTGTGGCCTACTTTTTTCCCATTCAATTCATTTCTACCATTAATGGATATTATTCTTGAAGGGATATGCTCTGAAGTATTTTCGATCATCAATTCACTTTCCACAACAAGTCTGTGGGCTAAAATTTTAGGGCTTCCGAACTCCAGGTTAAAGTAGGAATGGTTGGTGAAGTTTACGTAGGTGCTGCGATCACTTACAGCACCGTATTCTATGAGAAGTTCATTTTTATGTGACCATGAGTATTTCACTTGAAAATCCACCGTACCGGGAAACCCACCCTCCAAGTGTGGGCTAGTATAGAAAAACACAACCCCATCTTCTTCCTCCCTAAAATCCATTACTTTATCATGAAACCCATCACTACCACTGTGGTTGTTGTGCTTCCCATCATTGGTTTCCAGATTCCACATCCAATCATCCAAAAAAAAGCGCCCTTGGCTAATCCTGTTCGCAAACCTGCCAATTGTCCGTCCCAGGTAACAATTATCCTTGATATAACCATCTAATGTTGGAAAGCCCAGAACTGTATTCATCAGCCTACCATATTTATTGGGCACATATATTGAAACTATTGTGGCCCCTAAGTTTATTAATTCCACATAGGCACCACTGGCATTTGTGATTCTGAACAGGTAGACTTCCCTACTTTTATAATCTCCCCAATATTGCTTAAAGACCATATTCTTTCATAAAAGTATTTCCCCGGTCATCTATCTTTTTATGACCTTATAAACATTACGTCCACCATTTTCCCTGGTAACATAGAGAAGGTAAACACCGCTTTGAATTAACTGAAGGTCGATTTCAACCTTGCTTTTCATAATATTTTCCTGTTTGCTTACAGTTTGGCCATTAAGTGCAATCATTTGAACATGATCTATCCTCTTCCCGCTTGTCACCGTTATCCTATCATGTGCGGGGTTGGGAAACACCAATTCTTTTTCTTCACTTTCCTGTGGGGAAGAATTAATCAGCCCTTCCTCAAATCGAAAGATGGCAGCATCCTTTGCTTCCAATGTAGCGGTCAGCACATTTCCTTCAGAAATCCTATAATCACCTTTGAAGAGCTCTTTTAAAGCATAATTACCTGGGCTTATCCCCAATCTTTCAAAGGAAAGGTCAAAGGACTTTCTTTCATTTTGATAATTAATAAGTATAACATAAGGAACACCTTCAATCTTTTTGATAAAAGCTTCACTGGCTCCATCTCCAATATTGCCTTCCACAGGTCTAAATGCCTTCTTATGTTGTACAATATCAAGTAGGTCCTGGTTTTGTAGCAGTTGTTTCGCAGCGGATGTCCAAGGCCCTGTACGGCTATAGTCATCTCCTGTAATTAAGGTACCATTGGCAATGCCTGAAGCCATCCTTGCTTTATTCTCCCCAAAAGAAGCCTGGCCAAAAACCATATGATCGGCGTCGATAAAATCATATATACTAGACTGCCACCAACCAAACGTGGTACTGTTAAGTGTATATTCGGAGGCATTAATGTCAGCGTAAGCATCACAGGCAATTCTTCGGGAATGTGCATATGGTCCAGTTGCGAGATTGGGACTTATCGCTACATACACCAACATTTTTCCTTGCATAGCATCGATTAGGTGTTTCATACCATAGTGAAAAGCCTGCATTCCAGTAGTTACGGATGATTCATAAAAGCTATCTGCCTCTACGGATGCATGTCCAATAAAGTCTATCTTGACCATTTCAAAGCCACATTTTATAAACTTATCAATTACCAAGTCTATCCGCTTTAAGGTTCCTGGATGTGTAGGATCCATTGCCCTGGCCCCATCAAAATCATGAAATCCTCCATTCACCTTTGTCCATGTATCGCTATATTGATACGATGAGCCTTCCACTTTACGGTTGCTTTTCCCCCAGTCCACAAAAGGAGCCCAATAAATCCCTGGCTTTAGGCCTTTTTCCTTACAATAGTTGGCAAATTCGATCAATTGGCTATAATCTCCCTCAAGACCACCACTTACCATATTGTCCCAATAGGAATCCAGGTCAACATAAGCAGTTCCACCACTTCTGAACCCTGGTAGTTGAAGGTCAAAAAAGTCCACTACACCTTTAGCCTTGTCCAAATTCAAATCCGTTTGTATGGCTCCCCAACTATTCCAACCGAATGGTGTTGCCTCATTCCAATCAAATATATATCTGGGCTGCTCAATTAGGTTTGCCTCACCATATGCATCAAGGCCTTCTCTCCAATCCTCAAAGAATCCGACCAAGATTTTAGGGGAAGAGACCACACTGCCAGTAAGATACCCATGTTCCTTTTGATCACGTGTCACACTTCTTTCAGAATAGCCACCATAGGCGACAAGCTCTGTCAATTCTCCAGGCCTTCCATTGGCACGGATTCCAGTCTTCCACCTGTCTTGATTGACAGAGCCAATCACCATACCGTTCCGTGAGCTGTTTTCATACACTGCTGTCACTTCTGAACTTTCCACGGGTACCCCTGTATCGAGAGGTTTTGATGCATACCTTACAAAGGCATCATTGTCAAAAGGCATAACCAGTGCCTGATTCTCTATGTTATTTCCTATTTCCCCTTTATTGGCTACCAGTGGAGCCATAAAATTACTTCTGATACCGGTTCCCGATACATTTACTTGCATAAGGATATACTTTCTATCCGAATACGCGTAAAACACCTGTTCCATTTTTGGAAAGTCATCACTGGTATTAATAACAGTCCATTTTGAACCTGTACCAAATGCATCATTTATTGCTTCTTTTTTGATGGTTCTCTCCTTATAATCCCAAGAGGAAATTTGTTCACCATTAACCACCACTTCCGCATGGATATTTTCCAACCTGTTATTTACGCCTTGCTGAATACTTGCCGTACCAGTTGATGTGTTGTAGAAAACTTTACCGGTCTGCCCAAAACCAAATTCCACTATGCAATCCGTACATATTTCACCCGCTTCAAAATTCTGTGCCTCCAAATCAGTATCCAAATGTTGATAATTTCGGTAGATGGGATCAAATTGATAAACCTCTGATTTAGGGCTAATTATATAGTTTCTCTTTGAGGGAAGTTTTAAAAAGCTATACGCCCCATCCGGGCCAGTTTTAACGTTCTTGGAAACGTAGCCTTCTATTTCAACGTCGATCCCTGAGATTGGCTCCCCGTTTTCGGTCACGATTCCTGAAATTGATACGGTTTTTCCCATCCTAACCACTGCCTTATCCAAATTTGGCCCCCAGCTTTGTGAATTGTCAAACTTAAATAGGTTACTTCCTTTTTCTAGTTTTACAAGAACTGTCACTTCATCTGTAACTGACCATCCCCCTGAAGGAGGGCATTTGATCTCAATCGGTCCATCCTCATTAATAGCCAAAAAGATGGACCTAGGGTCAGCTGAACTGTAGGACAGTTCCAGTTCATAATCACCGGCATCTGCTACCTCCAACTCAAGCAAGATACTTCCATTTTGTGTCCCTCCCAGATTTCCAACCTGTTGTCCATTCGAACAGGAACTGCATGACTGAATTGAGGCACCATTTGTTAGGGTCCCACCTTCCATTTCTGCTTGATATTCTTGAGCATGGCCACTGAGCGGATACCAACATAAGCAGGTAGCCATGGCCATCATACAAATCATTCTTTGATTAGAGGTGATAAGAAGGGCATAGCATTTATGGTACACCCTTTTTATCAAATCCAAAAACGGCTTATATAGGTTAATAGTCATATTTTCTTTTGTTTGGGAGACTTCCCTTTATGGTTCGGGAGTAATTTTCATTACAAAACCTCCGATGGCCAGCATGCTTATGTCCACTAAGCTTTGGCTGGACACCATCATCTGGTCAATGGAAAACTCCTTGTTCCCTTTTCCATCTGCTATTAGGGTTGCTTTATACTTTCCGGTGCCTAAAAAATCCATTGGAATTTGAAGTTGTTTGTAGGTATTCTCTCCATTTATTCCACCGACAAACCATTCTTCACCTTTCCTTCTGGCTATTACCACTTCTTTAGCAGGATATCCACTGACAAATTTTGTATCCTCCCAGGCAGCGGGAACCTCACTTAGAAACCCGATCACTTCTTCGGGTTGGGCTAGGTACATCTCCGGTGTGTCAGCAAAGTGGGTAATGCCAGACTCAAAAACCACTGAAAGTGCCAGCTCATGTCCAAAACTGGTACGATGAGGCACTTGTTGGGTTGAAAAAGCCACTGGTGTGTAGTCCATGGATCCGATCACATTTCGAGTAAAAGGAAGAATTGTATTGTGCATGGGTGAATTCCGTTCAAAATCTGCATGATAAATATATGCTTCTGAACCTTTCACACTTTCATAAGAGATCATATTGGGATAGGTTCTTGCCCAGCCCCGGGGAATCGTACACCCATGAAAATTGACCAATAGTTTGTACTTCGCTGCATCTTCTAGAATAGCAGTAAACAACTGAATAAAATCCTGCTTGTCACTGGAAAAAAAGTCTACCTTTATACCTTTAATTCCCATGTCGGAAATCCTTTTCATTTCTTGCTTTCTGATTTCAGGATCGAACATCATGTCTCTTGGTCCAGCATTGACACGATTAATCGGACCACCTGAATTATACCACATCAGTAGGTCAACTCCTCTATTATTGGCATATTCAACCATTTCGGTAAGATCAAATCCCGGACGATAGTCCCACCCAGCGTCAATAAGGGAATATTCCCAGCCCATATCCTGGGCAAAATCAATAAAGTGCTTGAGTTTTTCCGGTGTATCATTGGATCCATCGAGATATCCAGACCACCAGGCCCATGATGCTCTTCCTGGTTCAACCCATGCTGTATTTTCAATTTTTGAGGGATCTGCTAGATGGTTAATCAGGTTGGACTCCACTATTGTTCCAAGTTCACTCCCTACTACCATCACCCTCCATGGCATATCCCAAGGTAATTTTGAAGTTGCAAGGGGCTCTCCATAACCAAATGCCTCATCGCTTTCCGGGCCGGTAACTTGGTATTTGCCTTTTGGAGCATAAGGCTTTAAGTGGGATCCATGAAAGTTAGCTTTAAGGTTGGACTCAGAAAGCAACACCCACTGTCCATTTACTTGAAATAATGCAGGAAAGCACCATCCTTCTTTTCCAGGGGCAGAGGTCCCTATTGTCATATCCCCTTCATAATTCCTTTCATATGCCGGAGCATAAGCTGTTGCACTATCATAAGGCTGCATCCATGCCTTTCCCGTGGGAAGGTCAAAACTTGTCAGTTCTTCGGACACTGTATATAATGCATCACTTCCATCGGAAGGGAAAAAATACTTAAAAGCAAAACCATCATCATAAGCTCTGAAAATGATATCTATAGGGTTTCCAGAGTGGTTTTTAAAACTTAGTGTAAGTTCATGATAATGGTTCTGATTGCTCAATCTTTTCCCGGACCTGAGTTTATAATTTTCATCGATGATTTTTACTTCCTGGGTACCATCATAATAAAGTGTATCGAATCTTTGGTCTTTTCTAATAATCCCCAATTGACTTGGTTCCATTACAATATGCTGCTGTTCCCCCTCCTGTTTTTTTACTTGATAGGTCAAAACCCCGCTTTCGTCCAGCGCAATAATTCCCTTGAGACTGCCATCAGGTGAAGTTACCTTCCACTCATTTACCCTTGAGTTTGAGCAACCAACAAAAATGACCATAAAAGCCAGTAGTACTATCCGAGAAGCTACTGTTAAATCTATTTTTTTCATCATCACTTTTCTTTTCATTACCTTACCGCTTCTACTTTCAACAAAACACTTTCCTTACCTTTGCCCACCTTTGGGTTAAAGCCAATTTTCATAAGAAAATCTCCAGAGTACACCTGGTTGGAATCGATATAGGAAGAGGTTCCCGGGTAAAGGTTGATTTCCTGGATACGATATCTTTTTTCCGGGTCCAGACCACCCAGTTTTACAGGGCGTTTACTACCTTGCCCGTAGCGGTTATTCACCAAGTAGTTAAATACGACTGCTTGGTCTTTTTCTTCATTGACATACATTAACGAAGCAAAATCAGTGTTTTTTGGATCTGAGAGACGGTAGAGATCACCTTGCCAAACAATTTGTTTTATATCATCATATGTTTTCACAGCATGTTGTACAAACTGAAGATCTTTTTGCTCCAATTCACCCACTACAATATCAAACCCAAGTTTTCCCATCATGGCCACATCTACCCGGAATTTTAGGGGTTGTTTACCCCATTCGGTCACATGATTTGCAACACTAATCGCAGGATAGAAATAAGAGTATTCCCATTGCATAAAAATTCGTTCCAATGGATCCGTGTTGTCACTTGGCCAAAACTCCGTAAAATATTCAAGTGCAGCATAGTCAACCCTTCCCCCTCCTCCGGAACAAAGCATCATTGGCACTTTCGGGTATTTTTTCCTGATTCTCTCAAGTACATTGTAAAGTCCCTTCACATAGTCAATGTACAGGTGGGACTGCTTATCCAAATGAGAGGAATAGGCATTGTATATGACCGCATTACAATCCCATTTAATGTAGGCCAATTCCGGATTCTCCAAAAAAAGGTCATTTACTACGTTGAACACAAAGTCCTGCACTTTGGGATTGCTCAGGTCCAAGACCAATTGGTTTCTAAAATAATGTTCTTTTCTTTTCGGTTGCTTGATCACCCACTCTGGATGCTCATGGTACAGTTCACTTTCAGGGTTGACCATTTCAGGCTCTATCCAAATACCGAACTTGACCCCATTCTCCCCCGCTTCCTTTACTAGAGAAGACACCCCATTGGGAAGTTTCCTTTTATTGGCCTGCCAGTCACCTAAACCCGCATCATCATTGTTTCGTGGATATTTATTACCAAACCATCCATCATCCAATAGAAAAAGGTCAACACCAAGTTCCTTTGTGTCCTTTAGGAGCTCAAATAATTTCTTTTCCTCGAAATCAAAATAAGTTGCTTCCCAATTGTTTAACAATGTCAACCGTTCTCCATTGCCATCCAGTAACTTATAGTCCTTTGCCCATGAATGCAATTTCCTGCTTGCTTCTCCTTTACCATTATGAGAGAGCAGATGCAAAAACTTTGGCGTCTCAAAAATTTCACCTTTCTCCAACTTATAGCTTGATGCATAATTATTCATCCCAGCAATAAGCCTTAAATTGTCCCTGTAATCCAGTTCAAGGTCAATTTTAAAATTCCCACTCCATTCCATTGCCCCAAATAGAACAGTTCCTTCATCCTCAGTTGCAGGCTGGTCCATGGCCACCATAAAAACCGACGGTTGAAATAGGTTTGCCCTTGTGCCAAGCTTTGAATCAATGGTCTTTATTCCATGGGTGAGCAGGCTTGTCTCTGGATTCATTTCATGTGCCCAGTCTCCATGATATTGTGTCAAATAATATTGGGCATCCCTGAAGTATAAATTACCCGAGGCAAACTTGGTCAATTCCACTGGTCCCTTTTCGTTATGGGACAGCTCACTCCATTGTTCTATAACATCCTCCTTTTTGTAAAGCTTATAATAAAGGGATACATTAAACCCGTATGCAGTATCCTCTAATTTTATGCTTGCCTGGGAAATGTTTTCATCAAGGTCTTCCACTTTGTGAGAGATGTACTTCAATGACAGGGAGGTGTTCCCATCTGCATGGATAACCGAGATGGCGGGTTCCATTAGGTTTCTGGAACCCGCTGAGGTATAGGCTGCATCCAGTACTTGGGAATAATCCCCCGTTTGGTTGTACTGTCTCAAGACGGATGAGTATTCCTTATCTGAATTGAGTCGTTTCCCATAATAGGCGATATTAAGGTCATGACTATTGGAAACCGATAGCACCAAGGCATTGTGCTGTGTTTCCAGGGGAATATAGAGATTCTCTTGTGCATGGGCTAATGCTGAAAAAAAAGTGCATAGCAATACCGCCCAAGTAATTTTAAAGGGCTTCAAAGCCGTAATATTCATTGTTGTGATGGTTAAATTAACGGAACTAACATTTGGTATGGCAGAAAGGCCACTGGGATCGATTATACAAAACCTCTAGTCGATAAAGTTTTTTCAAATGACCAAAAGGGCAAGAACTTTCAATTTAAGAGGGAAATAAGTCCAGAAATGAGATGATCATTTCTGGACTTATTGATGCTATCAATATCCAGGATTTTGGTCTTCTTCGTTGATCAGTTCATTTTGTTTGATTTCCGATTCTGGAATTGGATACCTGTTATGGTATTCGGCAATGGTTCCTGAAGCTTTGGCCCAAGGGTTTCGTTCCTTCACGAGTTCTACCAATCTTCCAGTGCGTATAAGATCCATTCTCCTCCAGCCTTCAAATCCCAATTCCCGCATTCTTTCATCCATGATCATATCCCTGAATTCACTTTGTGAAGTAGTGGTTTCCCAGGCCAATTCGGCGGGAAGGTCTCCTCCAAAAGCCCTGTTCCTTACAGTAGTATTCACCAATTGAACAGCCTCTGACGTTCTTCCGAGCTCATTTAGGCATTCAGCTTTGCAAAGCAGAATATCAGGAAGTCGAAGGTAATATATCAGGCCTCCTGAATACCAGAAATTCTGCAACCCCTGGGTCCTGACATCCTCGAATTTCTTGGTATGAGGCTCTAGCTCATCCTGTTGTCCCGTCCAGGTAATGGAGGGCTCACGGCCATCAGGTAAAGTGAAATCATATCGAATACTGGCCATTTTTCTGGTATCACCAGGCTCCCATATCCCCCCTTCGGTAATATCCTTATAGTAGTATTCGGTAGGAAGGATCAGGTCATACCCTCCAAAATAGGTATTGTTGTCAAGGTCAGCTACGGCTCTGGATCCAGCATGGTGCTGGGCCATGTTATTGTCCGGGTAGATGTTGACAAATTGGAAGGCATAAATGGATTCCGAGGAATTTTGGTCAATTGTGGTATTAAAGAGGTCTTCATAATTATCGATCAGGGAATACCTGGGTATAGCCTGGTCGAAATAGGAAATTGCTTTTTCATAATCCCTCAAACCAGTCGCTTCGGGCACGTACATATAAACCTTCCCCAGTAAGGCTTCTGCGGCTCCTTTGGTAGGGATCTTTGGGTCTTCTTCAGAATCGTTCAAATGTTGCGCAGCAAATTCAAGATCTCTGATAATGAAAGTAAAAACATCTTCCAAGGGTTGTCTGGACTCTTTGAGGTTTTCCATGTCAATAATGGGAATTGGCCCCCAGAGCATTGCCAGTTCAAAATTTAATGTAGCACGGATAAAGGCAGCTTGGGCCTTCAGTTCGTCAGACTTCGCGTAAAAGACAGCCTTGGCGGCAGCAGTGACAACAGGCCATCTTTTGCTCCACTGTTCGGCTAGGGATGAATTAGCGGGATTGAGTGCACCATTGTACTTGTCCAGTGCAGCTTGTACATTATTTTCCTGAACTTGCTGACCTCCTTGTTTGGCTTCATCCGTTCCAAGCGTAAACATAAAGCCACCTCGATCCTGCTTGGTGTTTCTCCACTGCAGGTAAAGTCCCGAGATCAATAAACGTATATTTTCTTCATCTCCATACACTTGCTCCTCAGTAAGCTGTGTCTTTGGTTCCTCAACAAGAAAGTCGTTACATGACACCAAGCTAAACAAGGTGATTGTAAATAATATGGCTAAATTAATTTTTTTCATTTGATCAAAATTTTAAGGTGTAAGATTGTACAGTTATCCTAGACGGATACATGCGAACTTCCTAGAAACCTAGGTTCAGGCCAAGTACAAACATCTTTGCCGTTGGGTACCAATCTCCATTTTCAGGATCATAGCCTTTGTACTTGGTCCATGTAAACAGGTTGTTCCCTGTTGTATACACCCTGCAGTTGCTCAAGCCCAATTTAGAAATGAGGGGCTGCGGAAAATCATATGATAAGGTCAAAGTAGCCAACCTTAAGTAAGAAGCATCTTGGATACCCCAAGAAGTTTCTCCTGCCGAGAACCTACTTGGATTGTCGTATGTAGCCCTAGGGATATTGGTGTCCGTATTTTCTGGAGTCCACCGGTCGAGCATATCTTTATGGGTCGCTCCGTATCCCGTACCGTTCATGAGGCTTTCATAAAATCCACTTACTCTTTTGGCACCGTACGAATAGGTAAATACTGCATTGAGTGAAAAATTCCTGTAGTTTATATCAGATGAAAATCCTCCATAAAACTTAGGATCCTTTTTCCCTATGATAACGCGATCATCTTCATCAATTATGCCATGTCCTTCCTCCCCTTCGGCCTGTTGGTCCTTTGGTAGAATATCTCCAGGGCGCAATGTTTTTCCGGGGAGTGAAAGGGAGTTGACGTATTCCATATCTTCTTCCTGGATGATTCGGTCAAATTCCCACATATAGATGGTGTTTATGGATTCTCCCAAGAAGAAATTGCCCTCACGTTGGATATCTGTTCCCGTGAAACCTCCAAAGCTATATATGGCGTCTACATCTCCATAAAGTTTAGTGATCTTGTTTTTATCAAATGAAATATTCCCGGAAAAATTCCATTTTAGGTCATCATGGTCAATCAACGCGGCATTCAATGAAAATTCAAACCCTCTGTTACGCATTTCACCAACATTTTCAATGGCTTCCCTATATCCTGTCAATGTTGATAAAGACCTTCTTATTAACAGGTTTGAATTGACAATATTGAAGTAATCAGCAGTAAATTGAATTTTATTGTTTAATACCCCAAAATTGATTCCTAGGTTGAATTGATCTTGCTTTTCCCATGTCAAAGCTGAAGTACCCCTTAAACCAGTTGAATTAAATGAAACTGTTTCATTGGAATAAACAGGGTTGTAAAGGCTAAAGAAGGCATAATCAGGAATATTTTGGTTACCAACACTACCATAGCCAATTCGGAGCTTTGCTTGGTCTATCCATTTGCTATCCTGCATAAACTGTTCTTCAGAAATATCCCAGGCCATTGCCAGAGATGGGAAAACACCCCATTTATGTCCTTCTGCAAATTTCGATGATCCATCCAACCTAGCCGTTGCGGTCAACATGTAACGACCATCATATTCATAGTTCACCCTTCCCAAGTATGACATCAGTGTAGATTCCACTACATTAGAACCAAGGTTAAAATTCTCTTTATCAAAAGCCGCTCCTAGGTTATAGTACCCAAAATCATCTATTGGAAAATCCCTTGCACTTACATTGGAATATTTAAACTGATTTTTGATCATACTTGTACTTAACAGTCCATTGATCAAATGTTTGGTATTGACCAGTTTTTCATAACTAATAGAGTTATCCCATTGGTAATTGCTGGCATGATCCAAGTTATGGATGGCTCTTCCCCTAAAGGAATCCCTATAAGCTTGTTGGATATTGCTAGGTGTATATTCATAATATTCCTGGTCTATCAAATCCATTGAAATAGTAGAGCGAATATTCAGGCCTTCTATAGGGTTGATATTGATATAATTGGAAGTAAGTATTCTACTTTTGGAACGATCTTTTTGAATCAACATGGAATTGAGTGGATTTTCCATATTGATGTCCCAATTGTTGCCCCAAGCAAGATAAAGGGAGTCATTACTGATTGGAAGCAATGGGTTGGCTACACTGGCTACACCAAACACTTTACCATCCACCAAGTCATCCATACTTTTGGAGTAAGTGGAGTTGGTTCCTACTTTAAGCCAACTCTTTATATGCTGTTCGGCATTTATCCTACCGGTGTAACGCTTGTACCCTGAACTCTTTACCAATCCCTGCTGATCGACATATCCAAAGCTCATATAATAGTTACCTTTCTCGCTACCGCCTGAAAAACTGAGGGTATGGTTTTGTTGCATTGCTTTCCTGGTAACCGCATCTAGCCAGTTATAACTTTTTCCATTGTTATAGCTTTCTAATTCATAATCTGCAAACCACATTTTACCATCTCCCAAGAGTTCATCATTGATGAAGTCCTCTCTAGAAGCATTCGGATTTGAGGCATAATAAGCTCCTCCGACATTTTGGGCATTCTCCAAAGCGTCTATTCTAAGTTCGAACATATCTTTGGCTCCAAGTGTAAGGGACTCATTGACAAATTCCTGAACACCAAACCATCCATTATAGGAAACTTTTCCCTCACCGGTCTTTCCTTTTTTGGTGGTAATAACCACTACGCCATTGGCACCTCTGGATCCATACAGGGCTGTGGCAGAAGCGTCCTTAAGGACATTTACAGAAGCAACATCATTGAGGTTAACCATATTGAAATCCCTATCCATGATAATTCCATCTACCACATAAATTGGGTTTCCACCATATTGTAAGGAATTGGTTCCCCTGATTCTGATTCCTGCATCTGATCCTGGTTCTGGATTGTTTTGGATGTAGACTCCAGCAGCACGGCCCTGAAGTGCCTCATTGACGGAAGTAACAGGCCTTTCATTCAATTTTTCCTCTCCCACATTGACTATGGCCCCAGTCAAATCAGACTCTTTCATCGAGGTTCCCACTATGGAGACCTCATTGAGGGTCATTAGGTCCAGCTCCATGGTAACATCAATAACGGACCGATTTTGGACTTCAACTTCCTTAGTCCTAAAACCCACAAAGCTGAATTTAAGCCTTCCTCCTTCCGGGGCCGTTATATTATATTTCCCATCAGCATCGGTTACGGTGCCGGTTGTGGTTCCAAGTACAACGATGGTTACGCCCGGCATAGGAAGACCATCCTCATCCACCACGGTTCCCCTGATATTATTTTCTATTAAAATGCTTTGGGTCTTGCTTCTTGGTGTTTGCTTGACACTGATATTATTGTCCACTTGCTTAAAGGCCAACCGATGGCTTTTAGCGAGTTTTAGAAGAACACTTTCCAAGGATTGGTTAGTTACCTGAATGCTGACTGGAGAAGAGTTTTCAACCAAGTCTGGTCTGTAAATGAATTGAAATTGGGTTTTCTTGTTAATTTCAGAAAGTGCTTCGTCCAAAGGCACTTTATCAAGGTCAAGGCTTAAGAATACCTTTTTTAGATCCAATGACTCTTGAGCTTTAGAAGGTGCTGCATAAATCAGGTTAAGAAATAGCAGCTGAAACACAAACCCATATAGATAGTATTTGCCTATCATACATAGTGTATGTAATGTTTTTTTCATAAATTTGAGGGTGTTTTATTGTTAATTTATTAGCGATTGAACATCAGCAAATAGGTTGAGCCTGAGAAACTTTTCTATTTGCACCAGTTGGAGCCAATGGTATAATATTTTATATCATTGGCTTTTTTCAGATCATGGGCATCTCTTTCATGGGGTATCAGTTTTTAGGGTTAAAATTTATTGTTACTTGATTTTTCTCTAGTTTATACTCAAATCCCATTGAGTAGGAAAGACTTTCCAAAACGTTATATAGGGGCTTTTTTTCAAACTTTCCGGAAACCCTCAAATCCTCATTTTCGGGAAGGTTCTGGACATTAACATCCACACCATACCAACGCTCAAGAGACCTCACCATGGTCTTAAAGTCATCCTTTTGAAAGGCTAAAACTCCTTTTCTCCATAAAACACCTTCATCTAAATCAAAAGTGGACTTCTCTATTTTTTGTCCCAGTTGATAGATAGCTTCTTCTCCTGGTTCTAAATAAACCAGGTTTTTCTGCTGTGAAGATTGAAGGACTTCAACTTTTCCAGTGGTAAGCTTTACAATTATTTGATCATTCTGATAAGCATTGACATTAAAACTGGTTCCCAGGGCCGTAGTTACCAAATCATCACTTACGACATTGAAAGGTAGTTTTTTGTTGGGTTTAACTTCAAAAAAAGCTTCTCCTGTAAGCGAAATATCCCGGTTTGTCCTACCGAAACCATTGTCATACTTTATTTCACTTGCTGAATTTAAAAAGACAATGCTACCATCCGGTAGATTAACCTTTTGCTTTTTACCTCGTGGGGTATTTTTCGTCACACTATTTTGGGCAACTATATTCCCCATTTCAGAAGTACTACCTAATTTTGAATCAATCCCCCCACTTAAGTAGATGATTGAAGTCGCAGCTATCAGCAATATAATTACTGCTGCAACCCGATAGGAATAGGATTTGCTAGACAGGCTTTTGTTTTTTTCCTTTCCTTTTTGAATTCGGTCAGCAATGGATTTATACTGTTCCCTATGTATATCTTGGCTCCATTCATTTCCAACCGCCTCTAGCTCCAATAGAATGGATTTAGCTTTAAAAACAAGGTCTTCAAGGTGTGGATTTTCTTCCAACCAAGAAGTCCATTCCAAATTTGCTTCCGGGTTCTTTCCAAGTACCCAGTCTCTGAAACTCTTGTCTTCTAAGAAATCATCTAATTTTTGGTAGCTTTTCATACAGTTTCCAGCTCATTCAGTGGTAAGAGCCAAAAAATGATGAAATCTCACAGAAAAAATGAAAAAAAAATAAAATTTATATTATTTACACAAATAAAGCACTCCTTTTAAAAAAAATTCAATGAAAATAACAATTAATTCAAAAACCCTAAAAGGATTCCCAGTACTGAAATTAACATTTTCCGGCTAGGGAGTTTTTCTTTCAGGGTTTTAAGTCCAGTAAAAATTAAATTATATAAGGTAGATATTTTAACCCCCATTAATTCGGAAACATCTTCATAACTCATTTCTTCCAAGTACCGTAAATGAATTGCTTCTTTTTGCCTGGATGGAAGACTGTCCATTATTTCTGATATTTTATTGTTTCTTTCAAGGGTTATTTGATTCTCCAACAGAACTTCTTCAAAGGATTCATTCCATGCTGCTTTGAATTGAAATTCATCAAAGCTTTCTTTGTCATAAGACCTGTTAATCCTTTTTATGGTCTCTCTTCTTATGGAAGACAATAAGTAGAACTTAATAGACTTTTGAATAGCCAATTTTTCTCTGGCTTCCCACAGATGAACAAAAATATCCTGAATAACGTCATTGACAAGCTCCGTATCTGTGGTGAACCTTCGGCCGTATTTGTACATGTCCTTGGCATACCGATCGTAAATATTGGCAAAAGCCCGGTCATTTCCGTTCACAACACGCTGCCAGATTTCCTTATCATCCGCTTCCATAAAATTCATCTGTAGGTATTTGGGGTTTTAAATACTTTTTAGTGCTGATCTAAAAAGCACATGCATGTTACCATAAATAAAATTAAAATACAAATTCTATAAAACACTGTGATTTATCCCATTGCCTCAACCAGGTATTGACAAAACAATTGTCTATTCGAAAATTTACCATTGATCGGTTTTTGGGGCACTTCCCATAAACAATTCAAGTTTACCTCCTTTGGATATATCACTATAGTCGAGGTGGGGAGAAGATAACGCTATGCCATTGAGTACAGCTTTTTGGATATAGATGTTCTGATCAGAATTGTTATGCGCTATGACAGTGAATGTTTTTCCAGTAGCGTAAACAGGGTCAAGGGAAAAAACAATTTCATCGAAAACAGGACTGGTAATTTCATATCTGGAATTCCCCGGACAAACCTGGTAAAGTCCAGAGGACGCCAAAACGTACCATGCAGACATCTGGCCTACATCTTCATTGCCAACCAAACCATCAACTTCATCGCGGTAGGCAATTTTACAGATATACCTGGTCCATTTTTGTGTTAGCCAAGGTTGATCCAAAAAGTTAAAAAGAAACGGAACATGATGTACAGGTTCATTGGCGTGGTTATAATAGTCGTTCCACTTGAGATCATTGGGGGCGTTTTCAAAAAAACAGGTGAGATCTTTGACCACATCTTCTTTTTCCCCCATCAACTTAAACATCCCCGAGATATCATGCGGTACAAACCAGCCCTGTTGATAGGGATTGCTCTCAATACATCCATACCATTGTTCCAACCTTCCTGCATCAGGCCATGACAGGAATTTCCCGTTGGAACCTTTTGGACGAAACCATCCTTTTTCATCATCGAAAACATTAACATAGTTCTTTCCTTTTTCAATAAATCGGGACGCAATGTCATGATGGCCCAAACTATCGGCCAATACACCTGTACACCAATCAGAATAACTATATTCCATAGTCTCGGAAATCCCATAATTCCCAGAAACATATCCTTCAGGTCCATTCCCAAACTTATTGCTTGTATTAACAGCCAAGTCCAATGCTCTGTTAGCATCATAACTGCGGATTCCTTTCATATAGGCATCGGCAATAACGGATACGGCAGGATTTCCAATCATACAGCCGCTATAGGCATTCAGGAACTCCCATCTCTCAAGGTAATCCATGCCAGCTTCATCTGCCAAAGAAATCAAGGAATTGATCATATCATTGACAACATCAGGATTTAGAATAGTCTGTAATGGAAATTGACTCCGAAACACATCCCAACCACTGAAAACCGTCCTTTTTGTAAACCCCTCGGCCTTATGGATTTTTCCATCTCCGCCAAAATAGTCACCGTTAACATCAGTAAAATCCCTTGGGTCTATCAGGGTATGATAGAGTGCGGTATAAAATACCCTTTGTTCCTCCAAACTGCCTCCGGATACTTTCACTTTTCCCAATGCCTCATTCCATGCATCTATAGCATTCTCCCTTACTTTTTTAAAGTTCCAATGAGGCATTTCAACCGAAAGGTTGTTCTGGGCATTTTCATAATTTGTAAATGAAATTCCTGTTTTAACCTTTATCACCTTTGCGCTCTTATCAAATTCTGTAAAAAAACCGATATGCCTGTCTTGAATCTTGGATATTCCCTTAACAATCTTAGCATTTTTAACCCTGTCCAAATATTCCTTTGAAGTAACAGCCTCCAGTTTTCTGCTGGTATTTGGGGGTATTTCAGCAGACCACACACCGTTTTCTAACATAGGCTCACTGAACTGTGTATAAAAATAAACAGTATAGCTTGCCTTACCTGCTCCATTTCCCCAGCCACCACCTTCGGGATCACATTTCATCCACCCTCTGATAGTATGATCATTTACTATTTCTATATATTGTTCGGTAGATGTACCCCCAACTCTCCTGGCAAGGTCTATCTGAATCCTGGGCTTTTCACTTTTGTTAAAGGTAAAGCGCATCATCCCGCAATGTTTGCTTGCGGTTAATTCTGCTTTGATATCATAATCTGTAAGATATACCTTATAATAGCCAGCCATTGCCTTTTCACTTTCCTTGTCAAACCTTGAGCGATACCCTTCTTCAGGGCGATCATGACTTCCTGCAACGGTTTTGAGCTTTCCAGCAGTGGGCATTACAAGAAAATTTCCAAGATCACCATACCACCCTACACCGCTCATCTGAGTCATTGCAAATCCTTCAATGCTCCGGTGTTCATCACTGTACCCTGAGCCGTTGTCCCCACCAGTAATTGTGTTCGGACTTACCTGTACCATTCCAAAAGGGGTTGCCACACCTGGAAATGTCTTTCCCAATCCATGATAGGAGCCCGCTAGTTCCACACTTGTGGTAGCCCCCACCAAAGGGTTAACCAAATAGGCAGGCCTTTTACTTTGTTGACCAAAGGTCAATAGGGTATTGGTGATCAATAAAAACAGTAAAAAATAAACCTTTTTAAAATAACACATTATGCTTTCATATACATTTAACATCCAAAATCCGGTTAAAACAAGAGCTATTGGCCGGACTGATTAAATAGAGGAACTACTGAAAATGTATTACCCGAAATTAAAGGGGCTGGACAATTCTCAATAAACATGAGGCTGGAAATTTCCTTCTTCTCCGTTGTGATAATCCTATTTTCAGAAAAAGAGAGACCACCAACACTATTGGCATGAATCAACGCATTTTCATCATAATAGAATGTATTATTCATTATTTTAATATTTTGGTGGACATTTCTTCCATCCACTGACTTTTCGTTTTCAGGATGGATATTGATTACTGGGCCTCCACATTCCATAAAGCTGTTTTTTGATATTTCAACATCCTTAACCATTCCCGACTCAAACCAACTTTGTGCATCATCCGCAATTAGAACGGCACTCATTTGTATATTACTAAATTCATTTTCCAAAATTCTTACCTGCTTGCGCGTGGTAACCAAAACTCCCCGGGTAGGTATACATGTAATTTTATTACGAGATATTTCTACATTAGGTGTCCATGAAGTATTTTCCACTACATAACCATCTGTCAAATACTCAGAAACAGGTTTCAACAGTTCGAGGATCACCACCTTGTCATTTAACTTTTTCACTCCCGTCACCACATTGGAATCATTTTCCAAAAGTGTTTTTTCATTTATAAATGCTATGCTGTCCCCTTTTTCGAATGCATCAAAACCATAAGTCTGTGGATGCTCAAACGACACTGTTATCCTATGTGCATTCAGTATTTTCTGTATTTTCAAATGCGTACCATGAACATTAATTGCGTCATCATTGGCTGCTGACAAATAGGAGTTTTTAACCTTTAGATCACCTCTGCAACTTGAAAAATGCAATATATCCGCCCAGGCAGCACAGGTTCTTCCACTTCCAGGACGTGGTCTAACGTCAAGTCCATCGACAGTAACGTTTTTACAAAACTGACTTACAAACCCCATCCCGTGCATAAAATAAACCCTGATTTGCTGCCAAGATATATTATTGCTCCTGTTCATGAATACTGCAGCATAATCCCGTGTGACGTTTCTGTTTTGCAGTACCATTCCTTGGACAAAACCGGGATTTTTAGGAAAATGGGCACGAAGCACCCTATTTCCCAATTTTTCAAAAGTTGTACTGCCCACATCTACCGCCAACCTTCTTACCTTATTTTCAATAGGGTCATATTCTTGCCAATAGTTTTGTAAAGGGTGTTGCCACCCTTCTCCTGTCCATATTACTTTTCCGTCCTTCACCACAAAATCCGAATCCTCACCCACATCAAGATCAGCATGATTTTTTCCGGCATAAGCAACGGTAATTTCCGAAACGGTGGGTCGTTCATAATCCATGGAAAGCCCTTTGATGTTTATACAGTTACTACGATCAATGTGAAAAGCCATTGATTTGCCCCGAAACATTATCTCAGCCCCTTCAGCAAATACCTCGACATGTTGTGATTGAACAATCTCAAAGGCAATGGATTTTGGCAAATCAGGGGTGTCATTGGTATTTGAGATGTTAAGCTTTCTCTGTAATGCATTTTCTGGGAAAAAATTATATTTACCAGGAATGAATTCTACTACCACGGGGTTGGTGCACTCCCCTTCAGCAATAAGGGCAAGAGACTTATCAATTCTCCCAGGTTGAATTACTTTTAAGGTATCCCCTGACCTTAAAATAAGATTATTGGCAGGGGTAAATGATTTCCACGCCTCATTCTTTTTTGTTCCGGAATTGCGGTCGTTTCCATTTACAAGATCAACATAATAAGTGGTCTCTCCTTTGGAAAGCTTCCTTTCTGCGCGTGCCGGAGCGCCATCAAATGTCCGCCCTGAAACTGAGAAAGCACATCCCAGAATTAAAACCATCAAAATAGCCAACCCATTACCCCATGGTTTATACACAATTTTTGACCATTCTAATTTTTCTGGGACTATGCTTTTTTTCAGTTTCATTATCATTTTACTTTTATGTCCTTCAATTCACCATTTACTTTGACCTTAACCCTTTTTTTCGTGGGATCGGGTGAAGAAATTTCAATGAAAATAACTTTTCCATTTTCCCATTTCATCGACACTTGATAGTTTCCCCTCGCCTTGAAACCTTTTATTTCCCCTCCTTCCTTCCATTGTTCTGGAATAGCTGGAAGGAGTTCGATGTAATCATGATGGCTTTGGATCAACATTTCTGCAAGTCCAGTGATCCCCCCAAAGTTTCCATCTATCTGAAAAGGTGGGCCTGCTGTCAATAAGTTCGGGTATACCCCCCCGCCGGCGCCATAATTGATATCCGTTTTCAATGTGGGCCTCATTAGATCATGAAAAAGTTGGTATGCCCTATCCCCATTCATTAGTCTGGCCCAAAATATCATTTTATAGGCTATTGCCCAACTAGGGCCGTCATCCCCCCTTACTTCTAAGACCTTTTTTGAAGCTTCTGCAAGATCGGGGGTCTTTTCAGGAGTAATCAGGGAAGCAGGATAAACCCCGTACAAATGCGATATATGCCTATGTTGGGGGTCTCCTTCTGGCCTGTCCCTCAACCATTCCATCAAAGTTCCGTCCTTGCCTATCCTACCTACTGGAGGGATAAGGTCAAGCTTTATCTTTAAATCACTTACAAAATTCTTGTCACGCCCCAAAGTTTCAGCCGCTTCTATCACATTACCAAACAATTCCCTTACGATCTGATTGTCTATTGTTGGTCCCATACAGATGCTGGCATGTCGTCCATTGGGCATTACAAACCAATTTTCCGGTGAAACCGAAGGGCCTGTCACAAACCAACCTGTCTCAGGATCCTTCATAAGCACACTGTTATAGAATTCTGCAGATCCTTTTAGAATAGGGTATATACTTTCAAGATAATCCTCATCTTCAGTATACTGATAGTGCTGCCAGAGATTGTTACATACCCATCCAGAACCTGCATTGGCCAATCCCCAGGATGCGCTTTCTCCTGGCTCAGTAAATCCCCAAATATTCGTAATCACATGGGCCACCCAGCCATCAGCATTGTAATATGCCCGGGCCGTCCGCTTGCCCGGTTCTACCAAGCCCCTCACCAGCTCAGCAAGAGGCAGGTTGAGTTCTGAAAGATTCATTATTTCGACTGGCCAATGGTTCATTTGAACATTTACATCAAGGTGGTAATCACCATTCCATGGTGTATTGATCTGGTTTGCCCAAAGCCCCTGAAGATTGGGAGGCAGTAATCCTATTCTCGTACTGCTAATGGTTAAATACCGTCCATATTGCATAAACAGTACCGGAAGACCATTGTCCACATTAATATCCTCGAAGAACCTATCCAAACGCTTGTCTGTCGTTAATTGGGACAGTTCATTTCCGGCCAGTTTAAAATCCAACCTTCCAAAGAAACGGTCATAATTTTTTGTATGGTTCTTTACTTGCTTTTTGTAGGTTTTATTGGAGGCCAATTCAAGAAATTCAGCTACTTCTTGCTTATAGTCTGGATTCTTAAAATCAGTTCCTGCAGAAACAAGAACAATAGCCTCAGAGGCATTGGATACCACCAGCTTATTTTTTCCCGACCGAATGGAACCTCCTTTTAACATTACCTTTACTCGGGCTTCAAACTGCATTCCTTTTCCATCGGTACCATTGTCCAGTTGACCTGTCAGTACAAGTTCTTCTCCATCCACTTTAGAGTTGGCTCTTTCCTCTCTAGCAAGGGATAGTTCAAAATTGAGTTTTCCGGATTCATTTGCTGACAGCCGAATGATTCCCAAATCATCATCAAAACTTGTAAAATACTCCCGTTTGTAATGTACCCCATTCAGGTCAAACTCTGTACGTGCCATGGCATCATTCAATGTCAGCTCCCTTGTATATCCCTCCACCATATCACCATCCGCTTCTTGCACATCGTAGAAATAGTTGATATTCAGGTCACCCAAAGTTTGGAACTTTCCAAAAGGTTCATCGCCCGAACCTTTTCCCAAGCATACAAATGACTGGTTTACCAGGTCTTGGGCCTCATCATTTCTACCATTTATGATCAGTTCCCTTATTTCAGGAAGTTTTTTATATGCCTCATAGTTGTTGGCGTCCTGTGGCGCCCCTGACCATAATGTGATGTCATTTAAGACAATTTTCTCCTGCATCACCCCTCCGTCAGGCATCATGCCCAGTCTACCATTTCCCAGAGGCAATGTCTCCTCCCACTGTTTTGCTGGTTCATCAAACCAAATTCTCAAAGGGTTTGATTGTGCCATTAGATTACCTGTCCATGCCAGATAACTTCCGGCAAGACATAAAATCATTTGTCTTAATTTCATTTCAATCTGCTTTAATGAATTGTGTTTAATTTCTTCCTGATAGACTGCCAACTTTCCCTTTCCATCAATGGAAAAGGAAAGAAAAGCAGCTACTTAATTAGGGTAGTTAAAGGAAGGATATCTTTAAAAATTATGTTGAATTAATTCTATTTGGCCCAAAATGTGAGCTCACTCAAATTACTGTAGCTAGTCTCGCCACTTGCCACACTTTTTACCCTGAGACGGATATACCTTATATTACTATTATCCTTCAGGATAACTTTAAATGGGGCGACACCATCATCTGCTCTGTCCACATCTTGGAGCAGCTTCCATCCTTTAGAAATCGCCTCATCCTGCCATTCGGGATCATTTCCCGGTAAAACGGTACTAGCGTCCTCAAGGCTTTCTATGCCCCATATTTCAAATTTCACGGGATTGTGGCAACATGGCCTGCCAATAATTTCCATCTCTGCCAAGGTGGAATAATTCTTCCCTAGGTCAATCGTAAAATGGTGAGGAAGTGGTCTATCCCCGTTACTGTGAAAAATATTGGGATAATCTGCTCCGATTCCATCTCCATCCCAGAGTTGGTCTAATGTAGTTTGGCTATCATAGGCTTCTATGTCATTAGGCAAACCAACTGCTTTGAACAGTTCTTTGTCCAATTCCTGAAGAACAGCAATTTCCGGAAAGGTACTGTATTCCTGAACCTTGAATGTATCTATTGCCCCTGTTCTCGGTAGGTATGATGACCTGTATTTTACTGACGTTCCACTTTTATAATTTGGGAGAAGAAGGTTGTTTTCTTCTGCTTCCAAGTTAAGGACCTGCTCCTCTCCACTTATATCAGTGAAAACAATTTCAGTGTTTACATTAACCGTATCCGGAGCAATAAACTGTAATGTTACCGATCCATCACCGTTGTCAACATATGGTTTTGCTGCATTGTACTTTCTATTGATAAGCCCCTCTATATATTTTTCACCATAAATACGGACATTGTTAATTTCCTTGGGTATGGATCTATTCCCTTTTGAATCATAGGAATAAACAGAAAACCCGTACAATGTTTCCATTAAACCACTCACGATGACCCCAGCTTTCTCAGAAGGATTTATCTCATCGCTTTCTACCATTAAAGAATCAGATCCATTGTTCCAAAATATTCCATAAGAGGTTATTGTAGGATCCGAACTTGTAAACCAATTAAGCTCAACACGTCGGTTACCCGGATTATACTTCAAGGAGTCCACTGCTCCAGGGTAAGTCAATGGTTCTCCATAGTCCAAATTTGGCACATTACAGCTTATGAGCTGAAGACAAGTAAGCGTGACCGCCAATAATTTCGTTATATTGTTCATTTTTCGAGAATTTAAATTAATCGAGAGGATTTCCAAAAACTGATACCTCCATGATATGGGCGAAATCCCCACCTGACCAGGTTTCGGACACGGCTATCCGCAGGAATTTAGCGGGAGGAGCATCCACTGGAATATTGAAATTAACCCCTTGGGCAATAAAAGCTTCATCTTCTTCAGTAACAGCTCCGGGAGGAAATCCAGAAGGAGGGTCGGGAAAGTGGTAATTTGATAAATTGGTCCAATCTCCAATTTCCGTTCCCACAGGTGCGTAAACAGGCAACTCAGCATCTCCAGGGTTGTCCACATTAGCTCCCCATAAACTGAATTCCTTGGGATTACCGTGTCCATAGGTAAATTCTCCAGGCCTTGCCCAAATTTCAAACCTACTAAGCTGGGCAAGTTGGCCAATCCCAAACGTGCAGATCATAGGGATATCCCCTCCCGGGTTAGTGTGCCAGCCAGTAGAATAAACATCCGTTTTTGTATCCCATAAGTAAGGTAAAGACCAACCGTATCCTATTTCCGAGTCACTTTCGAGTGGATAGACAAAAAAATCTTGTTTGTCCAGCAACTGTTCAAAATATGGCTTTACCGTATAAAAAAGTGTATCAGAAACATTGCCAAATTGATCAGTGATATACATTCCCAAGTTATGGGGAATTGAATCATATCCCCTTACGGAATAGCTAATCGAGTCGCTATCAGTAAAGTACTGGGAAATTACGGGATATTCCCCTGAGACATTCTTCTCATTTCTATACAGTACCATACCAATAGGTTTTTCAAACTCATTGTATGCAGAAATATGGAACCCTCCAAAATCAGGGCTAATCTGAATGGTTGGTTTTACTGTTTGATAAGAAGGTATATCAGGGTGGACAGTAGTATAAACAGGTTCACTTTTGATTTCGGATTTACTTACAACAGTTAACTTAACTTCATAATCCTTACTTCCTTCAAACCCTTCCACCATTAGCTCATTTTTATAATAGCTTGCCTTGGTTTCTCTTTTTACACCCGCTCTGATTTCATATTCAGCAAGGACATATAGCAAGTTTGGCGAATTAGGAAGTTGATAACGTATCACGGCGGCCCCGTTGGTATTTTCTACTTCAACTCCCGAAACTTGCCCTGGAATTGTTTGGTCATCTATTTTGGGTCCTTTTATTCCTTCGATTTCCGTACAGGCTGCGCATATCATTCCATAAACGAAGACCAATGCCCAAGGCCATTGTAAAAGGTTATTTATATTTAAATATTTCATGGTTTTTTCCTTTAAATTAAATTTCACCAATATGGGGTTTGTACCAAATTTGGGTTTCTGACCAAATTATCTGATTTGATAGGCCATAGATAATCCTTCAACCCAAAAACAGGATTTACTCGGGTAATCGGCTGATAATAGTTGACCGGGTCCTTATCATATATACTCCATCCTCTAAGTGGTTTGCTCAAAACATCCTGCAATTCTTTCCACCGCCGGAGATCCCATCCAACTTGGCCCTCAAAACATAATTCTATTCTTCTTTCCTGATGAATGATGGAGCGCATACCTTCCTTTGTTGTAAATTTGTCGGGGAATTTTGAAAAGGAAGACCAAGCATCTTGGACAGCAGGCAAACCCGCCCTTTCCCGCACCAAATTGACATAATGGTAAACCTCCTCGGTCGGCCCTTGATACTCATTTAATGCCTCGGCATAGAGCAGGTACAGCCCTGAAAGCCTTATGAGTGGCAACCTGAAATTGACCTGTTGAAAACCATCATCATATACCGATTGGTAGTGAACCAACTTCTTGGGCCAGTATCCTGTTACGTTCAACCTAATCAAGTCCTTAGGGCCTGCTTTGGAAGAATTGCCTCTCGCTTCCACATGATATGCTTTATTCTGGTCCAACACTCCATTTCCAAACCAGATCCCACCATCAAATGCAACCGAGGCGTAAAATCGAGGTTCACGGTCGAAGTGTGCTGAAATGGTAGTATAACCTTCCTTAATATAAAAGCGGTTTTCCTTGTCTCCATTGACCATATTGGAATACCTGCCCTCATAGTCCCATGTTTTGTCTTCGTTAATAGGCACACCATTACTGGTATAAAATATCTCCTGCATTTCTATTGGAACAGAAAACGTCGATGGATTAGAAAAAGCATTGATTACGGATTGGGAGGTCATCCTAGGAGTTGCAAAGCCTTGATATGGAAAATATCCGTTCAAAGCCCATACTAATTCAGGATTTTCGTCCCATTCCTCCGTTACTGCATTTTGAATCGTCAATACACGGTAAAGCGAATCCGACAATTGCCCAATTGTTCCAGGGGCATTGAAGGAATATAGTTTCCCTCCATTCGATTCAGAAATCTCTATTGCTTCCAAACATGCATCGGCAGCCAATTTCCATTTGTTTTCATCATATTCACTTGGAAACAAGGCCTGGCCTTCTTTATCTCGAAAAGAAACGTAATCAGGATTTCCGTTGAAGAGGGGACTAGCTGCCAAAGTCAACACTTCTGCTTTCAGTGCCAGGGCAATGGTACTGGTCGCTCTACCTAGTTCAGTGGATTCCCTAACAATACTACTGGGAAGGTCCTGAGCCGCTTTATCCAACAACCCAACAATATATTCTACCACGTCATCAACAGGGGCCCTTTTAACGCGGACCTCTTCGGTGGAACTATTGATTGGCAAATTACTATCAATGATGGGTATTGGGCCATACATCCTCATTAAGTAGAAATGGTAGACGGCTTTGAGAAAATTTATTTCTGCAATCCATCTGTTTTTTTCGGAAGGTGACAAATCCGCTGGTTTATCAATATTCTCAAGCATGAGATTGCACCTTCTTAAAGCCTTAAAAATAGCCAAACCATAGTTTTCGCCATCCCAATAGTTAAGTCCAGGCGAACCGGCACTTTGGGTTCCTCTGATCAAATTAAAACCTGTGATATCATCTATTTGAATTGTGGTCAGGTTGGTTGGGTATATTATTTCACCAGATGCCGTAAACCCCGCATTTCTGGCCGGACCCGCCATTTGTTGCATTGTGGAATAGCAGACAAAAAGGTAATTCTCTGCTTCGTTTCGGTTCCTGAATGCATAATCAATTGTACCGACATTATCAGGAGTCACATCAAGGTACTCACCACAAGCCCCTAATAAAAGAACAGAGACGATGAGAAAATATATTTTTATTACTTTCATAATTTTAAGCAGATTATAATTACAATGACACGTTTACACCGACGTTAAAAACCTTTTGGATGGGATAGGCAAATCCATTTCCCCCCAATTCCGGATCCCACAGATCAAAATGACTAAAGGTAAATAGGTTAAGCCCATTGAAATAAAACCTACAATTTGAGAGGTAAGCCTTATCCAATAGGCTTTTGGGTAAGGTATAGCCAATTTCGAGGGATTTTAGACGTAGGAAACTGCCATCTCTTAACCACCAACTACTTGCTTGAAGATTATTCTCTATATCCTGAATATTGGTACCAAACCTAGGATAAGCAGCATATAGGTCCTGATTATCTTCAGACCAGTGGCTATCTGCCCACTCCTGTAACAACTGGCTGTCCCCAATTACATATTGGTCTGGACCAGGAATAAAGGGGCTCATACGTCTAGGGTCAATAAAGAAGGAAACCCTCGACTGGCCTTGAAAAAACACAGATAGATCAAAGTTTTTGAAACCTGATGAGAATCCAAAGCCATATACAATTTCAGGAACTGTGGGAAAACCCAAAAAGACCTGGTCGGCATGATTGATGATCCCATCATTATTCATGTCTTTGTATTTTATATCCCCGCCCTTAGGCGCTTCTCCGTTTGTCGAAAAAATTTGTGTTGGGGAATTTGCTGCTTCTTCATCATCGACAAATAGCCGTTCGGCCACATATCCTATTGCCCAGTTTACAGGCTGTCTGCCCGAAAGGTAGCGGTAATCCTCTTCCCATTGCGGCTCTTCATAATGATCATACTTATTGGTGGCATATGTAAAATTTCCTCTCATGCTTGCCCAAGCCCCGCTAGCGAAATTCTGCTTATAGTCTACATTGAGGTCTATGCCTTTGGATTTGACTGATCCAACATTAGCTGAAATCTGAGACTCCAGCCCCATGGTTGAAGGAATGGCAGACCTCCCCATAAGAATATTATACCTGTACTGTTTGTAAAATTCTGCTGTTATGTCCAGGTTAGAAGCCAGCGTCAATTCCATGGCAAGGTTGGTTTGCCTTGAAGTTTCCCAGGTTATGTTCGGGTTGGCATAATTATTAATCTGGATACCATTTCTTGTATAGCCATTATCAGTTCCAAAGGAGGCAAAATTAGGACCTTGGTTGAAGCCAACATTGGAAAGGTAAAAGAAACGTTGTGAACCAATAGCATCATTACCCACTAGCCCATAACTAGCTCTCAACTTCATAAAATCAATAAAGCTCTTGAATGGATCAAAGAAACGTTCTTCTGAAACCACCCATCCAACGCCCCCTGTTGGAAAAAATCCAAACCTATGGGATTTATCAAAGCGTTCAGAACCGTTATAGCCAAAGTTGACTTCAGCGAAATATTTGCTTTTGAAAGAATAGGTACCCCTACCTGCAAAGGTTAGGTTTCTATAAGGCAGGGCGTTCTGTAGCTCTGAAGCATTTGCATAAAGTGTTTGTTGTCGTGTTCCAATCAAGGTTGAGCTAACCTGACTTTCTCCAAATTTCCGGCTATAATCCAGTGCTCCCTGTAAATAAACGTAAGTATTTAAACTGGTTGGGCCAGGTGAATACTGGAGGTACTCTGTGGCCACATTATTGCCTATTGGATTAGGGTTCAACCATTCCAAGCTATAGATATCCTGTTGGGCATCATATGTGCTGATGTTGTAGTAAAATGGGGAGTATGCCATTTGAGACTCAAAAAAGGAATACCGGTTGGTATTGAATATTCCCCTGAAACTTAACCCTTCGGTAATAAAGTCAAACTCCTGATTTAATTCCAACTGGGCTGACATTCTGGACTGGGAAGAATTTTTATGTCCTCTCAGCAAAAGAGCATAGGGATTGTTATACAGGATTTGGTTATTGCCTCCCTTGTTTCCAAAAAGGATGTGATTGGTATTCAGATTAGCTGAATCTGGAAGATAATAGGCCGGAAACTCAACAGGGCTGGTATGCATTGCAATATTGTAAAGGTCAGTTGCAAAAGACCCATTGGCACTTAAGGGACCATTATATTCATTGAATGTTCCAGAAAGCCTTAACACCAATTCTGTGGATTCGGTCAGGTCGATATTGATATTGGACCTTAATTGGTAATTTTGAAACTTGATATTACTGTCATTGTTGTTCCTATCATCCTGTTTTAGGATTCCATTATCGAGGTTATATGATGCAGCTACATAATACCTGGCCACACCTCCACCACCACTTACATTCATATTTAGCCTTTGGGTAGAAGTCCTAGGTTTGAACAGCATATCCAGCCAATCAACTGCAGGGTACACAAAACGATTACTTCCGGGAGAATTTTCAATCGTCTTTTTTGTATTGATTATTTTTGTCTGCGAATGTGGCGGTAGAGCTAGAGGATCCCTGGTTACAGTTGCCTCATTCTCAAGATTCATATAGGTTATTGGACCTGCCAAATCAATAGATTTCACATTTTGGGAAATTGAATTCTCAAAACGCACATTGATTTTCGGCTTTCCCACCTTACCTTCCTTGGTGCTGACCAAAATAACTCCGTTTGCACCACGAGCACCATATAGGGCTGTAGCACTGGCATCCTTTAATATTGAAAAGCTGGCAATATCATCCACCTGAAGCCGAGCCAAATCAGTGGCAGTCAGTTCAACATTATCAATTAGGATCAGGGGATCCTTTTTATAACCAAAGGTAGTTACGCCTCTGATAAAGAAATTGGCATTATCCTGACCTGGCTGACCACTACTCTGATAGGCGATTACACCAGCCACTTGGCCTGCCAGTGAGGTAGTAAGATTTGAGGAAGGGATCTTAAGATCTTCAACTTGTACCGAAGCAACAGAACCAACAATAGCTTCCTTTTTTTGTTTTTCGCCATAGGCAGTTACCACGACTTCCTCCAGGTCCGAATCCATTTCCATATGGATATCGATACTGGTCTTGGTCCCAACCAAAACCTCCTGGGTCTGATACCCAACAAAAGAAAAAACAAGAACGCTTTTTTTATCAGGCACAAGTAGCTCAAACTCTCCTTCTACATTAGTAGCCGTACCGGTCCCTGTTCCTTTGAGTTGGACACTTGCTCCAGGGAGCCCTACACCATTTTCATCATATACAGTTCCGGTTATTTTTGTGGACTGTCCATATGAAAGAGAATAATTAATGATCAGACAGATCAATAGGATCAGTCTTTTTGTGTAAAAATGTTTCATTTAGGGTTATTGTTAAATGAGGTAAATAAATCTTTCGAATGGTTAGATATAAGTTTCGATTAATAAAGACATAAAAGCCTCATCATCGTAAACAGTAAACCAACCATACTTTAAGCTGAATTAAATTAATACAATTATATATTCATTTAAGACACATTAAACTTAACAAAAATGAATACTCATAAAAAAATAATTACCCTGAAATGAGAAAAATTATATAAAATTTGCAAATAAAGTATCACTTACGAATGAATATCGAGGAAATGTATTTGTTATTAAATCTAAAAAGCCTAAATCACTCTGAATAAAGAATGGACAAAAACACGATTTAAAATAATTGTTTTATTTCGTAAATAATTATTTTTTAAAACAATTATTTTACTATAATTATATTTACAAAATATTTAGGAATTAATGGATCATTATTCTTTTCATCGTTTATCGAATTTTTTATCTAACTAAATTCGAAATTAATAAAATTATTAGTCCATTAGACCTATATTATATATATTTTAATATTTAATATTTATTAATTTATATTAACAAAGACTTAAATCTATAACTGATCAAAGTAAATCCAACACTTTCACTATCAACAAAAACCGTAATGTAAATTCAGAAAATAGTCCATCTTTATTATTAAAAGAAGAAGGCTGTCAAAAATCAAACATAACAACCACCTATATAGACAGCAGTCATTAGTTTAATCGACAGCCCTACCAAAAAGTATATACTCTAATCTCTATGTAAAGACTTACCAATAATCAAATGATGGTGGGGATAAAAGAGGATCACTACCCCACTGTTTATTTGCTTTTTCTCCCATCTCAAAAACCAGCTTACCACCTTTCAACAGTTCTTCGTGTGTAACCCATGCCTTTTCCAAGGGTTTCCCATTTAATTCTGCAGATTGGATATATTTATTACGCTTGGATGCATTTTTTGCTTCGATGGACAGTATTGTTCCTTCTCCCAAATCAATCTTAACATGTTCAAAAAACGGAGTTCCAATTACATACATGGGCATACCAGGAGTCACTGGATAAAATCCCATTTGAGAAAACACCACAAATGCGGACATTCCTCCGCCGTCTTCATCCCCTGGCACTCCCATCAGGTCATTCCTAAACCAAGTATCCACCAGACTTCTGATCCTTTTTTGGGTCTTCCAGGGTTGTCCCGCATAAGTATATAGGTAAGGAATATGCAGAGAAGGTTCATTGGCCATTGAAAATTGCCCTACATTCCCTGTTTGATCGGGCAGCTGCCCATAAAATTGGGATTTCCCCCTACCCATTGGCTCTTGGAAAGTCCTGTCCAGATTTTGCACAAATTGTTCACTTCCACCCATCAACTGGATAAGGTCTGCTATATTATGCTGCACATCCCATCGATAGGTCCAACCATTGTTTTCACCGTAATAATTACGGGCACCTAGGCCACCCGAAAACCTGTAATCAAATGGTGAAATAAATTTCCCATATTGGTCCTTTGGGTGAAAAAATCCAGTTTCTTCATTAAATAAGTTTCGATAATTGTGCGAACGAGCCAAAAAGTGCTTATAATCGGCATCATACGCTAAATCAGACGCCATTTGTGCCAAGCACCATTCATCATAAGCCGTCCCTAAGGTTACAGCTACTGGTTGACGTTTTTCAAAACCACTTACCTCAGGAATGGTCTCTTCTTCATCTGGATACAATGCTGGAATATACCCCTTCATTTTATAAAACAAATCCAACTGCCCAGCAGGACTTCCGGACCAAGGGGCAAGGGTTTTCTCAGTGATGGCCCCTTTGGATGCGGCATAAGCACTTTCTAGGTTGAATCCCCGCACTCCTTTCCTATATGCATCAACAATAGTAGCTACCCCATGATTTGAATTCATCCTGCGACTGTCTCCAGTGATTTCCGGAAACGTAGGTAGCCAGAAGTCATCCATTTGTTCTGCCATCGTCACAAAGGAATGCAGGATATCACTTTCCTTGTCGGCATCGATCAGCACCCTCAAGGGATGGTGTGCTCGATAGGAATCCCATATCCAATCATCCGTATAGAAAGGCCTACCTTCGTCTTCATGTACCTGTCCGTCGAACGCACTGAAATACCGCCCGTCTTCTGAAATACACACAGGTCTTTCATAACATCTGTAAAGGGATGAATAGAATACCCTTTGATCCTTGTCTGTCCCTCCCCTTACGCTGATTTTCCCCAAAGCATCGTTCCAAATCTCTCTGCCTTTTTGCTGTAGCATTTCTACGTTTTTGCCATACAGCTCCCTTTCTTGGTTTCTTTGGGCTTGCCGCTCATCAATAAATGAAATCCCATAGTTGATAGCGAGCAAACTACTATGATCATAGTGCAATACCAAAGCCCTAGCGCCTGATTCCGAATCCATGCTTACAAGACTGTCTTCCCGGTTAAGACCTGATACTTGTAAAGGGGGTATGTCCGGTTTCATGTATACGTAAACTTTTACTCCATTGGCTATCTGCTGGTAGCCTTTTACTGCCTGTCCGTCCCATTTTAACTTTCCGTTTCTGGAATTGAGGATTAGATGGGTAGGTTTATTCTGTGTAAAGGTGATTTCATACCGTGCAGATTGGTGAGAAAGTCCAAATTCCACCTCAATTTCTGCCTCATCCAAAAACACATTATAGGAATATGGTGTCAGTTTCTCCTGATCATAGCTATAATCGATCACTGATGTGATCCCCTCTTCATTGCCTTGGTAAAAGCTGAGGTTAAATGCTGAACTTCCTCGGTGACTGGTCACCATCATCGGCAAGCCATGTAATCTATCCCCAGTAAAATCTCTTCTCTCCGGATATACCCGCATCAAACTGTTGGGCAGATGTACAGTGGGAAAAGTAGGCACCAGCATATGGCTAATATTTCCCATATACGGGTTAACCAGATCGACAGGGGTCATTCCTTTTGAATCACTTACTGTGCGGTCTTGGCATGAGGAAGAGTACAGAAGTGTAATACTGAGCAAAGAAAACCGAGCCAATAGTTTTTTCAGATGGATATTCATGATATTCTTAAAAAGGTTAATTTATCTATATGGTAAATGGATTGTGTACTTGATGGTAAACTCAAAGACCTTATCAATGCCCCTTGGGATCCCAGATTGTACTGATCGTTTTTTCCTGTGAGTAACCGATTGGACATCCTTGACTCTTGGTATTGGCACGATAACTTCCTTCACTTCTATTGGGGCAGGTGATCATCCTGTTCCCAGGCATTTGCAAGTGACCATTTTGATCATTTTCCTTAAGCCAATTATAGGCATAATGTATCCACTCATCACGCTGAGTGCCATCCAAGAGGGAAAACCATGAAATCTCATCCCAGCCCCATACAAAATGAGAAGTCGTATCCGCCATTCCAGAATTTCGGGACTTTCCGAAATTATCAAATTCAACCAAATAGGGAAGGTGATCGCAGGTCCAGCCAGACGGGGTCATTCCCCCATCACTCCTTTGGTAAATGGCATCCAAATGCCCTACTTCCAATATACCACCGAGCGGTCTTTGGACTACCTCTTTGACCCTGAGCGGGAAAGAATTAAAATCGATTAAACTTATACCGTCCTTTAGCATTCCCCCTTTTGGAACATGTGCATCTATGATCACCCATCCCCTTCGAGATTCCTTTTTTGCAAGATCCCGGATAGCTTTCAACATGGTTTGCCAGTATACAAAACCAGGGTCATTCATTGCCATCAGCTCTACCTGCCCAAGGTGAATGGCTTCACACCCCAGCCTCATATACGTTCCAGACAGGTAATAGAACCACATCCTTGTTTCTAATCTACTGATATCAGGCACACTTTTTCCTTTACCCCAATGATCGACAAATCCACCATGCTCGTTTAACATGTCCCAATAGCTGAAATTTCTTTGTTTAATAGGTAATCCCATACCCTGAAAGACCCATTTGGGCACTTTAATTTTTTCCACATCTGTAGTGATAATTTCAAATAAGCATGCCTGAAAAACGACCGAAGGATCACCTCGATGGATATTATTGATGATTTTCTTAGCACTGGTATAAAATTCATCTTCATTGAGAAGATCTTCCTCACCCCAACGATAGATTGCCCTTCCAATAAATTTCGCATGAAGTTCCTTGACCATACGTATATCATCGTTGTGATACGGATACGTCCGGCTTCCTTCAGGATGGTTTGGTACGAGAAAAAAAGCCATAGTGATGGCCCTTTCTAGATAATTTTCCAATACCTCTCTACTTATCCCATCACTGTCAAAGTCATAATTCTTGGAAATAGTCCCCTGGCCAAAACTCACCAGTGGAAAAGGGACGAAGAGGATAAAAGCAATGATCGTAAGGGCTTTGATATATTTCATAAGAATCAAATTAGATAGTAAGAACTGAAAAAAAACCAGCTGTATAACCGCTGGCTTTTATAACCTTAACAAACCCAAAAATTGAAACAGGTGGTACCCATATTCATATATCTTTGAAAGTCAGGTTACGGTTGGTTCCTCCGTTTCCTTTAGTACTCAAAAGCGTAGGCCGTTGGTCTGTTTGATCATTTTGATTGACCCATCTGAAGCATAATACAGTTTGTCCACACAAATGGACCGTAGCCAGTCATGATTAGATAAGGAGCTATTATGGTAAAATGCATACCATTGGCCATTAAATTCCACGATTGACCCGTGGTTTGTAAAGCTGTCTGTGGGTTCCATGTAAATCCCCTGGTGTTTCCATGGCCCCAAAGGGCTGTCACTTGTAGCATACCTCATGCGGTTATGCAGAATCCCATCATCGTGATTATCCGAGTAGGACAAATAGTACACACCATCTTTTTTATGCACCCAAGCGGCCTCATGAAAATCCACCAGTCCTTCCATGTCCTGCATCGCCCCGTCTATTTCTCTCATATTATCTTTCAGCTTACCTCCCTTGCAGACTCCTCCGCCACCATAGTAAAAGTATGCCTGTCCATTATCATCAATGAATACACTCGGATCGATCATGGACTCCAGTCCCTCAATGTATCCCTGTACTTCAAATCCGGAAGCAGGTTCGCTACTGGTGGCTATCCCGATCTTCCAGGTATTGTTCCAGTCGTCACCACTGGGATGTGGAAAATAGAAATAATATGTTCCTTCCTTGTAGGCACAGTCCGGTGCCCACATAAATCCCCCCTCTCTCCTTCCCCAACTTACTTCCTCTGAGCTCAGCATTTCCCCATGGTCCACCCAGTTTATCATATCGCTTGTCGAGAAAACATGGTACCTATCCATCAGGTCACACCCCCTCGGCGGAGCAATATCATGACTGGCGTAGACGTATAAGCGGCCATCTTCCCATACATGTGCAGAGGGGTCTGCCGTATATATTTCCGTGATAAATGGATTCTTTCCCTGCCCATAAGCCCACAGGGAAACTGTAAGTAGCAGTAATGTAAATGTGTTTATTTTTTTTGTAAATGGATTCATTGTGTTTTTTGTAGTTGGTCATATCTTATCTATTGGTCCCATCCGGCATCAAAAAGCTGAGTTCCTTTTCACCCCGAAGAACTTTTGCTGCTTCCCCTGTCAAAAACAGGTAATGGTCTGATGGCTTACCATCCATGTCGATAAACTGTGATGTATTTCCCTTGGGGGGGTTATTTGAACCTTTAAAAATGGCCGTACCCTCATTCACCTCATCAAACATCGCCACATAAAGCATCCCTACACCTGCACTGAGCGCGGTAGAAATCTGCTGCCAATAAAATCTCCCCCCCTGCCGGGGAATGGAGCCCACGGGCTTGATATCATCCGGAAACTCGAAACGGCTGAGATTATGCCAGCTAAAACCGGGATAAACACTCGGTACATAATCCACTCCGTACCTGGCACACCAAGTCAAATCGCCCAAGATCAGGTCACGATAGCGGTCCATATCATTGTGTAGCAAAGGTGAAAATCGTTGCACCATCCATGGAAGGACAATATCGGCTGATTTGATAAGCTCATGGAGGTATGGATCCGGAAGACAATCCGCTTCCAGTGTCCGCCAAAAGGTGGGCACTCCCAACATAATGCTGCAGCCGCCATATACAGGATCATTCTTCAGAAATTCAATAAACCTTGCTATACCTATATCCCTGATATCATAGGGCCGGTCGGGGAACCCAAGTCCCCAAATAGCCACCAAGGGCTTTCCCGCATGGAACAGATAGGTCTGTTTGCCCTCTTGGGCAGTGACTTTGAGTGAGTCCACCAAAAATTTCCAATCTTCTATCAATGCGGAGCAATCCTCGCCTGATGCTTTCAATCCAGAGAGGTCATACATGACGGCAATAGCCCTTTCGGTAGCTGAGGCTGCCTCCAGTGCATTTGTTATGATCGTATTAGCTGTTTTTGCGTTGGCAGATTGCCTGGCCGTATTGAAAAAACGCTGCATGAACACCCCGTCCACTCCATAGTCTTTCATCCACTGGAAATGAAGGTCTATGGTGCTTTTATCCGCGGAATTAAAAAAACGTGCTGTGCTGCCATCAGCATGTTTTAATCCTGTAGGATAGGTCTTTTCGTACTCTTCTGTTTCTGGCCACATATCGATTCGTATTTTTGCTTCGTCGGGATACATAACACCATCTTCGGGCACCCTGAACCATCCCTGATAGCCCGCCATTACCAATCCCCGATAAGTCTCATACATGGTTCCTTTTTGATGTTTTGACTGACCTTGGCTGCCGTGCACCACCAGAAGAAAAAGCACAGCAGAACACCAAACATTTCTACAAGCGGCCGATAGTCTTTTATTTCCCATCATTGCTCTTGGCCGTTTTTGATGGTGGTATTAAAAAGACGCTCATCCTTATCGATACAGGCCACTGCTTGCAAAATTGCTTGTTTATTTTGCACCGTAATCGGATAGGAAGCCTGGTAATTTCGCATGCGGCAGCCCAATAGGGAAACAGTGAGTTTTTCACTCCCCCTGATCAACATATAATCTTCCGACATCCCCAGGTTGGTCAATGCACCATTTCCCCCGGAAAAAGCCTCCACATTTGTAATAGCCGAGTGGCCTTGTCCTTCTAGGATAAAAGGATGGGTTTCTTCAATCGTGGGGCCTGCATTGGCAATGATGGATCCCTGTGCAATCATCCAGTTTCTATTTTTGGTATTGGCTCCTTTTTTATGGATACCCACTGCCACGCAATCCAAATTGAAATTGGTCAGTTGGCCGTAACTTTCTTCTCCCAGCAAAACCCCGCCATAGGTAGCAAAAGTGAAAACATCAATCAGCTGTGCATTGTCGGTATGGTTGATGGCATAGGCAAAGGTTCCCTTATCCACCACAGCATCGATCACTGCTTTGGAAAAATGATCGCCGATCTGGCGCATGATGGATGGATTGACATGGCAATGCAGAAAGCGGGGGATATCGTAGCAGTAGTCAATACGGATAAATTCTCCTCCCAGCGGATAACCATAGCAGTGCTCTATAAGAATCAATTCGCAGGGATTTTGGCGGCTAGCATCAAAATCCATAGCAGTGTATTCCCCATAGAAAGTAAGGTTGGTCAGGGTCACTCCTTCTGTCTTGGAAGTTTTGCTGACCTGAATTGTGGGAGGGTAAGCGATGACCTTTGAGGGATCCTCCAGCTCTTGCTCGGCATACCAAAACTGTATTCCACGTATTTGGGTGGCGGATTCCACTGTGATAAATGGATTTTTCTGACCGGTGATTTTAAATACACTGCCCACGGGAGCCTTCTTTGAGGGATGCCTCGTGCCTCTGGGTGTTGGGCCATGCACGCCGATCAATGAGACATTGCGTTTCAACACGATCCCATCTAAAACGGGATAAGGCTCGTCGGAAGGCTCTACGTAAAGAGCTGCCCCAAATTCTTCTGCCCAGTTAATTGCTTCTTGAAGGTTGTTGGTGTTTTCTTCAGGGCTATTTTGGGGAAGCACCCCGAATTCACGGATGCTCCGGGCACCATTCACCGCCAAACTACCATCGATGAGGGTCAGGATGAGCAGTATACTCAATATAATTTTTTTGTCTGTTCTTGTATTTTTCTTCATTTTGTAGAAAATAAAGGGCCACCTGTCATCAACATCAATGGCAGGCAAGTCCCGATTATTACTTTGTTTATCGCTCAGGTTGCTGTGCTCCATATCCTGCAATCCCATGAAACCATTTGGTCGCTTCCCCTGCCAGCCATAAGTAATGGTCCGTCTGCAATTCCGGGTCGATTCCAATGAATTTACCGTCGCCATTGAGCGGAGTATCGCCTTCATGGCTGACCTTGAAGATGGCCGTTCCCTCATCGATTTCATCAAACATGGCTATGTACAGCGATGATGCGCCTGACATTTTAGCACCCGCCACCTGTTTCCAGAAGAAGTCACCCTTTTCCCTGCGAATGGCATTATAGGGATTACCAGCATACATATTTCCCCAACTAAAGCCCGGAAAGGCCAGCGGGATGTAGTCGACACCATTTATTGAGCACCATTGGACATCTCCGGCCAGGGTCTGCCCGGCCACATTAGCGTAATTGTCAGAACTGTACCGTCCCACTGCCCACGGCATGATCACATCGCAATCCTTGATCAGGTCATGTAGCCCGGTGTCATCCACCGTATCATCGCCCAAAGTCCTCCATCGGTAGGGAACTCCCAGCATAACCGAAAGCCTGTTGTCATCGCCTTTTAGTCCTTCCACCATGACGGAGGCATCTTCAATATCATAAGGACGGTTATCATTGAACCCCACTCCCCACACGGCCACGAGGGGCTTTCCATTATGTCTCAGGTATGTCGGGTTGGTTTCATTATCGAATAAACCAAACTTGTTCTCCAACTCCCTGAAATCCTGCTCCACAAACCCCCTGACTTCCTCAGCGGTGGCACCGCTGAGGTCATACATGATGCAGATGGCCCTATCGTATTTTTTCGCCGCTTTCAAAGCGTGTTCCAATACCGTGTCAAAATGCCGCTTTCCTTTTTCATTTGAAGGTCGTACTTCGGCCACAAACCGCTGCATATACACCCCATCAATACCATATTCCTTCATCCACTTAAAATGTAGATCAATGGTACTCTCATCGAAGGAGCTGAAGAGAAAAGCAGGGGAACCATCAGCATATACAAATGGGCTGGTGTACTTATCCGAATAGGCTGTCATATCCGGCCACATGTCAATAGTGGAACACCCTGGCATGAACCCGCACTGGTTTTGGTAATGGTACCAGCCTCTTCCCGAATCGTCACCTTCCGCTCCAAACCAGCCTTGGTATCCAGCCATTACCAAACCTTCCACAGAAGTATAAAGTAAACCCGTTTCATCATATTCTTTCTCCTTTGATGGCACTGGATCTACCTTTTCAGGTTCAGGAGACTCCTCTGCTGAGCACCCACACACCAAGGAAACCAATATAAGCAGGATCAATATCACCGTAAGTGGATACCGGTTCATAGCTCTACCTCCTGTGCACTGGCGTAATTAAACTTGGCTTCGGCGGCATCCGCAAGTCCTCCTACCCGTACAAAATGTCTGTCATCAGGATCCACCAGACTGCTATTAGCCACCAAATCTATTTCTAATGTGAAGGTCTCGCTTTCATCAACTGTACGCCCCAAGTTCATTTCTGCTGAAAGGGAATGTATGGGCTCTCCCACTGAAGGCTCTGTATGCAGGTACAGTCCAAGCCTACTGATATTATTGATGACGTTCTGTTCCACATTGAAAGTGGCGACGATTTTTTGCTCCGTCACCTGAATGTCCAGGTTCTTGATCCGAAGATAAGGTAAGACTTCAAAGTCCTGTACCGTACCTGTTGAAATGTAAATTTCCATGGGTTCAACTGGTACAAAATTCCCTCTAACCGGCTGCACGGTATAGGTATTTTCAAACAGCATGGAATTTTCGTAGGAACCATCGTTTTTAACAACCAAGTATTGGTGAGCCACTGGATCATAGCCATGTTCTGTCAACTGAATAACTGTCCCTCTAACAATATCCTGTTCCACCAATTCTCCAGTTTCCGAATCGATAAATCGGCCGGATAGTCCTGCAGAAGGGCCTTCATAATTATCGAGATCACATGAAATACACAAAGATGTGATCAAGACTAATATAAATAATGATCTTTTTTTCATAATGTTATCAATTTTGTTGATTGGGAGATTTTAGTATTGTGGATTTTGGACAAGGCCGTTACCACTGATACCGGGAATGGGTCTGTAATAAAATTTGGGATCAAAATTCCGCTGCTCCAAATTTGGGGTATAGCTCCTAACGAAGATGTACTGTGGTACATCCATCCGTAGATCAAGAAGTGGAAAAAGGGAATGAATTCTACGATTATTAAATGCTTCTTCATATTCCCTACGACGAATCAAATCCCAATATCTTTTATTTTCAAAGGCCAATTCAACCCTTCTTTCCCGCATCACATTTCTCAGTGTGAGAGGTACTTCTACAGTATGTCCTGCCCTTCTTCGGATATCATTCAAGCCTTTGGTTGCCAAAGCCACATCCCCAAGATTACTTTCCACAACCGCTTCTGCATAATTCAATAACACTTCTGCATAGCGCATATCCATAAAATCGGTTGTACTTTGGTTCCAACCCGGGGTGACAGGGGTATTTTGGTTAAGAAATTTCTTAAATGAAAATCCAGTACGGGTATTATTTCCTCCAAAACCATCAAAGCCAGAATATTGAGTGGTGCTAGGAGCTCCATATGTATAGTACATTTGACCATTTACTTGGATTTGGTCTTTAGTCCGGATCACTGCATTGCCGTCTGGCTTGACATATCCTGCTTGGATAATGATTTCTCTATCTTTCCATTCGCTTGTTGGTGCCACCACTGTCGCGTGAAAGCGTGCATCCCTATTGGCAAAAAGCTCCAAAGGGTCGGAAAAATGGAGGTAATCCGTTGACTCACTGAATCCATTGTAATTATCTGTCACACCATCAGCCCTTGTCACTACCGGAACGATTTCTCCAGGATTATCATAAGTTTCATAAACATCTATTAGATCAAGTGTAGGGTTCATCCTTCCAGGATGGGGCCATCCGTTTGCCAGCTGAGCAGGCTGGAACCATATATCATAATTATGTCCTCTATCTGTGCCTGGGAGAGCATAACCTTTGATAAAAATGGCTTCCTCCAGTGCTATATTGGGATCTTGAAACATCAAACGAATATTTTCGGCTGCATCTGCAGGACTGGAAGGATCCGGTCTGAAAAGCCCATGTGGACTATTATTTATGATTTCCTCAGCCGCATCGATAACGATTTGGTAATAATCATTTGCCTGATTGGGCTGTAGTCCGATCAATTGCTGCTCTGCAGCATCTCCCGAGAACGGAGCTTTATCGGCAAACTTTGCAATAGATGCCGCATGAAGTGCTGCCCTGGCTTGAAGTGCCAATGCTGCCCATTTTGTAGCTCTTCTTTCTCCTCCTGGCCAAATTTCCGGTAGGTTTTCTGCTGCCGTAGACAATTCTGCCATTACAAAATCCCATGTTTCCTTTTCGGTTGACCGGGGCACTTTCAAAGCATCAATATCTCCATCATAAGATTGAGTAGCTGTAATTAAGGATACTCCTCCATATCTTTTAGCCAAACCGAAATATGCGTAACCTCTGATAAAAGATGCCTCTCCCAGTAGCATGGCCTTGTCTTCTTCTGTCACATTCAATTGCGGGATATAATCAAATAAAAGGTTAACATCCCTGATAAGAGAATAGGCAGGTTCCCACCAGCCAAAATCCTCATTGCGCATAAAGTCCCCAAATTCAGAATGTACCGCTTCATCAGTCAGCATAGCAGCCACAAATCCCCCATTATTTGGATCACCGCTATTGATATTAAATCCATTTCTGAAAAAGGTAAAATCTTCTGTAGGAAGCTGTGCATACAGATTTGCCATATAAAGTCTCACTCCCTCAGGATCACTAAATAGATCCTCTCCTTGAATTCTATCCAAAGGTTCCAAGTCCAAGACGCTGTTGCAATTGGTAAAACCTATCAAATAAAATAGGATGGCTGATATATATATTAGTTTTTTCATGGTTAACTTGATTTAGAAACTAGCATTAAGACCAAAATTGAAACTCCTTTGTAAGGGATAGGTAAACCCTGTATTGAAAAGTCCTTCTAGTTTTTCTGGATCAAATGGTTTTACGAAAGGATCGGTAATTGTAAATATATTGTGGGCATTGCCATAAACCCGGAGTCTATCAAATCCGATCTTGGAAAGTAAGTTTCCAGAAAAAGTATATCCTATTTCTGCGCTCTTAAAACGAACATAAGAAGCATCTCTTCTCCACTTTTCACTTTCTGCATACAACATCCCCACATTCTCAACCAACCTTGATGAAGGCCATTTTCCCGGAATCCATTCACTATCCAGATTGTAAGGGTCTGCCTTATGCCATCGGTCGAAGAAGTAAGCGGGAGTATTGCTTCCCTTAAAGGCAAGTATCTCAGCATAGACCTCCTGAAATCTGACAGAATATTTGGCAGCTCCCTGAAAAAGCAGGCTGAAATCAAAGTTCTTGTACTTCCCGTCCACTGTTAAACCAAAAAACATTTTTGGGGTCCCATTCCAAAATATGGGCAACATGTCATCCCCGTTGATCACTCCATCATTATTGACATCCTTGTACTGAAAATCTCCGGGAAGTTCCCTTGAGTTGCCCAAATCCCCATTTTGGATGGGGGCATATATGATTTGTTCTTCATTCTGGAACTGTCCGAGGTACTCATAGCCCCAAACAACATCATTATATCTATCGAGATTTCCTCCCCGCCACCTATCCATACTATTCAAGAAAGGGCCTCTTTCCACATAGATGTTCTTAGTACGTGCGTAATTAAAATTCCCTGAAATCCCATAGCTGAAGTCTCCTATTCGGTTACGGTAAGAAAGCATCATATCCAAGCCCCTCACTTGATCACTGTTCAGGTTTTCTTCTGGCAGGGATCCCCCGAAGGTATTGGGCAGGGATTGGTTCCTTACTGCAAGTAACCCCTCTCTATTTCTTTGGTAGACGTCAAACTCCATATTGAATCTACCATCCCATAAACCAAGATTAATTCCAATATCAAGAAGTTTGGATGTAAACCAAGTCAGGTTTTCATTGACAATACCAGGTGAAACTGCTCCAACACTGTAGACATTATTTTCGAATTCGTAACCTCTGCCACCTGATGTGGAAAATCCAGCTACATATTGGAAAGGAGCACCAGCATCCTCTCCCACCATACCATATGAGGCACGCAGTTTAAGGTCTGAAAGCCAACTAACATGCTGCATAAAAGACTCATCAGCAATTCGCCACCCCACTGATCCAACTGGAAAAAAGCCCCATCGGCTATTGGGGTGATACCTGTAAGAGCCATCTTCCCTAAAGGCAAATTCCACCAAATATTTTCCTTTGTAATCATAATTGAATTTACCCACATAGGATATCCTACCCGTCTTGTCCTCCAGCCCTTGGGCTTGCTGATTGTTCAGTCCGGCAAAATTTATCTGATCATTGGTATAGAAATCGTAATATCGGAGTGCGGACATCCATCGGGACCAAGTCTGCTGTTGCTCGTAAACCATTGTACCACTTACATGATGGTCGCCAAATAACCGTTCATATGAAACTTGGCCTTGCAGTGTAAGTCTATTGAAATCGGAAGCCCTATTTGAGATATTGGCATTTCCCGAACGCTGTGTTTGGGAAACAAAAGAATCATCCTCAAAATCATATTCATATAGCCTGTAGCTTTTGAACAGGTTCTTGTTATTGTTTTGGGTAAAGTCATAGGCCACATTTCCCTGAAGTGTCAATCCTTCCAAAAATGGAGCTTTGTATTCCAGTCCTACGAGAGATTGGATATTTTTATCGGTAGTTTCATTATATCCTGTAAGCTCCCTGTTGGAAAGGGCTACAGGATTTTGTCCTGAGCTAACTATCCCTGGATACAATGGGTTGTTATTGGCAAAGGGTTTTTCTATCGGTAAAGTAGTTCTTGTTCCCTTGAAGATGTTGAAGAAATTTTCTCCAGGCTGACTTTGTGCATCCACCCTCCCGGCCACAAAAACTTTGGCTTCCAAATTACTGGTGAGTTTCGCGGTCACATTGGAACGTAATGTATATCTTTCGTATTTGATGTCATTGGTCTCCAGCAAACCTCCTTGGTTAAAGTACCCTCCACTGATAAAGTACCTAACGTCATCGCTTCCACCACTGGCTGAGAGATTATGTTGATATTGGAGAGCATAGTTTTTCATGGTCTCACTGTACCAATCGGTACTTTCGTAACCTGGAACACCATCAATATAGTTTTGCAATATCTCTTCGGAATAGAAAGGGCTTCCGGTTCCGAGCAAAGCTGCATCATTTCTCATTTGTGCCCATTCACTTGCAGTTGCCATTCGAGGAACATCAGTTGGATTTTGTATACCAACTGTTCCATTATAATTGAATTTGGCCTTACCTTCCTTTCCTTTTTTGGTGGTCACAATAATGACCCCGTTGGCTGCTCGTACACCATAAATAGCTGCTGAGGCATCTTTAAGTACAGATATTGATTCAATATCCTCCGAATTCAACCGTTGAAATTCACTGGATCCATCTCTGGGTATTCCGTCGATGACATATAAGGGGGCCCCACCAAAACCCCGGATATTAATTGATGTGTTGAACTCTCCTGGCTGTCCTGAATTTTGCCTGATTTGCAAACCTGGTACTTTCCCTTGAAGCTTTTGGGCCAAACTGGCATTTGTAGTGGTCTCTATTTTTTCCGAATCTATCTGGCTAACTGCACTGGTAAGAGATTCTTTCTTTTGGGTACCATACCCTACCACAACAACTTCCTCCAAGCCTGCGACATCGGTTTCCATGGTAATATTGATCATGGATCTGTCATCTACCGCTATGCTTTGCTTAATAAATCCCACAAAGCTAAATTCCAATACAGGATCAGTACCGCTAACAGATATGGAATAATCTCCATCTATATCTGTAACTGTACCCTTGGTTGTACCCTTGAGTAGAATGGATACTCCAGGAATCGGTTCCCGATTCTCATCAACTACTTTTCCAGTGACAATATAGGCGTTCTGTGCACTGGCCGAAAATGAAAGTGTCATCACTATCATGACCATAAAGAACAAACGGCTCTTAAATCGTCTTTGAATGGAACACTTGTTTTTTGGTCTATTGTTTCTCATAAAAACTAGGTTAAGAATGGATAAATTGTTTAGGGTTATTTTACCTGGTAAAGATTACCGGCATCATTAAAAGATGGACAAAACATTATTTACTATTGGTTTGAGGATATAGTCCCATAAAAAACCTATAGCTTCATAAAGTTTGGTCCGTTCAAATTCTATTCTTTTGGATTTTGGAAAATTAAATCGGGCCTTCTTTCAAGAAAATAAGGGTACAACATGGTATGGAAAAAAATCAGTCCCTCTATTCTTACTGAGGTATTTATACAGCCTGCTAAAAGATTTAAAAAATCCATGCACCAAATGGAGTTGGTCTCATTGGTAAATCTTAGGTACGGGTATTCATTATTAAACAGTGTCTTCATGGTTATTTTGGGATTTGAGGTAAAACTTACACACAAAGAAAACCATGGGGTATTAACAGGGATATAATAAACAATAAAAAAGCGCTTAATTTTTGATTAATATTTACATTAATCCATATTTTTAACCGGACAACAAAATTTTTATCTGAATTACATTGGTTCGTATCAAACCTAGAGGGCTCATTTAATGCCTCAAATTTTAAGGTATTCACAAAGGACTCTTTAAGAAAAGTTCACAAACAATAGCTTCTTCCTAATCTTCGTTCTTGATGCACTTAACCCATACATGTAGAATTTGAAGTGTTTACAATAATTTTTTTTAATACATTAGTGAGGTAAATTGAGTCAACATATAACGTGATTATTTTAACCAGGTACATTTGTTTATTGCTCCTAATTCTTTGCTTATTTCATAATTCATTTGGTCAAAGTGATTTAAGTACGGGATTATATTTTTCCTCACATGAAGTCATACAGGATAAGAGGACTTCATTGGACCTTACCCCAGAAAAACCCTTTGAGTTTAAAAACGGTTTCAACCTGGAGTTCGAGGCTAATTTCAGACAGGGTGATGGACATTATGGTTATATTTTCAGGATCATTGCCAATGACGGCACCAACATAGACCTCGTCTCTAATTTAGCCTCCACAGGTTCCAACTTTTGGTTAGTAGTAAAGGACAGTGTTCTTTTCAATTTCAAATGGGAAGAAATCCCAGAAGGAGGATTCAACAAGTGGATTCCAATACAATTCAATTTATCCCCTTCTAATTCTGAACTATCATTATCAATCAACGGGAAAATAAAAACAAAAAAAAGCAGTGTCGCCAAAACGCTGAAATCATTTCGGATGATTTATGGGGCAAGTAAAATCCCCTCATTTCTAAACACAGATGTTTGTCCGATGACACTCCGGGACATTCAAGTGATCAATGGAAAAGGAAAATTAATGTATAATTGGAAGTTGGGAAAACATGGTTATAATCGTGCTTTTGATGAGATTTCTTATTCAGAGGCCATTGTACAAAATCCTATTTGGCAAATCGATGAACATGTACGGTGGAAAAACAGAAAGAATCTAAAGTTTGATGAATTAATCGGAATTACACATGACAATGAAGGCAGTCAGCTTTTTTTTGTTACCAAAAGTGCCGTGCATGTTTATATAGTAGCCGCTGATAGTTTAATTTCTTACAATGTGGAAAAAGGCAATCCTTATCCGTGTTTAGGAAACACCATTACTTACAACCCTCTGAGCCATCAGCTATGGTCGTATTCATTTGACACTGGAGACTTGAGTATTTTTAATTTTGACTCAAGTTCATGGAGCCTTTCACCAATAGTATGTAAAGAAACCGATCTTTGGCATCATAACAGGTTCTTTTATCAAAAAGACAAAAGCTTCAATACATTTGGCGGTTATGGCCACTATACCTATAAAAGCAAATTAAACAAATATTATATTGAGGAGCATCGTTGGGATTCAGTGGACTTGGCCTCAAAAATCCCCCCTCGTTACCTCAGTGCTCTGGGGAAGAATGGAGATGAGGACATTTTGATTTTTGGTGGCTACGGTAGTAAAATGGGAAAACAAGGAATCAATACCGAATACTTCTATGACCTATATCAACTAAAGCTTAGCAACAACCAGATAAACAAAGTTTGGCAAATGGAAAAACCATCAACGCCCTTTGTTCCATCTTCCAGCATGATAGTAGATCACGACCTTGGTAGATTTTATACGCTGGTCTATAACAGTAGCAAATACAATACGCACTTAAAATTGGCAAGCTTCAGTCTTTTCGAACCTGAAATGGAGTTCTATGCTGATTCCATTCCGTATAAATTCCTGGATACAGAGTCATGGAGCAATGTCTTTCTAGCCCCTTCTTCCCGAAAACTAATAGCACTGACCTCTTCCACTGATGGCATAGGGATTTATTCACAAGCTTACCCTCCCCTTTTACCTTCAGAAGTTTTCCAATCTTCTCCAAATGAATGGAAAAGCTTATTAAAATATTTCATATTGGGAATTTTAGTTGTGCTTTTGATTTGTGCTTTTGTTTTTCTCAAGTTTAAAAAAAACAGGAGTACCCCAATTCATTACACTTCTCCAGCATCTTACCTCAATAGGGAAGTACAAAAGAAAAGAGAAAAATCAGCTTTCTATCTACTAGGGGGCTTTCAGGTATATAGTTTGGAAGGCGAAGAAATCACTTCACAATTTACACCGACGCTCAAGCAATTGTTCCTCTTAATTTTTCTAAACACACTGAAATACGATAAAGGAATTTCATCCTTGAAATTAAATGAAACCCTATGGTTTGACAAAACAGACTCGAGTGCCCGAAACAACAGAAATGTAAATATTAGTAAACTTAGATTACTATTGGAAAAAACGGGTTCTACAGAGCTTATTGGAGAGAACAATCACTGGAGGATTACATTAGGGCCAAATGTGTATTGTGATTATATTGAATGTTTGCATTTGTTAGGGGACACCAACACATCAAATCTATTTGAAAAGGATGTTTTATCAGTTATTCATTTGTTATCCAATGGCAACATTTGTCCTTCCATACAATCGGAATGGATTGACCCTTTTAAAGTTGATTTCTCCAATAAGATTGTAAATCAGCTTGAAAATTGGATAAAAATCATTTCAGATGACCATATTTTAATATCGGTAGCTGACTGCATGTTAAGCTATGACCCCTTGAATGAGGAAGCCATTATGATTAAATGTAGTGCTTTATGCAGAGAAGGTAAAAAAGGGATAGCAAAGCAGTCTTATGATTTATTCTGTAAAGAATACCAGATGCTACTTGGAGTAAAGTATCCAATATCCTTTAATAAATTCATTGCCCAGTAACATCCTAATATACATTTAAAGTCACCGAGAAATTGAACCAAAAAGTATTAAAAATGAACTACCCCCAGACAGCGTCTTGGGTATCAAAATAATGTAAACTGGCCTAAATGAAGGACAGTATAATGTGTCTCCATTCCTTCACTCCCATCATACGCTTGAATAATTTCTTTAATGGCAAACACTCCAACCATACAGGAATAATATCCACATATCAATAGTTTTTTCCCCTTCCCAAAGTATTGTCTTTACCTCTAGCTGTAGTGACAATTGTTTACTTTTGATCTCCCCTGTTCAACCTTGTAAAATTTACATACTATTAAAATAAATAAACCGCCAGATAACCGGGTATCTGACGGCCAAAAAGTCAGCTAAATTTAGGGCGTGCTATTCTTTTTTGTCCTGGGTTTAAAACCTGACAGTAAGATTGGCAGCAAAATTGGCAGGTGCCTGAGCCACGCCGTAGCTGGACCAGTACTTCTCATTGTTAAGGTTATTGCCTTTGAGCCCCAGTCTCCACGAGGGTTGTTCAAAGAATACGGAAGCATTGAGCAATGTATAGGAAGGAATGGTAAATACATTGTCACTGAATAAGTAATTCTCCCCTACGTAATTTCCTCCGATCCCAAATCCAAGGCCCTTAAGCTTGCCCTGAAGGGCATAGGAAAGCCAAAGGTTGGCCACGTTCTCTGGTGCTCCCACGGCTTTGTTTCCCTCAATGGCTTCATTACTGGCCTTGACGATCCTATTGTCATTATAGGCGTAGCCACCCACGATATTCAATCCGGCAATGGGATTGGCGATCACTTCAAAATCGATTCCTTTACTTACCTGACGGCCATCCTGTTCAATAAAACCGTCAGAATTGGTCCGTACAGCATTATCAATGGCTATATGGTAATAACTCACCGTGGCGGTGAGCTTCTTATCAAAGACTTCTGCCTTCACTCCTCCTTCTGCCTGTTCTGCGTATAAGGGATCAAGTACCAACATTGCCCCGTCTGGCTGGTTGGCAGGGGCTTGGTTTTGAAAGCCATTCATGTAATTTCCGAATAGTGACACCTGTTCTTTTACCAGCTGGTACACCAGTCCGAGCTTCGGAGACAGTGAAGTCTGTTCATAGCCTTCGATAGCCCCATTATCAGGCCTGTAAAAATGGTCCAGCCGTAAACTGAGCATGGTGGAAAGTCGATCAGTCAGCGCTATCACATCTGACACATAGGCACTGTAGGTATTGTCATTGGCCTGGTGCCATCCTGGCCAGTTTCCAGGTACCATATAGGGATCGAGTTCCTGCTTTCGCAACACCTTAAAATCGGTGGTTACATCTACAGTGTCTATAAATCCTGATGTGGCTGCCTCACTCCTAGCATCCATAAACCTCAAACTCGCTCCTATGAGCATTTTGTGACGAATACCTCCGGTAGCAAATTCCCCGTTGATGTTTTCCTGGATATTGGTATAACTGGTATAGATCGGCCCCCAATTGCCTATGTTCCTGGCAGCCAGACTCGGCGAAAGCCAAGTCGCGTAATACTGGTAACTCTGGTCCACGTCCTCTTCCACAAAAGAAAACAAGGTCGTCGATATCCAGTTTTCTGACAGTTGGTACTGGGCTTGGGTAAATAGTTTCAGTGAGGATGTGGCTGCATTGGCATCTTCATGAAAAAGGGCTTTCCTATAATCAATCAACAGCTCTTCTGGACCGGTAATTCCAGAATTGGCATCATACCTGGAATATAATGTTCGGGTGCTTTTGGCATTGAACAGCTCTGCGTCCAAGGTAAACGATAGCCTGTCGCTAGCAATGTGCTTTAGGCTCGGTGCAATCAGAAAGGTGTTGTTAAACCCGTAATCCAGAAAACTTTTTTGACGGTTCAGCGCGGTATTTAACCTGAACAGGGTTTTCTTGTCCTGAGTCAGGGGAGTATTGATGTCAGCTGTGATCCGGTGCAGGTTAAAGCTTCCCGTGGTATAGCTTATTTCGGTCAACTTTTCTTGCATTGGCTTTTTTGTGACCAAATTTACCACACCTCCGAAAGAAGAAACATTACTCCCAAACAAGGTCCCCGATGGACCTTTCAGCACCTCGATCCGCTCGATGTTAGCAATGTCCACACTGGACCTGCCAGAAGAGGTCTCCATGCCATTTCTGGAATTGATCCCGACATTGAAACCCCGGAAGGTGGCAGCAAAGCCTCCAGATGGATAAATGACGGGCACCACACCGGTCGCATTCCTGACACTCTGGTCAATGTCGGTCAAAACCTGCTCCTGAAGGAGTTCTTTTGTCACCATACTGTATACCTGAGGATTTTCAAGGTTTTCCAATGGCATACGTGCCACATAATCGGTAGCCTTACCTGCAAAGCGGTTCACTTTACTATCGGCCACAACTACTTCCTGAAGGTCGCTCCCGTTTTCATAAAGCACTAATTGCCCAAGGTCTTTTTTCTCACTTGGCTTGAGCTCAACTTGCATATTCCTTTCTCCAAAGTTCAAATGAGAGATTACCAGTTGGTAATTTCCAGCTGGTAAATTTTCTACTACAAAGTCTCCATTGTTGTCGGAAAGGGATCCCTTATTAAGTTCTGTGAAATGAATAGTTACATAGGAAATCGGCCGACCTTCATTGTCAACGACCTTTCCGCGTACCGATGATTGCCCTTGCTGTCCCGAGGCGGGAAATGTAAATCCAAGCAAGATTAAATACAATAAAAAAATGGCCTTAAAGGCACTATTTGATTGGGAAAGCTTCATCTTATATTTATTTAGATTAATTTAATTTTACACAAAAGTAACGGTTAAACGGATTAGTTACTTTTTTAGGGAAAGAAAAACTCATTGATTTTTCCAATCATATTTTCATTCAGATCAATAAATGAATGATTCAATGGAATGCTACGGTTTATTCTGTTGGCAAAAGTCACTTAACACTATCCAACCTAAATACTAGCTTTTGAGAAAGAAAAAATATCAACTATATCACCTCACCACATTTTTATAATGAAAAGGAGCTTGAGGAAACCCACACTACTTATTTTAAGCACTGCAGTTGTTAATGAGGATGATTTTTGGGAATTTGCTGAGAGAAGTAAACAATATGGATATGTGGAAGGGAGCAAGTTTGTGATTATAAAAGATCGAAAAGGAGGTAATCCCTATAAAGTACTATAGAGTAGAATATTTTGAAAATGGTTTAGTAATCATAATACTTGATAGTAAATATGGTTGGTTTAATATCACAGGAAAAAAACTGAAGAAATTAACTAAGGGGGAAGAGTTAAATCTTTTACGGATTAATCCTGAAAAATAAAACACCGGAATGTTTGACGTCAACAAAAAGTAAACAGTTTAAAAAATAATGTTAAGATAGTAGTTTTTTAACCTCACTCACCTCTTAAAAGTAGGGCAAAGGAAAAGCCTACTACAAACTATAGTGACTCCTCTCCAAACTCCCCCAAAACCACAAGCTTCTTTATTATTTCCATTTCATCCAAAAAAGAGTTCAATCCGTGTGATGTCAGCTCCACCTGACGGTACTATTAAAACTAACTTTCCTCCCAAAAATACATCTCCAAATGATTATGCAATTGACTCGAGAAAAGGCTTAAACGAAACATCACTTGTTAAATAATCTTACCGAAGTCATTTCGTATTAAAATGGTCGAAAAATCATAAAATTTGTTCATAAGAGAACCAACATCTTTTCATCCTCCTATCATTTGCTCCTAAAAACACATTATATTCAATCATTTCCCACTTTCCATCAGCCTCCTTACATCCTGAAAATCATAAAACATTAAGCCTCCAACTTTAGTAAATGGCAGCGTTCCATTAACCCTTAAATTCTGTAGGGTGCCAGGTGAGATGCCTAACAACTCTCTTACTTCATAGGATTTCAACCACCTTTTATTAGGAGTTCCTGATTGTTTTTTCATCAAGGATTCCAATTCTTTAAAAAATTCATCTTTGAAATCCACCAAATCCTGTTTTGTTATAAAATCAATGTTCATATCTTTTGCTTAATGGTTAATCCTGTAAACCTAAAATCCAAAAACATTATTTATTCACCAGTAACACCCCAGTAAGGTGCTTTTCCTAGTTTACCCATTGCTATATCTAACAATCACGTTCTACCGAGAATCACCCCTATTATGGTACATTTGATTTTTTTCCTCCTTCTGTTCTCGCTCTTTCCTTGATAAAATCGTCCTTAATTTATCCATATCATCTCCGACCTTTGATTCCACTACTTTCGCATAAATTTGGGTTGTAGTAATTTTGGTGTGTCCCAAAACCTTACTCACCGTTTCTATGGGTACTCCATTTAGTAATGTAATTGTTGTTGCAAATGTATGTCTGGCCAAATGAAAGGTAAGGTACTTATTTAGTCCGCATGCTGCTGCAATATCCTTCAAATTTTTATTAAGCTTTTGGTTGCTGGCATATGGAAAAATTGTTCCTCTATCCAATGCCCTACAATCTTGTTTATATTTCTCAACTATCCTTTCAGCAAATGGCAAGATTGGAATCTTGACTTTTACACCAGTTTTTTGCCTAGTGGTATAAATCCATTTTCCGCCATCTATTCCACGGATAAAATGTATCTGCTTCAAATTCATAATATCCACATAAGATAGTCCAGTATAACAACTAAATACAAAAAGATCTTTAGCCAGATTTAGTCTTGGGAGTTCAAAATCAGTATTTTCAATAAGCTCCAATTCATCCTGATCCAAAAATCCTCTCTCTACTTTATCAAATTTAATCTGGTACTTAGCAAAAGGATCTTTTTCCAACCACTCCAACCTTTCCCCAAAGGAGGATAGCTTTTTAAGCCTTACAAGATGCTTCATAATCCCATTATTGCTCAGCCCCTTATTTCCTTCTTTTGGAAAAGACTTTCTTAGGAAAAACTCAAAATCAGATAAAAAACGGTAGTTGATTTCACTTAAAAAAACATCCGAAACTCTTAACCAATCCTTAAAATACATCTTAAGGTATTTTTCCGTGGTCCTATAGTTTTTTAAACTTCCTTTTGAAAGTGTATTGGCAGAAGTAAGATTATGATATTCCATCAACCGCAACAAAGTATACTCTTCCTCCCCACCCCTTAAATAATAATTCTTAAGATCATCGATATGGAATGACCGCCTTTTATTGGCCAATTCATGATAGGCTTCATAAACCTGGTTCCTAACCTCTTCAATAAAGAAATTAGTTTCGGATACATTTCTACGATTCCCTCTTAACTTCCCTCTATTTTTGTCCCATTCACTCTCTTTAACAAACTTTTTTAGGGAAATTTCTCTTCTAGATCCATTGAGACTAATTCTTACATAAATTTGGCACATACCGGCCTTGCTTCTAGATTTCCTAACAATAAAGTGAATTCCAAATGTGTTACAAACTTTCATTTTATTTCATTTTGTATCATTTTGACTAATAATTTCAATTTACGCGCCTCATAAGGCCACAACGGAAATCAAAAGGAATCAAAACAAATTAAGAAAACAATCATCAACATCCTGTTAAACAGCGACTTAAGTCAATTATAACAAAATAAAATCAATAAAAAGTGTTCACCTAATTGCTCTCATATATCTTGATATATTATGGTATATCTTGATGTATATAAAAACAAAAAACCCTGTAAACCATATGATTTACAGGGTTTTATAATCGAAATGTTTCGAAAGAGTCGGAGTGGCGGGATTCGAACCCACGACCCCTTGCACCCCATGCAAGTACGCTACCGGGCTGCGCTACACTCCGAAATCATTGGAGCAGGCCACTAAATTATAGCCTCCCCAAATGGACGCTACAAATAAAATAGATTTTGAAGAATAAAAAAATCATTTTCTAATTCCATTTCAATGAGCTTCTTTCACCCCAATAGGAATCAACACTTTCTTCCATTTCTCGCATAAGCCGAAGATCTGAATCACTAAGTTGAATTTGATTGGCCATAAGGTTTTCCTCCAGTTGCTTTGTATTTCCTGCCCCACTCAAGACATAATCTGGGTGAAGAAAATCCATAATAAACCGAAGCGCCAATGCATCTACTCCCACATGATAATGTGTAGCTAATTTCTTGAGTATATCATACCTTTCAGCATAATGCTTGAAACGCGAATTAGGAAAAATCCTTCCATTGGCCAAACCTTCCTTGATAATGACGGTTTTACCAAGTTTCTGAGCAGCTTTCAAGACTGAAAATGTACTTTGCTCCAATATGTTAAAGGTTACTTGAAAACTATCAAAAAGGATTTCTCCATCCACTTTGATTTCCATCGCAGCTTTCAGAATTTCACTCTGGGATTTACCACTGGTACTCATTCCTATTTTAACCCCAGTTTCCTGCTTAATTCTTAATAGCTCCTTATGAACATCTCTATTTTCAAGCACGCCAGATTCAAAGGTAGCGGAGTGAATCTGATAAATACCCAATGAAGGCAGAAATTGCTTTGAAAATGCCCATTGCTCTTTAAGCTTAACCAAAGAATGTTCCTTTACTTCATGTGCGCCCTCATACCCCAATTCCCAGTTCGCCTTATAGGTATATCCCCATTTGGTGCCTATAAGGACATCAGGATGCTGATGACTTTGGTGCCATTCCAATAAAAACTGTTCTCCTTTACCATAGGAAGGGGCAGTGTCGAAATACCGAATTCCACCGGCATAGGCCCTATCCAATACTTCCATTGTTTTATACTGAAAAGCACCAAAAGATTTATCTATATTCTGATCGAACCTAACGTTGATGTATTCAGGCCTCCCAAGAGCCGCCAAGCCTAACCCTATTTGTGTCATAGTCTTTTTAATAATTATTTGAGCAAAGGGGGTAGTTACCCCCTCAATATTTACAAAAATAGAAGTATGGCCGACTTTGTCGCAAGAAAGAAAACCAATAACCGTATTTAATCCTATCTTATCACATAGTGTTTATTTTCAACCTGTTTCCCAGTCAAGAAGATTGTGTAATCAGGATCTTTTGGTTCGGCATATTTGCTCTACTAAGAAACGACCAATTTATTTTTTCCTTCCATTCCAAAATGTTATCGCTATATTTGCCGTTCAAAGTTCTTTACATAATTTCTTCATTCACCAATTTAGGTCACCGGCCAAGGCCGGGGATAATAGGGAACCGTGTGAAAATCACGGGCTGTCGCGCAACTGTAAGTGACTTCAAAGTTTTTGCCCTTGAGACCCACTGTTTTGATAGCTATCAGGATGGGAAGGGCGGCAAAAATGTCACAAGCCAGGAGACCTGCCTAAATTGACCTGCCCCAGTCCGGCAGGAATGACAATGCTTTCGCGATTTGAAGTAGCTGTCAAGTACGACTTCCTTTTTCCAAAATACTTCTGGGATCAATCTGCCCAAGGGAAAAGTATGTCCTATTTTTCAGAATTACTCCCTGTTGCTGCATTGCGAAGTTTAGCTAAAGGCTTTTGACAATTATTTATTACGTTAAAAGTTTATCATTATGCTAACGCACAATCTTGGCTATCCGCGAATTGGTAGCAAAAGACAGCTCAAAAAAGCCAGTGAAGCTTATTGGGCAAAAAAAAGCACCCTTCATGAACTCCTTCAAACAGGAGCTGACATTAGGGAAACCAACTGGAAATTACAGTTGGAAGCAGGTATCGACCTGATTCCATCCAATGATTTTTCCTTTTATGATCAGGTTTTGGACATGTCACTTACCGTCGGCGCTATTCCTGAACGTTACCACCCTATCCTAACAGATCAGAAAAAACCGGAATTGGATCTTTATTTAGCCATGGCTCGAGGCTACCAAAATGATGGGTTGGACATCATTGCCATGGAAATGACCAAATGGTTTGACACGAACTATCATTACATTGTTCCTGAGTTCAAAAAAGGCCAAACCTTCAAGCTTTTCTCCAAGAAGGTATTGGATGAATTCAAAGAAGCGAAAAGGCTGGGCATACACACCAAGCCTGTGTTACTCGGACCAGTATCTTTCCTTTTGCTAGGAAAAGAAAAAGAAAGTGGCTTTCATAGAATTTCCCTGATCAAAAACCTGCTTCCGGTTTACATTGATATTCTTAAAAAGTTGGAGAACTTAGATGCCACTTGGGTTCAAATTGACGAACCGTTCCTCACCATGGACCTTTCGGAAGACGAAAAAGAAGCTTTTAAATATGTTTATGGTGAAATCAAAAAAGCTTGCCCCTCCATCAAAACCATCCTCACCACCTACTTTGGTGGGTTAAAGGACAACATAGCTCTTGCAACCTCACTTCCTGTATGTGCGATGCATGTGGATTTGGTTAGGTCTCCTGAACAGTTGGATCCAGTACTTAAGGTAATTCCTGAAAACATGAGCCTGTCACTAGGTTTGATCGACGGTAGAAACATCTGGAAAAATGATTTTGAGACATCACTCAAACTCATTGAACACGCTAAAAAAAGTAAAAAAGGAACCCGTCTCTTAATAGGACCTAGTTGTTCATTACTCCATAGTCCATGTGATTTGGACGAAGAAAAAAATGAGGTTTCATTGCCTATTGAAATCAAAAACTGGCTCGCTTTTTCTAAACAAAAAGTTAATGAAATCACCATTTTGAAGCAACTTTCTCTGGACAAGGAAAATGATTTGGTTGCACCAATTTTCGAGAAAAACCAAGAGGCTATTCGAAGTAAAATATCGTCTCCTATAATTCATAAGCCAGTAGTCGGTGAAGCTGTAAAAGGACTTACTGAAAACCATAGCAGACGCAAAAGTCAGTTCTCTGTTCGCCAAAAACTGCAACGAGACAACTTGAACCTTCCTTTGTTCCCAACGACTACCATTGGATCATTTCCACAGACCAAAGAAGTTCGACAATGGCGCGCCCAACTTAAAAAAGGGGTATTGACTCAAAATCAATACGATGAATTTATTCGCAAGGAAACAGAAGCAGCCATCAAATGGCAAGAAGAAATTGGATTGGATGTTTTAGTTCATGGCGAGTTTGAGCGCAATGATATGGTCGAATATTTTGGAGAGCAACTAGACGGTTTTGCATTCACCCAAAACGGTTGGGTGCAGAGCTATGGGTCAAGGTGCGTTAAGCCACCGATCATCTATGGAGATGTTTCCAGGCCTGAGGCAATGACAGTGCAGTGGACAGCTTTTGCCCAATCTCTAACCTCCAAAAATGTCAAAGGAATGCTTACAGGGCCAGTCACTATCCTTCAGTGGTCTTTTGTCAGGAATGATCAACCCAGGTCTGTTACCTGTCAGCAAATTGCTTTGGCCATCCGAGAAGAAGTAAAAGACCTGGAAAATGCTGGTATTAAAATCATCCAAATTGACGAGCCCGCATTACGGGAAGGTTTGCCTCTGCGTCAGGCAGATTGGGATCATTATTTACAATGGGCAGTCGAAAGCTTCCGAATTGCAGCCTCTGGTGTTCAGGACAAAACCCAAATCCACACCCACATGTGCTATTCAGAATTTAATGATATCATTGAGCACATAGCGGCCATGGACGCTGATGTTATCACGATTGAATGTTCACGCTCCCAGATGGAATTATTGGATGCCTTCGCTGAATTCAAGTATCCTAATGAAATTGGCCCTGGAGTATATGACATCCATTCTCCAAGGGTGCCTTCCACCGATGAAATGGTAGCGTTGATGAAAAAAGCCAGAGCGGTCATTCCTGACCAGCTCCTATGGGTAAACCCAGACTGTGGACTAAAAACCAGAGGATGGGAGGAAACAGATGGAGCCCTTAAAAAAATGGTTCTAGCTGCCAAAACCTTAAGAGAAGAGCCTGAATTAAGTCTAGCAAAGTAAACAATCCTTTATCCGGACAGGTTAAGTACCTGTCCGGATTAAACAACCTTATCATGTTTTTTCGCAAGAAATACAAAATCACATTTAGACCAGCCCCACTCAAAAGCTGGGACATTTATGTACAATCAATATTTCAAAAGCCTATAAAATCACTCAATGAACAAGATTTCAACACTTTAAACTATTATAAGAATAAATTCAACTGGGCGAGTAAATTGGATATGTTGAGCTTAAATTATGATGCTTTGGTATTGACCAACTTAAACGAAGAAATCATATGGGTAAATCATGGCTTTAAAAAAATGACTGGCTACAGTCCAAACTTTGCCATTGGGAAAAAACCTGCTTTTCTTCAGGGAGATGACACATCAAAACTTGCGTTGCAGGAGGTAACAAGAAATCTAAAGCTTGAAAAGCCTTTCACCTCCAAATTATTAAATTACAAGAAAGATCAATCTCATTACCTTTGTGAAATCACGATCTTTCCTTTGTTAGATCATCACCAAAAAGTTTCACACTTCTTAGCACTTGAAAAAGAAATATGACCTCACTCGAAGTAAAAATCGAAAACGCTGAAACCAGAATTTTCAAAGCTGTCTTTCCCAATACTGTTAATCATTATGACACCCTGTTTGGCGGAACAGCCATGCACATGATGGATGAAGTTGCTTTTATCGCAGCTACCCGATTCAGTAGGCAGCGTATGGTAACTGTCAGCAGCGACAAAATAGATTTCACAGTCCCCATACCAGCAGGCACCATTGTGGAATTAGTGGGAAGAATTGTCCACATCGGAAGAACAAGTATTAAGGTCCAAGTGGATATTTTTATCGAACAGATGTACGAAGAAGGAAGAGAAAAAGCAATAAGTGGCACGTTCACCTTAGTGGCGATTGATGAAAACAAAAAACCAACTGCTATTGATAAAGGGGAGTTATAGGGCCACCTATCAATGGCCCTATTCTCTTTAGTTACATACTAGCTTCTACTATCCCAAGGCCCTGTTATGGCCAAAGTCAAGCCTGCCCCTTGGATATTGACAAAGTAGATTTTTCCATCAGGAGAAAACACTCCGCCAGCAAACTCTGTCCTAAAGCCAATGTTTTCTGCTAATTTATAATACATCCCTTGAGGTGTAATGCCCACCACAAAAGGATGCGGATCATCTTCGCATAGCAGTAGATCCCCCCAAGGTGCTATGGCTACATTGTCACAGCTTTTTAGGATTTCCTTATCATTGGGCTCTGCAAATAGCTCCAATTTACCCGGAGCCCCTTTTTCATCAGTCGTTCCTTCAAACTCACTAGGAACATACTTGAACACTTGACCTGCTGAAATCTCTCCTCCATTAGTGCAAGCAAAGTACAATTCTTCATCCCCAAACCAAATCCCTTCACCTCTGGCAAAACAGGCTGCCCCTTCTTGAAATCCCCTATGCCTCAAATCATCCTCTGGAGCATCGATATCTTCCAAATCAATCCATTCCACCTCAATTGGGGTGTTCTTAGGAAACTTCTTCCCTTTAAGATCTTTCCAGTTTCGGGTATCCCGACTTGGAGACCCCGTAATTGCCAAAGCCTGTAGCTTTCCTCCTTTTTGAAGCTCTCCAGGAGCATTTGGGACAAAACGATAGAAAAGACCATCACCTCTATCTTCCGTCAAATAGACGATACTGGTTCTTGGGTCAACGGCAACTGCCTCATGGTTAAAACGTCCCATCTCCTTGATGGGAAGTGCTTTGCTTAGAATGGGCTCTTCAGATGCTGGTACTTCAAAAACATACCCATGATCCTGTTCTAACTGCCCCTTATAGCCCCCTTTCTTAACGGTGGATTCTTCACAGGTCAACCAAGAGCCCCATGGAGTGACCCCTCCGGCGCAGTTTCGTATAGTCCCTGCAAGACTCAAATATTCCTGCTCTACTTCCCCTGTCTCAGGGTTATAAACCAAGGTTGTAGTACCTCCAAGGCCTGGAAGAGTACCCTTCCCTGTTTCGTAAAGCTTGTCAGTGTCTACTTCTGAATAATACTCATTTTTCTTTCCAAAAGCTCCTTCTTCAAACTCATCTGGACTATTCTCATGATTACGAACAATGATTACCCGTCCATCTTTGCCTTCAAAAGTCCCCATTCCATCTGGCCTGCCAGGTGTAAGAAAGCCATCCTTCATCTTCTCTCCAGCCTTTGATATAATTTTGTAACTAAACCCTTTGGGCAAATTCAAAATCCCTTTAGGGTCTTTTATTAGCGGGCCATAGCCAGCTATTTGTCCCTTTGAAGATGCTTTTACTAATGGGCTTACAAATTGATATAAGCCCATAAACCCGACTGTAGCGAGCCCTGATTTTTTTATAAATGATCTCCTAGAATCAGCAACATTCCTTTTCATAATTGTCTTTTAAACTTCAATCTAGTGGATGTTTCCCAAAACTTTGATTATTCCATATTGCCTTTCTATTACCATTTTTCACTTTTAGCCTATGACCAAAAGTTAAAACTCGTTAAGTACAACCTAAACACGGAATTAAAAAAGAAACAAAAAACAATCAAACCATTGCTAAACAATTATTTAGATAGCTAAATATTACCTAAATTACTAATAACAATTGAGTATGTAGCCTTTTAGACAAACCCAAAATAGCATGAACAAAGTGCGTATTCTCTCAATAGATGGAGGTGGAATTAGAGGGATAATTCCAGCAACTATCCTTAATGAAATTGAAAAAAAGATCCAGCTTAAAACCGGCAATAAAAATTCTAAGCTGGCGGACTACGTAGACTTTGTAGCAGGAACCAGTACTGGAGGAATCTTAGCTTGTGCGCTTTTGACTCCATCAAAAGAAAGTCCTTCTGAAGCAAGGTATAGCGCCAAAGAAATTTTAGAGATGTTTCATAAGTATGGAACCGCCATATTCAAAAAAAACTTATCTCATCAGCTTAAAACTTTTTGGGGATTGATTGATGAAAAATACTCTAAATACACTTTCAGAAGGTCCATGGCATCGATTTTTGATAACACGATGCTAAGTCAATTGCTCAAACCATGTCTGATCACCGCATATGAAATCAGCAATCGAAAGGCAATGTTTTTTACTCAGCACAATGCACAAAAAACCAAAGCTAAGGATTTCTTCGTGCGTGATGTGACAGAAGCTTCCGCCGCAGCCCCTACTTATTTTGAAGCCAGCGAAATATCTTCTGCACTTGACGTTAGCTACCCATTGATTGATGGAGGAGTCTTTGCCAACAACCCAGCGATGTGCGCTTATGCAGAAGTGCGGAAGTTGGCTTTTGAGTATGTAAACCACCCTACCAGTAGCAATATGTTCATGCTATCACTTGGAACAGGAGAAGTACAAAATTCCCTATTGTTTTCGGAAGTCAAAAGTTATGGGCTCGCCCAATGGATAAAGCCTTTGATTTCAATCATGATGTCAGGAAACGCTGAAACAGTATCCTATCAATTGAAATGGATTTTCGATGCCGGTAAAAACGCCAAAAGCTACATTAGGATTCAACCTTCCTTGCACAATGCCACCTCTGAAATAGATGATGTCAGCAAAAAAAACATTGAAGCCCTCACAGAAGCGGCAAAACTGTTTATCTCGGAAAACAATGATCTTTTAGACAACATCGTCAGTCAATTGGTCCCGATAGAAGATACCTTATCATAAAAAAGCCTGCTTTTTATCCAAAACAGGCTCATTATCGGTTCAATTCAAATCTAATCAGCGAATAGCTTTCAACAAGGTGGCCATATAAACCCACTTTTGATCCCTTGAGCTCAACCCTTCTTCCATCGCGGTCAATTGCTCCTCAGAAGCTTCCATGTCCTCATACTCCATAGAGTTGAAGAACTGCACATAATCATCATAAAAGTTCAATGTCATATGGGTATATTCGGCCGCACTCCCCATGGGCACTGCTGTTCTTAAAAATTTCCAACTCCCCATCATTCCAGCTTGAATCTTCTTCTGGTGAAAAGGCAAGTAGAGCTCATTTTCCACATTTTCATATTCGTTAAACCGTCCCTCAGCCGCTTTCATCAGGTCAAATGAAGCCAAAACACCAGGTTTCATTTGAAAATTATCCTTGGTCTCCGCTACCTCAACCATATATGCCCTCATGGCCAAATCCCGGTTTTGCACCGCACTTTTTACGGCTGATTCGATCTGGCTTTCCGACATCGTTGAAGAGTATGCCCTCTTGGCATAATTCAAAAAATTATCATCAGTCATCGCGTTCATCATCTTAACAGGGTCATTGTAATAAGTGATGGTTACAAATTGAAATTCACCTTGATCAGGGCCTGATTGAAGTGACCAGAGATCCCATCCTTCCACATCCCCCTGCTTTACTGCTTCCTCATAAATTTTCTCCATGAAATCCTTATTATCTGAGTAATCTACCATCTGTGTGGATGCTACTTTGATAAATTCAATCACCATATATTGATGATCTTCTTGCGCAAAAGAAATTCGGGCAGCCAATAGAAAAACAATGGCAAAACAAAACAACTTTTTCATATCTAGGAAATTTTTGGGTTCAAGAAAACTTTAGTAACTCTGCTACTATCAATATAAACAATTCTACTGTATTAGCGAAAAAGTATAAAACATAATAAACATTAATTCTTTAATCACTGAATTTTAACCAAAAAAATTTGGGATCATCAAAATTTCGAACCATTTTTTGCGTTATTTAAAACAGCCCTTTCACTTTCAGGCTAGTTTAACTCCCTCTTTCCCCAAATACTGTCAAAACAATCCGTTTTACTAGCACATACCGAAGGATCAACCCAGCACTTTTACGGTTTTGGATAGCTGTTTGCTCAAATATTGCTCTAAGATTGGAGTAGTATCGGAAACAGGTTTGACTCTATCCAAATAGCCTAATACTTCTTCATCAGAATCCACTTCCAAAGAAGCCTCTATAAAACCATAAGCTTGGAGAATACCATCCTCAAAATAGATGGCCGCATGCTCTTCCCTGGTTCTTCCCTTTTCTCTTATCAACAACCTGGCCCGCTCTCTCTGGATATTATCCATCCACCGCTTGACTTTTTCATTGTAGCTTGTCACCTCCTCTTCTCCACAGCAAGGACCATCACAAGCCCCTGCTTGATAATCGTAACAAGCTCCCTTTGTCTTTTGAATACCACAAAGCTTCGCACATAAGCGGTATTGCTCCACTTTTCCCAGTAAATAAGACCAGGCCTCGTGATGAGACCTAAAGGTCAGGACAGCCTTACTAAACCTGTTTACTTTCGCTACTTGGAAACGTTCATAGCCAGCTCCATCTTGATACCGGTAAAGCCCCCAATTGGCCTCTTTTACCTTTTGGGCTCTATTAAACTTTGGCCAATGCTTCTTGATCTCCAAAGCCTCCACCAATAAGGCCAAAAACTCACTACCAGTCAACTGATAACTTATGCTGTACACTGCCGTTTTCATGGCCTGTTTCCCTTTTCCTGCACCAGAAAAATGACCTTTGAACCGACTTTTGATATTTAGTGCTTTCCCCACATATATTACTTTGCCATTGGCATCATGAAAATAATAGACTCCTATATCCTCTGGAAGCTCCAAAAATTGCTCTTTGGTAATATTGGGAGGTAAAAAAGCTTCTCCGGAGTTTCTTTTTAGCAAAGCCTGAACCACCCCTTCATCATCAGCTGCCAACAACATCCCAAACAATTCAGCAGTGGCTTCCGCATCACCAAAAGCCCTATGTCGGGCCTTAATGGAAATGGCTTTATGTTCACAAATACTGCCTAAGCTGTAAGATCTCAGACCCGGAAAAATCTTTCTACTCAACCTGACCGTGCACAATTTAGGAGCATCAAATTCCATCCCCACCCTTTCAAATTCAGATTTGATAAACTGATAATCAAAGTTGACATTATGTGCCACAAAGACCTTGTCCTTCAAAAACTCAAAAAACGCTTCTGCGATATCTTCAAAGAAAGGAGCATCCTCCACCATCCTTTGGTCAATTCCTGTAAGGCCAGTAATATAGCCGGGAATTTCACAATCAGGATTGATCAGAGTCTGAAATGACTCCAGCACCTTTTCTCCATCGTGCACCAATGCCGCCACTTCTGTGATCCTATGCCTTTTTCCATATCCGCCTGTCGTTTCAATATCTACAATGGCATACATCATTCTACTTCAAAGGGTTGTGGGTGTAATTATAAATTTACTTTTCAATTTTAGTAATTTGTCAATCATTATAACGATTTTTGGCCCAAAATGTCCCAAAATTTAATTTGGCATTTGAGATTAACGCTGGAAAGACCTGAGACCAAAAGTCAATTCTTATGGATACCAAAATCAATAACTGGCAAACTAGCATCGACGAGACTACCCAGAAATTCCTGAAAAGTTTTGCAGATGTTTCTCCTGAAAAACTTTATAGAAAGCCAAACCCGAATACTTGGAGTATCGCTGAAAACATCCAGCACCTTATTTTGATCAATGAAAGCTACTTTCCTATTTTCAAGCAATTGGAAGAAGGCACCTATCAAAAGCCTTTTATTGGGAATATCGGTTTTCTTCACCGGGCAATTGGAAACATGATCTTAAAATCTGTTACTCCAGAAAACCAAAAAAAGATCAAAACCATTCCTATTTGGGAACCAAATAAATACCAGGGTCCTGAAAGCGATGAACTCCTCAAAGAATTTGAGAATCATCAAAAAGCTTTATCGGCGTGGATACCAAAGCTTAAACCTTTTTTGGAAAAACACCAAGTTATCAATTCCCCAGCCAATAAGTTAATCGCTTACTCATTAGAGACCGCCCTTGACATTATTACTGTCCATGAAAAAAGGCATTATGAACAGTCACACAGGCTCTTGATACGATTAAACAATCAATAAATGCCCCATATCACCTAGATGCAAAAGGGACACAGATAATACAAACGAAGGAAAAACCTTGAAATTCATTACATACTTGCTAAAAATCAATAATTTTAAGGCTTGTAATGATTCATACAAATCCAATTTTGATGACTGAGATTAGAAATAACTGGACAAGAGAAGAAATCAAAAACATTTTTGATTTACCAATATTGGAACTCATCTATAAAGCCGCCACCGTTCATAGAGAATTCAATGACCCACAGGAAGTGCAGGTTTGCACCTTGCTATCTGTGAAAACCGGTGGTTGTCCCGAGGACTGTGCCTATTGCCCTCAGGCAGCAAGGTACCACACTGATGTGAAAGTCCATAAATTATTGGAAGTAGAAGAAGTGCTCCAAAAAGCAGCCGATGCAAAGTCTGCTGGAAGTACCCGTTTTTGTATGGGAGCTGCCTGGAGAGAAGTCCGAGACAATAGGGACTTTGACAAAGTACTGGACATGGTCAAAGGAGTAAACACCATGGGGATGGAAGTGTGCTGTACGCTTGGAATGCTCTCTGAAGAACAAGCTAAGAAACTGAAAGATGCTGGTTTATATGCCTACAATCACAACTTAGACACTAGCGAAGAGCACTACAACGAAATCATCACTACCAGAAACTACGATGATAGGTTGAACACTTTGGACAATGTTAGAAAAGCGGACATTTCTGTATGTTCTGGTGGAATTATCGGATTGGGAGAAAACTTGGATGACAGAGTGGGAATGCTCCATACTTTGGCCACACTACCAAGTCACCCAGAATCAGTACCCGTCAATGCTTTGGTACCTGTGGAAGGTACTCCACTTGAGGAACAAGAAAAAGTATCCGTTTGGGAAATGGTCAGAATGATTGCCACAGCTAGAATCATCATGCCAAAAGCCATGGTGAGGCTTTCAGCAGGTAGGGTCAGAATGAGCACTGAAGAACAAGCCCTGTGTTTTATGGCCGGAGCAAACTCCATTTTTGCTGGGGACAAGCTCTTGACAACGCCGAACCCTGAAGTGGACATGGACAAGCAACTATTCCAAACGCTTAACTTGAAACCAAGGGCAGCCTTTAAAGATCAAGAAGTTAGTATATAAAGAAAAAGCTCTCCGTATTTAACGGAGAGCTTTTTTTATGCTGATTGTTTCATGTGGTTTTCCTTGATAATCCTTCTAAGGATTTTTCCCACATTAGATTTGGGAAGCTCATCCACAAAATGGACCTCCTTAGGAACCTTATAATTGGTAAGTGACTCCCTGCAATGCTTAATGACTTCCTCTTCAGTGAGTGATTTGTCACCCGGCACCACATAAGCTATCACCCGCTCTGTAGAACGCTCATCTGGCATTCCAATCACTCCAACTTCCAAAACTTTATCATTGGTAGCAATGGCATCTTCCACTTCATTCGGGTAAACATTGAAACCTGACACCAAAATCATTTCTTTTTTGCGGTCTACGATCTTCACAAAGCCATCATCATCCAGCACCCCAATATCTCCAGTCTTCAACCATTCTCCAAGCATCACATCAGCTGTCTCCTTTGGCCTTTTCCAATAACCCTTCATCACCTGGGGCCCTTTTATACAAACCTCACCTTTCTCACCATTAGCCAATTCATTTCCTTCATCATCCACAATCTTCACTTCTGTATTGGGCAAGGGCAAGCCAATCGTACCTAGTCTCTCTGTACCATCAATGGGATTACAACAAGCCACAGGAGAAGTTTCTGTCAGTCCATATCCTTCTGCCAATGGCGTCCCGGTGACTTCCTTCCACTTTTCTGCTACGTACTTTTGTACGGCCATTCCGCCACCCACTGAGATTTTCAAAGAACTAAAGTCCAAATTTCTAAAAGCCTCTTGGTTAAGTAAGCCATTAAACAGGGTATTCACCCCGGTCAGAACACTAAACTTATGACTGCCAAGATCTTTACAAAAAGCCTTCATATCCCTAGGGTTGGTCACCAACACATTGTGAGCTCCAATTTTTAGCATTGCCAGACAATTTACCGTCAATGCAAAAATATGATATAACGGCAGGGCTGTGATGACCACTTCTTCATACTCCACCAGTTTTGGTTTCATCCAAGCAGATATTTGCTGCATATTAGCCACTATGTTTCCATGGGTCAATTCTGCTCCTTTGGAAACTCCAGTTGTTCCACCTGTATACTGAAGATAAGCTGTATCTTCCAATGTCATATCGACTGGGGTATGTTTCTTGTTTTTTCCCGCTTTTAAGGCCGAGGTTAGCTTTATAGCCTTTGGAATGTGATAAGCGGGCACCATCTTTTTCACATGCTTAACGACCAAGTTCACAATAATCCCTTTGAGCCCTCCTAAAAGATCCCCAATCTCTGTAATAATGATATGTTTAACATTTAGATGAGGCAATATTTCCTCAAGGTTCTTGGCAAAATTGGCAACAATCACCACAGCAGATACACTCGCATCCTCAAACTGATGCTTCATCTCATGAGAAGTATAAAGCGGATTGGTATTTACTACGATCAAGCCAGCTCTCAAAGCCCCAAACATGACCACAGGATACTGAAGGAGATTGGGCATCTGAATGGCAATCCTTTCTCCCTTCTTCAGTTTTAGGTCATTCTGAAGGTAAGCTGCAAAATCCCTAGACAGTTTATCCAATTCATTGAAGCTCATTTGTTTGCCCATACATTCATAAGCCACAGCATCTCCATATTTCTGGATACTTTCCTCAAAAAGCCCAATTACACTGCTATATGCTTCTACATCCACTTCTTTGGGGACGGACTTCGGGTAATTTTCAAACCAAGGAAAGTCTTTCATTTTGTTATTATTTTGGGTTACAAATTACGTATAGGTGGCTCATATTCTTAGAACAATATAAGTCATTTATGGATTTTAAAAAAAGCTTTAAATCATTCATAAAGTATATATTAGGGCACACATACTAACTAACTTCCGCTACTTCAATACCTTACGGGCAATTAATTCTTTCATGATTTCATTGGTACCAGCATAAATACGTTGCACCCTTGCGTCAGCATAAGCTCTGGCCACCGGGTATTCCCACATATAGCCGTAACCTCCATGTAGTTGAACACATTCATCTGCTACCTCACACTGTAACTCCGTCATCAAATACTTAGCTCCAGATGCCATGGCACTGTCTACTTTTTTATCATTATGGAGCAAAACCAGTTGATCACAATAAATTCTGGCCTGCTCAATTTTAGCCGCCATTTCAGCCAATTTAAATCTCGTGTTTTGAAATTCTGAAATGGACCGACCAAAAGCTTCTCTCCCTTTTACATATTCCACAGTGGACTTGAGCATAAACTCTGCCAAAGCCAACGCAGCCAAAGCAACAATTAAACGTTCTTGGGCCAGCTCAGTCATCAAGTACTTAAAGCCCTCTCCTTCCTTCCCCAATAGGTTTTCTTTGGGCACCTTGACATCTTCAAAAAACAGTTCACAGGTATCTTGCGCATGAAGTCCAACCTTATCAAATGGAACTCCCTTGGTAAATCCTTCCATCTCCTTGTCAACAACAAAAAGACTAATACCTTTGGCACCTTGAGTAGGATCTGTCTTGGCTGCCACTACGACCATATCACACAAATAACCATTGGTGATAAATGTTTTTGTACCGTTGAGAAGATAGTGGTCCCCCATATCCCTTGCCGTGGCTTTTATGTTTTGCAAATCACTTCCAGCCCCTGGTTCTGTCATGGCTATGGCTCCTATATATTCTCCAGAAATCATTTTAGAGGCATATTTCTTATGAGCCGAGTCTGTTCCATAATGCTGCAAATAGGGAAAAACTATATCGCTGTGAAGCGGATAGCCAATAGCAGGCCCTGAACAGCCACTAAGTCCCAGTTCCTCCGTAAAAATAGCATTGAACCTAAAATCAGAAATCCCCAAGCCACCAAAGGATTCAGGCGCTTGAAGACACAAAAATCCATTCTGCCCAAGTTTTTCCCAAGACTCTCGGGAAACCTGTTTTGCTTTTTCCCATTCAGAATTATTAGGGATGATTTCTTTTTTTACAAATTCTCTAATAGACTGTCGGAACATCTCATGCTCCTCGGTAAAAATCGTTCTAGGAATCTCAAACATCTATTTTTGGGTTATATTTCTCAGACTTATCCATCATAAAACCAACCTAGCCTTTGCTTCTTCACTTTTCCAAAAGTGTGTATAAATTTATCTAGCAGAAGGTAATTTAAGATTTTAGGACATCAATTAAAATAACTAAAGATGAACTGTTTTTTAAATAATAAGGCCATATAATTTATCTTCCAAAATTAAATTTAGCTTATGCTTTCAAAACCTTTTCTATTTTTGAAATCTGATATGCATCAAAATGAAATATTGCAATTACATTTATGGCACAAATTTCGTACGAGAAATAGAAATTGATTGTTCTATGAAAACTAAAATCTACTTATTAACCATTTCTATATTATTGCTGGCTGCTTTTAATGTCCATGCCCAGACAGACTCCATCACTATCTCCTTGGAGCAATCTTTGAAAAACAGCCTCCTAAAAAGCATTCAGGTCAAAACCGACTCTATGGACAACCAGCTGGGTACGAAACTCTCTGACCTGGATCAAAAAATCCAGATGTTGGATGAATCTTTAAACCAAACAAGCAGTGAAACCCAAAAAATTGAAAAACTGATTGAAAGGGTGAAATTGATTGAAGACTTCCAGCAGGCTGAGAAGGATGCTGAACTGAATATTTACCAAGGGAACTATCAATCTGCCATCATCAACTTAGTGGCCATGGAAAGGGAGCTTAGGCCCTTGATTCTTTTTGGCGCCACAAGAGACTTCTTCCAAACACTTAACTCCGTCGGGAACCCTACTTCTTACCCAGGGTTCAATGAATGGTATAGCGGATTCAAGAGTTTCGTGGATAAGAACAAAAAAGAAAGCCCAACACTTTCTGTAGTGGCCAATTTGATCAGCCTTACCGGAGATTTGTCAGCAGGCACGCCTATATTCGGAACTTTCAGCCAAGCACTTTTTACAGGGATGTCCAGCTATATTGAGAGCATTGGCACAGGAAAAAGAGATAAAAAATTAAGGGACCAAAGCCAGGAAATGTTTGAATTGGTTGCCGAGTTGGGGCAATTTACCAATGACAAAAACCTGATTGAAACGGAATGGGAAGCGATTGATACTGAATTGGAAGAGCTCAAGAAACTGTATGAGGAAAACCTCGACAAGAACCTCAAAATACTGGATATTGGTAAAAAAGAATTCGAGAGAAGGTATAGTAAGGAGAATGACGCTAACCTCAGGTATGAATATTTGAATGAGTTGACCAACATTATTGCAAGGAGAGTTAAGCACGAAAAAGAAACCAATCCCAAGAACTGGAAGAACACTTTCTACAATGAAATGTCGGAGATCCAATCCTTAAAAATCCGTTTTGGCAGCATCACTTTCCGTATCAGTGAAAATATCAACAAGTACAACTCACTCATCGACAAATACAAAGAAGCAAAGCATATTGGACCGAAAATCAATGATTTAGAGTCTAAACTCAACAACTTGAAGAACGCTTTTGACAAAGCCTTCAATCCATTGGAATACATCAATGCAGCCAACAAAATGTACAAAGTTGACTAATCCATTATTAAATCTTATAGTAAAAAGGGAAGACTAATCAGTCTTCCCTTTCTTTTCCAGCTTACTATTCTTCTTTTAGCTTCGCCTTTAACTGCTTGACCCGTTCTGTAATAGAATGCTTGCTGATGTCAAAGTCATCGGAGGTAGCTTTCAAAAAATCATTGATTTCACCTGCATGGTCTTTCACTTTTCCATCTTTTAGCCCCACATACTTAAGGGTACTCCAAAGGACATTTTTAAGCTCTTTGTGGGAGTCATCCGTCATATAATACTCAATCACCACTGTATTCTCATTATGCCAAAGAATACGACTTTTAATCCTCACCCATTCGCCCACCATCGCTGGCCTGACATAAGAGATGTTATGGTTATAAACCACCCACGCCGCTTGGTATTTCTTGATCAAATCGTACATCTCTACCCCATAAAGCTTAGGAACTTGATCCTCACGGGCATTGAAATAATAATCAAAATACTTGGCATTGTTTAGGTGCTGAAGGGGATCACAATCCTGGAACCTGATCACCGCTCTACTTTCAGTCTCTTTGGGATAGTGCTTATCGGGGTTATACTCGAACATGTTTCTTAAGCTAATGTTTGATAATTATATTGATTAATCCAATCAGTACCTTTCATGCAAAATCTGCATATGATGCCTAAAGTGCCCTGGAATTATATTCAACAAAGCCCTCACACTAATTTCATAGCCATTTGCCGTACCAGTATAAGTCAATGCTTCTTCTGGCAAATGGTTCATAAATGACCTGATCACATACCTGGAAAGTTCAAACTCCTCCAAAAGGTCGGCTAAAGGCACATCATTGAAACGGCCAGCCTTTACATAATCTTCTTGATCCATTCCCGGCAATTCCTGATCATCCTTTCTGGCAAAACACAAAGCACGAAAAAGCATGATCTTTTCAGTATCATTGATATGGCCTATCACTTCTTTTAGGCTCCATTTTCCGTCCTCATAGGTTTCTTTCGCCTGCTCTTCCGTCATTCCCTCAAAGTAACTTCTGAGTTCTTCTACTTGGGAGATCAGCAATTCTTTGATATTCTCTCCCTTAACTTTAGAAACATAGGTCTCGTAAAAAGCCCCATACTCTCCCTTTTCTGGAATCAGTTCGTCGTTCATGTAATACTTTTTTTATTTCTCTTAAGATGATATAAATTTAAAACTATCAAAACCATAAGTTTGACTCCATGAAGAAAATTTTACTAATCATCGTATTCTTAACTCCTATATTGGCTTTTTCACAAACCCAAACTATTCATCGAAACAGCGAGATTGCTGCAATGGTTCAAGAAATCTCTCCAGATCGTCTTGAGGAATATATCAATGGATTGGTAAGCTTTGGGACCAGGCACTCCCTTAGCAAGGACCAAGAAGATAGGGGAATTGAAGCTGCTCGACAATACGTTCTTTCTCAATTCAAATCCTTTGAAGCTGGATCCGACGGTCGTTTAAGTGCTAAAATCGACTATTACACAATAGAGAAAGATGGTAGAAGAATCCCGGAAGATGTCCGAATGGGCAATGTCATGGCAACATTGAAAGGAACCAACCCAAACGATGACAGAATCTTTGTTGTAAGTGGGCATCTCGACAGCAGGGTCAGTGATGTCATGAACGCCGAAAGCGATGCTCCAGGAGCCAATGATGACGGGTCTGGAGTTGCCGCATTGATAGAAATGGCCAGGATCATGAGCAAAAGGCCCTATTCAGCCACTATTATTTTTGTTGCAGTGTCCGGTGAGGAACAAGGACTTAAAGGCGCCACCTATATGGCCCAAAAGGCAAAGGCTGAAGGCTGGAACTTGGCCGCCATGATCAACAATGACATGATAGGAAACAGTGCTTCCAGCGGCACCTCAATCAAAGACAACACGCGCGTTAGGGTTTTTAGTGAAGGAGTACCACTTTTGGAAACAGAAGAAATGGAGCGACTACGAAGGTATACCAATGGAGAAAACGATAGCAAATCCCGCCAATTGGCGCGGTACATCAAAGAAATTGGAGAAAGGTATGTTGACCAACTTGAAGTAAAACTGGTATACAGGAACGACAGATTTCTAAGGGGAGGAGACCATACCCCTTTTTCTAGAGAAGGTTTTACAGCTGTCAGAATGTGTGAATTCAATGAAAATTATAACCAACAGCATCAAGACTTAAGAACAGAGAATGGCATTCAATACGGTGACCTTCCCGAACACATAGATTATGAATACCTCCGAAAAAACACAGGAGTCAATCTAGCTGTACTAGCCAGCCTTGCTTCAGCCCCTTCTGTTCCCCAAGAGGTAGGAATCGATGTAAGCCAACTCTCCAACTCTTCCACCCTTAAATGGAACGCTCCTGCTGCTGGAAATGTGAAGGGCTATTATGTCTTGATGCGGGAAACCACTTCCCCTATATGGGAAAAGAAGTTTTTCACTCAAAACACTAGTCTAACATTACCTTATTCCAAAGACAACTACTTCTTTGCAGTCCAATCTGTAGGAGATGATTTTGTAGAAAGCATGGCAGTATTCCCACACCCTATAAGATAATTCAAACCTCCTTTTTATTTTAGGGCTTTCAGTTTCAACTTCGATTTTGTTTCTTGGGAGCCCTTAAAGACGCCAGGCTGGTAAATTGGGAATGAGGATTTGGGACAAAAACCATTAACTTTACCGACCTATTTTCGTACATGCATTGAACTCAAAACAAGAATACTTTAATATGAATCCATTATTGGAAAAATTTAATACGCCATTCGAAACGGCTCCATTTGATAAAATTAAGAACGAACACTTTTTACCTGCTGTCCAGGAGGCCATCCAAGAGGCCAAGTCTGAAATAGAGAGTATTAAGGCCACCACCTCCCCCAATTTTTCCTCAGTTATAGAAGCATTGGATAATTCAGGCAAAAAACTAGGCATCATCTCCAGCATATTCTTCAATTTAAATGCTGCTGAAACCAATGATGAAATCCAAAAACTGGCAAGGGAAATCTCTCCTTTGCTTACTGCTCATGGCAACGACATATTGCTGGATAAGGAGCTTTTTGACTTGGTAGACACTGTTTATCAACAAAAAGGAAGCCTTGATCTGAACGAAGAGCAAGAGACATTGTTGGACAAAACATATAAATCCTTTGTAAGAAACGGTGCCAACCTTTCTGAAGAGGATAAAGCCAAGCTCCGTGAGATTGATAAAGAGCTTTCCCAAAAAGGGTTGGCCTTTGGAGAAAATGTGTTGGCTGAAACCAATAAATATGAATTGGTTGTAGAAGATGAGGCAAAACTGGCCGGGCTTCCTGACTCCATCAAAGAAGCTGCAGCTCAAACTGCAATTGAAAAAGGAAAAGAAGGCAAATGGATTTTCACTTTGGCATTTCCTAGCTATGTGCCTTTTATGACCTATGCCGATAACCGAGAACTCCGTGAAGAAATATTTAAGGCTTATAACACCAAATCATGTAAAGGTGATGAACTGGACAACCAGGAAATCATCAAAGAAATTTTGGTTTTAAAGAATCAGAGAGCTAATCTTTTGGGCTATAAAAGTTATGCTGACTTTGTCCTTGAAGAAAGAATGGCCAAAAGTGCTCCAGAGGTAAGTTCTTTTCTAAAAGACCTTTTGGAAAAAGCCAAGCCAAAAGCCCAAGAAGAGCTGGAAGAACTGACCAAGTTTGCCCAAAGTATTGATGGCCCTGAGACGCTTCAAAAATGGGACTTTGGTTATTACTCCGAAAAACTAAAAAAAGCCAAATTTGAAGTAGATGATGAGCTAACCAAGCCTTACTTTGAGCTTGAAAACACCATTCAAGGCGTATTCCTTACAGCTGGAAAACTGTATGGATTGCAGTTTATCAAAAACGAAGATATCCCTGTCTATCATCCTGAAGTGACTGCCTATGAAGTAAAAGATACCTCTGGAAAACATGTTGCTGTATTCTATGCTGATTTTTTCCCAAGGGCTGGAAAAAGAAACGGTGCGTGGATGACCGTCTATCAAGGACAATTCAAAGAAGGCAATGTTGATCACCGACCTCATATATCTATTGTTTGTAATTTCACCAAACCTACCGTAAGCACTCCTTCCCTACTTACCTTTAATGAAGTGACCACACTATTCCATGAGTTTGGCCACGCATTGCATGGGATGCTAGCTAATGGAACCTATGAATCGCTTTCCGGCACAAGTGTCTATTGGGATTTTGTAGAGCTCCCTTCTCAAATTTTCGAGAACTGGTGCTATGAGAAAGAGTGCTTGGATTTATTTGCTAAACATTATCAAACAGGAGAAAAGATCCCTGAAGAACTAATTGAAAGAATCAAGAAGGCTGCTAATTTCCACCAAGGCTATCAAACCTTAAGACAGGTAAGTTTTGGTTTACTGGACATGGCTTACTACAGTACTAATCCTGCTGAAGTTCAATCTCTATTTGATTTTGAAAAAGCAGCCATGAGACCTACTGAATTGCTCCCCGCTGTAGAAGGCACGTTAATGTCCACTTCTTTCTCCCATATTTTCCAAGGAGGTTATGCTGCTGGGTATTATAGTTACAAATGGGCGGAAGTGTTGGATGCGGATGCTTTCGAAATGTTCTTGGAAAACGGGATTTTTGACCCAGTTACTGCCAAAGCTTTTAAAGATCATGTACTCTCTTCAGGAGGGAAAGTCCACCCTTCCATTTTATACAAAAGGTTTAGGGGTAGAGAACCCAAACCAGAAGCCCTGTTAAAGAGGGCTGGGTTAATATAATCAAAGGGGGGCTCGAAGTCCCCTTTTTTATTTCATACAATCTAATTGGAATAGAAACCTTATTTTCAACTTTTAGTTTATAATTATTGAATCAATAAATACAAAGACAAATTATTAACCAATAAATAATTTTTAAATATTTTTATTAGAAAATTTGAATTTTAAAATCATTGTATTAGTTTTATATCAATAAGGAAATCAAATGAGATTTCAAACAAAACTGTAGGATGCTGAAAAGTATTCTGGAAGTGTAAAGAATGAGATAAGTTCACTTTTTACCTATGAAAGGTTCGAATCCTTTCCCTGCAGCAGGTTATTTTGGGTTTATTGTTAATTGACTAAAGCTATGAAATATTGTTTCATAGCTTTTTTACTTTCTACTCATTTCACATAAAACCTTCATTAACGATTTGACAATTCCCAAAGGTTTTCAAACAAGCACTAATTATATAATTTATAATAAAAAACTATAAATATTAAAAATAACGCAAACTTTTAATATTTTTGTTGAATTTATTTGAATAATAAAATAAGTTATTTAACTTTGAATCATAAACAAAGACAAAAGGTCTTTTCCTTTAATTCGCACAAGCGTTGATAAGGAATTTAGAAGATTGTTTATACACACTGTAGGGTGTTGAAATTGGCAGACAAGCCCTCCTGTCTCGGGGGTGGGGGTCAATGGAAAAAGCAAACATGGAGCTCGTGTTTTGCCTAACTACCCCGTGGAGGTTCGAGTCCTTCCCCTACAGCAGGTTATTTTGGGTTTATTGTTAATTGACTAAAGCTATGGGATTTTGTTTCATGGCTTTTTTTATGCTTAAAATTCAGCTTTTTTAATTCTAGAGTCTGGAAGTTTGATTTTTATTAACTTGTGTTTTTAAAAATCTTCCTGAATGAACAATTTTTATTGGCCTTGCTTCCAAAGACGCAAAGGCAACAAGTTACTTCTATTTTTGGTCCTTAGCCTTTTGGCAAACAACGTCCAGGCACAAAGCCCCATCATTGAATCCACCAATGCTTTGGCTGAAAAAGTTTACCTCCAGCTTGACAGTAAAATCTACACGCATGACCAAACAATATGGTTTAAGGCAATCGTAGCTAATGCCGCCAGCAACCGACCTACCCTGCTCAGTGGAGTCCTTCACGCAGAAATAATAGGCAGCGACCTCCAAGTAAAGGATGAAAAGTTAATCAAACTCCAAAATGGCATCGGGGAAGGTTTCTTTGACCTAAACCGTAACTATCTACCCGGCCGCTATTTAATCAGGGCTTACACGCAGTGGGACAGCAATTTTGGTACGGATTATATTTTCAAAGCCTATACCGATGTGTTTCCTTCTTCCAAAGAAGATACAGCCTCCCCAATCAGTCAAGTTTCTCTTTTAGAAAAATCACCTGGTCAGTTTTGGCTTAGTGCTAACTTTAACCCTTTACAGATAGACAGCCTTCATCAAAAGAAACTAAGTATCTCCCTCAATCTGGATGGCAAAAAAGATTCTCTCACTCTGAAAAAAAACAAAGAAGGTCTATATGTAATTAATTATTTGATTCCAGCAAATAGCACATTAGCAACATTGAATATGGAAACCGAAAACGGGGCTCAGTACTCCAAAACGATAGCCTTGGATGAAGAGGCTTTGGATTTCCAGTTTTTTCCGGAAAGTGGAGAGCTTGTCCATGGGCTGACTTCAAGGGTGGGTTTTAAGGCTTTGGATTACCTTGGATCAGGCAAACAAATAGAAGGTCGGGTAATCGATGGAAGCGGAAAGCAAATCACCACTTTAAAAAGCAATGATTTGGGCATGGGTTCCTTTGTCTTTTTAGCGGACAGCGCCCATCAATATTTTGCTGAAATATATCCTTCTGGAGATTCCTCTGTAACCTACCAATACCCACTTCCTGTAGTCCAACCTAAAGGTTACAACTTGGCTGTATTTAAGGCGGGAAATAACATTCGGTTAATTCAATCCGCCATACCCGCACATAATGACAGCATCTTCATTAAAGTTACCAGCAGGGGTATTCCCTATTACTGGATAAAAGGAAGGCTGAAACAAGGAAAAGCCCTCACCACGCTACCGACTAACAGCTTGCCGGAAGGCATCATTTCTTTCACCCTATTAGACCATCATCGGCAGCCTGTTGCAGAGAGACTTTTCTTCAATGAACGCCTAGAGAACAGACTGACAATACAGGCCTCTTCCAATCAGCCATTATATACTCAAAGAGAAAAAACAACTGTCAACATCCAAATCAAAGATTCGAACGACATCCCTATAGAAGCGAATATTTCAGTTTTAGCCATCAATGGAGACTTAATGGGGGAAATACAGGAAAAGAGGACAAATATTTTATCTTCATTGCTATTGAGCGGAGACCTAAAAGGCCACATCGAAAAACCGGGATATTATTTTCAACATGACCGCCCTAATCACTACAACGACTTGGACGTCCTGATGATCACACAGGATTGGCGAAATTATCACTATCACCAGAACTTGGACTCTTTAGTCTACCCTGCTGAACCCTCCCTTCATGTTTCAGGATCGGTAAGCGGCGTATTTTCATCAAAGAAGAAAAAAGAAGATGTAGCGCTCACATTGATGACCTTTGGTGAAAAAACCACCTTTCAGACCCAGTCTACAGACAGTCTTGGCCGTTTTAACTTTTACTTGGAAGATGCTTATGGAGAAAAAATCGATGTATTAATACAAAGCGCCAACAAAACAGGAAAGAAGAAGAATTACACTTTTTCACTGGACAAGAAGTTCAGCCCAGAAATCACATTTGATCAAAAGCAAACAATCGAACGTCTGGACAGTGTTAGCTATGCTTTGGTGGAAAAGCATCAAGAAAAGAGTGCCGCTGAGGCTGCTTTCAAACTTTCAACTGATATAATGGAGCTTGAAACATTTACCGTGGAGGATTACTTACTCACCCCTGAGAGAGAGAAAGTCATGAAACGCTTCGGTAAGCCGGATAGGGTAATTGAAGGGCAAGACATTCAAGAAAAAGAAGAAAAATGGTCTTATGGCCTATACAGTATCCTGCTTTTCAACTATCCAGAGGATGTTAAAATTTACAGGGTAAATGGGCCAGGTGGTTACCTTAGAGCATCGGTTCTTTCGGCTGAAATGACATTGGTCGTCATTGATGGCATTCCGGTTATGAACTATAATTATGACCTTATCCCCAGCATCCCTCCTTCAGAGGTTAAAAGTGTAGAGCTCATCAAGTTTGCCAAAAACTTCACCTCTCTCTTTATGGAGGTTTACCCACAGGCCAGCCCCATGGAAGCCCCTATGACCGGAAGTGTAATTGCTATTTACACCCATGCAGGAAAAGGAATTTTCGGGGTTCAAAAACCAGACGGACTACTACAAACCTCTGTACCTGCCTTTTCCCATACAAGGGAATTTTACCGCCCCAACTATGAAAACCTAAGTACTCAGGATTGGATAAAACCAGACTTAAGATCAGTCATTCATTGGCAAGCCCAAGTCAAAACTGATTCTACAGGACAAGCCCAAGTCAATTACTATAATGCAGACATTCCAGGTCAGGTCATGGTGATCATTGAAGCCATTGGCCCGGACGGTAAAATCGGCTACCAAGAGCTGATATATGAAGTGGAAGAGAGAAAATAAACCAGGTATAAGAAAAGGGCTATTACTGAATTCTAACTCAGTAATAGCTCTTTTATACATTTAAATAAACATTGATACTATTCCACCGAATCCTCAATGGAAGTCACTGAGAAAGCAGCAAAATATCCCAAAGCAGTATCTCCGAAATTGGACAAAGGATTGGAGGGAGCCACTCCACCCCCATCAATCACTTCTACCAAAGTTCTGTAATAATCATAGGTACTTCGGTCCAGATGCCTTAACTCCACATACATTTCATCCCCTTCTTTTAGAGTATGAGGGAAATCATAATCTTGGGCATTGCCATTCGTATATTTATCATCACCAAGCCAAAAGTTATCATCCTCAATCAACTCCCCATCAAAGTCAAACACATACACCTCACCATTGACATAAACGTTGAAACTATAATAGTCCCCCAATTCCGCCGGATCTTGAAAATAAGCCCGAAAATAATATCCTTCTTTGTAAAGCAATGATTCTTCTTCAAACCTAAAACCCAATGAATCTATTTCTACCAACTCCTCAGGCATTGTACTTTCTGCGGTATAGGTTTCTCCATCCAACTGAACTTCTATCGTATAGGTCACTCCTCTTTGCCCTTGAATACTGGTAGTCTGATACACTCCATCTCCCAATTCTTCCAACACATCTACATTTCCCTCCTCATCAGAAATTTCTATATAGGCACCTTCGATTCCAGGAAAAACATTATCCTCATAAAAACCTACCGATTCTGAAATAGTAACAGTATAAGGGCCTGGCTGATCTGTGATAATCCCTTCAATTACCACCCTCGGCTCAGCATTATCCAGATCTATTACAATAACCTCTTCACACCCTGTCAAAGAAAGTGCTATGACAACGACTATATATAAATATCTTCTCATGATTATTTGAATCTAAAGTTATAGGTAACTGATGGTAAGATGCTGAATAGCGAAAACTTCACCGCTTCTGTTTTGGTAGGATCATCGCGATCTTCCCTGAAAGTAACCATAAAGGCATTCTTTCGAGCATAAGCGTTATAAACAGAGAAATTCAAATCCGATTCAAACTTTTGATTACTTTTAAGTTTTAGCGTTGCTCCCAAGTCTAACCTATGGTATTCAGGGAGACGGTTGTTGTTTCTCTTATCGTACATATTGATCACTTCACCTTTCACCTCGTATTTCCCTACCGGATAGGTCACTGCATCACCAGAGCGATAGACAAATGAGGCAGACAAATTCCACCTTTTGTTTAATTGATAGATCCCTACAATCGACAAATCATGCGGCCTGTCCCAACTTGCAGGATATACTTCTCCATAATCTACCCCGTCAAATTGGCGTTCAGTTTTCGAAAGGGTGTAACTGATCCAGCCTGTCAAGTCTCCTTTGTTTTTTCTCACAAAAAACTCAGCACCGTAGGACCAACCATCACCAAAGAGTAATTGCGATTCCACATTCTCATTAAAAACCAACTCCGCACCCGTTCGGTAATCCACCTGGTTTTTCATATCCTTGTAATACACCTCTACCGAACTTTCATATGCATTATCATTGAAATTTCGGAAATAGCCCAAAGCGATCTGATCCGCTATTTGAGGACGAACATTATTACTGGATGGAATCCATAAATCGATCGGGGTACCAGCATTGCTATTGGATACCAAATGCAAATATTGGCGATTCCTACCATATGAAGCCTTCACAGACACTTCATCATTCAAGAGGTATGTTAAGCCCAGCCTGGGTTCTAAACCGCCATAGGACTTTACTATTTCCCCATCACCGTAAGTTTCAGTATCGATCACATCCCCGTCTTCATCATAAGTATAAATTTCTCCAGGACCAATCTGAGCGAACCAAGAATACCTCAGACCTGCATTTACGTTGAACCTCGGCGAAAACTCTATATCTTCCGATATATAGGCTGCTGTTTCCCAAGCGTATTTACGTTGCAACTTCTGTTCATTGATATAGGAGTCACCTTGCGGAATAATCTCTCCTGGCACAAAATTATGTCTGATAGCACTCGCACCGAATTTCAAGGTGTTTTGAGGATTAATATAATATTCGAAATCCTCTTTGACGCTAAAATCCCTTATGGCTGAAGTCACCTTAAATCCATTATTCTCATTTTCTTCCTCTTCTGCCATTATCTCTACTTCATAATTGTAATCTGAGAACATGGCCGTAGAATTCAAAAACAATCGATCATTGAAAAGATGGTTCCAGCGTACAGTTGCGGTGGTGTTTCCCCAATCAAATCCAAACAGATCACCATAACCAAAATTATCCCTTCCAAAATAACCTGATACAAATATCCGGTCTTTATCACCCAGTTTATAGTTCGCCTTAGCATTCAAGTCATAGAAATATAGAATGGAATTCTTGACCTCCTCATCATTAGACAATTTCAGAAACAAGTCCACATAGGTCCTTCTTCCAGAAACCACAAATGACCCTTTATCTTTTACAATCGGCGCCTCAATTGTAGCTCGACTTGAAATCAAACCGATACCTCCCTGTGCCGCAAACTTCTTGTTATTTCCTTCTTTCATTTTGATATCAAGGACAGAAGAGGCTCTTCCGCCATATTCAGAAGGGATATGGCCCTTGTAAATCGTAAGGTCTTTTATTGCGTCTGAATTAAAGACGGAGAAAAAACCCAATAAATGTGAGGCGTTATACACCGGAGCCTCATCCAACAGGATCAGGTTTTGATCTGCACTCCCCCCACGGACAAAAAAGCCGCCGCCGCCTTCACTGGCTTTTATACCAGGAAGTAGTTGTATGGTCTTGATGATATCCTTTTCACCAAAAATAACAGGGATAGCTTCCACTTCTCGCATATCCAGTTTATTCACACTCATTTGCGTGGACCGGACATTAGAATCTTCAGGCTCAGCATTGACCACTACCTCCTCCAATTCTGTTGCCCCTGACCCTAACTCCACATCAATTGTTTGATCTTTGTCCAAGGTTATGGCTTTTGTAATTGACTCATATCCCACAAAACTATACACCAAGGTATAATCCCCTGCAGGAACTGTTAGGGAATAAAAGCCATAGACGTTACTTGTCCCTCCTGTGCTTAATTCCTTGATAAAAACTGTGGCTCCTATCAGACCTTCTCCACTGTTTGCATCTTCAATATTACCCCTGATGGTAAATTTCTCTTGGGCGTAAAGACTGGCAGTGGCTAAACAACTGGTCAAAAAGAGCAGCAAAAATTTTCCTTGAAAACTTATCGAACGACAAGTCTTTTTTCTTCTTTTCATCTGTTTTTGTTTTTCAAAAAGGCAAAACTAACAAAGTAGCCCTTAAAATTTGAGCTTTTTAACAACATTGACACTTGGCCAACTTCGATTCAGGCTATTTTGTTTTAGGTAAATTTTAAAAACTATTTCTCTATCAACGAAAATAGTTTCTTGGGGTTAGGAAATAAACTTTAACAAATTGAGAAATCCCTCCCCTATTTGATAGACACTTTTAAGGGAAATTACCCTGAGGCATCACTTAGTATTTTTCAAAAAACATTTAATTAAGATAGCACAGTTTCTTTATTGTACTTATTTCTGTACTCAATTGGTGTAAGTCCGGTTACTTTTTTGAAGACATTGCGAAAAGCTTTGGTATCAGTGTATCCAACATCAAACATTACTTCTGAAATATTTTTCCTCGTCGACTCAAAACTTCTTTTAGCCGCTTCTATTTTCACTCTCTGCAAGTATTCTATCACGGTATTTCCTGTCATTTGCTTGAAACGCCTTTCAAAACTTCTTCTACTTATGGCTACCATTCCTGCCAAATCATCTACACTGATCTTCTCATCGTAGTGGCTCTCTATAAACTCTTGAGCCTTTTTTATCTCCTCGTCAGGATGGTCTTTCTGCCCATTGAAGATGGCAAATGCTGATTGGCTTTCCCTGTCAATGTCTATAGCAAAGTATTTGGCTGCCAAAATAGCCGTACCTCTATCTGTATATTTCTCCAACAAGTACAACAATAAATTCCAGTAAGAATTAGCTCCTCCACTAGAGTAAACCCTGTTTTCCTCTGTAATAATACTCCCATCCACCACCTCCACATTGGGAAAAGTCTCTCTAAACTCATTATAGTAAGCCCAATGCGTTGAACATTTTTTTCCCTCCAACAAGCCTGTAGCTGCCAATAAAAAGGCCCCTACGCATAAAGAAGCTATCTCAGCCCCTTTTCTATATTGATCCAAAATCCAAGGAATAAATGCTTCATTTAGTTCAACTGCCTGTTTCATATTTCCAAAGAGCGCAGGAATAATGATTACATCAGTTTCTTGCACATCGCTAAAAAGTTTGTCAGGATGCACAGAAAACACGCCTTCTGCAAGCTTTATTTCTCTCTGGATCCCCACCAGCTGCACCTCAAACAAAGGAGCTCTACCTGAAGATATCAAAAATTGATTGGCTGCGGTGAACATATACCGGGGATCAGCAATAGCTTCCATCACTGAAGATTCCGGCACAAGTATGGATACTTTTTTCATGACTAAAGATAATTAGAAAGCTTGTCGCAATCAACCCTCAAGTCCGTCGTCTTCACACCACTATAAAGGCCGAGTTATTTCTGAACTTTACCACTACTATTTACTCCAATCATTTCAATGTTATGAATCAAATCATTAGCTACCTTACATTCAATGGAAATTGTAGAGAAGCCATGTTATTCTATCAAAACTGCTTTGGAGGAACCTTGAGCTTACAGACAGTGGGAGAATCTCCCCTTTCAAATAAACTTCCAGAAAATTATAGGGACAAAATTGTTCACGCTACCTTAAAAAACAAAAAGCTGACCCTCATAGGAACTGACATGGTAGACGAATTTGGACTTCAAAAAGGAAATTCCATCTCTCTCCTTATCGACACCAAAGAAGAAGATGAACTGTTTAAATACTATGATAAATTAGCTTCTGGTGCCAAATCTTTCCATCCCATTCAAGCAAATTTTTGGGGTGTTCTCTTTGGTGGGCTCACTGACCAATTCGGACATCACTGGCTATTCCAATGCAGAAAATAAACTGAAATACTAGTAAATCGACGATTACAAACCTTAGTAGACATGGAAAAATCAACTTTCACAATTCAAATCAACGCTTCTCCTGAAAAAGTATGGGAAACATTATGGGATGATAAGTCTTACCAAGCATGGACTGCTGTTTTCAGTGAAGGTTCCCGTGCCGAAACTGACTGGAAAGAAGGTAGCAAGGTATTATTTTTGGACGGAAATGGACAAGGTATGGTCAGCAGAATTGCCAAAACTATTCCCAATAAATACATGTCCATAGAACATTTAGGGTTTTACGACAATGGAAAAGAAGACCTAGAAAGTGAAAAAGTAAAGAGCTGGGCAGGGGTTCATGAAAACTATACACTCAAAAATATCGATGGAAACACGGAACTGTTAGTTGAAATGGATACCGTTGAGGAGTACAAAGATTACTTTGACGACGCATGGCCCAAAGCGTTACGCAAACTAAAATCAATTGCTGAAGATTAGAAAATAAAAGGGGTACAATGAATATTGTACCCCTTTTATTTTCTTCAAAAAATTCTATCCATTTAAAAAATCATTAGCTGCATGGTACGCAGAAACAGTAATAGCTCTCTTTCTTCTGACTACAAAACAATAATTAAAATGACTATTGCCAACCAAACAAAAGCAGACGCAGTCAGGAACACTTTAAACTTTTTTTCATCGCTCATGCTATAAGTTAAGAAACTTAGCTCAAAAATCCAAAAACGAAAACAAAACCAAAACACTAAAAATCAAATATTTACAGAAAATTATAAGGAAACCAAAACCTTCAACAAAAGCTTTTAACCCCAACAGAGCAAATAACAAAATCACACAGGCTTCCTCCCTCTAATATTTTCGCTTAGCTCATGATAGTGCTTTTGATTTTGGGACATATTATTCACATTCCAATTTATCTTTTGTGATTTGGGATACTTTCTCACAGGACAGTCTTTCACCTGGCAATAATGACAGCACTTTTCTGGCAAACAAGGATCTGCATGAACAAAAATCTCAACATTCCCCAACATGTTTTTTTCCAATACTTCCTCCACTCTTTCTACTTCCTCGTGAACCTCCCTTAGCTCAAAGTAATATGGCAATGTCAGATGCAGGTCAATATGTTTATCTGCACCATATTGTTGGACCCTCATGTTATGGATATCGATCCAGTTATTCTTTCGATACTTGTTCAGCACCTTGACCATTGCTATCATTGAGGTTGGGTTTCTTTCATCCATTAAGCCTGCCACAGACTTTCTAACCAAACCATAACCATTGTAAATGATATAAAGCGCAAACAGAATCGAAAACACACCATCAAGCACATCTAAACCTGTGTAGTAGATTATACCCACACCGATGATAAGGACAAAGCTACTGAAAGCATCTGTCAGAATATGCCTTCCATCAGCCTCCAAGGTAAGGCTATTATGCTCTTTACCTTTCTTAAAAAGCATGTAACCTAAAAAACCATTAATTGCTCCTGAAAAACCAACCAAGGCCATCCCATATGGCAAAGACCTTAATACAGATGGAAAAATAAATCCAATAATGGATTGGTAAATAATAAAAAAGCCCGCAAGAATAATCAAAATCCCTTCAATTCCAGCACTAAAAAACTCAATTTTCCCGTGACCATATGGGTGATTTTGATCACGAGGCATAGAGCTCAGATGGATACTATAAAAGGCGAAGCCCGAAGCCACCACATTAACAATACTTTCCAGAGCATCTGTCAATATCGCGTTTGACCGAGTCAAATAGTAGGAATAAAATTTCAGTATAAGCAACAGGACACTGATGACAAAAGAGGCAATAATCCAATGCTTTCTAGGGTTGTTCACAAGGGTTCTCTTTAACGCAAATGGAAAGACAATTTATAAAATCTCCAATATATTTTCCGGTGGCCTTCCGAGAACTGCCTTACGCTCTTTGATTACTATAGGACGCTCAATTAGGATGGGATTATCCACCATAATATCAATCAATTCATCCTCTCCAAACGTTTTACCTTTGAAATTTTCCTTCCATACATTTTCATTCTTACGAATCAATTGATCAGCGGAAATCCCTAACATTTGAATCACAGCTTTTAGCTCAGTCTTAGAAGGAGGAGTCTCCAGGTATTTAATGATCTCTATTTGTTCTTCTGGCATTTTCTCCTGAAGCAATTTCAGTGAATTCCTGCTTTTACCGCATCTTGGGTTATGAAAAATCTTTACTTTACTCATTTCACTTTTTGATTAAGAATTCAAAATTAATTATTCAATGTAGAAAATAAAATCATGAAAGTTCCCCCTGCCTTCTATCCAAAACAAAGAAAACCATATATATTTTGGATCAATACTAAATTATAATAGAACCTCTTTATATATATCCTTCAGCTCCCTGATTTGTTTTGAAGTACTTCACTATACTTCAAAACAGCTTTATTTGTAATTTAAATAAAAAGCTTTCATTAACTTTACTCGCCCAATAGAATACCTTAACAGCATCATGAACAAGCTTCATTCTTCACAACAATTATTGTTTTCTCTATTTCTAATCGTCATCTTTCTTTTTTCCTGTGACTCCATAGAAGACAAAAAAGGCAGGTTTCTTTTAAAAGGAAACAATAAAATGTTGGAAAACGATTACGAAGGAGCCATAGATTTTTACAATGAGGCCATTGACTTGGATCCAGAATTTGCTGATGCTTTTTATAATAGAGGTATTTCAAACCTTAGAATGGCCAAACTGGACCAAGCCATCAATGACTTTTCAAAAGCACTTGAAATCGACCAAGCGAATTATGATGCCCGATACCAGAGAGCTCTAACTTATCTTGACAATGGAGAAAACTACAAATCCCTCGCTGATGCAGATCGGCTTATTGCCAACTCGCCCCAAAATTACAAAGGCTATTTCATAAGAGGCTTAGCCCAAGAAGCACTTACCAATTACTCACAAGCCTTGGCCGCCTTTAAGAATGCGATTGAACTGGAAAGTAAAGTAACGGATCTTTATGTCAACAGAGCTACCATATACTATTACCTGGAAGACTACCATATGGCAGAAGAAGACCTAAAAACCGCTGAAAAAATCAACCCGAACGAAGCCAATATTTACAACTTAAGGTCATTAATCGCTTTTGAAAACGGGAATTATAGTACTGCGCTCTCATGGGTACAAAAAGCCATCGACCTCAATTCCGGTCAAGCTTACTTTTACAATAATCGTGGATTATATTACCTCTTTAATGGTGAGTTGGAAAAAGGAATCGAAGACATCAACTTCAGCCTCAAGCAAAACAGTAAAAACCTGTACGCTCTCAGAAATAAGGGCATTTATTATTATTTTAAAGAGAACAAAACGCTTGCCCAAAAATATTTATCAGAAGTCCACCAAAAAGACCCTTCAATCAAACTTACTCAACAATACCTTGAACTGGCTCAGACTTTATGAGCCTTTACCAATTCTTTGATCCTTCCCTGTAGTTCTAGTGCATCTATTGGCTTAGAGATAAAGCTATCCATCAGCCTGTCCTCCATTCTATTTTGAAGCTCGCTTTTTGAAGCAGCTGTCAAGGCTATAATAGGTATCGATGTCTTTTCTTTTATTAGCCTTGCAGCCTCATAACCGTCCATCACAGGCATTTGAAGATCCATCAAGATGATGTCATAGCTTTTTAAGTCAACAGCTCTCAGCGCTTCTGCTCCATTACAAACCCGTTCACATTCAAAGCCCCACCTTCTTATTATCTTCATGATGACAATGGCATTCACATCGTTGTCCTCAGCAAGTAGGACAAGGGTTTTCTCCAATGGAGTCTCCGTCTCTACTATAGTTGGCTTATATACCTCAATATTATTCTCTGCAAAATACTTATCAAAGGTAATTTCAAAGAAAAAAGTACTCCCTACACCTACTTCTGATTCCAGCTGGATCTGGCTCCCCATGTTTTCCAATAACCTTTTGGTAATCGGCATTCCCAGGCCAGTTCCACCATATTTTACATCAAAACTATGATTTACCTGATCGAATTCATTGAACACCTTTTTGAAGTCCTCCCTAGCTATACCGATACCTGTATCTTTCACCTCAAAATAAACCCTAACTTGATTTTCAGTATCCTGCACCAAAGTGGCTGTTAAATTCACCCTTCCCTCATTGGTAAACTTCAGAGCATTGGTCATAAGGTTATTCAATACTTGAGACAACCTTACCTTATCTCCCAAAACTTTAATATCCAACCTATCGGACACAATCAAGTTGACTTGATTTTTGGATTCATGGGCTTGGTACTTCAAACCATTCACCACTTGTCCCAAGAGTTGCTTAACATTAAAAGGCTTAGACTCAATGGACATTTTACCTGATTCTATCTTCTGGAAATCCAATAAGTCATTGATCATAATAATCAGGTTATCCACCGCAAAATTGATTGTATTTAACGGCCCTTCTTGAAGCTTACTATGTTCCTCTCCAAAAAGTGAATAGACTGAACCAGAGATTGCATTCAAAGGCGTCCTGATTTCATGGGTAATCATAGAAATAAAATCAGACTTGGTCCTACTTGACTCCTCTGCAGCCTTTTTAGCAGATTCCAACGCTAACTCTCTTTCTTTGATATCTGCAATATCAATTATGCTTCCATACCAGTTAATTCCTGAAGGTAAACTTTCAGGTGAAGCCACACCAATTACCCATCGAGGCCCCTCATCAGGATTGATAATTATCCGGAATTCACATCTCCAGTGCGACATGGATCTGGTACTATAAACAATAGTCTTCAAAACCATCCCAATATCATCTGGGTGAACCCTACTCAATAAAAAATCTATGCTTTTAAAATGATCCTTATCTTTTCCATACACATCAAACATTCCCTTCCGGCTCTCACTGAAGTATTTAAAACTCATCTTCCCCCTGTCATCCATAACCATTTGGAAAAGTGCTGTAGGTATTTTATCGAGTAAATTCTTAAAAAAATTCTCTTCAGCTTTCAACTGTTTATTGAAAATATCTAAAGAATCTTCACTACCAGGAAGAATAACTTTACTCCCCTTCTGAAATAAATAGTAATCGATTCCTGTTTGGGAACCTTCAACAATGAATGAATAATAATCGTTGTTATAACCTACAATATTCTCTTCTTGAAACAACATGGTATTTATATCTACCCCTAACCCCCTAAGACTTTTATCAGAAAGTAACCTACCTATTTCATCTTGAAAAGCCTTGTTTCCATAAACAATGGCATGAGGAAAAACCTTTTCAACAAAAAACACCATCTCAGAGGACTGGTCCGTTACGGTCTTAAAGAGATTGTTCAATTTCTTATCATTTTTGAAATTACAATAAATCGCTTTAAAATAGGTGAAACTTTGGAATAAATCAAAACTATTACTGAAATATAATATATTATATAATTAATCAAACATTTAATTTAAAAATAACAATTCATCAAAAATTTAGAATATTCAATATAGCAAAAGCTAAATCGATTAACTTTTAAAATAAAAAAAGGCTTACCGAATAAATCGGTAAGCCTTTTTAATATCATTAATAAAATCTATCAGCCCTTTTGTTGTGCTTTGATCAAGTTCAACGCCGAGCCAGCCTTAAACCAACCAATCTGGGCATCATTGTAACTGTGATTAGCAACAATAACATCTTTAGAACCATCCGCATGGACAAACTCCAAATTAAGCGGCTTATCAGGAGCAAACTGATCCAGATCCAAGAAGTTGATGGTATCATCTTCTTTTACCTTATCATAGTCGGCCTCATTGGCAAATGTCAATGCCAACATACCTTGCTTCTTCAAGTTGGTTTCGTGAATTCTAGCAAATGACTTCACTAACACAGCTTTCACACCAAGGTGTCTTGGCTCCATGGCAGCATGCTCTCTGGAAGAACCTTCACCATAGTTATGGTCACCTACTACGATAGTTGGTACACCTGCTGCTTTGTAAGCCCTTTGAGTAGCAGGAACCGGACCATATTCGCCAGTCAATTGACTCTTCACACTGTTGGTTTCCTCATTGAATGCATTTACTGCACCAATCAAGCAGTTATCAGAAATATTATCCAAATGACCTCTAAACCTCAACCACGGACCAGCCATTGAAATATGATCAGTAGTACACTTGCCAAAAGCCTTGATCAAAAGTTTTGCACCCGTGATGTTCTGTCCATTCCAAGGAGCAAAAGGCTCCAACAACTGGAGTCTCTTAGATTCAGGATTTACTTTTACAACCACATCACTACCATCCTCTGCAGGAGCCTGATAGCCATTATCTTCTACAGCAAATCCTTTCTCTGGAAGCTCATCACCTTTTGGTGGATCTAAAGTCACTTCCTCACCTTCCGCATTAACCAATTTATCCGTAAGTGGGTTGAAACCTAAATCACCAGAGATGGCAATCGCAGCAACCATTTCAGGAGAAGTCACAAAAGCATGGGTATTAGGGTTACCATCAGCACGCTTAGAGAAGTTTCTGTTGAAAGAGTGAACAATGGTATTCTTCTCTTGCTTGTCAGCTCCAGTTCTAGCCCATTGACCTATACAAGGGCCGCAAGCATTGGTAAAGATGGTAGCGTCAAGATCTTCGAAAATCTTTAATAAACCATCTCTATCAGCAGTAAACCTTACTTGCTCAGAACCTGGGTTAATCCCAAAATCAGCTTTGGTTTTCAATTTTTTATCTACAGCTTGCTGAGCAATTGAAGATGCTCTAGACAAATCTTCATAGGAAGAATTGGTACACGAACCGATCAAGCCCCACTCTACTTTCGTTGGCCAGCCATTTTTCTCTGCTTCAGCTCTAATTTGAGAAACTGGAGTAGCTCTATCAGGTGTAAATGGCCCATTGATATGTGGCTCAAGGGTAGAAAGATCAATTTCAATTACCTGATCAAAATATTGCTCTGGATTGGCATAAACTTCATCATCACCTGTCAAGTGTTCCTTCACCTCATTGGCCAAATCCGCAACATCCGCACGGTCAGTTGCTCTTAGGTAACGTGCCATTGACTCATCATAACCAAAAGTGGAAGTTGTAGCTCCAATTTCAGCCCCCATGTTACAAATAGTACCTTTACCTGTTGCTGAAAGTGACTGGGCACCTTCACCAAAATATTCAACGATGCAGCCAGTCCCCCCTTTTACGGTAAGGATTCCAGCTACTTTCAAAATCACATCTTTGGCAGAAGTCCAGCCGTTCATTTTGCCGGTAAGCTTCACACCAATCAATTTAGGGAATTTCAATTCCCAAGCCATTCCAGCCATTACATCTACAGCATCCGCACCACCTACACCAATAGCCACCATACCTAGACCGCCGGCATTTACGGTGTGGGAATCAGTCCCGATCATCATCCCTCCAGGAAAAGCATAATTTTCCAAAACCACTTGGTGGATAATACCTGCTCCAGGTTTCCAGAAACCAATGCCATATTTATTGGAAACTGATTCCAAAAAGTTAAACACTTCACCGCTGGCAGTAAGCGAGCTCTTCAAGTCTTCTTTCGCTCCATTTTGCGCCAAAATTAAGTGGTCACAATGCGCTGTAGAAGGTACTGCCACTTTTTCCTTTCCAGCCTGCATAAACTGCAACAAGGCCATCTGGGCAGTAGCATCTTGCATTGCTACTCTATCAGGAGCAAAATCCACGTAAGACTTCCCTCTTTCAAAGTTTTGTGTAGCGTTCCCTTCCCAAAGGTGTGCGTAAAGGATTTTCTCTGCTAAAGTAAGTGGTTTACCCACCACCTTCCTGGCAGCTGCAATACGCTCAGGATACTTCGCATACACTGCCTTGATCATTTCTATATCAAATGCCATTTGAAATGAATTATTTTAGTGATAACTTGATTTCAATTAAATCGTTGGCAAAGATACGGTTTTAGGCGAAAAAGAGAAGCAAAAGCTAAGTATTGTCACTTATTTATAAGGGTTTAAAATAACCCTTTAATAGTTCCCTGAAGGGATTTTGGTAGAATTATCCCTTTATCAAAAAGCCAAGAACACCCCCAATCCAAACACTATTCCCCCTACCACAAAAAAATAAATGGTATACTTCAACAAGTCCCTTGGCGCTACCCCTGTAATCGCCAATAAAGGCAATGCCCAAAACGGCTGAACCATATTGGTTAGCTGGTCCCCATAAGCCATCGCCATAACCATTTCATGAATGGGCAAGCCCATTTTTATGGCAGCCTCCACGATCACTGGCCCCTGTACAGCCCATTGCCCGCCTCCAGAAGGCACAAAGACATTTACCAAAGCTGCACTCATAATGGTCACAAAGGGAAAACTATCAGGAGATGAAAGCCTCACAAAATAACTTGAGATCAACAGCAACAAACCCGAATGTTTCAACACTCCCAAGATGCCTCCATAAAAGGGAAACTGCAAGATAATCCCTGTAGCACCTTTCAGGGCATTTTGGATAGCCTTGGTATAATTTGTTAAGCTTTTATGTGCCACCATCCCAAAGCCAAGCAATAAAAAATTGACATAATTAAGATCTATAAAACCAAGGGCATTATCTCCTTTTTCAAAAAAACTTCCAAAACCTAAAAGACAAATAAATCCTCCTACTATCCATCCCAAATAACCTTTTCCTTCACCTACTTCCAAAAACTCTTCTCTCACTTCTACAGGGGTGAATTCCACCTTCTTTCGAGAAAGTAGCCAAAGGGTTATCATGATTGCGAAAAAAAGGAAACTATTAATCAGGATATTCTCCTTGCTCAAGATAGTTTCGGAAACTGAAATGGATCCAATTTCAGATACCAAAAAATGATTGGGCTCGGCCACTTTTAGGGGCGCTGAACCAGAAAACCCACCATGCCACACCATCATCCCCAAGTATCCAGATGCTGCTACTAATGGATAATTAATTAGAATCCCCTGCTGTACGGCATGATTCCCTATCCTCTTCGCCAATACAGCCCCTAAAATTAAACCAAAGCCCCAATTGAAATAACCGGCTATCATGGTGACCGCTCCGGTCAATAAAACGGCGTGAACATTGGACTTCACTAGTGAGGAAACCTTACCTAGCAAGCTTGACACAGGTTTGGAAATGGCCAATGCATGACCAAAAACCAAAATCAAAACCATTTGCAAAGTAAACTCCAGCAATCCTCAGAAACCTTTCCTCCAAAAGCCAAAGACCTCCCACGTATAATAATAAGTCGATATTTTATCCGACTTAGTCATTATAATCGCCCCAACTATACAAATTACAGACAGCAGAAGGGCCAAGCCAAAAGGGGTTGGAAAGGAAAAACTCTTTGCTCTATTGATCAAATTGGGTTCGGATTAATTCTGGGAGCACTATTAACCATATAATATAATGGCTTTCTCCAAAACATCCACCATATATTAACCCTGAATCAAGAAAGGTCCTGCAAGAAAGCTACCGTATCCACATGGTCTGCATAATCCTCCACAGAAGGTCTTTGCGCTTCTCCAAATTCAAAACTGCTTGGATACCATCCTCCTCTACTTACAATGCATTGGATTTTATCTTCCTTTTCTTTTATTTTTTCCATTAACTGTTCTACCTCCTCATATACCTCATAATAAAGAACCGCAACTGGAGAAACCAACTCCTCACTTGGCTTACAGAGTAAAAACCCATTATCCAGATGAACATCACCATTTACAAGGTAAATGGATTTATTATAATCGTAATTATTAAGGTATTTATGGTGGCTTAACACAAAATGGTAGCCCTCGATAGCCGTCAGAAAATCCTTTATCTGTGATTCACTTTTCAGGTAAACTTTGGAAACATTTCTGCAACCAAGGCCGAAATATTGAAAAATATCCTTAGCTAATTCTTTATAATCCAAGGCTGATTCTGAACCATCAAGCACCGCAATTGAAGTCCTGTTTTTCCTAATAATACTTGGGAATTTTCCAAAATAATACTCAAAATAGCGGGCCGAGTTATCACTCCCCGTCGCAATGTAGGCATCCTTGCCTTTTAGCATGTCCTCAAAAAACACTTTATCCTCAAAATAAGGGGCTAACTCTATCAACTCCTTTACCAACCATTTAAGCAGTACCTGATCAGTAGAACTCAACTTTACGTGAGCAATATGCCCTGTCAACAAAACTGCCATTAAATCATGAAACCCGACCGCAGGTATATTCCCAGCCATCATTACCCCAACTGTTTTAGGTTCTGGTTGATCTTTGACCTGATATTTTGCCATCCAATTATTCAAGGCCTCTTCATCCAAGAGCTGTACCAAGCCCTGAAGTGCTAGTTTCACTTGGTCAGGAGTAAACCAATTGTTATTATTCTCAGCCCTAAAAGCCAATTCATCAATTTCATAATCGGGCAAAGATGATAGCTTCTTTCCTAAAGCAGCAAAAGCATTGATTCTCTCCTGAAGGGTCATTTCGTTGTCTTTTTTTGTATAAGACCACAAAGATATTTATTTGTCATTAAAAAGTGAATTTTGGAATTCTAAGCTAGATTCATTATAAATTATTTAGCGAATCAATATTTGTATTGGTATATTGTTATATGCTTCTTAATTTTGAATTCGAAATTAAAAAAGGAGATTATAATGGCAATAATGATAACCGACGAATGCATCAACTGCGGTGCATGCGAACCTGAATGCCCTAACACTGCGATCTATGAAGGTGGCATCGAATGGACATGGGGCGGTGGAACTGAACTCAAAGAGGTAAAGCTGGAAGACGGTACAGTGATTGACGCTGAAGAACCTCAGGAGCCTGTTTCTGATGAATTTTACTATATCGTTACCGAGAAATGTACAGAGTGTACAGGATTTCACGAGGAGCCTCAGTGTGCCGCTGTTTGCCCTGTGGACTGTTGCGTTGACGATCCTGACAACCCTGAATCTGAAGAAGAGCTTTTGGCGAAGAAAGAATATTTACACGCAGAATAACATAAAGGAGCGACAAACATCGCTCCTTTTTCTTTTTACCAGTTTCCCAAAAAAACACCTGACTTTTAAAGCTTTATACAAAAAACAGCACCCTTCTTAAAAAAAAACCTACCAAGACCTTGAATTTAAATCCCGAATTGATTTAACTTGTCATTCGTATTATAAATCCTTGATATAAGTAATTAAAAATTTTGGAAAGTGGAAGAGCATAAAGGAAACGACAGAGAGGAGATTTTCTCAAGAAAAGTAAAAGCAGGAAAAAGAACTTACTTTTTTGATGTAAAGTCTACGAGATCAAACGATTATTACCTTACCATCACTGAAAGCAAACGAAAAGTTAGAGATGACAATTTCGTTTATGAAAAGCACAAAATCTTTCTTTACAAAGAAGACTTTGCCAAGTTCGTTGATGCATTACAAGACACTGTAGATCACGTCAAAAATGAATTAATGGCTGATTTTGACTTCTCTCAATACGAGGCTGAAGCTGAGACCAGTTCCGAAGATAATTTCGGAGAAGATTTGAAGTGGGATTAATTCCCATCTGAAAACAAAAGAGACTGTATCATTAAATTTAACCCGATCTGCAGAGGTTAAAGTCCGTGAGTTAAAAATTCTTTTTACTCAATGTGGAAATGGTACAGTCTCTTTACTATTTTTATAATATGCAGAAATTTATACTTTCAGTGCTGGCATTTCTGCTGGCTGTACTTTTATTAGGCTGGTATTTTTCCAACATTGCTTTCTATTTTATTATTTCCTTGGTCATTGCAGCTGCCTTGCGCCCCATGACCAACAGAATCAACAGCATCCATGTATTTGGGCAACACATTCCACGCTGGTTAGCAATTTTATTTTCTTTTGCCACAATTGGGCTGATCCTTTTCTCCATCATACTACTCTTCATTCCCCTGATTATTGCCCAGGTTGAAATCATCCAAAATTTGGATGTTGAATTTCTCTACGAACAGATACAAAGACCTGTGAACCGGATAGAAGCTGTTTTGACTAATTTAAATTTACTGAGCAACAATCCCGGTAATCTTTTTGAGCAAGTCAAGAACACCATGCTATCCAGTCTAAGTGAAATCAACATCCAAGGCTTTCTAAATGGACTGATTAATGCAACCAGCTCTGTACTGATTACCGTCTTAGCGATTGTATTTATCTCATTCTTCCTGCTTTTGGAAAATGGGCTTCTTAGAAGAAACTTTATCAATTTGGTACCCAATCAGTATTTTGAACTTTCTGTCGCCACTTTTCATAAAGTAGAAAGGCTGCTCTCCAACTATTTACTGGGACTACTAATTCAAATGAGTGCTATTTTCACCATAGCTTCATTTGGTCTTTCGATAGTAGGAGTGGAATATGCACTTACGATAGGAATATTCGCTGCTGTAGCCAACCTTATCCCATATGCAGGACCTATATTAGGGGCCACCTTCGGTGTTTTGGTGGGCCTATCCACCGGAGACTTCCTAGGCACCCAAGAGATGACTTTGTTAATTGTGAAAATTTTATCTGTTTTTTCTATTGTTCAGCTTACCGACAACCTTTTTCTTCAGCCACTAATTTTCTCTAAATCGGTAAAAGCACATCCACTTGAAATATTTGTTGTTATCTTTGCAGCGGCAAAAGTCGGCGGAGTACTCGGGATGATATTTGCCATCCCTGTCTATACCATAGTAAGAGTCTCAGTGCAAGAGTTTTACAAAGGATATAAAGAATACCGCATATTTAGAATCAAATAGCAAAAAATAAATGGCTTTACAGTGTGGCATCGTTGGGCTTCCCAACGTTGGAAAATCAACCTTATTTAATGCGCTTTCAAGTGCAAAAGCAGAAGCGGCAAACTTCCCTTTCTGTACCATTGAACCCAATGTAGGAGTGGTGACAGTCCCAGATAGCAGACTTCAAACCCTAGAAAAATTGGTCAATCCACAAAGGGTAATGCCTACTGTGATAGAATTCGTGGACATTGCCGGGCTGGTCAAAGGAGCTAGTAAAGGTGAAGGACTTGGCAACAAGTTTCTAGCGAATATCCGTGAAGTTGACGCTATCGTTCACGTCATCCGTTGCTTTAATGATGACAATGTCGTTCACGTAGCAGGAAATGTAGACCCCATCTTTGACAAAGAGATAATTGACACCGAACTTCAACTTAAAGATTTGGAGTCAGTGGAAAAAAAGATTGCCAGAATCGAAAAAATCGCAAAATCAGGCGACGCAAAAGCAAAAAAAGACTTAGAAATTCTTAAATTGTTTAAAAGCGGTTTAGAGGCGGGTAAAAACGCCAGAGCCATAGACGTAGAAAAAGAGGATTTAGAAGCAATTCGAGACATTCACCTTCTCACCATCAAGCCAGTGCTTTATGTAGCCAACGTAGATGAAGCAAGTATCCTTACTGGCAATGAGCATGTAAATAAGCTCAAGGAAAATGTCAAAGATGAAAACGCGGAAGTCATCATGCTTTGCGCAGCTATCGAATCACAAATTGCAGAATTTGACGACCCTGAAGAAAAGGAAATGTTCCTAGGAGAATATGGACTTGAAGAAAGTGGTTTGAACAGGTTGATCAGAGCGGCATACTCTTTGCTTAATCTTATCACTTACTTTACTGCAGGGGTACAAGAAGTGCGTGCCTGGACCATTCAAAAAGGATGGAAAGCTCCAGCTGCTGCAGGAGTTATCCATACTGACTTTGAAAGAGGATTTATCAAATCTGAAGTAATCAAATTGGCTGACTACGAGAAATATAAATCTGAAGCAGCTTGTCGTGAAAATGGAAAAATCGCCATTGAAGGCAAGGAGTATATTGTTCAAGATGGTGACATTATGCATTTTAGGTTTAATGTTTAACATAATTCAGAATTTTATCGTAGTTTTGCGAACAAATTGAATACTACAGCGTTGACAGTAGTAAAGATTAAAATAATCATTGTTTAACTTTTCATTTTTAATGCCGTGAGAATAAGATTAATATTTTCGTTAAAAAACAAAGGCGCTTATTTACCCTTTCACCATCAGTACATTTTGGCCCAATTCCTTAAAGGTCTAATTGTAAAAGGTGGCCGTGAAGAGTTTTTCAACTACAATTACTTCAACTTCTCTGGTCTTAAAGGACAGACCAAAGTAAGTAGAAGCGGCTTACATTATTACTCAAGCTTAGTTACCCTAGTGCTTTCATCACCCAATGAAGACTTCCTTGACTATTTGCTAGAGCAAGTGTTTAAAACGCCCAAAATTGAGTTGGGAAATCTCGTCATTTCACCTGAGTACACTGAAAAGGAATCGGAACCAGAATTGGAACCATCAAACAAATTTGTTTGTATTTCCCCATTGGTACTGTTAACTCCTACGTTTAACGACGACTCTGGAAAGAGATTCATCAATCCGGATACGGATGAGTTCTCTGACCTTCTATATGAGTCTACCTTAACTAGGATGGAGCGTTCTGGATGGTACAACCAAGAGCAAATGGAATCTTTCTATAAGTTCCAGGTGGTACCTGACATGAACTATGTAAATAAGCTGAAAGAACAGCAAAAGAAATTTGCTAGAATTTATTCCGTGTACGACATGGATGTTAAATATGAAGTAAGAGGATACACCCTTCCGTTTACTTTGTATGCAGCTCCTGAAGTACAGGACTTCGTTTTCAAGTGTGGATTGGGAGCCTTTACACACAAAGGTTTTGGTATGTTAGATCTTGCCAATAACTCTCCCAGCCAACGCACTGAACCTTACAAATTCAAAAGAGAAGGTTTTGTCCCTTACAAATCCAGACAAGACCAAGCCACTAAAGAAGAGGAAGGCGAAGATTAAAAATTAGAACCCTGAGGATGATTTCTCAGGGTTTTTTATTACTTCAAAATCGCTTGTTATTAGCATTAATAGTGATGTACCCCAATAACTCATCATAGCGGCTTCCAAAATCCCTGTAGTACACCAAAACATCGTATTCATTTTCTGTCTGAAAATGACTCCCCTCCATGGAAAGGGTGTCCCAATCCATTCCCTCTTTCACTGCTACCTGAAAATCATACCATCCTTGTTTTAATAAAATAGATGTCTGGTACTGTTTGGAAATCCCAACTTGGTCCATTTTGGCAGCAACTGATTTCCCCCAATTACTTAGAGAGCCAAAAACATAAGGTTCCCCCTCTATTTCTTTCATATCCACCTTAAAGGTGACCAGCACATATTCACTTTCCAATTTGGCATTTCCACGCTCTAGGTTTTCAATAATATATTGCCCATTGAGATCCAAATATTCCATATAGCTTAAATCAGCACGGGGTTGACTAACAGATGTCTCTGCATAAGCTACATCTGACTCCAATTTCATTGTTGCGATATTTCTTCCAGTGGTCCTGACATATCGCAAGTCGATAAAACGAAATTCATTGCCTGCATCGAAAATATTTTCACTATTGAAAAAACGGTATTCCAAGAGGCTTCTTTCTTCCCTGATAAAAGTGGGCTGCTGACCCATCTTTGCATTGTCCCACCGTTGGTTTTGCCTCACAATCACCTTAACATTTTTACCTGGATCCCTGATCTCACGATTAGCATAATTTACTTGTATATCAATTTGCTGCCCAGTCATTCTTTCAGCAGTCTGTGTAGGAGGAATCAAGGAAGCTCCTACTTTCAATTGGGCATCATACACCATAAAACGCTTAGTCAGAATCAGTGCATCTTCATCCCTTCCTCTATAGACCTTTAACAGGTAATTCCCAGACTTACTTACAGCTGGAACCTCAAATGTATAATGGATATAGGGCACCCTTGTATTGATGGAGTAATCGTAGGTGTTCACATTGAATTCATTAAATTGACTGAGGTAATCAGCCGACTTTAAACCTGAAGGAGTCCAATCGGCATTACAATGTACCAAGGAGGCAGAATACCTGTCTGGCTCAAAGGCCAAATCATCAAACTCCAAAACCAACCCCGATGAACCCAAAGGAATTACAGGAGCATTCATTTGAGCTCCCAACCCCACCCCGTTTCGGTAAAGTTGAACTGTTTGGATATTTTCCTCAAACACTTTGTCTTCCAATGCGAATTGGGCAAGTAGCATCTTAGGAAAGATCAAAAATAAAATGAAAGCAATCTTCAATTTCTTCATAACACTTCTCTGTCAAACAAGCTCTCAATATAAAAAATAATGCCAACCTTCACTTCTTCAAAGCTAGGTTGGCATAATATAAATTCTTGTAAAATTACAGGTAAAACAATTGATTTTAAGAAACAACCTCCTGTAAACTTTCTATCTCTTCAGCTATCTTCTCCCAAATAGTATTCAGTTGGCCTTCTTCCTGCTTAAGTTTTTCATAGGCTTGATTTACCTTGGCTGCTTCACTTTCATTTTGAAAGATGGCAGGATCAGCCAATTGCTGCTCAAGTGATTCTTTTTTTTCTTCTAAGGCCATTATTTTTGACTCCACCTCCTCAAGTTCTCTCTCCTTTTTTTTCAAGTCTTTTTTTGCTTGGCTGACCTCACTGTCATTTCTCACCTCTTTCGGCTTCTGTACTTTCTCCTTTTTAACTACAGGTGCAGCATCTACCTCCACTTGTTGGGAACGCCAATAATTGTATTCATCATAGCTTCCCAAGTACTCCTTGATTTCATGATCTTCGATATACCAAATCTTATTGGCTACCCCCTTGATGAAATGTCTGTCGTGAGAAACAGTAATAAAAGTACCCTCATATTGTTGCAAGGCTTGAATCAGAATATTTACCGATTGCATATCCAAGTGGTTGGTCGGTTCATCCAACAATAGGAAATTGGCTTCTGAAATTAAGGTCTTGGCCAATGCCACCCTTGATTTTTCACCACCGGAAAGTACTTTGATCTTTTTGAAAACATCGTCATTGGTAAACAAAAAACAGCCAAGTACATTCCTTAGCTCTGTCTCTGTCTTGTCGCTTCCAGCCTGAACCATTTCCTGAATAATCTCATTATTGACATTCAAGGCCTCTAATTGGTGCTGCGCAAAAAAGGACTTGACGACATTATACCCTTCACTTCTTTCTCCTTTGATTGGCTCTGTTCCATCAATAATCCTCAAGAGGGTCGATTTCCCCTTTCCATTGGCTCCAATCAAGGCTATTTTGTCACCGCGCTCTATCCTCGCGGTACTGTTTTTCAAGATCTGAATATCCCCATAAGCCTTGGATACATGATCCAAAGTCACTACATCCCTTCCTGATTGCTTGGCAAATTTAAACTTAAAGTTGACTGAGATATTATCACTAACTACTTCATTCACCTTCTCCAGCCTTTCAAGTGCCTTGACACGCGACTGAACCTGATTGGATTTAGAGGCTTTGGCGCGGAATCGCTCAATGAATCTTTCCGTGTCTTTGATCATCTTTTGTTGATTCTCATAGGCATTTTGCTGAATCTCTTCACGCTCTACCTTTTCCTCTTTATAGAAAGAGTAATTGCCTGCGTAGATGGTCAGTGATTGACGGGAAACCTCCACGGTGGTTTCGATGCAGTTATCCAAAAAAGTCTGATCGTGGGAAACCACAATGACAGCTCCTTCATAGGTTTTTAAGTAATTTTCCACCCACTGAATGGATGGTAAATCCAAGTGGTTGGTAGGCTCATCAAGCATCAACAAAGAAGGCTTTTCCAATAGCAGCTTTGCCAACATCACACGCATCCTCCATCCTCCTGAAAATGTTTTCAGAGGTCTTTGTAAATCTGCTGTAGAAAACCCAATTCCCTCCAGCACTTCTTCCGCCTTGGCCTTGATCGTATAACCTTCATTAGCTTCAAAGCGCTCCTGAAGATGGGCCAACTTATTGATAATCTCCTCTGAGTAATCGGTCTCCATCTGTTTCAAAACAGCATCTATCTCATCTTGGAGCTTCAAGGTGTCCTTGAATGCTTCCAAAGCCACTTCCAGAATACTGTCTTCAGATTGATAAGAAAGTAAATCCTGATTCAAAAAACCAATAGTACAATCCTTCGCTTTTTGAATTTCCCCCTTGCTCGGCTGATAGTCACCATTGATAATCTTCAACAGTGTGGACTTACCTGTACCGTTAAGGCCCACAAGGCCCATCTTATCCTTAGGTTTGATGTGTAGCGATGCATTCTCATATAATGCCCTTCCGCCGATATAGTATGATAAATTATTGATGGATAACATGCTGCAAAAATAAGGATTCTCCCGTTTATAAATCATTCTAATGAAAAAATTCACCAAATTGTTAAATTGAAGAATTATTGAACAAACACAACCCTAATCTATGAACTATCGCAAAACCTTATTTGGCGCAGCAATGTTAAGTCTCATGCTTGTTTCATGCGCTCATGATGATGAAAAAAAACTTCAACCTATAGATGCCATTGAAGGAGAAAACCGGGTTGACATCTCTTCAGACTCTGCAGAGGTTAAGCTTGAAACCATACAGTTACCGGCCAATTTCTCCATTGAGGTATGGGCAGCCAATGTACCTAACGCCCGATCCTTAGCAACAACTGAGGAAGGAATTGTTTTCGTTGGAAATCGCGACGAAAAAAATGTGTATGCCCTGATTGACTCAGATGGAGATGGCAAGGCCAACTTTCGCTACACCTTAGCCGAAGACCTTAGATCTCCAAATGGTGTTGCTTATAAAGATGGCGACCTCTATGTAGCTGAAATCAGCAGAATCTTAAAATTTCCAGACATCAAAAATCACTTGGCTGATCCCACTTTTGAAGTTGTATATGATGGCTACCCCACAGAAGGTCATCATGGTTGGAAATTTATAGATTTTGGCCCTGATGGAATGCTCTATATTCCTGTGGGAGCTCCTTGTAATATTTGTGAACCTGAAAAAGAAATCTTCGCCTCCATTACAAGAATAGATTTGAATGCGGAAAACATTGAACCTGAAATCGTAGCACATGGCGTTAGAAATTCTGTAGGATTTGACTGGCACCCAGACACCAAAAACCTTTGGTTTACGGACAATGGTCGTGACCAAATGGGAGATGATGTTCCGGAATGCGAGCTGAATGAAATCACTGAAGTTGGTCAGCACTTTGGTTACCCTTATTGGCATGAAGGTACTGTCAAAGATCCTGAATTTGGAGACAATGGGGAAGATCAATCGGCTTATGAAATGCCCAAAGCAAAAATGGGACCCCACGTGGCACCATTGGGAATGCGCTTTTATGCAGGTGAGATGTTCCCCGACGATTATAACAAATCCATCTTTGTAGCAAAACATGGTTCTTGGAACCGTAGTAAGAAAAGCGGTTATGTAGTCAGCAATGTAAGCCTTAGTGGCAGTGAAGTAACGGGTGAAACCGTATTTGCATCAGGCTGGTTGGATGATGCTAGTCAGGAAGTGTGGGGAAGACCGGTTGACGTCCAGGAATTACCAGATGGAAGCCTATTGGTATCTGATGATATGGCAGGATGTATTTATAGAATAAGTTACTCTGATAAAAATTAAAACCCTTGATTTCATAAAAATGGCCAGCCCAAATGTAGGACTGGCCATTTTTCATACCAACCACTTGGGCTTAGTCGTACTTACTTTAGCCTGAAGCTGATTGAGTAGACTGTACAAACCAAAATAAGTCCTGTTGACATAAAGTCCATGCCTAGACCCTCTGGCCTGTCTGGATTTTTTAAACATTTTATCATTGGACACCCGGTCACTCAGCTCAAAAATCTGATCAAAGTAACTATCATCAGCAAAATCAAAACTGTCTTGATGAAAAGGTCTTCCGATTAAGGAAATCATTTCCTTGAAAATAGCTTTAAAGAACTGTTTTTCTTCTTGACTGTCTTTATCAGAAATAAACTCCAAATCATAAAAAATCTTATCCAATTCTTCTTTATTCGCTACCAAGTCCCTTTTGATCAAGCTAAAATAGCCCTGATAAAAATCTTCCGGAATCACCTTAACACAACCAAAATCAATAATCCCTAAATCACCACTATCCAGTATAATAAAATTCCCTGGATGAGGATCAGCATGTACCTGCTTCAGCTCGTGCACTTGATGATGATAAAAATCCCATAAAGCCTGACCTATTTTATTCCTTTCTTTTTGAGATGGATTAAGTAACAACCACTCTTTGATGTGATTCCCAGATAGCCAATCCATGGTAATGACTCTCTCACTACTCAAGTCTTCATAATACTTAGGAAAAGCTAAATGAGGAATATGTGAGCATTCAGCAGAAATTTCCTTGGATCTTTTTACTTCCAACTCATAATCCGTCTCCTCCACTAAACGTTCTTCCACTTCAGCCAGGTAATGACTCAACTCTTTGTCACTGATATTTAACAGTCTCAAAGCAAAAGGCCTTACCAATTTCAAATCAGAACTGATACTGTCTGCAACCCCTGGATATTGGATTTTCACGGCCAATTTCTTTCCATCCAGTTTTGCTTGGTGAACTTGTCCTATGGATGCTGCATTCACTGCCGATCTGGTAAATTGGTCAAAGATAGATTCGGGAGATTTTCCAAAATACTTTTGAAATGTCTTCACCACCAAGGGGTAGGACAATGGCGGTGCGCTATATTGGGCCATCGAAAATTTTTCTTGGTAGGCTCTAGGTAGTAAATTCTTGTCCATTGACATCATCTGTGCCACTTTCAATGCACTTCCTTTGAGCTCGCTCAATGAAGAATAAATGTCCGTAGCATTGTCATTATCCAACTCTTCCCTAGATATTTTTGGATCAGCAATTCGCTTTGCATAATGCTTTACATAATTCCCTCCAACCTTTGCTCCAGTCTTAATGAACTTTGCCGCTCTTTGTACTTTTCCAACGGGGATTTGCCCTTGTTCTTTTCTTTCCACGGTCATCTTCTCTTATTTGGACTGATACAAAAACTTGGCAAAATCGACAAAAGTGTCCAATGCACTTTTCCCCATAAGGTCGAAGGCAAGGTTGACAGACTTCTCTATAGCTGCATCCGTTCGTTCAAAACCTTCAGAATGATCATTTACCCAAAACCGAAAAACAAACAGCACTTGCAACCATATTGCCTCATCATATTTCTCACTGATATAGGGTCTTGAAGCAATCTCTTCCTGCTCCTCACCTTGCTGTAAAATTGTTTTGGCAAATTCCTTAAAGTCCTGTCTAAAACCTCCCAATTCTCTTGGGAGAGAGCCCTTTGGTAATTTACCTGCCCCATAAAGAGCCAAAAAGTAACTCCTATTTTTTTTCAATTCTTCAATCCAAGTGTAGAAGAAAGCCAAAAGCTTTTCCCTAGCACTATAGTCTTGATAGACATCCTGCCCGTTTAAAATGATAACTGTATCTTCAAAAACGGATTGCCAAATGGCTCTTTTTACCCCAACGAAACTGGAAAAAAAGGCATAAAAATCAACCTCTTTCAGCTTGATACTTTGTGTGAACTTAAACACAGATACTGGCTCTTTGCCATGTTCCAGAAGGTAAGTTTTGTAGCTCTCAATGATTTTGGCTCGTTTATCAACTTTGGTAGTTCTTTTTGCTGCTGTTTTTTCCATGGTCATATTTGGTTAACTCCTTTATTAACAAGCAAAAGCCAAAGTAGGTTTTACCTTTCCTTGTTTATTCTAAAAATTCATCAATTTTTCGCTATTTCCTTAAAATCAAACTAACTAATGGTAGATTTACGTTTATAAAAGAACTTGATTCGACAATATGAAAAACACAGTCTTCAACTTTAAACCATTTCTTCTTTTAGCGGCCGTTTTTGGATTGGTCACTTTTTCCTGTCAGGATGATCCAGGCACCCCTTCTGAAATAGCCTATCAGGTCAAGACTGGAATTTTTGCCAGTATGCACGAATGGTATTTTTGGAACGACGAACTACCTGAAGGAATTGATTTTAATTCATACAGTTCTTATGAGGACCTATTGGAAGCTTTAAAATATCAACCTTTGGACAGGTGGTCATATATAACCACCCGAGAGGATTTTGATAAAGCTTTTACGGGGCAAAATAGCGGCCATGGTTTTGGATGGGCAATTGATGCAAATGATAACTTGTTCCTCGCCTTTGTGTATGAAGATTCTCCAGCTGGAAAAGACGGATGGCAAAGAGGCTGGAAAGTCTTGGAGATTAATGGCAAACCAGTTTCCGACTATAAAACAACAAGTGGATACAGTATTTCCTTAGGCCCTTCAGAAACGGGAATCAGCAACACTTTCAAATTTGAACTACCTGATGGAAGCACCACAACTCGGACCAACATAAAAGATGAATATCAATCCAATTCGGTTCTATACAAAAATGTTTTTGACATTGATAGTAAAAATGTAGGCTACTGGGTGTACAATAGTTTCAAAGCTACCGCAGGTATCAGCCCAACCAAAAGCGTAGAGGTAGAAGAAACACTTGATTACTTTGAGAATGAAAACATCGATGAATTGATTATCGACCTTCGATACAATGGTGGCGGATCTGTGGCTGTGGCAGAACAAATTATGAACAGGCTAGTACCTGCAGCTGGCAATGGAAAGGTCATGTACACCAATAAGCACAATTCCAACAAAACAGAGTTTGATGAAGCCACCAATTTCACTAAAAGCGGCAATATTCAATTGGACAGAATTTTCTTTATTACAGCAGGGGGATCCGCCTCTGCTAGTGAATTGACCATCAACTGCCTAACGCCATACATGGAAGTTATTTTAGTGGGTTCAAATACCTATGGAAAACCAGTAGGCGCATTCCCACTTTCTTCTTACAATAAAATACTCAAAGAAAACAATGTAGAATTAGTTCCTATTACTTTTTCCACGGCCAATGCCAATGGAACTGCAGATTATTATAATGGGTTTCCAGTGAATTATAAGGCATCTGATGGGATTTCAAAAAACTGGGGAGACGTAGAAGAACCAAGATTAAAAGCTGCATTGAACTATATATCCACGGGAAGCTTCCCCGCAGGAGAACGAACTATAGTCAAAGAGCCCTTATGGAATATGATCGACGACTTTGAAGGCTTGCAAAAAGAGTTTCCTGTGTATTAATTTAAAAAAGATGCCTCGTGGTAAAGTCAATAACAAAACCGCAAGGCATCCTTTTACTATTACTTATATATGTCTTCTTTTTATTTTTTATGCCTTTCAATAAGCACGTCCATTACTTCATCCAATTCGTAACCTTTCGCTTCCAAAAGCACCAAATAATGGAACAATAAATCAGCAGCTTCTCCCATAAATAATCCCTTATTGTCATCTTTGGCTTCAATGACAATTTCCACAGCTTCTTCTCCTACTTTTTGGGCTACTTTGTTGATCCCTTTAGCAAACAAAGAAGCAGTATAGGATTGGTCTGATGGGTTGTTTTTACGGTCTTTGATAATACTTCTTAGATGGTCAATAAAGGCCGTTTTTGATTTATTATCTTCTTTAAAGCAAGTATCAGCTCCAGTATGACACACAGGACCAACAGGTTCCACCTTGATCAATAAAGTGTCCTGATCGCAATCCAATAAAATTTCTATTACATTCAAAAAATTACCTGAAGTTTCCCCTTTGGTCCACAGCCTTTGTTTGGTACGACTAAAAAATGTCACCTTTCCCGTATCTTGGGTTTGTTTCAGTGCCTCTTCATTCATATACCCCAGCATCAACACTTTATTGGTGTTGGCGTCTTGGATGATGGCCGGAACCAAACCATTTACTTTTTCAAAATCTATCTTTAACTCTTCCATTATTCATTACCTGTCCTAACATGCACAGGCCTTTTTTTTTCGATTCAAAATTAAATTCTTGTACTAACTCCCTCTTCGGCCAAATATCTTTTCAAATCAGGAATGCCAATTTCTTTAAAGTGAAAAATACTGGCCGCCAGCGCCGCTTCTGCTTTTCCCGCAGTAAACACATCTTTAAAGTGCTGCATGTTTCCTGCTCCACCTGAGGCAATCACCGGAATACTCAAAGATGAGGATATTTCACTGGTCAAGTCATTGGCAAAACCTGCCTTGGTCCCATCATGATCCATGCTGGTCAGTAGGATTTCTCCAGCTCCTCTTTCTGCCACTTCCTTGGCCCATTCCTGAGTTTTCAATAGAGTTGGCTTTCTTCCTCCATGTGTATGAACAAAGTCAATTCCATCAAGACTTCTGGTGTCGATCGCTACGACTATGCATTGACTACCAAACTCAGCCGCCATCTCATTGATCACTTCAGGCCTTTTTACAGCCGCGGAATTGATACTGATTTTATCAGCTCCAGCGTTTAAAAGCACCTTTACATCTTCCACCGTGGAAATCCCTCCTCCAACTGTAAAAGGAATATTGATCGCCTTAGCCACCCGGGTAACAAGCTCGACCAAAGTTTTTCGTTTATCTACAGTCGCCGTAATATCCAAAAACACCAATTCATCCGCTCCTTCATCTGAGTAAACCTTGGCCAACTCCACCGGATCTCCTGCATCTCTCAAGTCCACAAAATTAACCCCTTTGACAGTTCTGCCCTCCTTGATATCCAGGCACGGTATAATTCTCTTTGTCAACATAAGCGCTTAATTCACAAATTCAGCAAGTTGTTCCAATGCAATTCTTCCTTCATAGTACGCCTTACCTACTATGGTACCATACACTCCTATTTTCTGCAACTCCTCCAAATCTTTCACCTCGGAAACCCCACCACTGGCTATCAGTTGAATTTCTGGAATTTCTTGAAGGATCTCTTTGTATAAATCCACTGAGGGACCTTGAAGCAAGCCGTCTTTGGCCACGTCGGTACAAATCACATACTTGACACCTTTGGCATGATAATTCTTAATAAAATCTATCACATCTGCCTCAGTAGTTTCCTCCCAACCACTAATGGCTATTTTACGGTCTTTTGCATCAGCCCCTAAGATGATTTTCTCTGAGCCAAAGCTTTCGAGCCAACCCTCATATAAAGTTGGATTCTTTACAGCTATGCTTCCTCCTGTTACTTGTGAAGCACCTGCATCAAAAGCCATTTTGATTGTTTCCTCAGATTGTACGCCTCCACCAAAATCCACTTTTAAGGATGTGTTGGTAGTAATCTTTTCCAATACGGATCTATTGACAATTGTCTTGGCTTTTGCTCCATCCAAGTCTACCAAGTGTAATCTCCTGATGCCTGCCCCTTCAAACTTTTTCGCAATTTCTAATGGGTTGTCAGCATATTCTTTTTTCTGTCCATAATCACCTTGGGTCAAACGGACACATTTGCCCCCAATAATATCAATAGCTGGAATAATTTCCATGATTATAAATTCAAGAAGTTGGTTAATATTTTTTGACCGGAAAGGCTGCTCTTTTCCGGATGGGCCTGCATTGCATAATAATTATCCTTATGCAACAAGGCACTAAAGTCCTCCAAATAATGGGTGCTGGCTATGGTATATTCAGGATGGATTTCGGCAAAGTAACTATGGACATAATACACATAGTCAGTTTCATCCAATCCATTTAGCAGTGGACTTTTAAGTTCTTGGAGATTGTTCCACCCTACATGAGGCACCTTGTCCAAAGGAGGGAATTTCTTCACCTTGATCGGAAAAATTCCCAAACAGGTAGTGTCATTTTCTTCCGAATACTCACAGAGCAGCTGCTGTCCCAAGCAGATCCCAAAAAAGGGTTGCTTAAGTTCTTTGATCAACTGATCTAATCTTCTTTCCCTGAGGTATTTCATGGCAGAACTGGCCTCTCCCTGTCCTGGAAAAATCACCTTATCCGCCTTTTTGATTTCTTCCACATCATCGGTCAATTTTGCGTTGACCCCCAAACGTTCCATCGCATATAACACCGACTGCACGTTTCCGGAATTATATTTTATAATGGCTACATCCATTGAATTTCTATAAGCTAAAAAGCTAAATAGACCTCTAAGTCCCAAAGGATACTTCGAGGTCTATTGCTTTGGTTTGTAATTTTTTGATCTGCTCTTTGAAAGCTTTTCTAACTCCCATTTTCAGAATACCAAAATTAAACATTATTCCCTATTTATGAAGGTATTCTTGAGGCTATTTGGCAAAGGAGAAATTTTTCAAAATTTCAATGAAACCATTTCAAAATTGATCTCCTTACCAAGACCTCCCTAATCCACTGAGGAATTGGCCAATTCCTCTTCCAAAACCCTCTCGATTTCAGGAATAGATTGGTACAATTGCTCATAACTTTCAATCACAAAATATTTATCCTGGAATTTATCTTTCCAGTAAGCTGTCTGCATGATTTTTCTGACATCATACTCAATATGGGTAGGTTCATCAGAAAGGCTAAACTTGGTTTCCCCAGCAGAACTAAGTATTCCGGCACCATAAATTTTCAATACCCCATTTTCCCGGATCAAACCAAATTCAATGGTAAACCAATAAATTCTTGACAGTAAATGGATGGCCCATTTATTATCAATATACTTCAAAGCAATCCCACTTAAATCTTCCAAAAAGTCAACATAAGGCTGGTTGGTGAGCAAAGGCATATGAGCAAAAGCATCATGAAACATATCTGGTTCTTCCAAGTAATCCAGCTGTTCCATCTTCCTCAGCCAAGTGGAAGATGGGAAACGCCTATTTCGCAATAGGCCAAAGAATAGGTCATCATCGATCAGCCCAGGCACTACCTGCACACTCCACCCGGTCGTTTCTCTAAGTTTTTCATTTACTTCTGCAAAATTGGCAATCCTATCTGAGCCAAAGTTAACGGCTTTTATTCCATCCAAATAAGCTTGAGAAGCTGCTTTGGGAAGGTTGATAATCTGTCTCTCGTAAAGGATTTTCCAAACTTCAAAGTCCTCTGAAGTGTAAGCACCATAATCTTGATGCATTTCCTGTAACCTGGGATCCTGAAATACCCAATCTGCTGATTTTCCTGTCATCTTATATCTGGGTTTGTTCTTACTAAATTTACGTTAAATATTTTGTCTGGTTATGAAAGCAAAAAGGCCTAATCCAAAATTGGATTAGGCCTTAAATATTCCTTATAGTAATGCACACAGCGTTACACCTAATCCTTGAAGGGAAGGAAATGGTAATAGTAGCTATGATATTTTACTGTTGACTGCTTCATTATGAGTGACAAATATAAGTATTCACCTTTTCAAAACCAATAACTTACAATAAATCAAAGGTTTTTCTCATCGCAAATGTTTGTCGAATTTGACTTGTCAATTGGGCACTTTGTGCGAAATTCAAGGTTTGTTGACCATCAGAGTAGGCTTTTTCTGGAATTTCATGCGCTTCGTAAATAATACCATCAGCCCCTGCCATCACGCCAGCCAAAGCCATTTGATGCACAAATTTCCTGATGCCAATTCCATGAGAAGGGTCCACCACCACTGGCAAATGAGACTTATCCTTCAAGATAGGCACAGCATTGAGGTCAAGGGTATTTCTACTGGCTTTTTCATAAGTTCTAATTCCTCTTTCACACAAAATCAATTTCTCATTCCCACCGGAAAACACATATTCTGCTGACTGAAGTAATTCTTCAATAGTTCCTGAAATCCCTCTTTTGATCATCACTGGTTTATCCACCTTGCCCAATTCATCTAGTAGGTTAAAGTTTTGGGTATTCCGGGCACCTACCTGAAAAACATCCACATAATCCAGCATTTCTTCAATTTGGGAAACCTGCATTACTTCAGTAATGATTTTGATCCCAGCTTCACTGGCCAATTTATGCCATAACTTTAAACCATCAATTCCCAATCCACGAAAGGCATAAGGGCTACTTCTTGGCTTATAAACCCCGCCCCGCATTATTTTGATATTATTTTCTTTCAGGTGGTCTATAACCTTTACAATCTGCTCCTCACTCTCTATCGAGCACGGCCCAGCCATTACGGCCATATCCCCTTCTTTGATAAACACCCCATCACCAAGATCAATGGAAGTTGGTTTTACTTTCCACTTTTTTGAAACCAATTTGTAGGCATCAGAAACAATATGGATATCTTGGATCCCTTCATGGTGACCAAATTTCCTAATGTCAAATTCAGAACTACCAATTCCCACGAGGTAAGTTCCTTCTTGGGTATTCACCTCTGTGATCTTGTAACCTATTTGATTAATTTCATTGATCAAACTTTCTTTTTGATTTTCAGAAATATCCGGTTTTACTTGTATAATCATGGCTTAAGCTTGTTTTACTCCCTGAATAAAAGTTTTTATATCTTGTTTGAGGTTCTTGGCATCTCTAAGCACTTTTATAAAAGCACTTCCAATGATCGCTCCATTACTATAAGAAGATGCGGTCGCAAAGGTCGCATGGTCTGAAATCCCAAAACCTATCAATCTAGGATTTTCCAATTCCATAGCTTTCACTCCTTCGAAATAGGCGATTTGTTCCTCACTGATGCCTGATTTGGCGCCAGTAATGCTATGGGAAGAAACCATATAAATGAACCCATCTGACTGCTTATCAATTTCCCTGATTCGAGTCTCACTGGTCTGAGGTGAAATCAGAAAGGTATTTCTCAAGTCATATTGATCAAACAATTCTTTATAATCTTCCTGATACTGTTGAATAGGAAGGTCAGGAACAATCAGTCCATCTACCCCCACTTCCTTGCATTTTTGGCAAAAAGCCTCCACTCCATACTGCATAATGGGATTCAAATACCCCATCAATACTACAGGAATGGAAATTTTATCGCGCATATTTTCCAGCTGGCTAAACATTTTTTTCATGCTCATTCCATTTTCCAACGCAACTTTATTGCTTTCCTGAATAGTTGGTCCATCGGCAACAGGATCGGAGTATGGCATGCCAATTTCTATAATATCAGCCCCGGCTTCTTCAATTCCCTCCATTACTGTGATGGTATCTTCCAGTTTTGGAAAACCTGCTGTAAAATAGATGGAGAGTATATTTTCTTTTTTCTTTTGAAATAAATTATCTATTCGATTCATGATGTCTGTTTGGTTAAAGGTGATTAGTAATAAGGCGACTGTTGCCTTTACTGATTGCCCAATATTTTCATGGCCATACTAATAACCTCCCCACTTAATATAGGTATCCAAGTCTTTATCTCCCCTTCCTGATAGATTCACTACAATTATATCTGAAGAATTGAACTTTACCTGCTTCAAAGCTGACAAAGCATGGGCAGATTCAATGGCCGGAATGATCCCTTCCAATCGGCTCAACTCAATCCCAGCTTTCATTGCGTCTTCGTCTTCAACTGCATAAAACTCTCCTCTACCTGAATCAAATAAATGGGCATGGACCGGTCCAATCCCCGGGTAATCCAAACCAGCAGAAATAGAATGAGGCTCTATTACCTGACCATCTTCCGTTTGCATCAACAAGGTTTTACTGCCATGCAAAACCCCAGAAGTACCCAAAGCTGTTGTTGCGGCGGACTTGCCCGAAGAAACGCCCAAACCAGCAGCTTCTACAGCCACCAACCTCACTTCTGGAGTATTGTAATAGTGATAAAAGGCTCCAGCAGCATTGCTTCCTCCACCCACACAGGCAATCACCAAATCAGGGTTTTCTCGACCTTCCTTTTCCTTTAACTGGTATTTAATTTCCTCACTGATGACAGATTGAAACCTGGCTACCATTTCAGGGTAAGGGTGTGGGCCTACTACAGAGCCAATGATATAGTGGGTGTCCACAGGGTTATTGATCCACTGTCGCAGGGCCTCATTGGTCGCATCTTTGAGCGTCTTGCTACCAGAAGTTGCTGGAACTACTTTTGCGCCAAGGATTCTCATTCTTTCTACATTGGGTTTTTGACGCTCCATGTCTATCTCGCCCATATAAACCGTGCAGTCCATTCCCATAAGGGCACAAACCGTCGCTGTGGCCACTCCATGCTGACCAGCGCCAGTCTCAGCTATGATTCGCTTCTTCCCTAGTTTCTTGGCCAAAATAATTTGACCAACAGTATTGTTGACTTTATGGGCTCCTGTATGACACAAATCCTCCCTTTTCAGGTAAATTTTTGCACCATATTTTTCAGAGAGTCTTTCCGCAAAATACAACGGTGTTGGCCGCCCTACATAATCCCTCAATAGGTGATGAAACTCCTTTTTGAATTCATCAGATTGAGTAATCTGCTCGTAATTATTTTTGAGTTCTTCTACATTCGGGTAAAGCATCTCGGGGATATAAGCTCCTCCAAACTTACCATAGAACCCTTTTTCATCTACTTTTATCATAATACTTGCGATTATGCCCTCAGGCAAATATTTTCTTTAATGACCGCTTCTGAGTTCGGTCACAAATGTTTTAATTTTCATAATGTCCTTTAAGGCCGGTTCAATTTCAAACTTTGAATTGATATCAACTCCTGCCATTTTTGCCACTTTCTTTTGCAGCTCCAAAATCGATGTGGAACTCTTATCGTCAATCCCTCCACTTAGCAGAAACGGCTTATCCAAAGGATATTCTTCTAATACTGACCAGTCAAACTTCTTACCTGAGCCACCAAATTTTTTCGTTTGGGTATCAAACAAAAAGTATTTCACATAAGATTGATAAGGCTGAAGAACTTCCCAGTCAATATCAGCCTCCACCCTAAAAACTTTGATAATGCCTGCCTTGGACCTTTCTGACAACGTCTTCACAAAACCAAAATCTTCGTCGCCATGTAGCTGAATATAGGATAGACCATGAGTTGTCTCCATCTCCAAAATCTTCTCTATGGTATCATTGACGAAGACTCCCACCTTTTTAACCTTTGACGGGCTAATCATCTGGCTTTCCTCCTTTACATACCTAGAAGATTTTGGATAGAAAATCATCCCCATCAAGTCCGGATTCACCTCCTCCACCAGCTCCTTCACATTTTCCGGATCACGCATCCCACAAACTTTGATCAACATCCTTATACTGCTTGCGTATTGAAATCTGGACTTAGGTCCTTGAACTTGCTCATAAAGTTGTAGGCTGCTTGGTGAGGCCTAATGGATTTCATAAAATTCTCACCAATGAGAAAACCATCAAATCCTGCCTCTTTTAACTCCACCAATGTTTTAGGGTCTGAAATACCACTCTCTGAGATCTTCACAAAATCAGAAGGAATTTTATTTACCAATCCAAAAGAAGTGTCCAATGAAACGTCAAAGGTCTTCAAACTTCTATTGTTCACTCCTATCAAATCCAAATGTTCATTGACAGAGCGATCAAGCTCCTCTTGATCATGCACTTCCATCAATACCTCTAAACCAAGTGAATGGGCAAAGGAAGCCAACTCAGACAATCTGCTTGGCTCTAATGCTGCTGCAATCAAGAGAATACAATCTGCACCAATTGATTTTGCTTCAACGATCTGGTACTCATCCACCACAAAGTCCTTCCGTAGAATAGGGCAAAAATTGAACTTTCTTGCTGTGGTCAAGTCTTCATTTGAACCACCAAAAAACTCCTTATCGGTTAAAACGGATAAGGCTGAGGCTCCAGCCTGCATATAACCAATACTGGTCTTTTCCACAGAGGCTGAACTGTTGATCATCCCTTTTGATGGAGACTTTCTTTTAAATTCAGCTATGATGCCCGTTTTATCTGGGCGTGTCACATACTTCTTCATGGACACCACTTTGCTTTCAAAGAAAATACTTCTTTCTAACATCTTTACCGGAACCAAACTTTTTCGCTCAGCTACCTCTTCCCTTTTATGGGCAATTATTTTATCTAAAATATTCATGATTAGAAATTAGGCTAATGAAATGGACTTTTTAGGACTAACCAAGGCTTTAAACTTTTCCAGTGCCTTGCCACTTTTCAGTGACTCTTCCGCTTTGGCAATGGCTTCTTCAAAACTGAGGTTTTGGTCAGCTGTACATAATGCGGCCGAAGAATTGGCAATGACAACTGCATTCTGTTCTTTGGACCCCTTTCCTGTCAATATATTCTGGAAAATCTTGGCAGAGTCTTCAATGGTTTTTCCTCCCTCTATTGAACTTGCAGTAATTTTGGGCAAACCGATTGATTCAGGAGAAATCAACCGCTCTCCTTGATTGGAAATCATTTTAAAATCTCCAGTCAAGGAGATCTCGTCATATCCATCCAATGCATGAAGAATACTGAAGTTGACATTATTATTTTGATACAGATAACCATAGAGTCTCGCCAACTCTAAGCTAAACACGCCCACCAGTTGCTTTTTGGGGAAACTCGGATTCACCATTGGCCCCAGCATATTGAAAAATGTTTTCACACCCAATTCCTTACGAATAGGTCCTACATTTTTCATGGCAGGGTGAAAAAGTGGAGCATGCAAAAAACAAATTCCTGCTTCATCCAGGTTTTTTCTGATCACATCCAGGTCATTAGTAAAACTATAACCAAATTGTGCTAACAAATTGGACGAACCACATACTGATGAAACACCGTTATTTCCATGTTTTGCCACATTCTGCCCTGCACCTGCTACTACAAAAGAAGACAAAGTCGAAATATTAAAAGTATCCTTTCCATCACCGCCAGTTCCACATAAATCCATCGCATCATATTCGGCTATTTCCACAGGAATACATAATTCCAGCATGGCTTCCCTAAATCCTTCAAGCTCTTCCACCGTTATGCTTCTCATCATGTACACCGTCATGAAAGCGGCCATTTGGCTCTGGTTGTATTGGCCAGAAGTGATCTTTTTTAGGATTTCCTTGGCCTCAGACTTATTGAGCGTTTGGTGCTCAATAAGGTGATTTAAGATTTCTTTCATAATCTATTCATTTACTTAGAAGCATCATACTTCTATATATTTACTATGGTTGTTGTCGTTTAATAAGGTAAGTTAATGATTAACAGAGAAAAGATCACCCTTTAATCCAATTCAAAACAATCTGTTTTCCATGCTCTGTCAAAACACTTTCGGGATGAAACTGCACACCTCTTACTTTATACGCTTTATGCCTCACTGCCATGATCTGGCCATCCGGGGTTTTGGCAGTAACTTCAAGTTCTTCCGGAAGCGTTCCTTCATCTATCACCCAACTATGGTACCTTCCTATCTTGAAGGAATTGGGAATCCCTTCAAAAAGAAGATCTGGCTGAACCTTTACTTCAGAAGCAACTCCATGTACTACCTCAGTCAGGTTGTTCAAACCACTCCCAAAGGCTTCACCTATGGCCTGATGCCCTAAGCACACTCCCAAAATATCCTTTTCACTGGCATATTGCTTAAGTAGCTCAGGCATAATACCTGCATCTGCTGGCACCCCAGGACCTGGGGAAAGTAAAATTTTATCGTAGGCAGCCACATCCTCAACTTTGATTTTATCATTTCTAAAAATGTCCATCTGACCCCCATAACCTAATTCCCTGATGATGTACACCAGGTTATAGGTGAATGAATCATAATTATCTAGTACTAGTATTTTCATATTTTGTATCTGAAAGCTTGAAGGCATCTACCTAAACCAATGGCCCAACGGATTCCTTCAAAATTATTTCACTTTTTCCTATGCTATTCTTTTTTCTCCTTTAGCGAGAGATATATCCATTTATACTTCTTCAGCAGCCTTAAGCGCCACCCTAAGCGCTTCCAACTTATTGGCCACTTCCTGCAGTTCACTTTCTATGGATGACTTGGCAACCACGCCCGCTCCGGCCTGGAACCTTAACTTGTTTTTCTGAGAGACAAATGATCGGATCAAAATGGCATGGTTGAAATCACCATTAAAACCCAAGAAGCCAATAGCTCCACCGTAAAATGTCCTACTCGTACTTTCCAGTTCATCGATCAACTCCATAGCTCTATACTTTGGTGCTCCGGAAAGTGTCCCCGCTGGAAAAGTATCAGCTACCAGTTGAAGTGGATTGGCAGACGCAGGCAGCACACCTGTCACTTTGGAAACCAAGTGGATCACATGAGAATAATATTGGATTTCCTTGAACACTTCTACTTCTACCTTTTCAGAAGAGCGGCTCAGGTCATTTCTGGCCAAATCCACCAACATCACATGTTCAGAGTTTTCCTTTGGGTCATCATAAAGCTTGGTCGCTAACTCTGCATCAGCTTGATCATTCCCTGTCCTTTTAAACGTTCCTGCGATAGGATAAATCGTTGCCTTTCTTCCTTTTACCACTATCTGGGCTTCTGGAGAGCTACCGAAAACTTTGTAAGATCCGTAGTCAAAGTAAAACAAGTAAGGTGAAGGGTTGACAGATCTCAGGGCTCTGTAAACATTGAATTCATCTCCTTTAAACCCGGTGGTAAATGATCTTGATAGGACAATTTGAAACACATCCCCCTTGAAGCAATGCTCCCTCCCTTGGCGAAGGATATCCAAAAACTCATTGTCTGTATAATTGGAAGTTTCCTCTCCGTCCAACTTAAAAGAATAAGTAGGTATGTTTTTGTTGTTAAGCAGGGTTTCAATTTGTTTGATACTCCCATCTCCTTCACCATTGATATGATGATCAAAAATATGTAACTCATTTTTGAAATGGTCTACCACAATCACATTCTTATATACCGCATAGAAAGCCTGAGGTACGTCTGACTCCTTGGTATTTTGCAACTTGATATCTTCAAAACTTCCCACAGTATCATATTGCATATAGCCAAAAAGTCCATTGGAGATAAACTTAAAATTGGTCTTTTCTTCATCAAATCTACTTGAAAAAGCCCTCAATCTGTCCACCAATTTTTCACCTGCTTCAAGCTGGTATGTTTCTTTGGACCCTTCTGGAAAAGTTTCATTGACTTCATTGCCGTTAAATGAAAAAGTAGCCAGAGGGTTAAAACAGATATAAGAATAACTGTTTTCATGCCCGTGGTAATCAGAACTTTCCAACAAGATAGGATTCTTAAACTTATCCCTTACTTGCAGGTAAATACTCACAGGTGTAATCGTATCTGCAAGTAGTTTTTTATACCTGGTTTTGATCTTAAAATTTTGTTTTGTGTCCATGGTTAATATTGAAAATAAAATAAAAAAGGCTTACCGGGGAAATCCAGCAAGCCTCATTATGTATGTTTTCGTACTCAGTTTTAGGCAATAGCAAGCTGTTCTTCCCGATCAAGAAGTTCTGTATGCCACCACCAATATTGAGTATGATTTTGTTTCATGTTTTTCACGTTAGGCAAATATATAAAGGCATTTTATTTACAAAAAATATTTATGATAAAAATTTCAGGCAAGCCCAAACAAAACCTAATCCAAAAGACCTAATTTTAAATCAAAAACCATAGCAGGATCAATTACGGAATATTTTCACTAAGTACATTTTTGATTTGGTAGATAAAAAAACCATTACCTTTGTAGTAAAACACACCACATCCTTATGGCTGCAGTAGCAAAATACTTTAAGAGGACTTTCGATGATTACAAAGTTCTGGTTCAGGTAAATCCAGAAGACTTTACTGGCATCGAACTGATCATTCATCCTTCCGGAAAAATAGAAAAGACCACCATGGAATTCGATGAAGAAATCTATGATGATCTTGAAGTAGATGAATTTGAGCCTTGCAGCCCATTGGAATTTAATCTTTATCTCAAAGGCCTTGGTTAATCACAAAGTAATCTATTGCATTTCACTTTCAACAGGCTCCTTTTTCTGGTGCCAGTAAGTTGGCAACTCTTTTTCCTCCAACTTCACCAATCGGCTATTCTCAAAAGTCACCAAAATATAAAAACGGTCATCCCGAACTACTCGGTAAGTTTTCTGTCCATCCTCCAACTTACTGATAACTGCATCATTGTGCCGTTTCAGGAAATCGCTTTCCTCCATTCCAATTTCATATTGAGTAGATTTTTGGAAACTGGCACATCCACCAAGTATTAATCCAAAACCGATTATTAAAAGTAATCTCTTCATAATTTCATTTTCTAGTACATGATAAGTAAATCAAGAATATTGCCAATTTTTTCTTTTTGATTCCTAAGCTATTACCCAAAATCCAAAGATATTTTTGGTGCTAGCTTTGCAAAGGCAAGTTTTTGAAGTACCTTTGTACTCAAGCGGCACGACCAGCTCCTGTCAAATCCCCCAGGTCCGGAAGGAAGCAAGGGTAGACGGTTGTAGCGGTGCGATGCCGCTTCTTTTTGCCTCCTCTAATAAATGTCAAAATTACATTTATTATTTTTGATCAAGTTTCAAAATAATCGCCTAACTTTACGATCCATATTCATTCGAAACCAAAAAACCGTTTTACAAATGAAATTCTTTATTGACACAGCCAACCTTGATGAAATCAAAGAAGCATATGATTTAGGGGTATTGGACGGTGTAACCACCAATCCGTCATTGATGGCCAAAGAAGGCATCACCGGTGATGAAAATGTTAAAGCTCACTACAAGGCTATCTGTGACATTGTGGACGACAAGGTAAGCGCAGAGGTAATTTCTACTGACTTTGAAGGAATGATCAAAGAAGGTAAAGAGCTTGCAAAAATTGACGATAAGATCGTAGTGAAAGTTCCTATGATCAAAGATGGTGTAAAGGCCATTAAATATTTCAGCAATGAAGGTATCAGAACCAACTGTACCTTGGTATTCTCTCCAGGTCAAGCCATCTTGGCTGCCAAAGCTGGTGCTACTTATCTTTCTCCTTTTATCGGAAGATTGGATGACATCGCTTTTGATGGTCTGGATTTGATCGAGCAAATCGTTCACATCTACCAAAACTATGGTTATGACACCCAAGTTTTGGCCGCATCTGTAAGACACACCATGCACTTAATCAAATGTGCAGAAATTGGTGCTGATGTGGTAACTTGCCCATTGAATGTAATCACAGGCTTATTGAACCATCCTTTGACTGATGCTGGTTTGGCCAAATTCTTGGCTGACCACGCAAAAGCAGCTGGTAAATAAACCAATTCAACATTATATTTTTCCACCAACCTGTTTCCTCTTTGGAGGCTTTTAAGGTTGGTGGTTTTTTATTTCCTATTATTTGCAATTTTACAAATTAGGATTTTCCGCTTTTCTTAATAGAATATTTTTTTCTGAGGACGTTATAATTTAAATTTCGCTTTCTTTTATTCATCTTAAAATTCATGTATGTATATCATTAAGGTCAAAGGCAAGGCTAAAATCCCTGATTATATCCAGATTAGAGACGAAAACTTTGTGCTGGTCGCCTATTTTAGGGCTGATCGTCCCCTTAAAAACCTTGAAAAGTTTGGCTTGGAAGGCAAGAAAGATGAAATGGAAACTTTGATCAAGGAACTTCCTTTTGGTAAATTACAAAAGCTAGAATTATAAAATATATGGTATTCTCCAATGACCCAGTGGTCCGTTTACATAAAGCCTGCATCTTCCAAGGAATTACAGCCATATTGCAAGATGTTACTTTTCAAATTGAGAAAGATGAATTTGTATTTTTAATCGGAAGAACTGGAAGCGGAAAAAGCTCCCTGCTAAAAACCCTTTATGCTGACTTGCCTTTAAAAATGGGTCAAGGCAATATCGTAGGGTACAACCTGACTGATGTCAAGACCAAAGAAATTCCTTACCTGAGAAGAAAACTTGGCATTGTTTTTCAAGACTTTCAGCTTTTCACTGACCGTACTGTAGCAGAAAACCTCTACTTTGTCATGAAGGCTACTGGATGGAAAGATAGATCCAAAATGAAAACCAGAATGGTTGAAGTCCTGATGAGAGTGGGGCTTGGAGGTTCAGCCACCAAAATGCCACATCAGTTGTCAGGAGGAGAACAGCAGCGGGTGGTCATTGCCAGGGCCCTTTTGAATGAACCTTCCATTCTATTGGCTGATGAGCCAACAGGAAATCTTGACCCAGAAGTAGCAGATGGTATTTTTAAGCTTTTTCAGGAAATCAATAAACAGGGCACGGCAGTATTAATGGCCACTCATAACCATGAGCTCCTCAAAAAATACCCCTATAGGATTCTAAAATGTGAAAAAGGAAGACTTTTGGATTCTAAGACTTCTGACGTTTTAGAATAAGCTGACTATAATCAATAATGTTGCAGCAATACTTTCCATGCCTCCTCAGTCTTGCCTTCTTGGAGCAGCTCTTGGGCGTATTCGTGCAAATGGAAAATTAGGCTTTCCTCATCATTTTGAAAACGGATACGTATTTCCTCCATTTCACTCAATTCTCCGTATAAATTGACTTCTTCTTCAGAAGGTAGCATTTCTACATTTCCCAATTTACCCAAATCATTACCTGTCAACACTACACTGTACCTGATCTTATCGGGTATCTGATCAACACCTATCCCCCTGTTTTTGACGGGTTTTTCAATTTCAAAAAGCGAAGCACCATTTGCTCGGCAATACCAATTCCCTCCCATTCTTGCCACCGCATCTAGCTTAAAAGGGTCTATCTTTCCTTTCTCATCCAAAATCAGTTCATCGAAATGTCCCAAAACAATTTCGCAAACCACCAAATTGGCTGCCCCGCCTTCCTCTCCCAGGGAAATCACTTCTTTCACCTTGCATTCAAACGCCACTGGCGCTTCCTTAACCCTTGGAGGAGCTACCAACTTTGATGTTACTTCTGTCAGTCCTGCCTTTTGAAATTCATTGATTCCCTTTTCATATTCCGTACTGGCCAGAGACATCTGTTCAACCATGGCATAATTCACAATATTGATAACTACCTCTGGCACCTCCAGGACATTCTCTAAACTGTGTTTGGTGGTATTGTCTCTCACCCTCCTCGATGGAGAGAATACCACTACTGGAGGATTGGAACCAAAGGCATTAAAAAAACTAAATGGACTCAAGTTGACATTCCCGTCCCGATCGACTGTACTTACAAAGGCTATAGGTCGAGGCACGATGGCCCCTAGCATATAAGCATGAAATTCTCCTACTGAAACTTCACCGGGTTCAACTGTTTTCATATCCTATGGCGTTTACATTTAACCCCCTTCCTAAAAAGAGCGTATTAAAAAACAAAGCGTTACATAAATATTTAACTTTGACCGTCTTTTTCCAACAAATAGTAATTATTTTACTTATGCTGGAATCTATCAATAACCCTATTCTCCCAAAATAATGATTAAGAAGCTGATTTTTTCCATTTCGATTTTATTCTTGTTTGGAATACTCTCCACTTCCCTTGCTCAGCGGATATCGGGAAGTTCTACACTCAAGATAGATGACAATTTGGACGAAAGAATATTCTCTATTTCGCAGCTGGAATTTTTCGAAGACACCACCAACAACCTTGGTTTTGAAGACATTATCCGACCAAGATTTCAGGGGAATTTTAAGATCAGACCAGCCTTTTCAAAAAACGATTTTGATATTGAACACACTTATTGGGTAAAGCTTTCCATTGACAAAACTCCAGAAAGCGAAAAAAAATGGCTGATGGAATTCTATGATCAAACCATGGATTTTGTGGAAGTCTTTGCTCCCAGTGAAGACGGCACTTACCAGAATATCCTAATGGGAGATGCTCTTCCCTTTCAGACCAGAAACTTCAGACACAAGAATTTTGAGCTAATATTGGACAATAATAATTCTGGAATATCGAATTACTATGTGAAGATCCGATCAAGCCAAAAAGCAGATATTCGGATAGCCATCCGATCTGTCAACCGCTTCATATACTATGCCCTGAATGAGTATTTCGTATATGGTATTTTTTATGGAATGATTGCCATCATCGGCCTTTACAATTTATTGGTTTATACAGCTGTTAGGGAAACCAAATACCTATACTATACTTTTTATTTGGTCAGCGTGGGAATTTATGCCATGTGTGTGGATGGAATAGCCTTCCAATACCTTTGGGCCAATTTTCCCAAATGGAACCAAATAGCCAATGGAGTATTTAGTTATTCAATTGTGCTGTGGGCCATTTTGTTTTCTATCAAATTCCTCAATACAAAATACCGGTCCCCTAAAATCCATTTGGCTCTTCATGCTATTCTGATTGCTAAATCCGTACTGTTTCTGGTTGCTCTCTTTTGGGACCACAAGCTGTTTGAGATCAAGTATTATGATATCATTCCGTTCTTCTTTATCTTTTTTGCTAGTATCTACATCTGGTCAAGGGGCTATAAAGTGGCTCGTTTCTTTGTAATTGCCTATGGAGTACTCTTTGTTGGTGTGGTGGTAAAAGTATTGGTCAATGCAGCCATCATTCCTCATGCTACCCTAATTTATTACAGCTTGCACTTGGCTTTCCTTTTGGAAATGCTTCTTTTGACTTTTGCCTTGGGCGACAGAATCCGCATCCTTAAAAACAATAGGGATCGAGCGCTAAAAAGATCCATTAAACAGATCGAAATCAACTATGCCCTGAAAGAAAAGGTCAACCGGGAACTTGAGATCAAAGTCCAAGAAAGAACCCAAGAGTTGGCCCAAAAGAATAAGCTTCTAGAAGATTATAACCATCAACTGATGGAAAAAGATGAAGAGATAAAAAGGATAAATTCGCTTTTGGACAAGGACAATTGGAAACTAAAAAGCAGTATCAAGGCTTCTTTTCAGGCTAGACTAAACAACAAGTTGCTTTCATATGATGAGTTCAAAAAAATCTTTCCCGACCAATCTGCCTGCTATCGCTATTTAGAGGAATACAAATGGGGCAAGGGCTTTACATGTAGGCATTGCAGCAACACCAAAAGCTCGAAAGGCCCCAAGCTTTTTACAAGGAGATGTACCAAGTGCGGCCACATTGATTCCGTTACAGCTGGAACTATATTCCACGGTGTCAAATTCCCTTTGGAGAAAGCTTTTTACATCGCTTATGATCTAATTGCAAATACTGAAAAACAAACCTTAGACCAACTTTCTGAACTCTTAGACCTTAGGAAGAATACGGTCTGGAATTTTAGAAAGAAAACTAAACTCCATATTGAAGCCAGCAACTTGGAAAATCCCCATTGGCATGATATTTTGATGATGGAGGAAGAAAAAGAAAAAGCAAAATAAACCTTCTAAAAAAAGGATCCAAACTTAAAAACACACCTAACCACTTACTACTAGTATTTTTGTGTGATACTCACCTTAAAAAACGGCCTTTATTGCTCATTAAAGTCTTTTTTATTGATACTCTTATGGGAATTTTCTTTGTGTTTTGACACCCTAAACTGTCCATAAATGAGCATGATTTTCACTTTTTTTGCACTTGATTTTTTTCTTTACCCTACCTTTTCAACATCAAACGCGCAAAATTGCAAACGTTTGAAAAACGAATAATTAAAACCCAAAACCAAACACTTATGATCAGGTCTTTACGCATAAGTAAGGAATCATGGAAACCCAAAATCCCTTATTTAGGAAAATTATCCATGGTATTGCTAGTGGCTTTTTTAGCCATAGTCAGTACAACGACAGCCCAACAAACCAACGTCACAGGACAGGTACTTGACCCACAAGGGGAACCCATCCCCGGAGTAAACATTTTGGAACAAGGTACCAATAATGGAACAGTAACTGACCTAGATGGTAACTTTGAGTTATCAGTCACCTCCTCCGAAGCTGTGCTGAATTTTTCTTTTATCGGCTTTGAGTCTCAGTCAGTCGAACTCAATGGAAGATCCCGTGTTGACATCACATTACAAGAGGAACTTACCGGACTGGATGAAGTAGTAGTCATCGGTTATGGTGCGCAGAAAGAGAAGGAAATGACTTCTGCTATTACCACCTTGAAAACAGAAGACTTGGTCAAAACCCCCAGTTCCAATGCCATGCAGTCCCTTCAAGGAAAAGTGGCTGGTGTTCAGATCGTCAGTAAAGGTGCTCCAGGCGCTTCCCCAACAGTAAGGGTAAGAGGTATTGGTTCATTCGAAGGCGGAGGAGCTCCATTGTACGTGGTGGATGGAATGTTCTTTGACAACATTGATTTCCTAAACTCCAATGACATCAAAACCCTCTCAGTACTAAAAGACGCCTCGGCCTCGGCCATTTATGGTGCTCGGGCATCCAATGGTGTGGTACTCATCGAAACCAAATCAGGTGAATATGAACAAGAAGCGGAGATTGTCTATGACGGATATTATGGAATTCAAAACCCACAGAATGTACTAAAAATGGCCAATAGCCAGCAATTCGTTCAGTACGTGAACGAAACTGGATCCGCCCCTGATATGGAATTTGTAGACAATGCCATGCAGGCCTATGGAAGGAGCCGGATTGACCCAAACATTCCAGCTGTAAATACAGATTGGTACAGTGAGATCATGAGCCCTGCTCCGATTCAAAACCACACCTTGACTTTTTCTGGTGGTAGTGCCAAAACACGCTACTCTATTGGCGGTAGCTATTTTAGCCAAGATGGACTGCTCAATGAAACCAGAAATGAATATGAAAGGGTAAACATCCGCGCCAATATCGACTCAAAAGTCAAGGAATGGATCACTGTGGGTGGTAACTTTACTTTCAGTACCGCCAAACAATATGTAGGTTCAGATGCCGCTTGGTTTAATGCCTATTTTGCTGTGCCTATTTTACCAAAATACGATGAAGATTTTGGGACATCACCAGTTCCATTGTCCAATGCACAACGACTTGGATATAGGGGAAGACAAAACCCCTTCTACCCGTTAATTTACAACGACAGCAGAAACAAGATCAATAAAATTAACGGGAACCTACATGCAGAGCTAACTTTCATTCCTGAAAAATTGACTTTCAGGTCTGCTTACAACTATAAGTTGGACATGATCAATGCGAGGAATGTAAACTTCACCTATAACGATGGAGTCCTTAATCCACTGTCCAGCCTTTCTAGGGCAAACAGCACTTATTTTGATCAAATATTAGACAATTACCTTACCTACAAAGATTATTTTGGTGACCATGGGATCACAGCTACTTTGGGACAATCTTTCAGGAGTGAAACCTATGAAGTCCTTAGTGGAAACCGAAATGATTTGGATCCAAACCCAACATTTGGAAATGAAGAACTGTGGTACTTAAACAACGGGCAGGCCAATGACATCAACACCGTATCAGATGGTGGAAGTAGAATATTTTACCTTTCCTTCTTTGGTAGGTTAGCCTATAACTACAAAGAAAAATACCTACTTTATGCCACGTATCGTCAAGACAACTACAACAAATTTCAGGTTGATAGTGAAGACTTCTTTACGCTGGGTGCTGGCTGGGTAGCCACTGAGGAGGAATTTTTCAATGTGAAAGGCATCGATTTCCTTAAGTTAAGAGCCTCTTGGGGACAGTTAGGAAACGACGGAATCAGCCCATCGGTAGGACAACCTACCTTGCAAGGAACCAATAATGCTTTTGACGATGTGCGTGTACCCGGATTCAGGCTTGATCCTACTTACGATCTCATCGATAAGATAGAGACTACAGAAGAAACAAACTTCGGATTGACTGCTAGGTTCTTTCAAAACAGGTTGTCTTTAGAAGCGGACTATTATATCAGAAACACACAAAGCCTAGCTGTTACTGTTTTGCAGCCTTTGTTTAGAGGTTCAGTAAGAAGAAGTGTTGGTGAAATTAGAAACCAAGGTCTAGAATTGTCCCTAAACTGGGAAAATCAGGTTTCTGAAGATTTCTCCTACTATATCGGCGGTAACTTTGCTACCCTAAAAAACACAGTCCTAGGACTTGGAGGCCCTGAATACCTCAATGCAGGTCAGGCAGAATTCCGTCAACGATCTATTGTAGGTCAACCTTATCAAGCATTTTATGGCTATGAAGTAGCGGGTGTTTTCCAAAACGAAGCTGACATCACTAATAGTGGCTATTCAGAGCAGTTCTTGACTGATAATGATCTAGTCCCTGGAGACTTAATGTTTAAAGATCAAAATGGCGACGGTGTCATCGATGACTTGGACAGAGTGGTTTTGGGTTCTTATTTACCCGATCTTACTTATGGGGGTAACCTAGGTTTCAGGTATAAGAATCTTGACTTTTCAGTACTTATCCAAGGACAGTCTGGACATAGTATCCTGAATAGAAAAAGAGGTGAAATGATCTTCACCAATGATACCAATATCGATGCTGACTTGGCCACCAACCTATGGAGAGGAGAAGGTACTTCAAACAAATATCCTTCGGCTGCAGGGCTGCGCAAAGGCTGGAACCAAAATTTCAGTGACTATTTTGTGGAAGACGGTTCTTTCTTCAGGGTGCAAAATGTCCGTATGTCCTATTCCTTGATAAATAAGGAAGTGATGGGTACAATCATGCCTGAAACACGGATTACCCTGACAGCAGAACGTCCATTGACCATTTTCAATTATAATGGTTTCAACCCAGAAGTGGACAATGGTATTGACCGGCAGACCTACCCAGTCCCTGCAGTGTATACCGTGGGATTAAATGTCAAGTTCTAATATCAATAACCCAAGAACAGTCATGAAAATATTTCAATATAAATCAATCAAATTGGTCATGGTCTTATCCTTAATGACCACCATATCCTGTAGTGAGTACTTGGATGCTCCACTGGAAGACCAAATCCTAGCTCAGGAAACGGATTATTCTCAATCCCAAAACATGGTCTTATTACTCAATGGCGCTTATGCAGAGCTATATGGATTCCAATGGGAAACCTTTCCGCTAATTTCTGTCAGAGGTGATGATGCCAACCCTGCTGGAGACCAAGAACCCTTGTTTAAAACTGACACTTATGATTACGACAGGAGCTTCTGGATTTATAATTCCACTTGGCTAAACATGTATTCAGACATCATCTATTGGAATGGTGCCATTGAAGAAATTCAAAAATACCAGGAAGCCGGTGCCAGTGCTGCTAACGCCAGCCAGTACATTGCAGAAATCAATGTAATGAAAGGCTACAACCTACTTCAGTTGGCCAGGTTATGGAATAATATCCTGATTCCTGAAGGGTCTGATCCTAATGCACTTTATGAAGCAGAACTTACTCCATTTAATGAGGTCATGCAATACATTTCCGACCAGATGGATCAAGCCATGCCCAACCTTCCCAACGTACATCCTAATCAACGCTCTGATATCCGTGGAGGAATCACTCGCTATACAGCATTAGCTGTAAAAGCCTTGGCTAACCTAGAAATGGAAAACTATCAGGGAGCTGCAGATGCAACTGGTGAGATTATCAGCAGTGGAGAGTTTATGCTGGAAACGGATTATTATCAATTATTTAAAATCCCAGGAAAACTCAACAACGAAAACATCTTGGAATTCCAGTATTCTGATTACGGTGCAGAAAGCGGTACATCAGATCGATTCCCTTGGCAAGTCTACGGCCCACAAGCCGTCGGTTGGCAGCCAGCTGTACCAGGTTCTAGCGGCGGCTGGGGCTTTTGGGAGCCAACTGAAAAGTATGTCAAATTCATGCTTGACAGAAACGACCGTAAACGCCTAACGACCACCGTACTGTTTACGCCTGACGGCATAAGCGATATTGAATCAGATCCAAATTATGCTAACCTGCCCAACTGGGTAACCAACACTACTCCTGATGGAGACACCTTTGGGAATGCACCTAGGTATAGGTTTCTAAGCGGGAAACATTATTTGCCTACCACTCAATTGACCCCTGGAAGGTTTAACTATGGCGAAAACAAAAACATGATTGCCATCCGTTACGCTGAAATTTTATTGGTACATGCAGAGGCTTTGGTCAGTGGGGCTACAAGTAGTGTCATGTCAGCAGATGAAGCAGTCAATACAGTGAGGTCAAGGGCCAACCTTGGAATGCTTAGTGGCGTGACCTTGGATAATGTACTGGATGAAAAATTTGCTGAATTCGGCATGGAATGGGGTGTCCGGTTCTTTGACTTAGTAAGACACGGCCGTACATCCGAACTCAATTATGACGGCAGGACTTACCAAGAAGGAGACAGGTATTTACCTTATCCATTGGATCAGCAAGACATCCTTCCCCAACTTAAAGAAGCAGCCAATCAATAAATAAGGTAGCACACAAACCCAAAAAACATGAAATTAACAGCTAAAATATTCATAGCAGGGCTAATGTTAACCAGCTTGGCCTGCAAGGACGGATACATTGACGATATTGAAACAGTTTCACCAGGGCCTGACGAAACTGCGCCCGAGGTGAACATCATCTTCCCAGAAGAGGGGCCTTTAACTTGGGTGCCCAATGAGGTCATGTCCATCAATATTGATTTTGAAGTAACCGATGATATAGAAATTCAAGATATTGTGGTTTCAATGGACGGAACCAACATTGGGAGTTTTGCTGACTTCAAAGATTACAGAAGAACGGCCATGAAACTTCCTTATGACAATGTCACCAATGGAGCCCATACCCTGACCATTACTGCCAATGACCTTTCTGGAAAATCTACTACGAGTACGGTCAATTTTGAAAAGCCAGAAAACTATGTTCCGCAATACGACGGAGAAATTTTCTACATGCCTTTCAATGATGAATACCTAGAATTGGTAAGCGTTTCTGATGCTACTGTTGTAGGCCAGCCTGGTTTTGCTGGACAAGCAGCTTCCGGCTCCAACGCCTACAAAGGCGCAACAGATTCCTACTTGACCTTTCCTTCAGCTGGCCTGACCAATAGTGAATTTAGTGCTTCCTTCTGGTATAAAGTCAACGCAGACCCCAACAGGGCTGGCATTCTTGTCATGGGGCCGCCTGATGCTGCTAACCCTGACAATCCTAACAATAGAACCGCTGGTTTTAGGTTGTTTAGAGAAAATGCTGGCTCTAACCAAAGAATCAAGCTAAATGTAGGTAATGGTGGTGGAGAGAACTGGTTTGACGGAGGTGCTGCCGCTGATATCAACCCTAGTAGTGGAGACTGGGCGCATATTGCCTTTACCATTTCAGGCACAGAATGTGCAGTTTATATCAATGGTACAGTGGTCAGTCAAGGCACATATCCCGGTATCTCATGGGAGGGTTGCGACATCTTATCCATTGGCTCGGGGGCTCCACGTTTCGTAGAATGGGGACACCTCTCTGACAATAGCTTTTTGGATGAACTGCACATCTTTGATAAGGCTTTAACCCAACAAGAAGTTCAAGCCATTCTTGATAACGAATTACCATAACATAAGTACCTATTAAACCTAATCGGGTTCCATAATTATGGAACCCGATTATTCCCTTATGCCCAAAATGAAAAACTTGTTACCTTGTTTTGTGATTTTTTTCCTTTTTTCCTCTTGTAAAGACAATGAGGAGGTCTTGCCTAATTTGAACTTATTGGGGGTTAATGTAGGCGACATTTCACTAAACAATGATAACACCCCTACTGAAAACATCCCTATCGACAGGTTCATTAGTATCAGGTTTTCTCAGAGTTTAAATCCTGAATCTGTTTCAACATCCATCAATCTATCAAAAGAAACTACCCCTGTAAACTTCACTACCAACCTAATCGCCAATAACCAAACTATTGTCATCAGCCCTGTCGGTGTATTAGAAACTAGCTCTACTTATCAATTAAATATATCCAACGAATTAAAAGCAGCTAGTGGAGCCCAGTTCTCCGGAAAGGATTTAAGTTTTAAAACCATTTTAGGTGCGCTTGAAATGAACTCCTTTTCCATTCCTGAAAGCAACAACACCAACACAGACCGGACAGAAAATGCCCCGGTCAATTTCATGGCAGAGCTCACCTTCAACAAACCTGTGGACCAAAACACAGTTCAGGAAGCTGTTAGCCTAAGTGGCCCCACCATTCCTTCTTTACAATTTTCATATGCCGAAAACGGTCAAAAAATCACCATAACCTCCAATTCTCCACTGGAATTTATCTCCAAATATTCCTTCTCAATTAGTAATAAACTAAAAGGAATCCAAGGAGAAAACTTTACAGCATTTGCTAAAGATTTTTATACTGAAGTAGATGAAACACCCAAATTCCCTATCATCTCAGACCAAGAACTGCTCACCAAGGTACAAGCCCAAACCTTCCGCTATTTTTGGGATTTTGCTCATGAAACCAGTGGATTGGCAAGAGAAAGAAACACTTCTGGAAATACTGTGACCATAGGTGGTTCTGGCTTTGGCGTAATGTCATTGATTGTTGGTGTAAAAAGAGGGTTCATCTCCAGAGATCAAGCTGTAGACAGATGGTCAAAAATAGTTGATTTCTTGATTGATGCAAACAGGTTTCATGGAGTATGGCCACACTGGATGAACGGGGAAACTGGAAAAACCATCCCTTTCAGTACCAAGGACAATGGGGGTGACTTGGTTGAAACGGCTTTTATGATCCAAGGCTTGCTCACGGTAAAGGCCTATTTGAACCCAAGTATTCTTGAGGAAAAAATCATCATAGATAAAATTACGCAGTTATGGGAAACTGTGGAGTGGGATTGGTACACCAAAGAAAACAGTGAAGTTTTGTATTGGCATTGGTCACCAAATTACAACTGGGAAATGAATCTACCTATTAGAGGTTATAATGAAGCATTGATCGTCTATGTTCTGGCAGCCTCCTCTCCCACACACCCTATTGATAAAAGCACATATGAAAATGGTTGGGCCAAAAATGGAGATATCCAAAACGGCTCTAGCTATTACGGCCTTCAGTTGCCTCTGGGCAGCAATTTAGGTGGCCCACTGTTCTTTTCACATTACGCCTTTTTAGGACTGGACCCAAGGAGTCTTTCAGATCAATATGCTAATTATTGGACCCAAAATGTGCAGCACACTTTGATCAATCAAGCCCATTGTGTTCAAAATCCACAAGGTTTTATCGGCTATTCCGAAACCAGTTGGGGCTTGACTGCCAGTGACAATCAAGAGGGATACAGTGCCCATTCACCTACCAATGACAAAGGTGTCATTACTCCTACCGCTGCGCTTTCTTCATTTCCTTATGCACCTGAAGAATCCATGAAGGCGCTTCACTATTTCTATTATCAGCTGGGGGACAAAATCTGGGGTGACTATGGTTTTTATGATGCCTATAATATTACAGAAAGCTGGTACGCAGATTCCTATTTAGCTATTGATCAAGGACCAATCATCATCATGATCGAAAATTACAGATCTGCATTGCTATGGGACTTGTTTATGAGTGACAAAGACGTTCAATCAGGATTAAACAAGTTGGAATTCTCCTATTAGGAGATTAAAGAAAACAGAACCACAACCTTTTACACTTCTTATAACTCAAAGAAGCTTAAAATACATTAATATGAAAAAACTTATTCTCTTTCTTTTGCTCACGGGTGGTGCTTTGATGGCTTTCAAATCATCAAAACAAAGTGTTTCACCAGAGGATCATTACCTCCATAAGGCTGACTCTGTATTGGCCTTGATGACACTTGAAGAAAAAATAGGTCAGCTTAACCTTCCTGCCGCTGGGGACTTTACTACCGGTCAAGCTTCCAGTTCCAACATAGCTGAAAAGATCAAAGCAGGAAAAGTCGGTGGTCTTTTCAATATAAAAACCGCAGCCAAAATCAAAGACGTACAAAGGGTGGCTGTAGAAGAAAGTAGATTGGGCATACCACTATTATTTGGGATGGATGTCATCCATGGATATGAGACTATTTTCCCTATACCTTTGGGATTGTCATGTAGTTGGGACATGAACTTGGTCAAGCAATCTGCCCAAATAGCCGCTAAAGAAGCCAGTGCAGATGGCATCAATTGGACTTTCTCCCCTATGACCGATATCGCAAGAGACCCTCGTTGGGGCAGGGTATCTGAAGGAAGCGGAGAAGATCCCTACTTGGGAGCCCAAATTGCCAAAGCCATGGTTCATGGCTACCAAGGAGATGACCTAAGTCAAAATAACACTATCATGGCTTGCGTAAAGCACTTTGCACTTTATGGAGCTCCTGAGGCGGGCAGAGACTACAATACCGTGGACATGAGTCGCCAGCGTATGTACAATGAATACTTTCTACCTTATAAAGCTGCCGTGGAAGCGGGCGTGGGAACTGTGATGACATCTTTCAATGAGGTCGAAGGAATTCCTGCCAGTGCCAATAAATGGCTGATGACGGATGTGCTTCGTGAGCAATGGGGATTTGATGGGTTTGTGGTAACCGATTACACAGCGATCAATGAAATGATCGCCCACGGAATTGGAGATTTAAAAACAGTGTCTGCATTGGCTCTAAAAGCTGGAGTAGAAATGGACATGGTTGGAGAGGGATTCTTGACCACACTAAAAACCTCACTGGAAGAAGGTACTATTTCAGAGAAGCAAATTGACAATGCCTGTCGGTTGATCCTTATCGCCAAATTCAAACTAGGTTTGTTTGATGATCCTTACAAATACTGCGACCTGGAGCGTTCGGAGAATGAAATATTCACTTCTGAGAACAGATCGATTGCCAGAAAAATAGCAGCCCAATCCTTCGTCCTGTTAAAAAACGAAGGTAATGTCCTGCCTTTGAAAAAAGAGGGAACCATTGCCTTGGTAGGCCCCATGGCAGATAATGCTGAAAACATGACCGGAACTTGGAGTGTAGCCGGTAGGTTCAAAGAGTCCATTTCTTTGATGCAAGGAATTAAAAATGCAGTGGGCAATAATGTCAACATTGTCCATGCCCGCGGCGCTAACATCGTAGCAGATTCACTTTTGGAATCCAGGGTAAGCGTATTTGGAAAGCCAACTTATCGTGATCCACGATCTGAAGAGGAACTGATTCAAGAAGCTTTAGCAGCATCCAAAAATGCTGATGTAATTGTAGCTGCCATGGGTGAATCTGCTGAGATGAGTGGTGAATCTTCCAGCAGAAGTACCATAGAGCTTCCAGCCAACCAAAGGAGGCTTTTAAAGGAATTGGCAAAAACAGGAAAGCCTATAGTAATGGTTCTATTTACTGGTAGACCATTGGCGATCCAATGGGAAAATGAGCATATTCCTTCTATCCTGAATGTTTGGTTTGGAGGAAGTGAAGCTGGAGATGCTATCGCTGATGTTCTTTTTGGAAAAGTAAACCCTTCTGGAAAATTGACCGCTACTTTCCCTCAAAACACAGGACAAATCCCCATTTATTATAACCATAAAAATACAGGACGTCCATTACCCGAAGGGCAATGGTTCCAAAAATTCCGTTCTAATTACCTCGATGTACCCAATGAACCCTTGTACCCATTTGGTTATGGTTTAAGCTATACCTCTTTTGAATACGGGGATATCACTTTGAACCAAAATGAACTTTCTGGAAACCAAACCCTAACTGCCAGCATTGCTTTGACCAATAGTGGACAATATGAAGGAGCAGAAGTGGTACAGCTATATGTCAGAGATATGGTTGGAAGTATCACGCGTCCAGTAAAGGAATTGAAAGGATTTCAAAAAGTAAATTTAAAAGCTGGAGAAACTACAGAAATTACTTTTGAGCTGACAAAAGAGGACCTCAAATTCTATAACCATAGCCTTGACTTTGTCTTTGAACCAGGAGAATTTGAAATCATGATAGGTACTAATTCTCAAGAACTTAGCAAATCAAAAATTAATTGGAAAGAATAAACATCCAACTTTCTTTCTGTACCCTACATCATAGGAAAATTGGAAATTAAAATTAGTCATGAACAAAAATAAAACCTATCTCTTGCTGATTGTGCTCCTACTGAACGTGTTTAGTTCCAAGGAGCTGATGGGCCAAGACAAGTCTCTTTTTGAAAAGCGAGTCTTCATAAATCAAAAAGGCGATACACTTCTTTATCGGATCCTTTATCCAGAAAATTATGACAGTGGCAAAGAGTTTCCCATGGTTTTGTTTCTTCATGGAGCGGGAGAACGGGGAAGTGATAATGAAAAACAACTTTCACATGGAGCCAGTCTCTTCCTAAACCCTGACAACAGAAAAAACTATCCGGCTATTGTGGTTTTTCCCCAATGCCCTCAAGATAAATATTGGATTGACATCAGCGTGAGGCAGGAACTGTTTGGCAAAGGAGACCCTGACTTTAGCCAGTCTATTGAACGCCCTTCCAAACAGTTGGAATTGGTCAATAATCTCAGCAAGATGTTAATCAAAAATGAGAAAGTTGACAAAAAACGCCTGTATGTAATGGGGCTTTCCATGGGAGGTATGGGAACCTTTGAGACCTTGGGACGCTGGCCAAAAAAATACGCAGCAGCAGTAGCCATATGTGGCGGCGGCAATCTGCCACTTGCCAAAAAATATGCCCAGCATACCGCCATTTGGATTACCCATGGGGCAAAGGATGACATTGTCCCTCCCATATTGTCAAAGAGAGTATACGATGTACTAAAATCTGAAGGAGCTGAAGTAAAATACACGCTCTACCCTAATGCCAACCACAACTCTTGGGATCCCACATTTGAGGAACCTGACTTGCTGCCTTGGCTCTTTTCTAAACACAAATAACCGAATGAATCATGAATAAGAAGCAGTTACCGATTTATCTGACCTTCCTTTTGAGCATTATCTTGTGGGGATGTGCTGAAGAAGATAGTACATCAGAGAGTCCTGTCCTCGCCAAAGGATATGACCGCCATGTAGAGCTTCATTGGCCCAAAACCGATGGAATCAATGATTATGAAGTTTGGGTAAGCACAGAAAACAATAGCTTCAGTAAAAGAGCTACAGTTCAAGACACCATGTACATGGATTTTGTCAATGATCTTGGCAATAACCTGACACTAAAATATAAGATTGTTGGTCTAAATGAGCAGGGAGAAAATTTGGAGGTTGGCATCACTCAAGCCAATACCATGGATTTCTCAGATGAGGAACTGATCAATATGGTAGAATATTACACTTTCCGTTATTTCTGGGAAGGTGCTGAACCTACTTCTGGAATGGGGCCTGAACGAATCCATATCGACGGTGACTATCCACAAAATGATCAATCTGTCGTAACCACCGGAGGTACAGGTTTTGGTATTTTCGGGATCATAGCGGCCATGGACCGAGGCTGGATCACTAAAGAACAAGGAGTTGCCCGGTTTGACAAGATGGTAAGCTTTCTTGAAAATGCAGATCGCTTTCATGGGGTATGGCCTCATTGGATCTACGGAGAAACTGGCAAAGCCAGGTCCTTTAGCGACAAGGACAACGGTGGAGACTTGGTGGAATCAGCTTTCTTGATGCAAGGTCTTCTGGCCGTTCGTGAATACTTCAAAAACGGCAATGAAAATGAAAAAAACCTAGCCAACCGAATAGATCATTTATGGAAAACTATGGAGTGGGATTGGTATACCCAAGGAGGACATGACGTCCTTTACTGGCACTGGTCACCTACACATGAATGGGAAATGGATTTCCCACTCGAAGGATATAACGAATGCCTGATTACCTACATTCTTGCTGCCTCCTCTCCCACACACAGTATTCCTGCTTCCGCCTACCACAAGGGTTGGGCAAGAAGTGGTGGCATCAATACAGATGTAGAGGCATATGGCTATCCGCTCCACCTCAAGCATAATGGATCCGAAGCGATGGGGGGACCATTGTTCTGGGCTCATTACTCCTACTTGGGTCTTAACCCAAAAGGATTAACTGATCAGTATGCCAACTATTGGGAAGAAAATAAAAACCACACTTTAATCAACAGGGCTTGGTGTGTAGAAAACCCTAATGACTACAAAGGTTATGGGAAAGACCTGTGGGGATTAACAGCTAGCTATACTATAACGGGGTATGCAGCCCACCGACCTGGGGGTGACCTTGGGGTCATTTCACCAACTGCGGCACTTTCTTCTATTGCATACACTCCAGAGGAGTCTCTAAAGGTGATCAAAAATCTCTATTACAACTATGGAGAAAAGGTATTTGGTCGCTATGGTTTCTATGATGCCTTGAGTCCTGAAAATGATTATTATCCCAAAAGGTACCTAGCCATAGACCAAGGACCTATTGTGACCATGATAGAAAATTACCGATCCGGTTTGGGATGGAAGTTATTTATGGGTGCTCCTGAAATTCAGGAAGGGTTAAAAAAACTAGGCTTTGAAAGTAATCCTTAGGGTTATGTTTACTTGGCCGCATTCTTAAGCCATCTATTTTGCAATAGGAAAATAATTCTCTTTAAAACTAAAAAGTACGAATAGGTTAAAGAGGCATACCTGATTATCAGGAAGGTAAAAAACAATTGATATGAATAAGTTAAGCTTTATAATTGTTTCAACACTATTAGTTCTTAGTTCTACTTTAAGGGCTCAGGAAATAGTACCACAAACTTATTGTAACCCATTGGATATTGATTATACCTATATGGTCTACAATTCAGCCAGAAACATCTCCTACCGTTCCGGTGCGGATCCAGCAGTAGTTGAATTCCGAGGTGAGTATTATATGTTTGTCACTCGCTCTTTTGGATATTGGCACTCCACTGATTTGGTCAACTGGGATTTTATTAAACCTAAACAGTGGTTCTTCGAAGGAAGTAATGCCCCAACAGCCTTTAATTACAAGGACTCCCTAATTTACTTTGCGGGTGATCCTGCCGGATATGGAAGCATTCTTTACACCGATAACCCAAAAGAAGGGAATTGGACTCCTACAGCTTCAATCAGTAACAATATCCAAGATTCGGAATTGTTTATTGATGATGATGGAAGATCCTATCTGTACTGGGGCTCTTCCAATGTACATCCTATTCGAGTCAAAATGCTAAACAAAGACGATAGGTTTCTCGAAACAGGTGTAAAGAAAGATTTGATTAACCTCATTGAAGAAGAGCATGGCTGGGAACGCTTTGGAGAAAACAATTTTCACCCTACCCTAAAAGAAGGCTATATGGAAGGTGCTTCCATGACCAAGCACAATGGTAAGTACTATTTGCAATATGCCGCCCCAGGGACACAATTCAATGTTTATGGTGACGGGGTTTATATAGGCGAATCGCCCCTTGGTCCCTTTACCTATATGAAAAGTAACCCCATGAGCTTTAAGCCAGGGGGGTTCACCAATGGAGCAGGACATGGTATTACCGTGAAACAAACGAATGGCCAATACTGGCATTTTGGCACCATGGCACTTGCTTCCAATTCCCACTGGGAGCGGCGCCTTTGCATGTTCCCTACTTATTTTGATGATGAGGGGTTGATGCATTCAAATACCCATTATGGTGATTACCCCAGATATGCTGCCAACCACCCTACCAAAGCAGGCGAGCATTGTGGATGGATGTTGCTCTCTTATAAAGGAAAAACTATCGTTTCCTCCTCCGAAATGCAAATCACAAAAAGCACCTCCACAGATGATGAGATTGAGATAAACGAAATGCCATTGGAGAAGAATAGTGATGGGGAAATATTATCGAAAGTTTTAACGGATGAAAGCCCAAAATCATTCTGGGTGGCCGAAGCTAATGATGATCAACAGTGGGTGGAAATCGAAATGCTGCAGCCAGGTAAAATCTATGCCTTTCAGCTAAATTTTCACGACCATGAGTCTGGCATTTATACACGTACAGAAGGATTGAGACACCGCTTTACAATCGAAGTTTCTGAGGATGGCAATAACTGGAAAACGGTAATAGACCGAAGCAACAGCTATAAGGATTCCCCCAATGCATATATTGTCCTCAACCAGCCAGTTAATGGAAAATATGTTCGCTATAACAATATAGAAGTTCCAGGAAACAATTTTGCAATGTCTGAAATCCGAGTATTTGGAACAGGTTTCGGCAAGCAACCATCTGAAGTAAAGGATTTTACAGTGAACAGGAAAGATGACAGAAGAGATGTTTCTTTGTCTTGGAAGCCTGTTAAAGGAGCCCAAGGTTATAATATTAGATGGGGAATTGCGCCTGACAAGCTTTACCAATCCTGGTTGGTGTATGACACCACCGAACACTTCATGCGATGCCTTGACCGGGACACCAAATATTACTTCTCGATTGAATCCTTCAATGAAAATGGTATTTCTGAGAAAACAGAAATCATTGAACTCAATTGAATAATTTAACATAAAGTAAAGTCTAAAAAGTCTACAAAATGGATAAGTTTACTTTTAACAATCGAATATTGATCACAGCAATACTCGGGCTATTTATCTTTTCGGCTTGTAAAGAAAAACCAAATGGACCTAAAAGGCCCAACATTGTGTTTATCATGAGTGATGACCATGCTTACCAAGCGATCAGTGCTTATGACAATAAATTGATCGAGACGCCCAATATTGACCGCATTGCTAATAAAGGAATGCTTTTCACCAATGCATCGGTTACCAATTCAATTTGTGCGCCATCTCGAGCCACCATCTTAACGGGAATGCACACCCATATGCATGGAAAAATTGACAATGTTTTTCCCTTTGACACTACCAATGTGACTTTTCCGCAAATTTTACATGATAATGGCTACCAAACAGCCATGTTCGGTAAACTTCATTTTGGCAATAACCCAAAAGGATTTGATGAATTCAAAATCCTTCCTGATCAAGGTGATTATTATAACCCGGAATTTATCACCAATAAAGGAGATACTACGATCATGGGTTATGTAACCGATATCATTACTGATTTGACCCTTGACTGGTTTGATAACCGCAGAGAAGAGGACAAACCATTTATGTTGTTTTATCTCCATAAGGCTCCTCACCGGGAATGGCTTCCTGCTCCGCGTCATTATAAGGAGTTTACCAAACGTACTTTCCCTGAACCAGCAACTCTTTTCGATGATTATGAGGGTAGAGGAACGGCTGCTCGTGAGGCAGAAATGAACATTAGAGAACATATGACTGTTTCTGCGGACAATAAAATCTACCCTGACATTGCAAAAGAACTGGGCGTGGAAGAGCCATCGGAATGGGGTTTTAACGTCTTCAAAAGTAAATATTCCAGATTTACCCCAGAACAAAAAGCTGAATGGGATGACGTTTATGGTCCAATTAACGAAGAGTTTAAAAAGCAATACCCTTCCATGGGTGAAGAAGATTTCATGAGATGGAAATACCAAAGGTACATGCAGGATTATCTTGGGTGTATTGCCGCTGTTGATGAGAATGTAGGTCGAGTTTTGGATTACCTCGATGAAAAGGGTCTAAGCGAAAATACCATTGTCGTATACACCTCAGATCAGGGTTTCTATCTTGGAGAACACGGTTGGTTTGACAAAAGATTTATCTATGATGAATCCTTCAAAACACCTTTACTGATCAAGTGGCCTGAAAAAATCAAAGCGGGCACCGAAAGCAGTGTCATGGTTCAAAATCTTGATTTTGCTCAAACGTTCTTGGAAGCTGCTGGAGTGGAAGCTCCAGAAAATATGCAGGGAGAAAGCCTAATGCCCTTATTAGAAGGACACCCTGAAGAATGGACCCGTGATGGTGTATATTACCATTACTATGAATACCCTGGATTTCACATGGTTAAGCGCCACTATGGAATCGTAACAGAAAATTATAAGTTGACTCATTTTTATTATGATATTGACGAATGGGAATTGTATGATCGCAAAAAAGACCCTATGGAATTAAACAATGTCTATAATGCCCCAGAATATGAAGACGTAGTAAAGGACCTCAAAGAAAAGCTCGATGAATTGCGTGTCAAATATAAAGACTCCGAAGAATTGGATCAGCACTATATGCAGATCTATAAAGATCGAGGTATCATTAAAGAATAACTGGTTCCCCAAAAGAAAGTTCTGACACTTAAAAAATTCTCATAAAACCTAGTTTGACCCCAGTTTATCTCGGTAAGCTGGGGTCAAACTTTTTGATAAAGTTTGACTTAAACCTTCCCTAACATTGTCTTATTTTTTTTCAACTGAACCATAGGGCCATTCCTAAAATTCAAAACCCAATCCAAACTGCACCCCAACCTCTGTCAATTTCTGGTGGTTGTTTTCCCTCTTGAATGGAACAACAGCGTGTCGTTTAAAATTAGGATTAACAAAAAGTGACAACTTATTGAAACGGTACTTTCCTCCAAAACCTAAAATATATCCTATGCCAGATTGAGAATCTATCCAGTTGGTATTGTCTGTAATTTCAAAATCCAACAATGGTCCTCCATTGACAAACAGATATTTCCAAAATTCATAATGAGCATTAATAGGCACAGATACTAATTTCAATTCCTTGTAAGACGATAAAGGACTATTTTCTCCAACAAAAACTGGAGTTATTTTCACATCGCTGGAGGAATAGTTCAGCCCTGTCTCAAGGTATAGTTGGTTGGAAACTCCTCTCAAGTATTTAATACCAAATTCTACAAAGTTTGAGCTTTCGTAACTTCCTGCTCCATCTTCAGAGCCAGTCCTCAATAGTTTAGCATCAGAAGTTCCAATATACATTTTAAGCTCATTAGAGCTTTGGGCATTTGTACTTAAAACTTTAACAAAAAAAAATCAGCAAAAGAATAGTAATCGATTTCAACTTCATTATTTACTTGCTTTTTAGTCTTTAATTAGATAAAAATCCAGTGTAGCCTATTTCATCCATTTCTAGAATCTTTAAGCAAACAAAACACCTGTTTCTGTTAAACCCAAATTATTCCTTTTTAAATATCTTGACACGTTTTTTCAAATTTCACCAAGTTGTCTTGATGTTATATAAAGTATATATTGGTAAAGCTGTAAAGAAACTGATTTTCAATAGTTGATTATATTTATCAATGTTCAAGCCCATCATATTCCTATTTGCTCCGGTAATCTTTTTGTTTTCAAGTCCTCTTATGGGACAAACAAAAGACCTTCCCAATATTATTTGGCTAACCAGTGAAGACAATAGTCCATTTGCTGGCTGTTATGGTGACCAGTTTGCCACTACGCCTAATATGGATCATTTGGCGAGCGAAGGCTTTCTTTATACGCATGCTTATGCCAATGCTCCTGTCTGTGCGCCAGCCCGAAACACCATCATCACGGGTGTTTATGCCAATTCTGGGGGCAATCAGCATATGCGAAGTCATTATCCAAAATCTGACATCATCCAATTGCTACCGGAATTGCTCAGAAAAGCAGGATACTATTGCACCAATAATAGTAAAGAGGACTATAATATGGATCCTGAACAAGCCGCAGATATTTGGGATGAAAGTTCCAGAAAGGCCCATTACAAAAACAGACCTGCTGGCAAACCTTTTTTTGCTGTTTTTAACAATACCATTAGTCACGAAAGTAGCATCCATAAATCCATACCCAATAAAAGTCTCCGACATGACCCGGCAAAGGTAAAGCTTCCCCCTTATCACCCCGACACGCCAGAAATGCGCCACGATTGGGCCCAGTATTATGACAAAATCGAAGATATGGATACTTGGTTAGGAGAGAAACTACAGGAATTGGAAGACGAGGGGCTTTTGGAAAACACTATTGTCTTTTACTTTGGCGACCATGGTGGGGTGTTAGGAAGAAGCAAACGTTTTGTCTATGAATCCGGTACTAGAATCCCCATGATTGTCCGAATACCTCAAAAGTACAAATCTATTTTTCCAGCCTTAAACGCAGGCGATAAGGTTGATCGAATGGTGAGTTTTGTCGATCTTGCTCCCACTCTCATGAGTATCATTGGGGAAGACATCCCCAACTGGATGCAAGGTCATGCTTTTCTTGGCGAACAAAAAACAGCCGATCCCAGGCAGGTATTTATGTTTAGAGGTAGAATGGATGAAAGATATGATATGAGTCGAGCCATCCGAACTCCCCGCTACCGCTATATTATCAATTACATGCCCCATAGAATATATGGGCAACATATCAACTACCTTTGGAAGGCTCCTTCCATGGTTTCTTGGGAACAGGCCTATCTTAATGGTCAGTGTAATGACTACCAATCCGCCTTTTGGGAACCCAAACCTTTTGAAGAACTCTACGATACTGAAAGCGATCCTTGGGAAGTTAATAATCTGGCTGCTGACCCTGCCTATGCAGATATTTTGGATTCACTAAGAAAAGAAACCAGAAATTGGAGTTTACAAATTAAGGACACTGGCTTTATACCGGAGACAGAAAGAAATATTTTATATCCCAATGGAAGCTTATATGATTATATGCAAACCCTGCCTTCAGAAACACTAGAATTCTGGGTAGATGTTGCAAACATGGCAGCTGCTGGACAAGTTAAAAACCTTCAAAAACTCTTTGAACTACTCGATAATCAGGATCCAGTAGTACGCTATTGGGCAGCTACAGGGATTTTGATATTAGGAGATAAAGCCAAACCATTTGCTCAAAAAATAATGGATAAAATGTCTGATCAATCACCAGCAGTCACCCCAGTAATTTCTGAATATTTATATTCAAATGGTCAGCAAAATGAAGGGTTAAAATACCTGAAGCAATGTATTGGATCGCCAGAACTTTTTTCCCGGGTACAAGCCCTAAATGTCGTAGACATCCAAGATATAAATCAAAAAGAAGTTCAACAATCTTTGGAAAACATGCTCCTTTTGTACCCTGATAACGATGCTCCAGACCGTTACGACCTTAGACTTGTCCAATGGCTAAAAGATAAATGGAGCAAATAATTAACAAGCATTTTTCACCACTTTTATAAACAAAACACTTCTTACCTTCAAAAGTCAATCCTTTATTTCGCACTTAGAACCATTGATTACGAATTCAAGGTCTCTCCATATGCATTTCATTGGAAGCATTTCATAACATGGTGTTAACAGCCAAGTAATGTTCAATAGTTAATTTTAAAAATTGGATAAGCAAGGAAATCCAGTAGTATCAAAATTGAACCCAAAGAGAGCTACAAACTTAGCTCTTCTTTATCTGAACATTCTTAAATACTTATATTATGGGCATTATGATCGCTGTAGTTATGTTACAGGCATTGACAAGCGGACTATTGATTTATCTCAATAAACGCTATAAAGGGGAAGACCTGTATTTAAGTCTCTTGTTCGGGGTTATTTTCTGTCATTTATTTTATAAAGGAATTCTCTACTGGGCCTTTGAAGACAAAGAGCTCTTTGACAAACTTCATGGATGTTTCTCGCTATTGTATGGACCACTTTTATTTTTCTATGTGAAGTCCATTCAAAACAAAACCTTGACCTCCTCACAGATCATCCTTCACTCCTCTCCTTTTTTCATAGGCTTTGGCTTGAATATCATGATGGTCATTTTGGTTTTGGTACTGAAAACCCCAGATCTGATTATCAATATTTATGATTTAACCATTATCATTTCTGTTTTTGTCTCATTTACTGCATACAGTATTTCCGCTTTCATAGAACTACAGGGTAAAAGCACAGACCCAATCTTTCAGCAAAAAGCCTTAATCTCCAAAATTATCGCCTCAAGCAACCTTTTACTTTCTGGTATGGTCATTTTTGGCTGGACCATGCTTATTTGGGATATCAGTTTCCCAATAACCTCACGCTACATTTACTACTTTCTAATGTTGCTTTTATTTTTCAGTGTTATCCATATTAGAACGAGAATGCTCTTCTTTCAAAAGACATCTGATAACAATTCTCTTAAAATAGATATCAGCCCACAACCCAAGTACCGCAACTCCAAAATTGAGGGCAATGAATTGGAACAAGTAATCGACTCGATCAATCAGTTGTTCAAAGAAAAAAAACCATTCTTGGATCCTGACTTCAACCTTGATCAACTTGCTGGTGAGATTGAAACTTCCAAACTAAAAATCACCCAAGCTTTGAACATGCATCTAGGTAAAAATTTTTATCAATTTGTAAATACCGCAAGAATAGAAGAATCCAAAGTGTTACTCCAACAACCACATGAAGACAACCTCACTGTCATAGGTTATGAAAGTGGCTTCAAGTCCAAATCCACCTTTTACAAATACTTTAAAGAAGCAACCGGATGCAGTCCAAGTGACTACAAAAAGTCCATTCAACTCCAGCATTAAGGCACATTCATTTTTTGATAACCATTAATTAACAACACGCAACTAACTGAAAACAAAGTATTTATATTCCAAAAAGTCATTCCACAGTACGTTAAAATTTACACGGACGACTGCAAGGAAGATTCCCAATAGGTTTGTGAAAAAATTATTCACACCCATGAAAAAACTATTACCATTATTAATGTTTCTTCTGGCTTTGAACCTCTCAATGGCTCAAAACCATGCTTCCCTAACAGGAAGAATTTCTGATGGCGCTGGCTACTTGCCCGGTGTCAATGTACTTGTACTGGAGCCCAGTCAAGGAGCTCCTACTGACCTCAGTGGTAAATTTGAAATCTCCAACCTTCCTACGGGCAATGTGACTGTCCGAATAAGTTACCTTGGATTTGAAACCATCACCAAAGAAGTTGTATTGGCTGCTGGTACCAACTCCCTAGGTACAGTTCAGATGCAGGAAGCCTCTGGAGACTTGGAAGAATATGTTATCCAAGGCACCATGGTTCCTTCCCAGATGAAAGCCATTTCCATCAAGAAAAACTCCTTGGCGATCATGGATGTGATCGCTGCGGATGCAATTGGTAAATTGCCAGATAGAAATGCAGCAGAAGCCGTACAAAGACTCCCTGCGGCCAGTGTAAACCGCTATCATGGAGAGGCCAACCAAGTAAGTGTGAGAGGGACTCCTTATGCTTGGTCTTCTACCCTTTACAATGGAACAAGATTGCCAAGCTCAAATTTTGCAGGAAATAGAAATGCCTTATTGGATGCGATTCCAACAGAAATGATCCAATATGTGCAGCTGAGTAAAGCCATCACCCCAGACATGGAAGGCGATGCTATTGGTGGTTCAATCAATTTCGTCACCAGGTCTGCTCCCCAAGAGCGCATGCTGAATGTAAGTGCTGCAGGTGGATACAATCAAAAATCTCAAAACGGAAGTTATAATGCTTCCCTTGTCTATGGAGAACGTTTCTTCAATGATAAGTTTGGTGTAGTGGTCGCAGGATCAATTTGGAACAGGAATTTTGCTTCTGATGAAATTGTCTTGGATTATAACCTCAGCAAAGCCATTCCTTCGGAAAGGTACAGCATCAACACCATGAACGCCAAAAGGTACTTTGGAACTAGACGTACCACGGCTTTAAATGCCGCTTTGGAGTATGAATTTAACGATAACCAAAAGCTATTTGCCAGATTTGTAAGAGATCAATTTGATGATATCCGTCCGGTTTATGAAGCATATTATGAGTTTGACAACAACCGTTACCGCTACAGCAACCGTGAGTCAGAATACCGCACGCACTTAAAAGGCTTTGAGTTCGGTGGGATGCATCATTTGGCCACCAACCTTAAAATGGACTGGAAAGTTTCTTCCTATGACATGTTCTACAAACTGGATACCCCTCCAGGCATGCCTGAAGATCAAAGAGGATTGCCTATAGCCCAGTTTTTCCAAAATCTAGAAGGAGATTTCGGTGGACGTTCATCTGATGGACTGATCTACAACTCCTTTGATGCTCCAGATGGTAATGGAATAACCCCGCTTAATTTCGATCCACAGCTTACCAATGAAAACGATTACTTGGATCCAGAAAGGTTAACGCTTCAACAAATGATCATTTACCAGATTGATCAAAGGGACAGAGACAATGTGGGACAACTTAACTTCACTTGGGATGTCAACCCAGTATTCAGTCTTAAAGCAGGAGGCAAATTCCGCTTCAAGAAAAACGAAGCAATGATGACACCATTGGTGTTTTTACCAAATGCGCTGCTAGGAATTCCTAATTCTGCTCCCCTTCGTACATTAAGCGAATTCCAGCGTATGGATTTCCCTGCTCCGGGAACTTTCTTCAGTGAACTTAACGGACAGTTTGATGGACTAGCCATTCAGCCTATGCCTCAAAGTCAGACTTTTGAAATTTTCACCCCTGAATTCATGGCAGCCAATGACATCAACAACTACTCTCCAGGTTCAAGTGCCACAACCAAATACAATGGAACCGAGGATGTTTATGCCGGATACCTTATGGGGACTTACCACTTGACAGACAAGCTTCAGTTGATTGGTGGAGTTAGGAATGAATACACCAAGCTGACCATGAACAGTTTTGCCTATGATGCAGCCACTCGTGAGGTGACTCCGATCACTCGTGACAATGACTACAATGCCTTCCTGCCTATGCTTCACTTGAAGTATAGCCCTAAAGAAAAGGTCAACTTAAGAGCTGCCTATACCAAAACTTTCAGTAGACCTAACTTTGGTAGCCTAAGCCCTTCTGAGAATATTGATATCACCACGGGTATCCCAAGAATCACCAGAGGAAATACGGCTCTTCAGCCTACCTTCTCCAATAACTACGATTTGATGGGTGAGTGGTTCTTGGAAGATATCGGAATGGTTACAGCAGGCGCATTCTATAAAGACATCCAAAACTTTATTTTCACTGACTTATCTCAGGAAACCATTGATGGCACCAGTTATTTGGTTACTCAACCTAAAAACTTGGAAAATGCTTATTTAATAGGTTTTGAAATGGGTATCACCAAAAGGTTCTCCACATTGCCTGGCTTCTGGAGTGGCTTTGGTGTGAATGTCAACTATACCAAAATCCACTCTGAACTAGAAGTGCCACGTTTGGATGAAAACGGGACCGTATTGGCTACAGACATCACCAGTCTTCCTAATCAATCCAGTGATCTTTTCAACACAGCACTATTCTATGAAAAAAATGGTCTAATGCTTCGTCTGGCAGGAAACTACAGAGGCTCTTCAATTGAGACCATCAACCAAAACCTTGGCCCTGACTTTTACATCACAGTAGACAAAAATTTCACCATTGACTTCTCCGGTGCCTATTCCATCACCGATAAGATCAAGGCATTTGCAGAGGTAAGAAACCTAACCAATGAACCTTTTGTACAATACCTTGGCGACAACAAAGATCGAATTACTTCCAGTGAATGGTATTCAATCAATGGACAGGCAGGTATCAGATTTATCATTTTCTAAAAAAACAACATTATGAATTTCAAAAAATATATAGTACTTCCAGCATTTCTTATCAGCAGTTTCACTGCATTTGCACAGCAAAACCTTGGCTTAAAAAGCAGTCCCAATTTCCGAGAATTAGGAGGAATAGAAGTCCAAGATGGAGAAATTGTAAAAGATCACTTGATCTATCGATCAGGAAGTTTTGCCCACCTTCCAGAGGAAGACAAAACCAAATTAGAAGAAACAAAGATCCAAACCATCATTGACTTTAGATCAGATTTTGAAATAGAAAATGAACCGGATGACATTCCAGCTTCCTTGAATGCTTCTTGGATCCATACCCCGATCGGAAGCCTTGATCCAAAAGCAATGGGCAAGTTTATGAAGGTCATGACCTCGGAAAGCTTTAGCAATGAAATGGTAGATGCATTGATGATTGATGCCAACAAAGGTTTTGTTGAAAGCATCCAGGACTTCAAGCCTTTGTTTGACAACCTTCTCAATACTAATCAAGCGGTATTATTCCATTGTAGCGCTGGAAAAGACAGGACAGGATTTGCTTCTTCTTTGATCCTGTACAGCCTTGGCGCAGACTGGGAAACGATCATGGCAGATTATTTACGATCCAATGAAGCTGTGGGAAAAACAGATAAAAGCAAATTGGAAATGTACGGCATTCCAAAAGAGAGAGCAGATTATTTAATGGGCGTAAAGCCTGAATACCTTCAAGCAGCATGGGATGCTGTTGAGTCAAAGTATGGAAGTGTAGATGTAATGCTGGAGAAAGAATTGGGCATTGGCAAAAAGGAGAAAAAAGCTTTGAGAAAAAAGTATCTCGTTAAAAAATAAAAAAATCCAACCTATTGAATTATTGCAAAAGGGCCGCAAATTAAAGAGTTGCGGCCCTTTTTCTTTTTACTTTGTTATGATTTACACGGTTATTTCGCTGGCAACACCTTTCCTATCACTTCTCCAAAGCCTACCCTTACCCCATCCTTTTCAGCATGGCCTTTCATTTTTACAGTATCACCATCTTCAATAAACTTTCTCTCACTGCCATCTTCCATCCTCAGTGGCTTGGTACCTTTCCATGCCAACTCCAACATTGAACCATAACTATCCTCTGTTGGACCAGAAATGGTTCCGGAAGCATAAAGGTCTCCAATTTGAATATTGCACCCATTAACTGTTTGATGTGCCAATTGCTGGGCGATATTCCAATACATGTATTTAAAGTTGGACTGACAAACCAAGTTGTCCTTACCCTTTTCAGGTTGAATATAAACCTCTAAGTTAATGTCATATCCAAAATCCTTTTTACAATGTAGATAAGGAAGCAATTCTTCTTCAGGCTCAGGGGAAGCGGTTCTAAAAGGCTCCAAAGCGTCCATGGTCACCACCCAAGGAGAAATACTGGAAGCAAAGCTTTTTCCCAAAAAAGGACCCAAAGGAACATATTCCCAAGCTTGGATATCCCTTGCTGACCAATCATTGAACAAGACCATTCCGAAAATATATTGCTCCGCAGCATCGATCTTTACGCTCTCTCCCATTTTGGTAGACTTCCCCACGATAAACGCCATCTCCAATTCAAAGTCCAACCTTCTGCTCGGCCCAAAAGACGGCTTTTCCATATCAGGGTCTTTAAACTGCCCTTTTGGCCGGTGAATTTCTGTACCGGAAATGACTATGGAAGAAGTCCGGCCATGATAACCTACGGGCAAATGCTTCCAGTTAGGTAAGAGCGCATTTTCTGGATCCCTGAACATTGTGCCTACATTTGTTGCGTGCTCCTTACTGCTATAAAAATCCGTGTAGTCTCCAATTTTTACAGGCATTAACATAGTCGCCTCCTTTCTGTTGACCATCACTTTTCCTCTTGCTTGATGGTCCTTCAAGTCTGGGTTCTCATCTAACAACAATTTCTGAACAGTTTCCCTTACCTTCTTAGTAATAGGCTTTCCCAGGGCGATAAATTCATTCAGACTATCCCTTAAAAAGATGTTTTCAGGCAAATTGATTTCAGAAAGAAATCCATGTTCATGCAAAACAGACAAATCCACAATCTTGTCTCCAATAGCTATACCAATCCTTGGCGAAAGTCTTTTGTTCTTGAATACACCAAAAGGAAGATTGTAAATGGTAAAGTCAGCGTTTTTGGATATTTGAACCCAACTTTTCAATGCGGCTAGTGGCTGTTCTTTCATGTGGACAAAATTAGGTTAGATACAAATTTAAAATTATTAGAAGATTAAAAAACCCAAAGTACAGTTTTGACAGTAGCTTAATTAGAGGAATCGTAGTGCCTTCAAAGATATTTATATTATTTTTGCGCTCTAAGAAATAATTCCGTTTCTACAATACAAATTCAATTATGTCGCTATCCACAAAATATAATCCAACAGAAGCTGAATCCAAATGGTACAAGTTCTGGATGGAAAATAAATTGTTTAGTTCAACAGTAGATTACAATAAAGAGCCCTATTCGATCGTGATCCCTCCACCAAATGTAACTGGTGTATTGCACATGGGACACATGCTGAACAATACGCTTCAGGATGTCTTGGTGAGAAAAGCCAGAATGGAAGGTAAAAATGCCTGCTGGGTGCCTGGTACTGACCATGCCTCTATTGCTACTGAAGCCAAGGTGGTGGCCATGTTGAAGGAAAGAGGCATTGACAAAAAATCAATCAGCAGAGAGGAGTTTTTGAAATATGCCTGGGAATGGAAAGAAAAGTATGGTGGCATTATCCTGGAGCAACTTAAAAAACTAGGAGCTTCCTGTGATTGGGACAGAACCAAGTTCACCATGGATGCTGACTTGAGTGATGCAGTGATCAGTGTTTTTGTGGACCTTCATAAAAAAGGAAAAATCTATAGAGGCATCAGAATGGTCAACTGGGATCCACAGGGAAAAACAGCCCTATCTGATGATGAAGTTATTTTCAAAGAAATCAACTCGAAGCTTTACTATATCAACTATAAAATTGAAGGAAGTGAAGAGGAATTCTTGACCATCGCCACCACACGTCCAGAAACCATCATGGCAGACTCAGCGATCTGTATCAATCCGAATGACACCAGATTTGAGCACCTAAAAGGTAAAAAAGCCTTGATTCCTTTGGTCAACAGGGCCATCCCTATTGTTGAAGATGAATATGTGGACATGGAGTTTGGAACGGGCTGTTTGAAAGTTACACCAGCTCACGATGTCAATGATTATGAAATTGGGCTGAGACATAAACTAGAGGTGATCGATATCATCGCCGATGATGGAACCCTTAATGAAAAGGCGCAAATTTTGGTTGGCGAGGACAGGTTCATTGCCAGAAAAAAAATTGCCAAGTTACTGAAAGAAGCCAATCAATTGGCAAAAGAAGAGGATTACACTTCCAACGTAGGCCATTCGGAGAGGACCGATGCTGTCATCGAGCCAAAACTTTCTTTGCAGTGGTTTATGAAGATGGAAGAAATCACCAAACCTGCCCTTAAAGCAGTGATGGATGATATCATTCAACTGTATCCTCCAAAATTCAAAAACATGTACCGCAGTTGGATGGACAATGTGCGAGACTGGTGTATCTCCCGTCAATTGTGGTGGGGGCATCAAATTCCTGCTTATTACCTTCCAAACGGTGAATATGTAGTAGCCAAAACAGCTGAAGAGGCTTTGAAAATTGCCAATGAGCAATATCAGGAAAACTATTCCCTTGAAGACCTCAAGCAGGACGAGGATGTATTGGACACTTGGTTCTCTTCTTGGTTGTGGCCAATCTCTGTTTTTGACACCGATATATTCACGACAGGTGAGAAAAACGAAGACTTAAAATATTATTACCCAACCAATGATTTGGTGACTGCACCAGAAATCTTGTTCTTCTGGGTGGCCAGAATGATCATTGCAGGATATGAATATATGGGCGAGAAGCCTTTCAGAAACGTTTACCTAACGGGAATTGTTAGGGACAAATTGGGCCGTAAAATGTCCAAATCTCTAGGTAACTCCCCTGATCCATTGGAGTTGATCAAAAGCTATGGCGCAGATGGAGTGAGAACAGGCATGCTATTCAGCTCTCCTGCAGGTAATGACCTTCCTTTTGATGAAAAATTGGTAGAGCAAGGCCGTAACTTCTCCAATAAGATCTGGAATGCTTTCCGATTGATCCAAGGCTGGGAAGTGGATTCCAACATTTTGGAGCACCATAACCATACCGCTATCAAATGGTTTGAAAACCGCTTTAATCAGGCATTAGAGGAAATCGAAGACCACTTCAGCAAATTCAGGATTTCAGATGCCTTAATGAGTACATACAAATTGGTGTGGGATGATTTCTGTTCTTGGTACCTTGAAATGGTCAAGCCAGAATACCAAAAACCAATTGATCTGGAAACTTATGAAAAGACTTTAGGTTTCTTTGAATCTATCATGAAGGTGCTGCATCCATTTATGCCATTTATTACGGAAGAGCTTTGGCACCAGGTAAAAGGTAGAGATGTAAAAGATGCCTTAATCGTCTCCTCATGGCCAAGCGTTACGAGTTATGATGAAAAGTTAATTGGAGAAGCAGCACAGGTTTTTGAAGTGGTTTCTCAAGTGAGAAATATCAGGGCCTCTAAGGGCATCTCGCCAAAAGAAGCTTTTGAACTGACTATCAATACTTCAAATCAAGCCTTGTACCAATCTTTTGAGGCGATCATGAAAAAGCTGGCCAACCTTAGCCAAGTGGCTTATGCCGACAAGGTAGAGGGGGCTTTGAGTTTTGTGGTAAAATCCGACGAGTTCTTTATTCCACTCAATGAAAAAATTGATGTAGAAGCAGAAAAGGAAAATATCCGCAAAGAACTGGAGTACACCAAAGGTTTCCTCAACACAGTAATGAAGAAACTCAGTAATGAACGCTTTGTCAGCGGTGCCCCTGCTCAGGTAGTTGAAAATGAAAAGCAAAAACAAGCTGATGCAGAAGCCAAAATAAAAGCACTGGAAGAAAGCTTGGCCAAACTGGCTTAAACCTTAAAAGGAGCTTATATCAAGAGAGTCATTCAGTTTTTGGATGGCTCTTTTTTTATTTAATTAGTAGAGAATATTGAGTCTTGAGTATTTAGTCTCTTATATCCTCCTATTTCCTTAAGTCTTCCTACTCAAGACTCCTTACTACAAACATTTTTTTTCTTCATCAACGATTAACATTCAAAGGATTGGTTTATTTTTACCTGCACAAAAGCATCATTTACAATTGAAGCTTTTTACCAAAGAACCAATTACAAGAAATGAAAGACTTAAAAATAGCGATCATTGGATGTGGCAATTTAGGCTTGTCCATTGTCAATGGCTTATTAGACACAGCGGGCTTTAAGGCCCAATACCTAAGTGTAACCAAACGTCACCCTGAAAGCCTTTTTCACCTGGATCCCATGGGAGTCACAGTTACTTCGGACAATGTTTCCGCCTCCAAAGATGCTGACTTGATAGTTTTAGGTGTAAAACCCTACAACGTCCCCCACATATTGAAAGAAATTTCGCCAGTACTCTCTCCTGATAAGCAAACCATTATTTCCTTGGCTACAGGGGTAACTTTGGAAGACATGTACAAACATCTTCCCGCAGAAATGGCAGTTTTTAGAGCCATGCCTAATATTGCAGCTGATATTCAGGAATCCATTACCTGTATCTGTGGAAAAAATGGAGATGCCAGCGTAGAAGCAAGTATCAAGGAATTGTTTAATAGTATCGGCATCTCCATTGTTATTGAAGAGCATTTGATGGAAGCGGCCACGGTCTTGGGGGCATGTGGCATTGCTTATGTCTTGCGATTTATGAGGGCCATGACCCAAGGAGGGATTCAAATCGGCTTTGATGCCAATACAGCCAACACCATTGTGAACCAAACGGTAAAGGGTGCCGCGGAATTAATCATCAAAAAAGGTATCCACCCAGAAGCAGCTATTGATAAAGTCACTACCCCAAAAGGCTGTACCATTGTTGGTTTAAATGAAATGGAGCATCACGGCTTCAGTGCAGCTATGGTGAAGGGTGTTTTGGCCAGTTATGAGAAAATTGAAAAATAACCACATCTATTTGCCATCCATTTATGGAGAGCTTTACAGTTTCAAATTGACGGTGTTTTCTAATTCTAAAATTGCTTCAGGTGGTATTTTCCAATGACAAAACCAGTTTGAGGGTCAAGCTTTTTGACAAAATTAGAGAGCTCCGTCTCGCTTTCCATTCCATCTTCGACAAACTCCTTTAAATGTTCGTACTGATGGATGGTATATAAATTGTCTTCTTGATCCAAAAACCAAGGGTTAAGGTAATTCAAACCACTATCCAAATCATTCAGGATTTCTCTGCCCGAAATAACATTTGAGGTTCTTTTATTCTGAATAAAGAAATTAATCCTATTGTATTTGGCAAACTTGTCTATAAAAAAATCATCATTGACCATTAAGCCTGGGTAATGGACTGCATATTTTTCTTGTATTTCTTCTTTATTTAAAACTGATGAGGGCTGTACCCCATATATGAGTTCCATTGGAAGATTTTGCCCGTCCAAATCAACATATGTTTTGTGGATATCTCCATGCTCATCAACCTTAAAAACAGTATCCATATAAATATGAGTAGCATAGACATCTGTTTTGTATCTAAACATGTTATGTCTGTCTTTAGTAGATCCAATAACATTCTTTTTATGATCATTAATCACAGGTTTTAATTGTCCATTCTCTGAGTTCCATTTAAGTATAAAAACTGAATTTGAAAAATCACTATTAACCATTCCTTTTCGAACATCTCTAGAATAAACCAAGTATTCATTTTCGGAAATGGAAACTAAATTCCCCAAAATTAATGGTAACCTTATCGAAGCAACAAATTCACCATCAGCGGAATACCGTATCAAATCTTTATTCGTCAATAATTCAATTGTTTTCCGCTGCTCATTATAATTAACAGCTTCTAACCACAAATATTCATCAGGACCTTCTCCATATCCATCAATAATTGACACCATTTCAAAGTTCTTGTTTAAAATGTAGACTTTCATTGCCATTTCATAATCGGCAAGTATAAAGTAGTCCTTCGTCACCAAAACTCTATCTATAAAACCGTATCGAATTTCTTTTGGAAGCTTAATATATTCAACCCTGTCAACAAATGAAGACAATAAGGGAGTTTGCTCCAGTTTTACCGATATAATTTGATTAATATTTGTATCATTTCCTTGATGACATGAAACTATAGAAAGTAAAGTAATAGATATTTTAAATATTTTAATAAGAAACAATTTCATAAATCAAGTTGGCTAAGTACAAACTAAAAAATATGCTAAAAACTTGCCCAAACATTTCACCAAGGGTCCATGCATCCCTCTTCACATGAAACTTGATCTTCTACTTGGCAATTATTGAATAAATAATTTGGGCGACATTTTATCACAATTGCTGTACAACCCGGATAGTAATTATTACAATAATCATCAACCGCTGCAAAAGATTCTCTTTCTGCGATACCTGTCTCATAGGACAAGATGAAAACAACTAAAACTAAAAGTATTTTTTTCATGTTAACAGTGTTTAATATTTTGTGTTAAAAAAACTAAATTATCTCTCATAAACAATTTGATATCAGCACTTTGTATATAAAAAAGTTAAAAACGTAAAAAAACATCAAGAACCAAAAAAAGAAAAACAGGTATTGTTAAAAATGAGAAACAAATCTTTTTCTCACTTATTTATTCAGTTTCTAACCAATTCATATCCCATTCCTTGGCAACAAAGCTATCCCTCACGCCTTTGCTATCTTTGCCAATACCTCCAAGCTCCTATCTACCTCATCCATGGTATTACCTACAAATGGCGTAAGTCTAGCAAAAGACTGGCGGTAAGGAGAGCTGCTCGCTACTACCCCCATTTCATGAAAACGCCTGACAGTTTCTTCTGCTTCCAAGCCATTGACCATAAAACAGTTGATTCCGGCAGACATATTGGGATCCAAAGGCGTAATCAAATCTACACTGGGAATATTTCTTATTCCTTCCTTCACATGAGTACTCAACTCAGTAGTTCTTTGATGCACCCTATCCCTTTTCATTTCCATTTGAAGTTCAAAGGCGGTATTAAGCGCCCAGCGAAAGTCAAAAGAATGAAAACCACCGGGAGTCATTAGTTCATGAAAAGTTGGCTCTCTTTCCGGAGGATTGCCCAAGTATTCAAGAAAAGGATATTCAGAAAACGGTGGGATCGTTGGTTCTATAAAATTCCAAGCTTCTCTTTTTGCATAGAGCACACCCGTGCCTCTTGGCCCAAAAATCCATTTGTGGGTTCCCGCAGAAAAAAAATCGCAGCCTAGCTCAGCAATATCTTTATCCTGATTTCCAAAGCCATGCACCCCATCTACTGCAAAGTAGATACGGTTATCTTCAACCCTGCCCTTATTCACCTCCTTGATAGCCTCAGCTATTTCAGCGATCGGCAATTTTACTCCAGTACTCGAATGTACCCAAGTGACCATTACCACTCTTGTCTTATCCGAAATGGCCTTTTTAATGTTTCCAACTACCTCATCGACTGTAACCGTTCGGGGGTCATGATATTCTTCAACCCGACGATAAGAAGCACCTTTTTTCTTACAAGTAAATTCAATGGACTTGTCCGTAACATAATGATCATGCGTAGTGGCCAAAATCTCATCCCCGGGTCGAAGCTTCATGCCATTAAACAACAAAGAAGTTCCCATGGTGGTACTGTCTGTCAAGGCTATTTCAGCTGCAGTTACCCCCATGTATTTGGCAGCTGCATCACAAACTATCAATTCAGCCGTCATAAAATTTTCCTCCCAATACATTGCTGGATTGTTATCAAATGCCTTGCGGTGCTTTTCGATGGCTTCTGCAACCGGTGCTGGATGGGAAGCTAAAAGCATTTGGGCCATTTGAACATGGCTATTATCCAAAGGAAAAAGGGCCCTTACCCCTTCCCAAGTGCTGATATCAGTGGAAATTGGAGTAATATTGGCTGTTGTAGAGTCAGCTTTATTGCAAGAGGATAATGTGGCAGGCAGGGTCAAGGCCATTCCCACAGAAAAGCCCGAAGAGCGGATGAATTTTCTTCTGTCCATAAGTTGAAGGTTTTGGGTTTACTGGTATAATTTACTAAAAATCAACCCAATAACTACACACCACAACTCAAAAAGACTGTTTTGGCAAATTAAATCACCTACCTTCCAAACCTTTATCCAAGTATGGTTTGCATCTGAATTCCCTAAAATTTATTGAATCATCGCTCCGATATTTTCGGGAGATCTTTTGCCACCTTTCAGAAGTAACCATACGGCAAAAGACATTTCTCCAAGGATGCTAGGTATAGCAACAAAAGCCAAAAACAGGGAACCGTAAACATCATAATTGGGCATCAAGAAATGTGCTGTAGTATCCGCCATATACATCACCCCAGCAATAACGAGGAAAATGGCAATTATTTTGGGTGCCTCTGCTATTTTTCCAAGCAAGATCAAATGAAAACCAAAAAAGAAAAGGCCGATCAACCACACAGTATTAAAAATATCTACCAGTCTGAGTACCTCTCCATCACTACTAGCCGAAAATGTTAGTGGAAGTGCGGCAAGGGCCACACCCATTATTATCGCATGCACAATTCTAAAATAGGTACTTAAGCGAGACAAATGATGTTCCTTGTACATTTCATAAAGCGCCCACGCTACTACTACATCAAAAAGAACCGTAATCATAAAGGCCATCACCCCTAAGCCCACCATAAAGCGATTCTGTTCAATCATTTCCAAGGGAGACTCCATAATAGATTCCAATACAAAAAAATTAGCAAATATTGCCGCAAAGAAAATAACCCAATAGCTAATTCCCGCGATGATAGAAAGCGTTCTTAATTTCATTTTACCTTAATTATTTTAACAAGTGCTTATTTAAAACAAACTCATTAAAATAGTAAAATCAATTCATATTACATTTACAACTATATAAAAACACTTTACCAAGCCCGTTTCAGAACTTGATAATACCTTTTTTCAATGTTTCATTGATTTTTTGAAGGAAATAAATTTGGTTTAGGGTGAAGATTACAATATCCAAAAAATTTAACACGGTCTCAATCAAAAATTTCAACAGTTGGCATATCTTTTCTTAGCTTTTCAATTTCTTCTTTTGAAATTTTGTTCCCTTTTAAATATAGCTGTTCCAAGCTTTCTAACTCCTTAATAGATGGTGGTAATGACCGAAGCTTGTTTTTGGAAATTATCAATAATTTCATATTTTTTAAATTTGAAATCTCCCCTCCAATAATTTCAATCTTATTGTTCCCAAAATCCAACATTTCCAATTTTTCAAGCTGGTAAATCTCTTTGGGGATGATTTCAAATTTATTATCCCCAAGTCCAACTACCTTAAGGTTTTTTAGCTTACAGAACTCTTCAGGCAATCCATCTATTTTATTAAACGGAGCATAAAGCTCTTCCAACATAGGCAGAAGCTCCAATTGCCTGGGCAATCTAGAGACATTGCAGTTTTCAATATCCAAATATTTAACATGGTTTAAAGTTTGGTTTAACTTGGAGAAGCCTTCCAAACTTTTATTTCTTAACATCAATTTTGACTTTGAAGTATCTGCGGATATGCACTCAAATGATGAGGTCGCATCACTAGAAGCTATTTTAATAGTAAAAGCCCCCGAACTTGCTTCACTTTGATCTCCAGTCTTCTTCCTTTGAGCTGGCGAATAATAAAGTGGTATCTTGTTAGTTGAAACTACTAACTCATTCAATGCATTTAAATCAAGTACTCCTTCTTTATATTTTGGTTTAGTTCCACTATCATTAATATCACTCTCATCGTTTAATTTAAAGCGAATGGGCGCAACAAAATTGTAAATGGAATCAGAAGGAATCCAATTTTCAGGTAAGGATGACAGTAATCTTTTTATTTCCATATCTATACCTCCAAGGTCTCCTTCAGCGTTTAATATTTGGATATTCCCTAAGTTCCCCAAGGTATCAATATCAAATGAAGCATAAAAGGTACCTTGTATCCCCTTCCTTCTTGCCTCTTCGGGATATCTCAAGTTTTCGAAAAAAAAACTATTAAATGCTTCAATCCCCCCTTTGTATTCAGGAACATTAAGTCTTGAGGGCTTTAAATACAATTGAAACTTATCTATTTCGGGTATTTTCATCCTTGAATCAAAATACCCATCTTTTGAAAACTTTAAATATTTAGAGGAGTCAATTTCAATTCCAAAATAACCTCGGAAATTGGTCAATGTTTTCACCCCATTACCTTCCAATTCTACTGTCACCTCGTTAATTGGATTACCTGTTCTTTCATCTAAAATTTTTCCAAGTATCGTTCTTTGGGAATAACCAAAATTTGAAAAAACTAAAAACAACAACACAGTTAAAAATATATTAGTCTTCATTTTAATCTACTTAAATTGCAATATCAGGTTGATAATCTAGTATTGCCTTTTTGTCTACTAAATAATTAGCTTAATAGTAGCGAAAAGTTTTAATTACCAGTTTACATATATAAACCGCAAATAAAGAACGTATTTACCGAAATAAAAAAACCAACCGTAACCCTTTCAAAAACTTTTTAATAACTGACTCATGTTTTAACCATTAAGGTATTATTTATTTAAAAAAGCAATCACACGCCAAAGGCTGACTATCTTTCTATAAATTGAATTTGAGCACTTTTACCCAACTTAAATTTATTGCTACTTTGTTCATCTGACTTCCGGTATAAATTCTCGCAGGACTGGCTACTATACTCTAGAACAAAGGAGGTTTGGATTAAATGTACAATTTTAGATAGTTTTTGTTATTTCCTAAGCACTTTAAACTCTGAACCATCTTTCCATGCTGGCCAAGATTCCTCTGCGACTACAGCCCTTCCAACTCGATACAATAACTCCACATCCTCCACAGCACCATCCAGGTTCCATCTTGTGGTATCAAATTCATCCGAAGGCTTATGATAATATTTGGCCCTGTACTCGTCCTGAAGGGATTTGCCAAACTCCTTTCCTTTTTCCACATGGTCTATGCCAGTACCTGTGTATAGTGCAGGAATACCTTTCTTGGCGAAGTTAAAATGGTCAGACCTAAAATAGTAGCCTGCTGAAGGCGTCGGCTCTTCAGAAGTATATCTCCCCTGTTTTTCAGCCTCCCTTGCCAAAACATCCTCCAAATTGGACTGTCCCTTTCCTACTACAACAATGTCTTTCATCTTTCCATAGGGATTGATTCCATCCATATTGATATTGGCAATGGTTTGTGAGATTGGGTAAACAGGGTGTTCTGTATAATAAGCCGCTCCTAAAAGCCCTTGCTCCTCTGCTGTAACGGCCAGAAATACCACTGTTCTTTCTGGCTCTTGTCCGAAAGCAAATGCTTCGGCTATTTCCAGTAAAGCCGCCGTTCCACTTGCATTGTCCAATGCCCCATTGTAAATGCTATCTCCATCTGCATCAGGCTTCCCTACTCCAATATGGTCCCAATGGGCCGAATAAATAAGGTATTCATCAGGATGTTTGCTTCCTTCTCTTTTGGCTATCACATTTTTGGAAGTATTGAACCTCGTGCTGACCTTCATGCTTGTGCTTGCTTTTAGGCCCATGGGAATCGCCTCGAAACCTGGTTTTCTAGCCTTCGCCAATAATTCACGGTCATTATACCCTGCCATTTGAAATATCTTTGTTGCTGCAGGTAGGCTAAGCCAGCCATCAAAAGCGAGTTGATGAGCAGATTTATCCTTGGGGTTCAAGTAAAGTTTTGGGGTATTCCAGCCGTTTTGCACCACATTAAAGCCATAGCCAGCGGGGATAGTATTGTGTACTACCAAACAGCCAAGGGCTCCTTGCCTAGTGGCTTCTTCAAACTTATAAGTCCATCGGCCATAATAGGTCATGGTATTACCTTTGAAAAAATCTCCTTCTGTACCAAACCCGGGATCATTCACCAACACAACCACAATTTTCCCCTCTACGTCCAACCCTTCATAGTCGTTCCAGTCATACTCGGGGGCTACAATGCCAAAACCAGCAAAAACCAACTCTGCATCCTCCACTTTGATCTCTGGATCTTGTCTTTCTGTGTAAATGACATAATCCTTTAATCCCTTCAAATCCATCTTTTCACCATTGCCTTCGATCCTCAATACTGTATCCGCTTCGGTAGTAATTTCCACTAAAGGAACATCTTGAAAATAACTTTCTCCGTTGCCTGGAGCCAAGCCCATTTCCTCAAATTGGGCCTTTAAATATGCAAGGGTTTTCTCCTCTCCTTTTGTAAAAGGCATTCTGCCCAAATACGCATCAGAAGACAATTCCTGGATATGCTTTTGTAAAGTTTCAACAGTAATCGATGATGCAGAGTCATGGTTGCCTTTATCAGTGCACGAAAACAGCAAGTTGGCAGTAAAAAGCACGGAAATCATTTTTATATTCTTCATCATATCAACTGGATTAGTGGTTTGGTCAAGTGGTACAAAATAACAAATCCTTCCGAAATTATGGCTTGGTAGTTTAAAAATCAGCTTGCTTCATTTTTTGTAGGATAATCTTGAAAAACACTTTAGCTTTATTATTAAAATTCAAGATCCCCAAACGAAAATGTTCAAAAAACTACTCCCTTTTTTATTATCCATCGCCATCATCTTGGTTATTGTGTACATGCTCGGACCAAAAGAATCTTACAGCACCCTTGAAGGCACTTATCCTCAAGTCCCTACAAATCTTGAACAGTTGGAAAGCTATGTTCTACAAAAAGAAGATACAGTAAAAGGACTTAAACCCAACAATGAAGCCCGCATCGTTTGGGCAGACAGCCTTAACAAGACCAAAACTCCCTATTCTATAGTGTATATTCACGGCTTCGGTGCGAGTCAAATGGAAGGCAGTCCTGTCCATCAAAAACTTGCAGAACATTTTGGTGCTAACCTTTATCTGGCCAGGCTTCCAGAGCATGGCATCAAGAGAGACAACACCTTTGAACACCTTACCGCCGAAAAACTTGCAGATGGAGCTAGAGAAGCTTTGATGATTGGAAAAAGCCTTGGGGATGAAGTCATCGTGGTAGGTACATCTATGGGAGGTGCATTGACTGTTTTGTTAGCATCCGAAAAGGAAGACATCAAATCGATTTTATTATACTCTCCCTGTATCCGGGATTACGGCAACCAACTGGAGGCTTTTTTTAGCCCTTGGCAGGGATGGCTTTTTGAAAAATTTGGTACGAATGAAAACCAAGTTATTTTGAACCCAAGAGAAGGTGATAAAGCGAAGTATTGGTCAGAAGAGTATCATATTAATTCTTACATCAGCTTGGCCAAATTGGTTTATAGCAAAATGAATGAGGAAACCTTCAAAAAAATCAAACAGCCTTTATTTCTCGGCTATTACTACAAAGATGAACAACACCAGGACAATGTAGTCTCTGTTCCTGCCATGCTTGATATGTTCGAAAAGGTCAGCACACCAGAAAACCTCAAGGAAAAAGTAGCCTTTCCAGAGGCCAATGATCACGTCATTGGATCCAGCATTACTTCTGGTCAATGGCCAGAAGTGTTGGAAGCCAGTATCGATTTTCTGGAAAACAAGGTCAAAATTCCCGCTGCAGAAAAAGTAGAACAAGCACTTTAAAGTCCATGAAAATGCATAGTTTTTCTGTCACCTCCCCAACCCTATTAATTAATGAAGGCATCTGTCGACAAAATTTGAGGAAGATGTCCGAAAAGGCTAAGAAGCATGGCTTGGAGCTTATCCCGCATTTCAAAACCCATCAATCGTTAAAAGTGGGAGAATGGTGCCGTTCTTATGATATCCAAGAGATTACGGTTTCATCCATTAATATGGCCAGTTATTTTGCTCCGCAAAATTGGCAAAATATTCATATTGCCTTTCCCTTTAATCCACGAGAAATCCATCAGCTGAATGAGCTTTCGGAAAAACACAGTCTTTCCGTCCAGTTGGTAAATGAGGAATTGACCGCTTTGCTTGCCGAAAAGCTAAATTACAGAGTAGGCTTTTTTATTGAAATTGATGCAGGCTATGGTCGAACAGGAGTGGAAGTGAGTGATTTTGGGCTGATAGAAAAAATCATGAGGAAGGCTAAAACCAACCCGAATCTTCAGTTCAAAGGCTTTTATATTCATGCAGGGCATACTTATCATGCCACCCTTAATGGAATCGAAGAAATCCATCAGCAAACCAAAGCTGCCCTGCATATGCTAAAGGACAAATACATCACAGAATTCCCCGATTTGGTGACGCGGTCAGGTGACACCCCAAGCTGTTCTTTGATGGATGACTTTGAAGGAATAGACCAAATTGGTCCAGGCAACTTTGTCTTTTATGACCTGACCCAGGCCAATATTGGAAGCTGTGAAAAGGAAGACATTGCGGTGGCATTGGCAGCACCCATCGTGGATATCAAAAAGAGCAAAGGAGAAATCCTCCTTCATGCTGGAGGCGTACATCTGTCCAAAGATGTTTTGACCCAAATCAATGGCAAAAAGAACTTTGGTGAAATTGTTCTATTGACCAAAGGTGGCTGGTCCATACCCAGTAAAACTTCTTATCTAAAAAGTATTTCCCAAGAACATGGCATCGTTCAAGCGGATGCAGCATTGATGAACAATGTCAAAGTAGGAGATGTTTTGGGAATTTTACCGATCCATAGCTGCATGACCGCTGACTGCATGGGAAGCTATATGACCTTATCGGGAGAATTAGTAGATCATCTCAAAGGCAATCCTAATAATCGCTAAAAATAAAAAAGTCCTGCGCCAAAGCGCAGGACTTTTGGTTCTAGTAACCAAGTGTTTTCAGCATACTCTCACTTTTCTGTTCATCTGCAAAAAGGCGGTGCTTAATAGTCCCGTCAGTGTCCCGATCAATAAGCACATGCTTTGGAGCAGGAATCAGACAATGCTGAATTCCTCCATAACCTCCCAAAGATTCTTGATATGCTCCTGTATGGAAAAAACCAATATACTGAGGCTTTTCATCCGACTTTTTGGGAAGATAAATATTGTATTGATGCGCTTCTGAATTATAATAATCCATGCTGTCACAAGTCAGCCCTCCTAAGTTAATATTATGATACTCCTCTTTCCAATTGTTCACGGCCAACATGATATATTTTTGGTTGAGTCCCCAGCTATCCGGTAATTGAGTGATAAAAGACCCGTCAATCATATACCATAATTCTTTGTCATTTTGGAGTTTTTCTTCCAAAATAGAATAAAGAACAGCTCCACTTTCTCCTACGGTATAACTACCAAACTCCGTCATAATATTAGGTTCAACGGTATTGTTCTTAGCACACATCCACTTGATGTTTTTGATAATCTGCTCAGCCATATACTGATAGTCATAATCAAAAAACACATTGGTCTTGATGGGCCATCCCCCACCTATATCCATGGTGTCCAGCTCTGGACATATTGCTTTCAGGTCCACATACTTTTGGATAAACCTGGTCAATTCAGACCAATAATATGCCGTGTCTCTTATTCCAGAATTGATAAAGAAATGCAGCATTTTAAGACTCACATTCGGATTGTTCTTGATTTTGGTCTCATACAACTCAATGATATCCTTGTACCTTACACCGAGTCTAGATGTATAAAAACCAAACTTTGGTTCTTCATCTGCTGCAATCCTAATCCCCACCTGAAAAGGCACTTTTACATGCTCTAGGTAGTAATCTATCTCGGTCAGGTTATCCAGTACAGGAATACAGTTTTTAAAACCATCATTCAACAAACCAGCAATGTACTCCTTATATAATTCTCTTTTAAAGCCATTGCAGACGATGTAAGTATCCTTGGTGATTTTACCTTTTTCATAAAGGCTTCTTACCAAAGGAATGTCAAAGGTCGATGACGTTTCAATATGAATATCATTCTTCAAAGCCTCATCCAAAACAAAGCTAAAATGGGAAGATTTGGTGCAATAACAGTAAGTGTATTTGCCGTGATAATCATGCGTTTCCATCGCATTTGCAAAGTAAGTCTTTGCGTTCTGAATACTCTCACTGATTTTGGGTAAGTATGTGAGCTTTAAGGGAGTACCGTAGGTCTCAATGATTTCCATAAGATCTACCCCATTAAAAAACAGCTGGTTGTCCTCCACTTTAAATTCTTTGGTTGGGAAGTCAAAAGTTTGCTGAATTAAATCAATGTATTTGTTCATTAGGTACCTTTAAAGTTGTGGATTTTGATGCTTGAAAATTGCATTAATAATTATTCAAATCAAAATTAAATCATACCACCTTCATTTTACCTATAAATTTTATTCACTTTTCAATAATTAATTGTCATTTGGCTGCAAATTTGCTGTAATATTAAAAAACCCAAACACCTTTTTAACATATCTTAAGAATCCTTGGTATTGGATCCTTGAAGTCTAAAGTTGTGGAAAACTTCCCCAAAACACTAACAAAAGCTCCACAGCTTTAAAAGTCTTAAAAAAAACAAAAAATCCTAATAATCAGTTATTTAAGTAAGTTTAGAAAACTAAAAATTAGTGGTACGATTATTACAACTACTCAATTTAGGTAGAATCAAACATAAAACCCTGGTATTAAAAAACTCATAACAATGATATTTAAAGAAACTAACTACAGGCAATTTCCATTGCTTTTGATTTTCCTTTCAGGACTTTCCTTTTTTAGCTGTAAAGAGGAAGAACAAGTTGAGGAAGGCTTACCCCTTCCGGTCATGACATTAAAAGAAGAAGCAGCTGCCAGATCCTATCAATATCTTGGCTCTATTGAAGGTGTCGAAAACGTTGAGATCAGACCTCAGGTAGATGGGATTTTGGAAAAAATTTATGTGGATGAAGGAGACTTTGTCAAAAAAGGCCAGCCATTATTTAAAATCAACAGCCAGCCTTACATGGAAGACCTTAAAAATGCACAAGCTACAGTTGAATTGGAAAAGGCCAAATTGCGGAAAGCCAAAACCGAAATTGAAAGACTTCAGCCTCTTATAGACAATGAGGTTATTTCCGATGTAAGAATGCAAACTACCATTGCAGATTATGAAGTGGCCCAATCAGCCTTGGACCAAGCACAGGCAGTAGCCGCCAATATGCGAATCAACCTGGAGTTCACCACCATTAAAGCCCCAGTTAATGGTTTTATGGGAAGGATTCCTCGCTCCATTGGCAACGTGGTTAAAAAGACAGACTCCGAACCACTGACTACCCTCTCCAATGTTCATGATGTTTATGTGTATTTTTCCATGAGTGAGTCTGATTACCTTTATTACGAAAGGATGAAAAGAGACTCCAACTCAAAAAAACTTAATCCACATGTTAAGTTGATATTGGCCGATGGAAGTATTTATGATAAGGTAGGAACCATTGACGCGAACTCAGGTCAAATCAACCGTTCTACCGGGTCTATTGCTTTACGAGCAAAATTCTCCAACCCTGATACCCTTTTAAGGTCAGGAAACACTGGTAAAATTATGATGGAACAGATTTACCCCAATGCCATCTTGATCCCGCAGGGTGCCACGACCTCGATCCACGACAAGAAGTTCGTCTATACATTAAATGAGGACAATACCGTGGACCGTAAAGAAATCAAAATTGAAGGCAGGTCTGGCAAACAATATATCGTCAGCGATGGAAGCTTGTCTCCAAAAGACCGAATTGTTACGTCAGGCTTGGATAAACTAACCAATGGCATAAAAGTTAAACCTCTAGAGCAAGGCCAATTACTCTCTTCTGAGGATTAATCCTATAGAAAATCACACCAACTATTAACAATCTTATCACCAAGGACACGAGTAGCTAACCTCTGCTCGAATCGATTTGGTAAGGGGTGTTCTATATCCCAATTACGAATTCCTATCGCTGTCTTTGATTCTTTTTGTCGGAAAAAGACCTAAACCTATGATTAAGAAAATTATTAACAGGCCAGTATTGGCTTTGGTAATTTCGATTCTGCTGATACTCGCAGGAGCGGGGAGTATTTCCTTACTTCCTGTGGAACGGTTTCCAGAAATTGCTCCACCGAGTGTCAGCGTTCAAGTTTACTATCCTGGTGCCAATGCCGAAACAGTCGCCAAATCAGTTCTGCTCCCCTTAGAAGAAGCCATAAACGGGGCCGAGAACATGAACTACATCAACTCAACCGCCACCAACTCAGGGCGAGGACGTTCCACCGTTTATTTTGAGCCCGGAACTGACCCCAATGTCGCTGCTGTGGAGATCCAAAATAGGATTTCCATGGTAATGGAATCCATCCCTGCAGAAGTCAGAGAAGCTGGGATTGTGGTTTTAAAGCGACTTAAAGGTTCACTAATGACCATCCAGATTTACAGCGATGGCGTTTATGATGAAACCTTCCTCAACGCCTACACCCGGATGAATATCAGGCGTGAATTAAAAAGAGTTGGCGGTATCGCGGAAGCCTCCATCCTTAGGTCCAGGGATTACGCCATGAGGATCTGGCTTAACCCTGAAAAACTGGCACTTTATGGTCTTACACCTAGGGAAGTTTATAACCAGGTAAGGGATCAAAGTTTTGAGGCTGCTCCTGGTAAATTCGGGGAAAACTCCGATGAGGTTTTCGAAATCGTGATGAAGCACAGTGGAAGATTCAGTGAGCCCGATGAATATGAGAACTTGGTCATCAAAACAGAAGATGATGGTACACAACTCCGCTTAAAAGACGTGGCTAGGTTAGAATTTGGTGCTTCCAATTATGCTAGTGATAACAAACTAGACGGTATGTCTGCCGTAACCATTGATATTGTCCAGCAGCAGGGTGCCAATGCGGTAGAAATTGACAAAGCAGTAAGAAAGGTACTTGAAGATCAGGCTAAAGCCTTTCCGGAAGGAATGAATTATAGAATTTCTTACAGTGTACGGGATCAGATAGACGAATCGATGCACCATGTCAAGAAAACATTAATCGAGGCGTTTATATTGGTATTTTTGGTGGTATTTATATTCCTGCAAAATTTTAGGGCTACGATCATTACGGCCATTTCAATTCCCGTTTCCTTGATAGGTACTTTTTTCTTCCTCAACATGATTGGAGCTACGATGAACGTACTAAGTATGTTCTCCATTGTGCTTGCCATTGGTATTGTGGTCGATGATGCCATTGTGGTCATTGAAGCCATTTATGAAAAAATGGAAGACGAAGGTATGAAGGTTAAGCAAGCCGTGGTATCTGCCATGTCTGAAATCACCAGCGCCATTATCTCAATCACCATTGTGATCGCTGCGGTATTCTTACCCGTAGGATTCTTGGATGGTCCCGTAGGCGTATTTTATCAGGAGTTTGCTTACACCATCATCTTCGCTGTTTTGATTTCTGCTGTGAACGCCTTGACATTGGTACCTGTACTCAGTGCACTAATTCTAAAAGAAACGGATCCTGAAAAAAGGAAAAAAAGAATACCGCTAATTGAGAGGATCCGCAACTCTAGAGCTGCTTCAAAAGCAATTGATATTAGAGATAAAGGACTCCGTAAGTTCGATAGTGCTTTTGATAAATTTACCGAAAAATACCTTCAAGTAGTCAAATGGGTAATCCTCCATAAATGGTGGACAACTGGAGCATTGGTGGTGGTTTCAGCACTTACCTTCTTTATGGCCACAGTCACTCCAAAAGGTTTTATCCCAACAGAAGATGATAATTTCCTTATTTTCTCCTTGACCATGCCTGAAGGTTCATCACTTCACCGAACCAACCAAGTATTGAAACAAGCTGATTCGCTATTGCAACAGGAAACTTCTGTGGCCAGTGTGAACACCGTTTCTGGATATAATATCGTCGATGATTCAGAGAGTTCTTCAACAGGCTTAGGTTATATCAAACTTCATGAGATTGGAGAAAGAGGTGAGTTTAAGGAAATAAATGAAGTAGTGAAACGCTTATCAGATAAACTAAGCGTTCTTAGTGAGGCTCGGGTCAATATTTACCCCAGACCAACCGTACAAGGCTTTGGTAACTTTGATGGGGTACAAATTGTACTTCAAGATTACTCAGATGGAGACTATGGAGAATTTGGTCAATTGATCAATGAGTTTATCGCTGAGCTAACCAAGCAAAAACAGATTGAAAAAGCTTTTACCTCCTATAACCCGAACTTCCCTCAATATAAAATCAACATTGATTATGAGAAGGCCAAAGCCATGGGGGTAAGTGTGAAAGACATGATGTTCACGATCCAGTCTAACTTTGGTAGAACCCGTGTAGGAGATTTCAACCGTTTCACTCGTCAATACATGGTTTACATGCAATCCGACATCCAGTATAGGGAAACACCAGAAGCGATCAACTCCATAATGGTAAAAAATGACCAAGGAGAAATGGTTCCCATCAACACTTTTGTAAAATTAGAGGAAACCTATGGGCCTGAAACAGTCTTCCGATACAACCTGTACAGTGCAGCCAGAATTAATATTACCCCTGCCAAAGGTTACAGTACAGGAGATGTCATGGATGTCATTGAGGAATTGACGAAAAGTAAACTTCCTGCAAACTTAGGCTTTGAATGGACAGGTATGAGCTTGGAAGAGAAAAAGTCAGGTTCCAACACCACATTGGTATTTATCATAAGTATCATCCTGATCTACTTTATTTTGGCAGCCCAATACGAAAGCTTCTGGTTGCCAATGGCTGTAATCCTTTCCTTGCCGGCAGGTATTTTAGGGGTCTTTGTATTCATCAACTTAGCAGGCATAGACAATAACATTTATGTTCAGGTAGGACTGGTGATGCTGATAGGCTTGCTTGCCAAAAACGCCATTTTGATTGTTGAGTTTGTTGCGCAAAAAAGACGAGAAGGTCTCGAACTGGGGGATGCTGTCGTCGAAGCATGTGCCTTAAGAATTCGCCCCATCTTGATGACTTCATTTGCTTTCACCGCAGGTTTAGTTCCATTGATGTTTTCAGTGGGTTCATCCGCCCAAGGCACCAAATCAGTGAGTATCGGTACTGCTGGCGGTATGATTTTCGGGATATCCTTAGGTGTCATTTTTATCCCTGTATTGGCCTATATCTTCCAAAGAATACAGGACAAGTACAGTATTGAAACCATTGAACAAGAAGAACTATGAACGCTTTTAGAAAATTAATTCCCCTTGGCTTGGTTTTACTTACAGTAGCAAGTTGCAAGGTTGGACAATCATATAAAAGACCAGAAGTGAATTTTCCGGAGGAATACTATGGAGCAGATAGTCTCAGAGATAGTGTCCTGACTGGAGAGAAAAACATTGCTACGTTAGACTGGAAAAGTTATTTCAAGGACTCCACATTGGTAAGTTTGATCGATACAGCTTTGTCCAATAACCTTGACATGCAAAAAGTGGCCAAGGAAATTGAGATTGGTTATCAAAACCTCAAGCAATCCAAAGCTAACTTCTTCCCTACTCTAGGCGCTTCTCCTTTTAAATACAATAGGGAATATTATTCAGAGTATTATAATAACTATGGCTCCAACCGGTCCAGAAGAAATCATGGAGACAACCCTCCCACAACCCTGTATACGGAGAGACTTGAATATGTTTCTTCCCTTCAGGCAAGTTGGGAGATTGATATATGGGGGAAGTTTAGGTGGCAAAAAGAAGCGGCACAGGCAGAATTCATGAAAACACAGGAATTTAAAAAAGCAGTACAAACTGCTTTGGTTTCTGAAATTGCTTCTACTTATTTGAATATGCTGATGCTCAAATCTCAACTTACAGTTTCCAAAAGAAATTACGAGCTAAGCAAAAACACCCTTAGAATCGTCAACCTGCAATATGATGCTGGAGAAACTACTTCTCTAGCGGTCCAGCAGACCAAATCTCAGATGCTGCGATCAAAAGCACTGATTCCTGATCTGGAAAAAGCTTATGCCATTCAAGAAACCAGGCTAAATCAGCTTTTGGGAAGATCACCCCAAGAGGTAAAGCTCACCCACCACTTGGAAGACGTAACCTTTGACAGCGCCTATCAAACTGGTGTTCCAGTGGAACTAATCCAAAACCGACCGGATATTGCTGCATCTGAGTATAACCTGATCATCAGCAATGCAAGGGTTGGAATCACTGAAGCTATGAAATATCCTTCCTTGACCATTAGCGGAGGGATCGGATTGAATTCATACCAAATCCAACATTTCCTTGACCCACTTGGAGCAGGTTTTGCTATCGTGAATGGTGCCCTTTTCCAGCCAATCTTTCAAAACAGAAAGTTAAAAACCAACCACCTGATTGCTATCAATGAAAGGGAAATAGCTCAATTGGATTTCAAAGATAAAATTATTGGTGCCGTTGGGGAAGTTTCCAATGCCTTGGTAACTATAGAAAAGCTTCAGGAAGCTCATGATATTTCTGCAGAAAGACTCAAAGTAACCAACAAAGGTGTAAAAGATGCCTTCCTACTGTTCCAAAGTGGCTTTGCCAACTATCTTGAAATCATCAATGCCCAAGAAGATGCTTTAGAAAACCAAATGGAGCTGGTAAGACTAAAAATGCAACTGGCCATAGCCAACATTGAACTGTACAGAAGTCTCGGTGGTGGATGGAAATAATAAAGATATTTCAACCAAAAAATAATGCCCCGTAAATTATTACGGGGCATTTTTATGGTCATTAGTATGGTTTATCGTTGTATTCAATAACTTAGCTCATTGAAAAGCAACTTTTCTTCCAATCGGTGCTTCTTTTCATTAATCAACACCTTTCTTAAAACTTGCTTAAACCTGATTTCTTGGTTTACGATTTTAAAGATTTTCTCTAAGTATTCCTTAGCTACCTCTTCATTCTTTTTGTAGAACTTCAAGGTAAAACTTCTTTTATCATGAATATTTTCCAAGAAAACTTCCTTAGGTTGACCAGCTAAAACAATGCCTCTAAAGAAAGCATAATGATCAGCCAAATCACCTTTTAGACTAAAATAGATAGCCTGAAAACTTTTGTTGGAACCAGGAAAGTTCCCAAAGTTAAAATCCCCCGAACCTTCTACCTGAACCGATTCATGTTCATTTAACCATTCGAAGGCACTTACAGTCCCATTCTCCTGATTTAAGTTTCGAATAACAGATTGAAAGGTGAAAGTATTACTGTTTAGGCTTGAAGTATTATAATTTGAAGCTGTTGCTGTCATGATTTCTTATTTTTTAGTGTTATTAGTTTTTTGAATTACTGTGCCAGATGATCAGCAACAGTTTGATGAAGTTTTGCCCAGTAAGTCCTGCATTCGCTGTGTTCCCATGGTTTTCATAATTTATAGGTCCTTTAATTGATTTAGGCAGGATTTAGCACCTTTTCTCTTCACGAGGGATAGGTTGCTATAGGTTCTAAGAGCCTGTTCTCTCCCCTATTCTTTATAAATTAGCTACTGACCTACTTGGCTTTTCACTAATAACTTTTTCAAAGGTAATACATTTTATTATAAAAACTAATATCCCTATAGATTTTGTAGGGAATTATTTTCAAAATATTTTCTTTCCCTTTAAAAAAGCTCTAATACTATTCCAGAAAGCACTTTTTGCGCTTATTAAAAATGCGATAAATAAACAAAAAACTATTAAAGTCAGATCACCTTCTTGATTCTAGAGTTGATATATTTATTTAAACTTCAACGTCAAGGTATTAAAGCTTCTTAAAGAAAACCTATTTTTGCCATCTTAAAGCAGGCTCCCATATTTGCACATTTTTAACTACTTTTGTCACATCAATTTTCATCCTAAGGATAGAATCAAACACCCAAATAAACTAGAGATTATTTAACCGACTATGAGAAACATCAAGCTTGTTGAAGTAAGGTCAGAGCTGGCTGCAGGAACCAGAGGAGCTAGTTTAGGAGTCGATGCTCTTAAAATAGCCAGCCTAGGAAAAAAATCAGACTTCTTTACCCGGTTTGAGCCTATCAATGTCCAAGATGCCAATAATTATTTATGGAAAAATAATTATTTCCCTCATGCCAAATACATTGAAGGAGTGTTTGAGGTGATCCATAATGTCCACGATACAGTAAAGGCACTAAGGTTGGAAAAGAAGTTTCCAATTATTTTAGCAGGAGACCATTCCACTGCTGCAGGAAGTATTATGGGCATCAAGGCTGCTGCTCCTGAAAAACGCCTTGGAGTGATTTGGATTGATGCGCATGCAGATATACATAGTCCTTATACAAGCCCCTCCGGAAATATGCACGGCATGCCATTGGGCATGTGCTTACAGGAAGATAATCTCTCATGTAAGCAGCATGATTTGTCTGATGAGGAATTTGAATACTGGGAGAAAATAAAAAAGATTGGTGGTGACTTCCCCAAAATCAAAGCTGAAGACATTGTCTATATAGCGGTAAGAGATACTGAAGAACCTGAAGACTTCTTGATCGAGAAACATGGGATCAAAAACTTCAAGACTAGCGAAGTAAGGGAGAAAGGGATTGAAAAAATTTCTCAAGAGGCATTGGACATCCTGAGAAATTGTGATCAAATTTACATCTCTTTTGATGTCGACAGCATGGACAGCGCCATTTCCATGGGGACAGGTACCCCTGTTCCTGATGGACTGACCGTTGAGGAAGCTATCAATTTGAACAAAGAACTTATAAAAGATAAGAGAGTTTGCTGCTGGGAAATCGTGGAAGTCAACCCGACTTTGGATAACGAGAACATCATGGCCAAAAACGCCTTTGAAATTCTCGAAACTACTACGGAATCACTGGTAAGCAACTTTTAAAAAACAAATAGAATGACCATTCAAGAACAAATACTCAATGCCATCAGCGAGGCATTTGACAAAACTTTTGATCACCAAGTAGCCGCTGACAGCCTTGCATTACAACCCACCCGCAAGGAATTTGAAGGCAACTACACTTTTGTACTATTTCCATTCCTTAAGGTAACCAGGATGAAGCCTGAAGATAGTGGGGAGAAAATCGGTCAATACTTGGTCGATCACTGTGCTGTTGTAAGTGGCTTCAATGTGGTGAAAGGCTTCTTGAACATTTCGGTCAATGAAGAATCATGGTTATCTGTTTTCCAAAATTTATTTCAAAAGGAAAACCTTGGCCAACTACCTCCCAAAGACCAAAAAGTAATGGTAGAGTTTAGCTCTCCCAATACCAACAAACCGCTTCACTTGGGGCACCTTAGAAATAACTTCCTAGGGTTTGCTGTATCAGAAATCCTGTCTGCAAATGGCTACGAAGTCATCAAAGCCAATCTGGTCAATGACAGGGGAATCCATATTTGTAAATCCATGGTAGCCTATCAGCACTTCGGAGAAGGAGAAACTCCAGATTCTGGAGGACTTAAAGGAGATCATTTGGCAGGTAAATACTATGTGCTATTCGACAAAGCCTATAAGAAAGAAATCCATGAACTTGTAGAAAAAGGCCTATCGGAAGAAGAAGCTAAAAAGCGAGCCCCTCTTATGCTGGAAGCCCAAGAAATGCTCAGAAAGTGGGAAGCTGGTGATGAGGAAACGGTGACTTTATGGAAAACCATGAACAGCTGGGTATATGAAGGCTTCGATGCTACCTATACTAAAATGGGAGTGAGTTTTGACAAGTATTATTATGAGTCAGACACTTACCTTTTGGGCAAAAACATTGTGGAAGAAGGACTTGAAAAAGGGGTGTTCTTCAAAAAAGACAATGGTTCTGTTTGGGCAGACCTTACAGCAGAAGGATTAGACGAAAAACTGGTGTTGCGCGGTGATGGCACATCTGTTTACATCACCCAAGACATGGGAACAGCTGACCTGAAATATGAAGATTTCAAAATCAACCAATCAGTCTACGTGGTGGGAAATGAGCAGGATTACCACTTTGATGTATTGTTCAAGATAATGAGAAAGTTGGGCAGACCGTACGGCGAAGGACTTTTCCATCTAAGCTATGGCATGGTGGACTTGCCTACCGGAAAAATGAAATCCCGTGAAGGAACCGTGGTGGATGCTGATGACCTGATGCAGGAAATGATTGATACTGCGGCCAGTCACACCAAAGAGTTGGGCAAGATTGATGGTTTTTCTGAAGAGCAAGCCAAAGAACTCTATGAAATGCTTGGGTTAGGTGCCCTTAAATACTTCCTGCTCAAGGTTGATCCTAAAAAGAGAATGCTTTTCAATCCTCAGGAGTCCATTGAATTCCAAGGTAACACAGGACCTTTCATTCAATACTCACATGCCCGAATCGCTTCTATTTTAAGAAAAGCAGACCAAATTGGCGTAAATTATACAGCAGAAGGTTTTGATGGGCTGTCCCATATTGAAGAAGGAGAAAAAGAATTGATTATCCTCCTAAACAATTTCGAAAAGAAGATTGCTCAAGCTGGAGAAGAACTATCCCCTTCTGTCATAGCACAATACATGTTCGATTTGGCCAAAGAGTATAACCGCTTTTATGCAGAACTTCCTATCTTTAGCGAAGAAAATGAGAAGGTTCGTAGCTTCCGTGTAGCACTTAGTGCTCAGGTCGCAAAAACTTTAAAGTCTGGAATGAAGTTATTAGGTATAAAAGTGCCTGAAAGAATGTAAACAACTTTGTCTCGTTTAACCATTACGACAAAACTATAGACTTATGAAAAAAATCATGATAATCCTTGCTGCCTTAGCAGTTGTTGCTTGTGAAAGCGCCAGTAAGACTTCTTCTGAAGAAAGTGAAATGATTGCAACTACTACTGTCAATCAAGAAAGCAGTGATATGGAAAAGTCTTTTTATGATTTCACCATGACAGACATTGATGGAAATGATGTCGACTTTAGTAAATTCAAAGGCAAAAAGCTCCTTGTAGTAAATGTCGCATCCAAGTGTGGGTACACGCCGCAGTATGAAGACCTTCAAAAGCTGAACGAAGAATATGGAGACAAAGTCACCATTTTGGGGTTTCCTGCTAATAACTTTGGAGAACAAGAGCCAGGCACCAATGATGACATCAAAAAGTTCTGTACCAGTAACTATGGTGTGACCTTCCCGATGTTTGAAAAAATTTCTGTCAAAGGAGTGGACAAGCACCCTCTTTACAGATGGCTGTCTGACAAATCCCTTAATGGTTGGAATGACCAAGAACCTACTTGGAATTTCTGTAAATACTTCATCGATGAAAATGGCGAGTTGAAGCACTTCTTCCAATCATCTGTCAACCCAATGGATGACGAAATCATCAAATTGATCGAAGCCTAGTAAAAAATCCATAACAGCAGTTTTCTTACTTTGAAGGCTGCTGTTTTACATATCCAATTTCAGTAGTGGACATCACGCTTTCCAATAAAAAACAAGCATGGCTGCATGCCATCAGATTAAGAACGCTTCCTTTGGCACTTGCCAGTATCCTTATGGCCAGTTTTATTGCTTGGTCACATGGCTTATTCAAATGGGAAGTGTTTGCTTTAGCAGCGCTCACCACCACCCTTTTGCAAATCCTTTCTAATCTCGCCAATGATTATGGTGACAGTGTACATGGTGCGGACAGTGATGATCGGGAAGGTCCAATCAGAGCTGTTCAATCAGGCATCATTCAACCACATGAAATGAAAAACGCCATGATTCTTTTAGGGGTGCTTTCTTTCATCAGTGGAATAGGATTGCTATATGTTTCACTGGACAGCTGGGTTATTTTTTTCACATTTATTGGTATTGGCTTATTATCCATTTTTGCTGCTGTCAATTATACATCAGGTTCCAACCCTTATGGTTACATGGGATTGGGTGACATTTCGGTTTTCATGTTTTTTGGGTTAGTTGGTGTATTGGGGACTTATTTCCTACATACACTCAGTTTTTCTACAAGCCTTTTACTCCCTGCTATTTCATTGGGATTTTTCAGTGCATCAGTATTAAATATCAACAATATTAGAGACATTGAATCCGACAAAAAAGCTGGCAAAAAATCAATTCCTGTAAGGATTGGAAGAAAAGCTGCCGTGCGCTATAACTGGGCATTGGTGGTTTTAGGGAACCTTTCAGTGGTCCTGTTTGCATGGGTTGAGAATACCCCTGGAGGCTTGTTGGCATTGCTCATTTCTCCTCTAATGATCAATATCGCCGTTCAAATGGGTAAAAAAACAAGCTCAAAGGAACTGGATCCATATTTAAAAAAAATGGCCATATCCACCCTATTCTGGGTATTGGCTTTTGGCTTGGGCTTGGTGATTTTTTCTTAGAAATTCTCTTTTTAGACTAATTCTTGCTAGTTAGGTTATGTGAACAAATAAGGGGTAATGATTTTAGTTTAAACTCCTTGTTTTTCGTATTTTATGTGTATTCAACACTAAACCATAATTAAAGCAACTATGAAAACCATCTTAGTTCCATTCGATTTTTCTGAAGAAGCAGAGAATGCCCTTGAATTTGCCAAAGGTTTGGCAACCATTGTGCAGGGAAACTTAAAACTGCTTCATGTGATTGAAATTCCCACTGCCCAAAATTTCAATACCACCGGTGAAGTGGGACTGGGCGGCGAAGAAATCAACAACATCTTCATTGTAGAATTAGTAGAAAAGAGAAAAAAACAGATTGCTGAAATAAAAGAAAAACATCAAAACCTACCTTACAAATTCAGTACAAAAATGGTTTTCGGCAATCCCTATGCAGGGATCAGCAATGAAGTCTCAGAAATCAAAGCAGATATTATTATCATGGGATCCAAAGGATCCAGCGGCCTGGAAGAACTACTAATTGGTTCCAATACTGAAAAAGTAGTGAGACATGCCAAATGCCCTGTCATCACTATCAAGGGGAGCGTTCTTCCTTCAGATATCAAGTCAATAATCTTGGCCAGCGACTTTACAGAAGACAATGGAGAAATTATACTTCCCCTTAAAGCTCTACAGGAATCCTTAGGTGCCGAATTACATTTGATCAAGGTAAACACACCTAACTCCTTTGAAAACTCAAGAGATAGCAAGGCTAAAATCAAAGAATTTATTGCCAAGCACCAACTTGACCATGTTACTTTTGAAATATATAATTGTGACTCAGAAGAAGATGGTATCATCCAGTATGCGGAAGACAATAATATTGACATGATCGCCATGGCTACGCACGGCAGGACGGGCTTTATGCACTTGTTGAGCGGAAGCATTGCAGAAGATGTGGTCAACCATTCCAAAAGACCGGTATGGACGATGAAAATAAAATAAAGCATGAGTAAAAAGAAAAACAACGACTGGAAAAAAAGAGATGGAGTAGTTTACTCCACCAACGACAATTTTGACTTTGATGAATTTGGAGGGGAAGATCTGGAAACACTTCCTCCTCAGCAGCAAAACCTAAAAGTGATGCTGGATAAGAAGGCCCGTGGGGGAAAACAAGTTACACTCATTGCGGGATTTATCGGTTCAGAAGAAGACCTAAAGGACCTAGGGAAACTTCTTAAAAGCAAATGTGGTGTAGGAGGAAGTGCCAAAGACGGGGAAATCCTAATCCAAGGCGACCATCGGGACAAAGTTCTGGAAATCTTACAACAACAAAGTTACAAAGCCAAGAAATCAGGAGGTTGAAATGAAAAAGGAGTGGTTTAAAAAACCGCTCCTTTTTAAATTAAAAAATTGAACCACAAACTAATTTCACTACAATCAAAGGATTGCATTAACTTTTGAACCACTCAAATTATCTCACATTCAGAAAGGATATACGAAGTAGAAATTCACTCTGGATTTAGGCTTTTAGATTTTTTTACCCTTTCCCTATTTTTTTATTTGTAATAATTTTAAATAAGACCCGATAAACTTTTAGACAATCCAAAGCTTCTGACACATCCGTAAGTAATATCAAACAACCAAAAAATTGACTTAAGCTATATTATCAGCGCATTCAATGAAAGAGGCATTATGATTCAATTCAGACTTTTAAGCTTGACCCACAAAACCACTGAAATTGGTAAAAGAGAGCATTTTGCACTCAATACTGAAGAAGTATTACAATTGCTCCATGAAATAAAATCCACCTCCCCCACAGAGGAATCGCTCGTTCTCTCAACTTGTAATCGAACAGAGATACTTTATGTAGCAGCAAATGAGCAGCAACAAAAAATCTTAGAATTGATCTGTAAAATCAAGCATCAAGAATTGGAGTTGGCGCTAAATTCCTTCAAACACATTACAAATGAACAGGAGGTTTTAAATTACTTTTTCAGGGTTTCTTCAGGATTAGAATCACAAATCTTAGGAGATGCTCAGATCATTTCACAAATAAAAACGGCTTATCAGTTTGCTCAAAAACAGAAAACAGCCGGGACTTATATCCATAGGTTAATGCATGTGATTTTTAGCGCCAATAAAAAGATCGCTTCCCAAACAGGCTTTAGATCGGGAATCAGTTCTGCACCTTATGCGGCTGTTGACATGATCTCTGAATACCAAAAAATGTTTAAAGACCCGAAAATTGCTATAATAGGTTTTGGGGATATGGGGCAAAATGTCACTAGGCACTTACTTTCCAGAGGCAATCATCAACTCACTGTTTTCAACAGAACAGAAAATAAAATTTCCCTTTTCAACACAAAGAACAAAACCCAAATAGCTTATCGATCACTTGAGCAGCTGGATAGTTTAATAGAAAGTTATGACATCATTATTTCAACGCCAAGTGTTCAAAACCCTTTGATCTCAGCTGCCCACTTCACTTCTCCAATCCACACTTTTAAAGTTTTGGTAGATATATCCATGCCTAGAAGCATTAGTCCTGAAGTTACTGATTTACCTGGCATAACCCTGTTTGACATGGACGACATTGGTTTGGTGACTCAGCAAACCATTGACCAAAAGTTGGCCAGCATTTCAGATGTCGAAAGTATCTTGCTTCAGCATTTGGATGAATTCTTTCAATGGAAACAGGACAACAAAAACCTTGAGGTCATCAGATCCATGAAATCAGCCCTTCACTCTATTAAAATGGAAGAAATGGATAGGTTTCAAAAGCAAGGACAGCACAATGTTGACATTGACTATGATAAGATCATGGATGCCATGATCCAGAAAATCATCAAAAAAGCCGTAGTCAATATAAAGTCCCTTCGAAATGAAGAAGAGCGTCAACTTTACAATTCCATGATTACACAAACATTTCTTTAAGGAATTATTAATTTTAATCAAAAATCATTTCGATTTTTTGGATAATAACGATAGCTGCTTAATTTTGTGACCATATCATGAGCAGCAATCAAAAATATATCCTTTCCCATTTACTTTTTGCAGTAAAACATACTGTGACTGTTCATCATTTCCATCATTCCTCTTAAGGAGGAATACTATTTACATATCGCCCCAGAGGCTGCGCGATAATTATTTGTACAGCCCGATTGATTCAAAGAATTTCTAAAAGAACTATTCATATTTGTATCTTTATTTCATGGAAAACATTATTCGTATAGCCGTCCAGAAAAGCGGCCGATTAAGTGAAGACTCATTGCGCCTCATCAAAGAATGTGGCATTAAATTCTATAATGGTACTGGAAAGTTAAAATCCACCTCTACCAATTTCCCCATTGAATTTTTGTACCTCAGGGATGATGATATCCCAGGTTATGTAGCTGATGGAGTGGCAGACCTCGGGATTGTTGGTGAAAACGAATTGGTAGAGAAGGACAAAAGTGTTGATGTACTTAAAAAGCTTGGTTTTTCGAAATGCCGTTTATCATTGGCCATTCCCAAAAGCCAGGATTACCCAGGACTTTCTTACTTTGAAGGTAAAAATATTGCGACTTCCTATACAAAAATCCTAGGCGACTACTTAAAAAAGAACAAAATCAACGCTGAAATCCACGAAATCAGTGGTTCAGTGGAAATAGCACCAAGCATTGGACTCGCGGAAGGCATTTGCGATATTGTCAGCTCAGGCTCTACCCTAATGATGAATGGGTTAAAAGAAGTAGAGGAAATTTTCAAATCTGAGGCCGTCTTAATCAGCCACAAGGGGCTAAATGATGAAAAGATGGCCATCGTGGAAAAGCTTCTTTTCCGCATCAATGCCGTACAAACGGGAAAAAGCAACAAATATGTTTTGCTTAACGCGCCAAATGAATCCTTGGATAAAATCATTTCCCTCATTCCCGGCATGAGAAGTCCCACTATTCTGCCCTTAGCTGAAGAAGGCTGGTCTTCTGTTCATTCTGTTTTAAGTGAGGATCTTTTCTGGGAGAACATTGAAGAACTAAGAGCTGCCGGTGCAGAAGGTATATTGGTCGTTCCTATCGAAAAGATGGTGCTTTAATTTGAATCATTCTCAAAACAAACACTAATGAGAGTCATAACTAACCCAAGCAAAAGCGAATGGAAAAAAGAACTGGCCAGACCGGTTCAGAAAATGAAGGAAATTCAAAAGATTGTCAAGCCGATTATGCGTAAAGTAAATCGTCAAGGAGACAAAGCTTTGAAAAAATTCGCGTTGGAATATGATCATGTAGAAATAAAAGAACTTCTTGTTACCAGAGAAGAAGTCAATGAGGCATACGAACAAGTAGATCAAAAACTTAAGGATGCAATCTTATTGGCCAAAGATAATATCGAGAAATTCCATAAGGCCCAAGCTACACCTGACTTATCTATGGAAGTCATGGAAGGAGTTACTTGCATGCGAAGAAGTGTACCCATCCAAAAAGTTGGGTTATATATTCCCGGAGGAACGGCTCCCCTATTCTCGACCGTCCTTATGCTTGGTGTACCCGCCAATTTAGCTGGCTGCGAAGAAATTGTACTTTGCACACCTCCTAACAAAGAAGGTAAAATCCACCCAGCCATACTTTACACAGCTGACTTAATTGGTATTGATAAGATAGTCAAAGTTGGTGGTGCACAAGCTATTGCCGCCATGACGTATGGCACAGAAAGCGTTCCACAAGTGGCCAAAATTTTCGGGCCAGGTAACCAATATGTTACTGCTGCCAAACAACTGGCCACTAAAAAAGGCATTGCGATAGACATGCCTGCAGGTCCTTCAGAAGTATTGGTTTATGCAGATGAAACGGCTATTCCTGCTTTCGTTGCGTCGGATCTATTATCCCAAGCTGAGCATGGCATTGACAGTCAAGTGGTTCTTGTGGCAAGTTCTAGCAAGGTTGCTGAAAAGACATTGAAGGAAGTAGAAAATCAACTTGAAAAGCTTCCCAGAAAGGCCATAGCTAAAAAAGCTTTGGAAAACAGCATTGCTGTGGTAATGGGCAATCAGGACAAAGCGATTTCTCTAATCAACGAATATGCTCCTGAGCACTTGATCATCAATGTAGAAAATGATGAAGAGGTGGTTGCCCAAATCATCAATGCCGGGTCAGTGTTTATCGGAAACTTCACGCCTGAATCAGCAGGTGATTATGCTTCTGGAACCAACCATACTTTGCCTACTTATGGTTTTGCCAAAAACTACAGTGGGGTATCTTTGGATAGTTTTGTGAAGAAAATAACCTATCAAAAAATTACCAAAGCCGGCATCCAAAACCTGGGGCCCACTATAGAAGTGCTGGCAGGAAATGAAATGCTAGATGCGCACAAAAACGCAGTTTCTATTCGCTTAAAATACCTAGAAGACAATCAATAAAATGGCTTTTGATTTAAATAAACTTTTGAGGCCTCACATTTTGCAGTTGAAGCCTTATTCTTCTGCCAGGGATGAATATTCTGGTAAAGAAGGCGTATTCCTGGATGCCAATGAAAACCCATTTGGGTCAATTACCAAGGATGACCATAACAGGTATCCAGACCCTTATCAGCAAGCACTAAAAGGTAAAATCAGTGAAATCAAAGGTGTTTCATCTGATCAGATTTTCTTGGGAAACGGCAGCGATGAAGCCATAGATTTATTGATGAGGGCATTTTGTAGACCTGGCAAGGACAACATTATCATTTTGCCTCCAACCTATGGCATGTATGAAGTCAGTGCCGACATAAATGATATCGCTACTAAGCGGGTCAATTTAACTTCAGATTTTCAACTTAGGCCTGATGCTATTCTTGATGAAGTTGATGAAAATACCAAAATCATTTTCATCTGCTCCCCAAACAACCCAAGTGGAAATAAAGTCAATAGACAAGATATCATAAAGGTAATAGAAGGTTTCGATGGACTGATCGTCGTGGATGAAGCGTATATTGACTTCAGTGATGAGCCAAGTTTCACAACCGAACTGTCCACTTTCCCTAACCTTTTGGTCATGCAAACTTTCTCCAAAGCATGGGGGCTGGCTTCATTAAGGCTTGGGATGGCATTTGCTTCACTTGAGATTATCAAGATTCTCAATAAGATCAAACCACCTTACAACATCAGCGGACTTACCCAAGAAACTGTTTTGGCAGCCATCAGTGATACCAGCAGAATGACTAAAATGGTAGATGAAATCATGGCTGAAAGAATCTATCTACAAGAAGCTTTTGAAAAGATGGATTTGATCAAGAAAATTCACCCCACTCATGCGAACTTCTTGCTAGTAGAAGTTCTAGCGGCCAAAAGAACTTATGACTACCTGATCGAAAACCAAATCATTGTAAGGGACAGGTCCAAAGTGACGCTGTGTGAAGAATGTTTGAGAATATCTGTCGGTACAAGAGAAGAAAATGATCGATTGATTCAAGCGCTCGTACATTGCCCGGTTGACCTCACCATTGCTTAAACACTAATACTCCATTGTCCATAAGGTCAATACAACCATAAAAACAATGAAAAAAGTACTCTTTATAGATAGAGATGGCACCATCATCAAAGAACCACCAGTTGATTTTCAAGTAGACAGCCTGGAAAAACTGGAGTTCTATCCAAAAGCTATCTCTAACCTGAGAAAAATTGCAGAAGAAACAGATTATGAACTGGTCATGGTTACCAACCAAGATGGGCTAGGCACTGATTCCTTCCCTGAAGACACCTTCTGGCCCGCACAGTTCAAAATGCTCAAAACGCTGGAGCAGGAAGGCGTAATCTTTTCTGCCATTCATATTGATAAAACCTTTGAGCATGAAAACGCCCCAACTAGAAAGCCAAGAACCGGGCTATTAACAGGTTACATGGAAGGGGCTTATGACCTGGCCAATTCCTTTGTAATCGGTGATAGAAAAACGGATATACAATTGGCAAAAAACCTAGGCTCCAAAGCTATCTTCATCGGAGAAGAAGCCGCAGAAGGAGCGGCCCTTTCAACTACTTCTTGGGATGAAATTTATGAATTCTTAAGGCTTCCAGCACGTAAAGCAACAGTAGAGCGTAGCACTTCAGAAACCCAAATCAGCATCGAGGTGAATTTAGATGGTTCCGGAAAATGTGACATTGACACGGGCTTGCCTTTCTTTGACCATATGCTGGAGCAGTTGGGCAAACATGGTGGAACAGACTTAACCATTAAGGTGAAAGGTGACTTGCATATTGATGAGCACCACACTATTGAGGATACTGCTTTGGCCCTTGGTGAAGCCTACCTTAAAGCATTAGGGGACAAAAAAGGTATCTACCGATATGGCTTCCTTTTGCCAATGGACGATGTATTGGCGCAAGTGGCCATTGATTTTGGAGGTAGGCCATGGATGATGTGGGAAGCTGAATTTAACCGTGAAAAAATCGGTGACATGCCTACAGAAATGTTCTATCATTTCTTCAAATCCTTTAGTGACACTTCCAAGTGCAATTTAAATATCAAGGCAGAAGGCAACAATGAACACCATAAAATAGAAGCTATCTTCAAAGGCTTGGCAAGGGCAATCAAGATGGCCGTAAAGAGGGATATTGCGGCACTCAATCAACTACCAAGTACCAAAGGAGTCTTATAAAAACATCCTTAAAATAAAACAGAAAGGCTTTCCTATTAGGAAAGCCTTTCTGTTTTATAGTCTGGTTTAACAACAATTACCCTTGAACAATTGCTCCTTTAAGTCCTTCACTTGTCAAGAGTGCCCCGAATTCTCCAATAATTGATTCAGGGACACCTTTGTTAGTGGCGGCTTTTACTACTGCCTGGATAAACAAGTCATAGTCTTCCGAAGTAACTTTTCCGGTCATTCTAGAATTTACATCTGGATTATGGGCATCAGCCATATTCATTCCGCTATAAGTAATATTCGTGGAACCAATTGACTGGGCTAACAAATCACTGAAGTTTCCTACCAGGGTGTTAAATCCAGATAAATCATTCGCTCCTACTTCCGCCAAAAGCACTGGGAAATAAGGTTTAAGGTTAGCAAATTCAGGATCACTGGCTACCAAAAGAACTGTTTCAGTTACTACTGCTTGTAAAGGCAAGTAACCAGCTTCCACCATATTGCCATTGCCATCATCCACCATCACAGTCCCTCCCAATCGGGTATAAAGGTCTATCATGGTACCATCTTCTCGCTGAACAATAGCATCTCTCGTACCTCCTAACAACTCTCCTACTGGCCCCAAAATATCATTACTACCAAATCCCGCTTCTGTTGCGGCTTGTACTACCGCTTGTACGAATAGGTCAAAATCGTCATTATCGATCATCCCATTCATTCGATCATTTTTATTTGGGTCGTGTGCATCTGCCATGCTCATGCCCGAATAAGTAAAGTTCTGTGCTCCAGTGGACTGAGCCAATAACTCTGTAAAGTCCTTAACCAATGCTGTAAAACCAGACAAGTCATTTGCTCCTACTTCAGCGAGCAACACATTGAAATAAGGTCTTAATTCAGCGTATTTGTCATCAGATGCGATGGTCAATACCGTTCCTTCTACCACGGTTCTAAGGTTCAAATATCCTTGCTCGATCATTTGACCCTGATTGTTTGGGTCAGCCACCATTGTTTCTCCTCCTAACTTTGTGGCGTAAAAGGAATCATCCATTACTGGTGGCTCATAATCTTCATAGTCATCTCCACAAGAACTGAAGACCATCACTGATCCAAGCAGTAGGTAAGCCATCAATTGATTTAGTTTTCTCATCATTTCTAAGGTTTATGTAAAAATTATCAGTTAGTAAATATTTTCTCGAAATAACTCCCCAGTTTGTATGTAAGTGAGCTTTTGTTAATTGCAGGGCAACTGGCAGCCAATTGCTCCTCGCTTGGTTGAAAAAGAGAGGATTGAAGCGCATAATCATTATTCACCATTTTCACCAAATCATGGGGATTGTGTTTTACCCTATCGTATAAAACAATCATATAATCAGCGCTTAGATTGATCCTCGCATCTCTCATTCCTTCTTTTTTTAAAAGATCAACTTTGATATTCTCAGATTTCAGGGAGTCGATGTCTTCATTAAAATCTATTTGACTCATTGCCCAGTTGGGACCTTTGGGGCGTTCACTGGTAACCATATAAATATGAATCGCCAGTGTAGCAACCAGTAGTAGCACTATCGATGTCACTCCTATTATAATTTTCTTGATCATGGTTCTTTTCGTTTAAAGTCTGTTTCAAAAACATACGATCCACACCTATCGACTGGATTACCTGCCTTAAAAAAAACCAATAGACACATCCAATAATTTGATCCAAGTATTGACTTTAAAAAACTATTTAATTAGTTTTATAACTAAACACTTTTATATGAAACAGCTATTTGCCATCGCGTTCATTGTGCTTTTTTCTTCCTGTGGTGGAAGTTTCGATAAAGCCAACCAGTATTTTAAGAACCAACAATTTGGGGATGCCATTTCGGAGTTGAACTGGGTATTGTTTATGAAGATGTCAAATCTGGAAGCCCTTCAACTTAGAGCCATGAGCTATGAAGCCATGGAAAAGTATAATGAGGCACTGACAGATTATAAACGAATCACGCAATTAGCTCCCCATGACCCTCAGGCTTTGGCAGGAATGGGAAAAGTCTATTGGGAATTAGAAGAATACCAGCAGGCAGAGAAACACTTCTTATTGGCTGCAAAAGAAGACCCAAAAAATGTAGAGCTGTTGATTATGCTTGGCCGGTCAATGATCAAAAACGAAAATTTTAAATCAGCCGAAGACTTCCTTTATGAGGCAAAAAAACTCGACCCCAAAAATGCTTCCATTTATTTTTATAGAGGAATAGTTCAAGCCCACCTTGGCGATGCCTGGACGGCTGCTTCACAATTTAATATGTATATCATGTACTCTGGGGACAATTTAACTGCTTATTACAATAGAGGGTTGGCTTATATGCGGATGGGAATGGTAGACTGGGCGACAGAGGACTTTGACAGGGTATTAAAAAGCCAGCCCAAACATTATAACGCCCTTGCCCGAAGAGCCATCTGTCTAATGGACACCAATCCCAGCCAGTCCTGCCGAGACCTACGGTTGGCTGCAAAGCATGGAAGTGAATTCGCCAAAGAAAACCTTGACAAGTGCATGTGAGTCTATATTTTAAAAACACTAACCTCTTGATTATACTTAAAACAGGGTGCAATTATTGATCAATTTTACTTTTGGATTTTGGTCTACCTGAATACATTTTTTCACATTAACTTTATAATAAACCGCTTTAAGTCCTATTTTTGGGACTTAAATTATGAGTCACAAGAAATTAGTTATCATCCCGACCTACAACGAAAAGGAGAACATCCAGGATATCATCCAGGCTGTCATGCAGTTAGCAGGTCTTTTCGAAGTTTTGATCATTGATGACAATTCTCCAGATGGGACAGCCAAGTTGGTCAAAAACGCCCAAGATTCTTATCCCCAAAGAGTACATCTACTGGAAAGAAAAGGTAAATTAGGTTTGGGCACTGCTTATATTGAAGGCTTTAAATTCGCCTTAAAAAATGGCTACGATTATATTTTTGAGATGGATGCTGACTTTTCCCACAACCCTAAAGACCTGATCAGACTTTATGAAGCCTGCGCCATAGACGGTTACCAAATGGCCATTGGTTCTCGCTATATCAAAGGGGTGAATGTGGTCAACTGGCCAATGGGCAGAGTATTGATGTCCTACTTTGCCAGTGTTTATGTGCAGTTTATCACTGGCTTACCCATCAAAGACTCCACAGCCGGTTTCAAATGTTATCACAGAAGTGTTTTGGAAGGGATCAAGCTCAACAAAATCAAATTTGTCGGCTATGCCTTTCAGATTGAAATGAAGTTCACTACCTGGAAGCTAGGATATAAAATCGTAGAAATTCCAATAATTTTTACCGACAGGACAAAAGGTACTTCAAAAATGTCTACTCATATTTTCCGGGAAGCTGTAATGGGGGTCATTTACATGAAACTGAAGAGCTTATTTAAACCTTATAAAAAAGCCTCTAATCAAACCGAATAGCCTTAATGGGCTGAACATTACTGATAACCATGGCAGGTATAAAAAGTACCAAAGTAGTTACCAGTAAAACCAAAACATTAAGAGAAATAATAATAGGCCAGTTCCATTGGATAGGGACATAACTCATGTAATAATTAGTCGGGTCCAAACCTATAACTTTTGTCCAATCCTGAAGTGCACAAATTCCTAAGCCAATCAGGTTCCCTATCAACAATCCCCTTCCAATAATCCGAATACCGTTCCAAACAAAAATTCTTCTGATCTGTCGATTGGTACTTCCCATAGCCTTGAGCATCCCAATCATTTGCGTCCGTTCCATGATCAGGATAAATAAAATCGCCACCATATTAAAAGCGGCAACGAAAAGGATCAATCCCAAAAACACATACACATTATTGTTGAGCAATTTCAGCCAGTCAAAAATCTGAATGTATTTATCGGTTACTTTATCTATTTTGAGGTCGTAATCTATCCTTCCATAAAGTTCATCTTCCAGCTCATCAATCTGGCTTGGATTCTTTAGAAAAACCTCAAATCCACCTACCATATCATTTTCCCAACCATTGAGGTTTCTAATGGTCTGAATATCTCCAAGGATGACTTTATCATCAAAATCTTCCAAATAGGTCTCATAAACCCCTACAATATCAAAACGGCGATAGCGGGGCGGGTCCTGAACGAAATACATGATGATCTTGTCTCCAACCTTTAACCGTAGCTTATCGGCAATTTTGCTACTCAGCAATATCTCATTGGACGCACTTCCATCTTCAGCAAACTGAATAAACCTTCCTGATTTCAATGAGTACGAAAAAACTTCCTCATCAAAATCTTTACTAATTCCTTTTAACAAGACACCCTGAACCTCTTCATCTCCTTTGAGCAAGCCCGGCTTATAGGCATATTCCTGTACATGACCAATAAACCCATATTCCTGATAATTTTTATAAAAATTACTGTTTTTGCTAGAAGGAAGGTCTTCATAAGCATTACTGGAGGTAAACTTATGAACCTGATAGTGACCCGTAAAGGAAAACACCTTGTTGGAAACTACTTCTTGGAAACCTCCCAATATCAAAAAAGAGAGTATGAGTATGGAAAGGCCTATGGCAATACTCGCTACTGCAATGCGATGTATGGTTCCTGTAAATCCACCTGTTCTTTTAAAACTAATTCTTTTAGCAATGAAGTAGGAAAGGTTCAATGAAGTGTTTTATTTTGTTAAGATTCAAATGCAAATTAATATGAAGCTGTTAAAATTAATACTTCTATTTACATTTTCACTAAGTACATTGGCTTATTGTAAAAACTCCTCTACAGGAGATAAGGAAAATAACAATAGAATAAACAAAAGCGCTGAAGACCCTATTTTACCTGCTGCAGACCAGCCTGAAAAATACCTTCCCTTACTTAAAGGCAAAAAAGTGGGATTAGTCGCCAATCAAACCAGTATCCTTACCCAAAGCAATAATCAGCATTTAGTTGATTTTCTACTTTCTGAAGGAATTACCGTACAAAAAATATTTGTTCCAGAACATGGTTTTAGAGGAGACGCTGATGCTGGGGAGGTGATCGCAAATGACACAGACAAGGATACTGGAATTCCTTTGGTCTCATTGTATGGAGTCAACAAAAAACCGTCTGAAGAAGCCTTGATGGATATTGATGTAGTTGTATTTGACTTCCAGGATGTGGGAGTTCGGTTTTACACCTATATCAGCACCATGCATTATGTCATGGAGGCATGTGCAGAACAGAATAAGCCCATGATCATCATGGATCGTCCCAACCCTAATGGCGATTATATTGATGGCCCTATCCTGGATAAGGCCTATAAAAGCTTTGTGGGCATGCACCCCATTCCTGTAGTCCACGGACTTACCATGGGTGAGCTTGCCCAGATGATCAACGGAGAGGGCTGGTTAAAAAATGGTGTAAAAGCAGACATTAATGTCATCCCAGTAGCCAATTGGGATCATAGCATGCACTATTCCCTTCCTATAAAACCTTCCCCTAACTTACCCAATGATGTTTCCATTAGGCTCTACCCTTCCTTGTGTTTTTTCGAAGGTACTGATATCAGTGTTGGTAGAGGCACTTATTACCCTTTTCAGGTATTCGGAGCACCAGCCCCAAAGTATGGCGAATTCACCTTTACTCCTGAAAGTATTCAAGGCATGAGCAAACACCCTCCACATGAAGGAGAATTATGTTTTGGAACCGACCTTAGAGAAAGCGATCTGAGCCATCAATTTACCCTAAAATATCTATTGGAGATGTACCAGAAATCGGGACTGAAAGAGAAATTTTTCAATAACTTTTTCAATAAACTCGCTGGTTCGGATCAATTAAAGAAAGATATACTTGCAGGGAAGACAGAAGCAGAAATAAAGGCCGGATGGCAAGCAGGACTTGATGCCTATAAAAGCAAAAGAGAAAAATACCTGCTTTATCAATAAAGTAACCTAGAATTATAAGATGAATAAGGATCTTCGCATCATTTACATGGGCACCCCGGAATTCGCGGTACCTTCTTTAGAAATACTTGTAGAAAATGGCTGGAATGTTGTCGCCGTTATTACTGCTCCTGATAAGCCTAAGGGCAGAGGTCAAAAGCTGATTCCTTCTGCAGTGAAAGTAGCAGCCGAAAAACACCAAATCCCTGTACTTCAGCCTACCAACCTAAAGGCTCCAGATTTTATTGAAGAATTGAAGAGCTACCAAGCAGATATTCAGGTGGTGGTCGCTTTCCGAATGCTTCCAGAGGTCGTTTGGAACATGCCTCCAAAAGGCACTTTTAACCTCCATGCTTCTTTACTACCCAATTACCGAGGAGCTGCCCCCATCAACTGGGCCATCATCAATGGTGAAAAAGAAACCGGTGTTACTACATTTTTCTTAAAACATGAAATTGATACTGGAAGCATTATTTTCCAAGAAAAAGAACCTATTCTTCCCGAAGACAATATTGGTAGTCTCTATGAAAAACTCATGAAAAGAGGCTCAAAGTTGGTACTCAAGACCATTGAAGAAGTAGCAAAGGGTGAAGTCACAACGGCTGTCCAAGATGAAAGCTTAGCTCGCCACCATGCTCCAAAAATCTTCAAGGAAACCTGCGAAATCAACTGGGAGAAGAGTGCCATAGAAGTCCATAATTTGGTCAGAGGGCTTTCCCCTTACCCTGCAGCATGGACTACATTGAATGAAAAAATTTGTAAAATTTATGAAACCTCACTTATAGAATCCCTGTCTGACAAAGCCCCAGGAGAGTTTAAAACCGATAATAAAACTTATCTGCATTTTCAGACTGGCAAAGGAGCACTTTCTATCAAAGAACTCCAACTGCAAGGTAAAAAGAGAATGAATATTGATGAGTTTCTAAGAGGCAACAAGATTTAAGCCCAGTTAGCTGCAAAACCTCTCCTGTCCGGTTGCTTATGTTAGCCGGACTTTTTTTTGTCCCTATCAGATACTCATTCCCAAGTATCATGTGATATTTCAAACACCGCCTATACATGCTCACCCCTAGCCTTTTACCCGTATAATTGTTATATTTATACTAACATAAACGTATCTTAACCATGAAATTTTACAAATCATTTTTAATAATTTTATTGGCATTTTTTCTATCGCCAACACTTGCAGAGGCCCAGTTCATCAAAAAGCTAAAAAAAGCCGCCCAAGAAGGAGTAGGCAATGCTGTGGAAAGAAGGGTCAGCAAAGAAGTAGAGAATGCTGCTCAAAAACAAACGGACAAATATTTAGAACAAATTTTCGGGCCTCCCACTGAATACGAGGGAGGCAATTACGATTACGGCAAGATGATGGGCAGTATCAACATGAACGTGGATACTGAAGACAGCTATCATTTTACTGGATTTACAGAAATGGAAATTTCTGGCACTGATGAAAAAGGTAAGGAAATGGATCCTGTCTCCTTCAAATCTTTTCTGAGCAATGAAAATGAAGTTTGGGCCATGCAGATGGATCCAGAAGAAAAAGATGTGGAAAGTACCATTATGATTTTTGACAATAAAAATAATGCTACCATCTTATTGATGGAAAGTAAAAAAGGCGAAAAATCCAGAATAGCCTATGGCATGGATTGGTCAAATATGATGGGAACAGCTGCAGATGAAAAGATAGAGGAGGTAGAAGAAACCAAGCTGACTTTTGAAAAGACAGGCAACACCAAAACGATTCTTGGCTATGAATGTGAGGAGTACCATGCCGAAAACGACGAATTTACTTCAGAGTTTTGGGTGAGCAAGGAGCCTATCCAAGGATATGCATCTTATTGGTCCAAAAACAATTTTATGTTTTCCAAGAAAATGCAAACCAAGTACCAGGCTTACTACAGCAAGCTCCCAGATGGTAACGTATTGGAAATGACCTATCGCTCAAAAGAAGATGATGGAATCTCAAGGATGAAGATTTTGGAAATCAATACCACTGAAAATTTTGATTTCAATATGTCAGATTATACAAATGCCATGGAGGGGCAAAACTAGCCTCTTCTTTTTGAATCCATATTTGCCCAAACTTTTTAACAACCATTTTTTAAAGGATGGAAAAACCTTGGTATCTTGTGCAATTCAAAAAATCCTAGGTTTTGACAGTTTCTATCATTGTAGCTAAAGCTAAAAACAATATCATTGGAAAGGACAATCAATTGATTTGGCGCCTTTCAGCCGACCTCCAATATTTCAAAAAAAAGACCAGTGGCCATTATATCATCATGGGTAGGAAAACCTATGAATCCATGAGAAAACCACTTCCCAACCGAACCTCTGTAGTGATAACCAGAAACGAAGATTATAAAATCCCTGAGGGACATTATGTGGTTCACAGTATAGAAGAGGCTTTAAAACTCACCAAAAGCCTTAATCAAGAAAAAGTATATGTAATCGGAGGAGCAGAAATCTATAAGCTTGCACTACCCTATGTAGACGAACTTCTGATCACGGAAGTAGATTGTGAACCGGATGGAGATGCCTACTTTCCTGAAATAAAGCCAGACAACTGGAAAAAAACTTTCGAAGAACCACATATCAAGGATGAGAAAAACGAATTTGATTTCACTTTTACTGTTTATCGCAGAATCCAATAATTCACTAACTCTATGCAAGAAGTAACAGCTGAAATTATAGCCATTGGGGATGAGTTGCTTTATGGCCAAATTCAAGACACAAACAGTCATTGGATCAGCCAACAGCTAGATCAAATAGGTGTCAGAGTGGTGAGAAAAACAACTGTCGGAGATAACGAAAAGGACATCTTACACGCCTTTTCAAGTGCTGAAAAACGTGCAAACATTATTCTCATCACTGGTGGACTAGGTCCAACTAAAGATGACCTCACCAAGCCACTTATGGCAAAATATTTCAACTGTAGCATTGAGCCAGTTCAAGAGGCCATAGATGATGTTAAAATCTTCTTTGAAAAAAGAGGCCGTGAACTGACTCCTCTCAATAAGCTTCAAGGTCACCTTCCAACAAAGTGTACTTACGTTAGAAACGCTATGGGGACAGCCCCAGGAATGTGGTTTGAAGAAAATGGTGCGGTATGGATGTCCATGCCGGGAGTTCCTCACGAAATGAAACACTTAATGGAGGTGTTTGTTTTGCCTAAAATAAAAGAACTATTTCCACTTCCAGTGATCTATCATAAAGTGATCAAAACAGTAGGGATAGGCGAAAGTTGGCTAGCAGATATGATTATCGATTGGGAAGATGCTCTTCCTAGTCATATCAAATTGGCTTATTTACCATCATTAGGTCAAGTGAAGCTTAGGCTGACCGCTTTTGGAGACGATTATGATCAACTGGAAAGGAATGTCCTAGTGGAAATTGAAAAAGTTACTCCTTTGATCAAAACCTACATTTATGGTTTTGACCAAGAGACATTGGAAGAAGCTGTGGGCAAAATATTGATACATCAAAACAAAACTGTGTCGTTTGCAGAAAGCTGTACTGGTGGTTATATTTCCCACCTTATCACCAGTGTTCCTGGTAGCAGCAATTATTTCAATGGCGCGATAGTTCCCTATCACAACCAGTTCAAATCAGACCTGCTTGATGTCAATATACTTACTTTAAAAGATCATGGAGCCGTAAGCGAAGAGACGGTGATAGAGATGGCTCAAATGGTCAGGAAAAAATTCAAATCAGATTTTGGCTTGGCAAGCAGTGGAATTGCAGGACCAGGGGGTGGCTCTCCAGAAAAACCTGTAGGAACAGTATGGATTGCCTGCGCATCAGAAAAAGGTGTAAAAACTAAAAAGCTGCAATTGGCTCATGACAGGGCTTTAAACATCCAATATTCAGCTATAGCCGTTCTTAGTCTATTACGAAAACAGCTAACAAACGAAAACTTTTAACAAATTCCGTTAATAGCATTTTGAAAGCAGAAAATTAAAATATAATTTTAAAAGCAGGAGATAAACCCAATTAAATAAATATTATATGGCAACTGTAGAAATGGTAATGCCCAAAATGGGTGAGAGTATTATAGAAGGCACTATCCTGACTTGGTTAAAAAGCGAAGGAGAGGCCATTGAGCAAGATGAATCTGTACTAGAGGTAGCAACTGATAAAGTGGACACAGAGGTTCCTTCTTCTCATGCCGGTGTATTAAAGAAAATATTGGCAAAAGAGGGTGATGTAATCGCTGTGGGTGCCCCAATTGCAATAATTGAAGTAGAAGGAGAAACTGAAGAAAAGTCTGAGAGTGCTGCTTCAAACAATGATAAAGACATACAAAAAGAAGAATTGATAGCTGCAGCCCCTGCACAAACAGCGGCACTTGTAGCAGAGAGACCGGCATCCAACATTTCAGACGATAGGTTTTATTCTCCACTAGTGCTTAGTATTGCCAAAGAAGAAGGAATTGATAAAGCTGAATTAGCTACCATACCAGGTACTGGCAAAGATGGTCGTGTCACCAAAAACGACATGCTAAGCTACCTCAAAACCAGAGGATCCAATCCTGTTTCAGCTTCAACCATAGCATCCCCAAAAGCTTCCCCTAGCATCAGCGCTGGAGATGAAATCATCGAAATGGATCGAATGAGAAAAATGATCTCTGAACGAATGGTAGAGTCTAAGAGGATCTCTCCACACGTAACTTCTTTCGTTGAAGCTGATGTTACCAACATAGTGTTATGGAGAAATAAAGTCAAAGATGCCTATAAACAAAAGGAAGGTGAACCAATTACCTTTACTCCATTCTTCATTGAAGCAGTAGCTAAAGCTATCCAGGATTTCCCTATGATCAATATCTCTGTGGATGGAGATAAAATCATTAAGAAGAAGGACATCAATATTGGAGTGGCGGTAGCGCTTCCAAGCGGAAACCTAATTGTACCTGTAATCAGAAAAGCCAATGAGCTTAACCTTGTTGGACTTTCCAAAAAAGTCAATGACTTAGCAGCCAGAGCCAGAGCCAGAGCCAATAAATTATCACCTGATGAACTATCAGGTGGCACTTATACCATTTCCAATGTAGGGTCTTTTGGCAATGTGATGGGAACGCCTATTATCATGCAACCTCAAGTGGCCATCTTGGCTGTAGGAGCCATCACTAAAAAACCGGCTGTAGTGGAGACACCAACTGGAGATGTAATTGCTATCAGGCATAAAATGTTCCTTTCTCACAGTTATGACCACAGGGTAGTGGATGGTTCACTTGGCGGAATGTTTGTCAAGAGAGTTGCCGAATACCTGGAAGCATTTGATATCAACACCAAACTGTAAAAAAGTAAAGCCTGATGAAATTCATCAGGCTTTACTTTTAGGTATTTAGCTCAAAGCTTTCTTTAATTTTCTTGACTATATCCCTGATTTTAATTGGTTTCGTTAGGTAATCGTCCATACCAGCAAGAAAAGCTTTTTCGATATCCTCCTTAAACACATTGGCAGAAAGCCCTACTATCCTTACATCTGCACCATTCTTGATGGTTCTAATACTTTGGGAAGCTTCCAGGCCATTCATAAGAGGCATTTGATAATCCATAAAGATCATATCATACTTTTTAGCCCTTACTGCTTTTACCGCCTCTATCCCGTTATGCGCTGTATCCACCTCATACCCTAACTGTTTCATGAGTAACTTCATAAATTTAAGGTTAATATCATTGTCTTCTACCAACAAGATTTCGAGTGGGTACTTGTCTGAAATATGGGAAAGCGCATAATCTCCTTTTGAATACTTTTCAAAGTCCCTATTGTCTTGATCAGCACTTTCAGATACCCGGGAAAAAATCGTAAATGAAAACTCAGAGCCCTCATCAAGTTCACTCTCAATCTGTAAGCTCCCACCCATTAACTCAATTAACTTATTGGCAATAGCCAAGCCCAATCCAGTCCCACTTCTCTCTTCTAAAGTACCTCTATCTGCTTGAGTGAAAGGATTGATCAATTGGGGGATTTTGGACTTTGGAATCCCAACCCCTGTGTCTTTTACCAAAAAGTAGATCATGAAATTCTTATCCAAAATCGGTTCACCTGTTACCTTTAGATCAACAGTACCTCCTTTTGGAGTAAATTTAATGGCATTACCAATAATGTTAAAGAGGATTTGGCTCAACTTTTCCTTGTCCAAAACCATCCACACTGGGATATCATCAGATATACTGACATTTAAAGAAATTTTCTTTTCAGTGACCATACCCGAAAAAATACTGATCACTCTTTTGAGTTCCTCTCTAAATTGGAAGCTGCTTACATTTAGTTCTAATTTTCCTTCCTCGATTTTTGAATAGTCTAGAATATCTTTAATAATGGACAAGAGTGACTCACCTGAATCTCTGATCACCTTTACAAAACTCTCCTGATCTTCATCAAGCGAAGTATTCTCCAATAAACCAATCATTCCTAAGAGCCCATTCATTGGGGTTCTTATTTCATGACTCATGCTAGCCAAAAACTCTGACTTTGCCTTATTGGCCACTTCAGCTACTTCTTTTGCTTCTTGCAAACCTTTTTCCCACAGCCTTTGCTCAGTCACATCCCTTCCTACAGAAATCATTCTTTCTTCGTCCAACTTGAAGAACCTCACTTGGAGAAACCTTTTTCCATTTCCTGTATTTAGAACCACTTCTACCTTTTGGGTTTTACCAGTTCTCAGTGCTCTATTAAAGGCGCCATTAAGGATTTCTTTTTTGGATTCCGGAACCACATCTACGAGGTGCCTACCAATGGAGTCTTCGGGAGGCTCTATTAATAATTCTCTATTCTGCACATAATAATCAAGAAATACACCTTCATTATTATAAATAAAAATAATGTCTGGAAGGCTGTTCAAAACTGCCCTAAGTCTATTTTCACTCCTTATCAACTCCTGTTCTGCCAAGTACTTTTCATTGATATCGGTACAAATCCCAACACTACTTATAAAGTTTCCCTCCTCATCATAAAATAGCTTCTCGAAGCTTTTTGCCCGAATTATTGAACCTCCTTTTTTGATAAAGCTTAGCTCATACGTCAGATAATCCTGCTTTTCATATATGGCTTTTGCCACTTTTTTTTCCAAGCTCTCCAAATCTTCGTTTATTATATAGGACCTATTATTGGCAATAAACTCTTTTTTCGAATAGCCTAATACTTCACTTAAATTATCACTCACATTGGATATTCTGCCTTTGTTGTCATGATAGAAAACATATCCATTGATTTCCTGAAGTAGCATGGTTTGCTGATCAAATAGGCGATTAATTTCATCTGATTTTTTCTCTAGTTCGTAGTTCTTTTCGTTAATACTTCTAAAGTGTCGTATCATTAGAAAAAGTATTAAAATTAATAGCAAAAATAACCCCACCACCATATAGAGATAAGTTCCATAAAGTCTAGAGATTATCACACTTCTATCTTGTGCAAACACAAATGCAAATTCACTATTCAAAGGATACAAATCAAAAGGATATTGGGCAATAATGGCACCTATTTCGGACTCATGTTCTCCCGAGTTCTTCACACCTCCTATGTAAATACCACGTAATCCCCCTGATATCTCATTGTTGATTTCCTTTAGTGTTTTATCTGAAAAACTGACTTCTTTTGAGGAACCTCCCTCTTTGATGTAATAGGGTTCTCCATTAACAAAATAAAACTTAAATCCACCTTCTCCCAGATAATGATTGGCTGCGTAATCCGAAAGAAATTTATCTATGTTAATAGAAGCGACCAGACTAAGAGGTTCTCTTTGAGAACTTACTTTGACATATCTTCCTGGGTAACTGAAAGTTCGATTTGTTGGAATTCTTATTTTTTCAAAATAATTGTTATCCCTAATCAAGTAAGCCCACCTGGTATTTCCCACATCCAAAAAAAGGGTATCCACCAAAGTTCTGTAGGAGTTCAGAAGTCTTCTTGTACGAGCTTCATGCAACTGAATTTTTTCCTCGGTATCAAAGCTAGAATAACTTTCCAGACTTTGTGAATAATAAGTTAGATCTTCATGCAAGGAGTTGAATCTCCTTTGAACCTCATTGGAAGCTATTTCAACCTGCTTATTTAAAAATTGTTTACTGTTGCTCAACAAATTGTTAGAAAGTGTGTTGTAGAAAAAATAAGCCAAAAATAAAATAAGAACAATAGATGCTATGGACATCCAAACTAGTACAAGAAATCGCTGTGATTTGTCCGTATTGTTCATAAAATGTCTTTTATTCTCAATCTTTGATTTCTAAAACATACCAATTTAGAAGGTTCATTTGCCGACATAGGACTTGGTACTGTTTGGAAGAATAATCATCATTCACAATGTAATTGTTATCTTTTTCCAACAGGAACTTGGCGACCATTTTCCTTACCTCTTTGCTTTTAGATTTAAACAGATTATAATCCTCTTTTCTAAAATTATCGGCATTAATGGTTTGTACATAGGTATGGTTTTTCAAAGGAGGTAAGTTCAACACTTCTATAGCTGCAGACGTGCCTGCCACGATATTCCCTGAACCATCTATCAATAAGAACTTTCTCTCTTTATAACTTAAAAACCTTTGAATGATATCATTTACCGTAATGTCCAACCCAATCACTCCTTCTAATTCCTCATTAAAATAAACTGGATGAATTAATGAAAGAATCCACCCTCTTCCAGCCGGGTCTACATAAATATCCTCTACCCACTTACTTTTCTTCTCAGGATTTCTAACTTCATCAGCCATATAATAAAAGTTAAAAGAAGTTAGGTCCATTTCAGAATCAAACACGTTCAACACATCTAATGCTGGATAAATTCTACACATCTGCAATCTTGTGTTAAAATACACTTGAGAAACAAATGGTGAACTAGATTGAATTCTTGAAAACGCAGAATCTAGTTCTTCGGTATAGTATACTTGGTGATAAACACTATCTCTGTTAGGTGTGATGCTAGAAACAAAAACACTGCTTTCCCCTTCCTGGGACATTTCCCTGAAAATCACCCCATCTTTTGAAAGCTTGTATCGATCCATCTCTGCCTTCTCGACTAATTCGGCCTTGTGATCAAACAAACTTTCCGTATAAGACGCTAATCTTGCGATCTCATCTTCCAAAGGAGCTAAATCTGATTCCATAACCGATACGATGGAATCGAGCTCGATAAATTCACTTTGGTTTATCCTCATCGGCTCCTCTTCACAAGAGAAAGAAAAAGCCAACAAAACACAAATAACTATGAAAAAACTATATTTCATCCATGAATATTTAAATTACAAGTAAATTTAAATATTTTCAACTTGATTTCTAAGCGATTGGTGCATCTCATCAAATCTTTTCTGAATCTCTTCCAAAAAAGTATCAGAAAAAAAGACATCCAAATCACTCTCCTCTAAAATATCCATTTCGTTGACTTTAAAAGTCTGTTCTATCATTCCTTGCTCGTATTTCAATAAATACTTGTTGTTCCAAGAAAAGATAGATATTCGAATGTCTTTTTTGGTAAATTCTTTGATAATCCTCATACACTTCTAACTTCAGAACTATAAGTGATTTCTGAACTTAAGGAAGCAGACACAGAGCAATACTTATCCACGGATAATTTAACCACTTTAGCAAACTCTTCATCAGTAGCATCCGGAGACACCAAGGTGAATTTCATGTGAATTGATTTGTAAAAGGCGGGAACCCCATCATTTCTATCTCCTTCCGCCTCTACAATAAAATCCTCTACAGTTCTTCTCTTCTTTTTCATCATTAATACTGCATCCACAGAAGCACAGCTTGCTACAGCTGACAAAACAAGATCCATTGGTGATTGGTGTTGTTTTTTTTCTGGATCATACATATCAATCTGCACCTTATTACCTTGTGGATTTACGGCCTCATATTCATAATCAGCCTTCATTGTCACAGTCACATTTCTCTTTGCCATTTCGCGATATTTTAAAACAATATAATATATTTTATCAAATAAATTCCATTTACACCAAATACAGGTAAATAAAACACATTTATTTACTTTACATATTTCTTCTATACTGCCCTCCTACTTCATAAAGTGCCTTAGTAACCTGCCCTAAAGAACAATGTTTAGAAGCTTCCATCAACTGGTCGAATATGTTGCTATTTCTAACAGCTGCACCCTTCAAATCATTCAATAAATCTTCAGATAAGGACTTGTACTTTGTATGTAGGTTTTCTAATTCCTTGATTTGGGCTTCTTTTTCTTCTTGAGTAGCTCTGATTACTTCCCCAGGAATTACCGTCGGTGATCCCTCAGAAGACAGGAATGTATTCACTCCAATAATCGGGTACTCCCCAGTATGTTTAAGCATTTCGTAATGTAGACTCTCCTCTTGGATCTTTCCTCTTTGGTACATGGTTTCCATTGCACCTAAAACACCTCCACGTTCTGTGATTCGTTCAAATTCCGCATAAACAGCTTCTTCCACCAAATCAGTCAACTCTTCAATGATAAAAGCTCCTTGGGTTGGGTTTTCATTTTTGGCCAGCCCTAACTCCTTATTAATGATCAACTGGATGGCCATCGCCCTTCTCACTGAAGATTCTGTTGGCGTGGTGATCGCCTCATCATAAGCGTTTGTATGCAAAGAGTTACAATTATCATAGATGGCATAAAGTGCCTGAAGAGTAGTCCGAATATCATTGAAATCAATCTCCTGGGAGTGCAGAGACCTTCCAGAAGTCTGAATATGGTATTTCAACATTTGTGAACGCTCATTGGCTCCATATTTCAGCTTCATTGCTTTAGCCCAAATTCTCCTGGCCACTCTTCCAATAACAGCATATTCCGGATCAATTCCATTAGAGAAAAAGAAAGACAAGTTCGGCGCAAACTTATTGATATCCATTCCTCTGGAAACATAATATTCCACATAGGTAAATCCATTGGAAAGTGTCAAAGCCAACTGGGTAATAGGGTTGGCTCCTGCTTCAGCAATATGGTAACCGGAAATAGATACCGAATAGAAATTCCTAATGCCATTTTCAATAAAATACTGTTGCACGTCACCCATCAGCCTAAGAGAAAACTCCGTGGAGAATATACAGGTGTTTTGCGCTTGATCTTCTTTCAAAATATCTGCTTGAACCGTTCCTCTAACTTTGGTCAAGGTTTCAAACTTTATCTTTTCATAAACCTCTTTAGGCAACACCTGATCTCCCGTAACTCCCAAAAGCATCAAACCTAAACCATTATGCCCCTCTGGAATCTCGGCATTATAAACGGGTCTCTCCACGCCCTTTTCACTGTAAACCTCTTCTATTTTTTGATTTACTTCTTCTTCCAGTCCGTTATCAGAAATATAAAGTTCACATTGCTGGTCTATGGCTGCATTCATAAAAAACGCAGTCATCGTAGCCGCAGGACCATTAATGGTCATCGAAACGGAAGTCATTGGATCAGCCAGGTTAAAGCCTGAGTAAAGCTTTTTCATATCATCCAAGCAGCAGATATTCACCCCAGAATTACCAATCTTACCATAAATATCTGGTCGATAACCAGGATCTTCACCATATAAAGTAACCGAATCAAAAGCCGTTGATAGCCGCTTGGCTGGCATCTCTTTGGACACGTAATGAAAGCGCTTGTTTGTTCGTTCTGGTCCCCCTTCACCTGCGAACATTCTGGTTGGGTCTTCACCTTCTCTTTTAAAAGGAAATACACCTGCAGTATATGGGAATTCTCCAGGTACATTTTCAGTAAGTCCCCATTTGAGAAGGTCTCCCCATCCCTCATATTTTGGAAGGGCCACTTTGGGTACACGGCTTCCTGACAGCGACTCCGAAAATGTTTTTATCTTTAGTTCTTTGTCACGAACCTTAAAAGTGAAAAAGTCCTGTTGATATTGCTTCACCTTTTCTGGCCAAGTTTCCAGCCATTTTTTGTTTTTTGGATCTAAGTCAAGACTGATTTCATCAAATGCCTTTTCCAGACCTTTTACAACGGCTTTTTTATCCACCACTTCACAGCTTTCTAAAGCTGCTATTGACTTTTTAATACTATAAACTTGCTGGGCTATTTCGCTTTGAGAAATGACCCATTGGTCGTAATTCCTGTTATTTTCCACGATTTCAGACAAATATCTGGTTCTACCTGGAGGAATGATGAATACTTTTTCTGACGATCTGTTCTCCATATTTTCCGGTAAACTAAAATCACCAGAAGTCTTAGCTGTCAGTGCCCTCATGATTTCAGCATACAGCTGATTCATCCCAGGATCATTGAATTGGGAAGCAATGGTCCCATAAACAGGGAGTTCATCTTCTTTGGCATCCCACAATCCATTATTTCTGACATACTGTTTTTTGACATCCCTTAGCGCATCCAAAGCGCCTCGTTTATCGAACTTATTTAGTGCAATCACATCTGCAAAGTCGAGCATATCGATCTTCTCAAGCTGTGTAGCAGCTCCATATTCTGGGGTCATTACGTAAAGCGAGAGATCAGCATGTTCCGTAATTTCTGTATCAGATTGCCCAATGCCCGACGTTTCTAAAATCACCAAATCAAACCCGGCCACTTTTGCTATGTCCACTGCATCCTTCACATGTTTTGACAAGGCTAAATTGGCTTGACGTGTAGCTAGTGAACGCATATAGACCCTGGCATCATTGATAGAATTCATCCTGATTCTGTCTCCCAAAAGAGCTCCTCCTGTCTTCCTTTTTGAAGGATCTACAGAAATAATCGCCAAGTGTTTTCCCTCAAAATCTCTTAGAAACCTTCTGGCCAGTTCATCAACCAAAGATGATTTTCCAGCTCCACCTGTTCCTGTTATTCCTAGAACTGGCACCTTTATTTTTGAGGCCTGGCTCCTAATTTGCTCCAAATATTCTTCATTTTCAGATGGAAAGTTTTCCGCAGCCGAAATCAACCTTGCTAAGCCTTGAGGGCAATCTTTATCGGGATTAACATGCCCTCTGAGTTCCTCACCCAATGGAAAATCCGCCTTTTCGACCAAGTTATTGATCATTCCTTGCAAGCCCATCGCTCTACCATCATCTGGCGAATAAATTCGGCTAATCCCATATTCATGGAGTTCTGAAATTTCCTCCGGCAAAATAGTGCCGCCTCCACCACCAAAAATTTTAATGTGACTTGCACCTTTTTCTTTCAAAAGGTCATACATGTATTTAAAAAACTCTATATGTCCTCCTTGGTAGGATGTGATGGCTATAGCCTGGACATCCTCTTGAATAGCACAATCGACAATTTCTTGGACAGACCTGTTATGTCCCAAATGAATCACCTCACAACCTATGGATTGGATGATTCTCCTCATGATATTAATCGCTGCATCATGCCCATCAAATAAGGAAGCTGCAGTTACAATTCGTACGTGATTTTTGGGTTTATATTTTTTTACTTCAGCAATCATAAATGGATTGGTTTTACTTTTTGGAAAAGCCCTACTTGCAACTTTTCCTTATTCACACCTTTGGGTGGAAACATTACTTTTTTTCAACTGCGAATATAGCAAAATTAAGCCACTATCCCCTTGTAGATATTCTTCCTTAATCGAAACATAATTTGGTTTACTTTAAATTTTCCGTGAAAAACATCACCCATTAAAATGACATTTGTCAAACTTTTTAAGTCAAAATCTTTCTTTTTTTGGAGAAAGAAAAGATTACATTCTATCTTGATAAGACATTGGAATCAAACTACTTAAAAACTAATCCAATCATGAGCACTAACGTTAATTTTTGCACTCCTGAGGAAGCCGTTAAAGAAATCAAAAGTAATGACAGGGTGTTTGTACATGGAAGTGCAGCCACTCCAGCCACTTTACTTCGTGCCCTAGCCAAAAGGCACGAGGAACTGAGCAATGTCGAAATTGTTTCGATCACCACGCTTGGACCAATGCCCCTCACAGAAACGCCCTACAATAAAAGCTTTTATATCAACTCTCTTTTTGTTTCAGCCAACGTACGAAGTGCTGTAAATTCAAGTCATGGAGGGTATGTCCCCATATTCTTAAGTGAAATAGGAATTCTCTTTAGAAGAAACATATTACCCTTGGATGTGGCCATAGTCCATGTCTCTCCTCCAGATACTCATGGTTATTGCTCCTTGGGCGTATCGGTTGACGTCGCTAAGCCCGCGATAGAAACTGCCAAATTGCTAATCGCCCAGGTCAATCCCAACATGCCCAGATCACATGGAGATGGGATGGTGCATATTAGTCAATTTAAATACGTCGTCGAATCCAATGACCCTTTGCCAGAAGTAGATTATAGTGAGAAAATTGGCAGCAACGAACTCCAAATAGGACAACATATCTCTGAACTGATAGAAGATGGCTCAACTTTACAAATGGGAATTGGAGGCATCCCAGATGCAGTATTGAATGCTTTACACCACCATAAGGATTTGGGCATTCATACTGAAATGTTTTCTAATGGTGTGATGGGACTCATGGACAGCGGTGCGCTTACCAATAAATATAAAGCCAAGCACCCCGGAAAAATCGTCACTTCTTTCGCTGTAGGCAACAGAAAACTTTATGACCGCATCAATGACAATCCTATCATTTCATTCCATGAAGCTGCCTATGTGAATGACACAGCTGTAATCAGAAGAAATCCTAAGGTAATCTCCATCAATTCCTGCTTGGAAATGGATTTAACCGGGCAAGTGTGTGCCGATTCCATTGGCAGCTACCACTATTCTGGTGTAGGTGGCCAAATGGACTTTATGCGCGGAGCAGCCTTGTCAGAAGGAGGAAAGCCTATAATGGCTCTCAGCGCAACCACAAAAAAAGGGCTTCCTAAGATTGTACCATTTTTAAAGCAGGGTGCGGGAGTAGTGACTACTCGGGCACACATGCACTATGTGGTCACGGAGTTTGGTGTAGCCTATCTGTATGGTAAAAACCTTCGTCAAAGGGCCATTGCCTTAATGAAGATCTCCGCTCCAGAACACCGGGAAGAATTGGAAAAAGCCATCATTAAAAGGTTTGGTTCAGATATCCACCCTGTTTCTTGATGTTTTTGTTTTAGCTCTCTTTCAGCTGTTTTTTTAACAGTTGTGCATTGAGCGCCACTATGATTGTACTGAGACTCATTAGCACCGCCCCTAAGGCAGGACTGATAACTAAATTAGGAATAAACCCTGTAGCAAGGGGAAGGGCAATGGCATTGTAAGCTGTTGCCCAAAAGAGGTTCTGAACCATCTTCTTGTAAGTGGCCTTTCCAAAAATGATCAAGGCTGAAATATCGGTAGGCTCACTGTTTACCAATACAATATCGGCTGTTTCTGCTGCTACATCTGTTCCTGAGCCCACCGCTATACCTATATCTGCCTGAGCTAGTGCTGGCGCATCATTGACTCCGTCCCCTGTCATAGCTACAACTTCACCATTACTTTGGGCCTTTTTGATAATTTCCTGCTTATCTTCTGGCCTGACCTCTGCATGGTATTCATCCAAACTCAATTCATCGCTGACCGCTTTGGCTGCCTTTTCATTATCTCCCGTCGCCATGACTACTTTTATATGTTCCTTTTTCAAGGTTTCAATAGCTTTTTGTGACGAGGACCTTACTTTATCTGCTAAAGCCAAATAGCCGACCACTACTTGATCAACAATTACAAAAACAACTGTTTCCTGTCCACTTTCTTCCAAATTCTTTGGGAGCTCAAAGTCATTTTTCTTTAAATACCCTGGGCTGACAATACTCACCTTTTTTTCTCCAATATTTGCCTTTACCCCTTCTCCAGTAATATTTTCATAATCTTCTACCGACTCAAGTTCCAAGCCCTCTTCCTTGACCTTTTTCATGATCCCGTTAGCAATGGGATGTTCAGATTTGCTTTCTATGGCACCTGCTATTTTCAAAAGCTCCATCTCATCATATTGGTCTGATAGGCTCTTTATTTTCTGAACGCCAAAGTCTCCTTCCGTCAGGGTTCCTGTCTTATCAAAAATGATCATGCTCAACTTCCTTGTCTTTTCAAAAGCAGTCCTATTTCGGATTAGCAACCCTTTTCTAGCGGAAGCAGATGTCGAAATAGCCGTCACCAAGGGAATAGCAAGGCCTAATGCATGGGGGCAAGCAATAATCATCACTGTTACCATCCTCTCCAATGCAAAATCAAATGATTTTCCCATCACCAACCACACTACCAAAGTAATGACACCTGCTGCCAGGGAAATATAAAAAAGCCAACCTGCAGCCTTATCTGCTAAATTCTGTGTCTTTGATTTGGTCTCCTGAGCACCCTTTACCATGTGGATCACCTTGGATAAATAAGCCTCCTCACCGATATGTTTCACTTCGATCTTAAGAGAACCTCTTTCATTTATAGCCCCACCAACTACCTCATCGCCCTTTGATTTTTTGACAGGCTTGGATTCTCCTGTCAACATGGACTCATTGACATGACTGTTACCCTCCATCACCTTACCATCTGCGGGAACCTTTTCTCCCGGTTTGATAAGCAGTACATCTCCGGCCTGCAAATCAGCTACCTTTACCTCCTCAGTATCTTCACCGTTTGTAATCCGATGTGCTGTAGAAGGCATTAATTTAGCCAACTCATCCAATGCACCTGAAGCTCCCATTACAGACTTCATTTCTATCCAATGCCCCAAGAGCATTAGGTCAATCAGAGTCGCCAATTCCCAAAAAAAACCTTTTCCTTCTAACCCAAAAACTATTGCCGAACTATATCCATAAGCCACAGTAATTGCCAAGGCAATCAAGGTCATCATGGCCGGGTTTCCCTTTTTGATTTCCTTAACCAGCCCCTTTAAAAATGGCCAACCTCCATAGAAATAAATACCACTGGCCAATGCAAAAAGAACATACCGATCTCCTTCAAAGGAAATCTCAAACCCCAACCATTCCTGAATCATCTTGGAAAGCAAAAGAATGGGGATAGTTAATACCATCGATACCCAAAACCTCTTCTTGAAATCTGCTAGCATGTGTCCGTGATGACCTTCATGCCCAGCGTGTCCCCCATTTTCCTTCTGGTTATCATGATTATTTCCTTCGTGATGATGATGGTGATGATCATGCTGTTGATGTTCCATAAAAGTTGAGTTTATAGATTATAAAATAATTTCAATAAAAAAGGTGAGCTTAAAGCTCACCCATTACCTTTTCTACCCTTCCACATTTTAGCATTTTGTCTCCAAAATAGGGATTTCTGATACCTTCCTGATCAGAAAGCCAATACCCTCCTTTATTATTAAATGCCATTGGGCAATATTGCTTGTATACTGCTCCAGAGGTCAACTGTCCCTCAACGGCTTCTTCAACTGCCGCACTAAGATCTGCAAAAGCTGCCCTTTGCTCTTTGATATCTGAGGTTTCGGAGATGCTTTTAGCGGCTGCAGAAATTTCTGCTGATCCATCTGCTTCTCCTATGCTAGCAACAATCATTTTTGCTCCATTGGCTGCCTCATCCGCATCACTGTTGACCAATGCTGTTTTTACATGAATGTAGTGTTGGAAAATTTCTCCAGCTTTTTCTTCTTTAAAACTGATGTTGTTAGCAACAACCTCTTCAGTTGCTTTTTCCTCCATTTCATGTTCATGCCCGTGATTTCCTTCGTGTTTTTTCTCTCCACATCCTGCTAAAAGCAGCATTGAAACTGCCAGCGCTGTTCCTAATAAACTTAGTTTTTTCATGTTATTTGAATTAATGTATTTGATGAAATGATTACTGTTTTTAATTATTATTCTATTCTTGGTTTTTTCTATAGGCTTTCTTTACTTCTCCACAGCCCAACATGGATGAGCCAAAGTAAGGGTTTTTAATTTCCGCAAATTCACTGAGCCAAAAGGCCCCTTGATCGTTTTTGGCCATAGGACAGTGGCTCTTATAAACCACTTCTTTATGAGTACCAAAAGTTTCTACCAGCTCAATAAACTTATTGGAAAGTATCACAAATTGATTCCTTTCTTCTTCAATATCCAAACCTGAGCTAATCTTCAAGGCAGACTGGACAATTGCGTTTTTCAAATCTTTCCATTTCACAGTGGCTTCTTGACTGAGCTCTTGGCCCTCAATTTCTTTAATTTCTTCCACCAAAACTTTAGCCTGCTGCTGTGCCGACTGATCTGATACCAATTGGTTTTTCAAAGCCAAGTAAGCATCCAAAGCCCCATCCAGTTTGAACAAAAATCGATCATCCACTTTAAGGTTTTGACTTTCTGGATGAGACATCATACTGTACTTACCACTTAATTGTGCCGCACCATCAACTGCAAAAACACCATTGGTTACGATTTTATCTCCAATTTCCAAGCCACTTTTAATCGACTGCCTATTTCCTGAAGCAGGTCCTAGGGTCACTACCACCATTTCAAAAGCTGGCTTCTCACTACTCCCAACTTGCCTATAAACCACAGATCGCTCTCCTGTCCACAATATAGCTGAAGATGGAATCATGACTTCAGATGGAGAGCCATTTTCGCCATTCGAAGAAGAAACTGTCGCTGTAACCAGCATTTCTGGCTTCAAAAGACCATCTGAATTATTCACCTCAGCCCTCACTTTGACGCTCCTGCTATCAGCACCAAGAACTGGGTCAATAAAACTCACTTTGGCCTTAAAATCTTGATTGGGAAGTGCATTTACCTTAAAATTGATCAAGTCTCCTTTTTCTATGCTTCCTATATTATTCTCATAGGCATCCAACATGATCCAAACCTTACTCAAATCTATGATTTCAAAAAGCACTTGCCCCTTTTCAACATAATCCCCAACAGCGACATTCCTGTTGCTTACCACTCCAGAAGAACTTGCAAAAATATCAAAATGAGTCCGATAATCCCCTTGCATTTCCATTTGCTCAATTTGGCTATCTGTTAGTTGCCAATGCCTGAGTTTTTGTTTGGCCGCTTCATAAAGTTCGGGACTGATATCCTTCGATTTTTTTGCTTCTATCAATTCTTGATTAGCAGTAATTAATGCAGGGGAATAAATCCGGGCCAACCGCTCTCCCCTTTTTACTTCTTGCCCTGTAAAAGCCACAAACAACTCATCTACTCTGCCGGAGAAGTTTGCCGAAACAGAAGATATCCTTCTTTCATCTGCTTCCACCTTGCCATTGAGGTCAGTAGAAAAACCGCCCTCTCCTCCACTTACAGTGGTTGTTGATATATTTGCTAAAGCAACTGCTTCTGAGCTCATTTGCAGCACATAAGGACTGTCCAGATCAGCGTTTTTATTCACACTCGAAACAGGAACCAAATCCATTCCGCAAATAGGGCATTTACCAGGCTCATCCTGTCTTATCTGAGGGTGCATCGAACAAGTAAATACGGATGACTCAGAAACATGCTCATGTTCCAGTTCTTCTTTTGGGGCACTCTTTTTTTCTGTGATTGCCCAGCCAATAATTGCACCCATTAAAAAGGCTCCGGAAATCGCTATAATGATTTGTTTTCTATTATTCATGACATTCTTCTTAAAGCCTTCTAGACATTAACATTTCCAACTCAGCGATAGCTGTCAACTTTCTCACCGACTCCTCTGCCACTTTCATCTCAAACTCTAATAGTTGTCTCTGAACGGTGATAACATCCTCAAAACTCCCTTCCGAACTACTGTATTCTGTAAGGAGCAATTCCAAGCTTCTTTCAAGCAAGCTGACCTGATCGTGATAAAGCTTCTTATTTCTCTCTGCCTTATGGATTTCGTTAAACAACTCATCTGACTTCAATTTCAATGAATTGTAGAGATCTTCCTTCTCATAGGCAGTTACTTCTCTGTACTTTTCCGATTCTCTTTTAGCAGCAGCATATTGCTTTCTGTAAATGGGAAGAGAAACAGAAACCATTGGCATGACCATATTGTGTCCCATGCCACCTGGTCGATAACCCGTTGCACTGGAAACATCCCCACTCGGTAACCTTGGACTGTTGACCATATAGCTAAGTCCTAAACCAAAGCTTGGCATTCCTGCTTTTTGAGCCACCTCGCCCTGCTTTTGATAAGCAAGGCCCTCTACTTCAAGTTTTTTCATTTGAGGGCTTGCATGTAAGATACTGTCCAAAACCAACTCCTTGTTAAGCAGTAATTCATTCTCCAAAAAAGTCGAATCAAGATGCACAGGAGTTTCTTCCGCGCAATTGAGAATGGAATTGAACCTGACTTTTTCAAGCTTGACATCATCCTCTAATTGTATAATCAAAGCTTCCATTTCCTTTACATTACTCTGAACGCGAAGAACATCAGCCATCCTTCCTTTGCTTGGCTCTCCTCCTTTGAATTTATTCAATGCCAGACGCTCCAAAATTTTGAGCAGCTGTACATTCTTTCCGGCAATCATTTGATGATGATGCAGCATGAACACTTTGTAATAGGATTTCTTGACATCAAAAAACAATGCATACTTAGTCATTTCAAATTCTTGAAACTTGGCTTGAGCCATCAAGCTGGCCTGATCCTTACTCGCTTGTAATGAACCAAACCAAGGAAAACGCTGCATGATGGAAGCATTCATTTTTTGATCTCCCATCAGCGTTGCCATGTCCTGAAGGTAAATCCCAAAACTTAACTCTGGATTAGGCAAAGCCCCTTCTTGTGAGATTCTTTCCAAGCTGGCCTCATATGTAGCATAGCTGGCCTTTAGCGCAGGGTTATTCTCTGCAGCTATTTGCAAATAATCATCAAGGCTTTGTCCCTGTAATGGTAAGCTGCTTAACAGTAAAATCAGTACCAAGCCCAGCTGCACTCTAAAGAGACAGGTGGGCTTACCTAAAATATATTTTCTAAACCCAATCATATCTATTTGGTTTTAAGGGTTGTTTTAATAGCAATTTCTTTCGCCACCTTTCTCTCCTCCCACCAACAATACAGCACTGGCACAATAAATAGGGAAATCAAGGCAACCACCATTCCACCAAATGAAGGAATGGCCATTGGAATCATGATATCAGCTCCCCTCCCTGATGAAGTCAGCACAGGCAATAAGGCCAATAAGGTAGTGGCAGAAGTCATCAAACACGGCCTGATCCTCCTTAACCCTGCTTCCTTAACCGCCTCTCGTACTTGCGTAATGGACGTGGTTTTGTTTTGGCTAAAACTCTGTTTAAGATAAGTGGCCATTACCACACCATCATCTGTAGCAATGCCAAACAAGGCAATAAAGCCAACCCACACTGCCACACTCAAATTATACTGTTCCATTTGAAACAAACCCCTCATAGGAGTTCCAAAGAGGCTAAAATCAAAGAACCAACTTTGTCCATAGAGCCAGAGCATGATAAAACCTCCTGAAAAGGCCAATGCAATGGCCGAAAAGATAAATAGCGTAGTAGAAATAGACCTAAATTGAAAGTATAGGATGAGGAAAATGACCATCAAACACAAGGGTATAACAATGGAAAGTCGCTTTTCTGCCCTGACTTGATTCTCATAGGAACCAGAAAACTTATAGCTGACACCTGATGGCACTTTCAGTTCTCCTTTTTCAATTTTTCCGTTGAGATAATTAATAGCATTTTCTACTACTGTCACTTCAGAAATTCCTTCCAGCTTATCCAAAAGAACATACCCCACCAAAAAAGAGTCCTCACTTCGAATCATCATTGGCCCAGGCCGATAAGTGATCTCTGCTACTTCACTAATTGGAATTTGACTACCAGAAGAAGTACTTATTAACAATTGCCTAATTGCTTCAGGGTCATTCCTGAAGTCACGAGCATACCTTGCCCGAATGCCATATCGTTCCCTTCCCTCTACCGTAGTGGTTAGCCTTACCCCTCCGAGAGCAGCCTCAATAGTTTCCTGAACATCCCCGACGTTCATCCCATAGCGTGCAATTTCATTTCTGTCCAAATCAAGCTCCAAGTAAGGCTTTCCCAGAGACCGGTCTGCAAATACAGAGGACGGTTTTACTCCTGGTACATCTTTTAAGAGCTCTTCCAGTTTAAAGCTAAAACTCTCGATGGTTTTCAAATCAGGGCCAAACACTTTAATGCCTATTGGCGCTCTCATTCCTGTCTGTAACATCAAAAGTCTGGTTTCAATAGGTTGCAATTTGGGTGCGGAAGTCACCCCAGGCAGGTTGGCCGCTTTGGTTATTTCTGTCCATATATCATCAGGACTTTGGATATGATCCCTCCATTGCCTGAAATATTCTCCATTTTCATCCAATATCAAATCCCCAAATTCATCACGCGCAAACTCTCCTTCTGAATTCACTTGGAATCTCAACTTCCTTCCATTTACATCAGTTTTAAATTCTGGTTTATAGATGATCACATTTTCAAACATAGACATCGGAGCAGGATCCAAAGCGGTTTCAGCCCGGCCTGCTTTACCCACAACAGAGGAAACCTCCGGGATGGAAGCCACCAGCAAATCCAGTTGCTGTAACGTTTTATGGTTTGCTTCCACACCGGCATGCGGCATTGAGGTAGGCATCAACAAAAATGATCCTTCATCCAAGGCCGGCATAAACTCCTTCTCCATTCCAGGAAATGTATGGACCAATTGACTGTACACTTCTGTCTTGCGGATATTCCACCCGACTTGATCCAAACCACCTGCTAACCAACCAAACAAATTCCCAAATCCAACCCATACATTTAAACCAAATGCAATCAATACAATAGGCAAGACCAAAAACTTCCCCTTATTTGCCAAACACCACTCCAAAAGGAATTCATAATACCTAATAAAAAGCCTGAAAATCCCTAAAACCAAGCCTATTACCAAAGCAACGAATAAGAAGTTGGTAAGGGCACTAACTGCCGCTCCCAGTGGATGCCAAGTAGTAGCTAGCAACCATGAAACAGCTATTACAGCAATGATCACCAAAGTAGGTGTATGATAATTTTGGTATTTCTTTGGATAGTAATAAAGTAAAAGATTATTACTGCCAACAGCCAAAAAAACCAAACCTGCCAAAGGCAGCCAAAACAGGCTGACAGCACCTATTGCAACCAAAATAATATTGCCCCATTTTTTCCAAAAGCCTCCCTTTTCCCTGATACCAAATACCCAATGCGAAAATGCCGGCATGATCAGTAAAGTAAACAGCAAGGCAGAAACCAAAGCAAAGGTTTTGGTATATGCCAATGGACCAAACAACTTTCCTTCTGCAGCCTGCAAAGTAAATACAGGTAGAAAACTCACAATAGTCGTGGCTACTGCTGTCAAAATAGCGGAAGCAACTTCTGAAGTGGCCTGATAAACAGTACGAATCAGCTTCTCTCCCTTAGGAGCTTCCTGCAGGTGCTTTAATATATTTTCATTGAGAATAATTCCCAAATCTACCATTGTCCCAATAGCAATGGCAATACCGGACAAGGCTACAATATTGGCATCTACTCGCAGATATTTCATAAAAATAAAACAGGTCAATACAGCCAAGGGCAATAGTGCTGAAATCAAAAGTGAAGCCCTAAGGTTGTACACCATAACCATAATGACGACAATGGTCATCAAAATCTGTAAAACAATGGCGTCGTTCAAAGTACCCAAGGTTTCCAAAATCAAGTTAGAACGATCATAAAAAGGAACGATGGTTACTTTGGAAATCCTTCCATCCTCTAATTGCTTTTCCGGTAAACCTGCACTGATCTCTTTAATTTTTTCCTTTACGTTTTGAATCACAGCCATCGGATTATCTCCATATCGGGCCACCACAACCCCACCAACAGCTTCTGCTCCACTTTTGTCCAACAAGCCCTTCATGGACCGATCTGCAGGACCAATACTTACCTTGGCGATATCCTTTATTCGTAAAGGCACATTATCGGAGACACGAACCACCGTTTCTTCAATGTCATCTATGTTTTCCACATACCCTAGGCCGCGCACATAATATTCCACTTGGTTAATCTCCAAGGTATTGGCTCCAATCTCCTGATTGGTCGATTTTAAGGCATCCCTTACTTGCATCATCGAAACCTTATTGGCTTTCATGGCATTGGGATCCAGGTCAACTTGATATTCCTTTTCCATACCGCCCACAGAAGCAACTTCCGCTACTCCTTCTACTCCTGCCAGACCATATCGAACATAATAATCTTGGACCGTTCTCAGTTCATGTAGGTCCCAGCCTCCAATAGGCTTTCCGTTTTCATCCCTTCCCTCAAGGGTATACCAATAGACCTGCCCCAAGGCTGTCGCATCAGGTCCTAGTTTAGGCTGTACATTTGAAGGAAGTAAGTTTGCAGGTAATGAGTTGAGTTTTTCTAGGATCCTCGATCTGCTCCAGTAATAATCTACATCATCCTTGAAAATGATATAGATACTGGAAATCCCAAACATAGATGTTGAACGGATGGATTTTACTCCCGGTAGCCCCAAAAGTGAAGTAGTCAGCGGATAAGTCACTTGATCTTCCACATCTTGGGGAGATTGTCCCATCCACTCTGTAAAAACAATCTGTTGGTTTTCACCAATATCAGGAATAGCATCAACAGGCACTGGATCTTTTGGCAGAAATCCAACCTTCCATTGAAACGGCACCACTACAAGTCCCCAAACCACCAGAACAGAGAGTAACAATACCGTCACCAACTTATTCTCCAGAAAGAATTTGATAATCGCATTAAGCATAGCTTTATTGAAATGCTGAGTAAGTGATAAAAAGAAATAACTTAAGGAATGGACATAGAAGTCCTGTGCTCTAGGATCAAGAGCAGAAAAAAAATGCTAAATCAAAAATCTTTGGAATTGAATATGGATGGGAATAGTACTACTCAGTACCTTATCAGGTACGAAAGTAGTTGGCAGTTGATAGCCCTGTTGAGAAATACATACCAGTATTTCCGAAAGAAGGTGCGGGACAGGAAGAGCTGTTATGTTGAAAAAGTCAAACCCTAAAGGTTTGGCATTGCTTTGATCGGTATTTTGCAAATCCGTTTTGGGAACATCATCGCAACACCCAGGCATCTCCTTTTCATTCTCACAGCAAGTCTTCTCTTCCGCAAATAAGTTTATGCGCTCCAGCGTATCTCCACAATAGTGCATGGAATAACTCAAACCTGCATTAAAACACAGGTAAATTATCAGCAGCGATATTTGGATTAGCTTGCGCATTTTATTTTTCTAATAACAAAGATAAAAAAGCTTTGTGAGTATAAGTTATATAATTTTTGTAATTTTTAAACAAACGCACTTCCCATGCTTACACAAGAATACCATTTTACTTGTCCCTATTGCTTTTCTCCCATTTCCATGATATTGGACTTGAGTGTCAGTCCCCAAAAGTACATTGAAGACTGTGAAGTGTGCTGCCAACCAATAGAGGTCGATTTTGAAGCAAGAGAAGGAGAAATTACGAATATCACAACAAGACCCATTGATCAGTGACAATAATAAACTAAAAACTATTTATTTTTACTAAACTTGTATTTAATCATTTTAGCTTTTACTTTTGCCCCTACCTAAGCTATCTTTCTAATGATCAGAACGTTATCAACACTCACTCTTATCTTTATCCTAGCGACTGTTTCAAAAGCTCAATCTATTATAGGTATTGAAACTGCTTCACAAGAGTACGCTAACGCCAACCTGACAGAGGATTATGAAACGCTGATCAAATATACCTACCCTTTTGTATTGGAAAAGTCTGGAGGAAAGGAAGGACTGAAAAAAGCCCTTTCTGACATGTACGACCTTCAGAAAATAAGAGGCATGAAAATGGAAAGCTTTGAAATGGGGGCTCCCTTAAAACTTACCCATGCATCAGGTGAAGTACATGCCATTATTCCTGTTACTTCCAAAATGAAAGTCCCTGGTGGTGAATTGATCACTCATATAACTTTAATCGCTGTCTCCAAAGAGTCTAGCGACCAATGGTATTTTATAGAAGCATCCAACTTAGACCCTAAGCTCATCCACAATTACCTCCCAACCTGGGATTACACCTTAGGGCTAAATTTTGAAAGCTCAAAGCAGTTTATTTCGAATAAAACCAATTGATCTGACCAATCACTTTCTCATTTTTTGGAGATTGTCCCAAAACTCTTGTGGCATTTTCTCCAAATGATTGAACTCTCCGGCACCTTGAAGCCATTCCCCCCCATCGATGGTGATGACTTCTCCATTAATGTAAGCTGAAAAATCAGAAACTAAATAAGCTGCCAAGTTGGCCAGTTCTTGATGCTCTCCCACACGTTTTAGAGGTATTTTCTTCGCTGGATCGAATTCTTTGACCAGATCAGGAGGCAACAACCTACTCCATGCTCCTTCGGTTGGAAATGGTCCAGGAGCAATCGCATTGGAGCGGATTTTATACTTTGCCCATTCCACGGCCAGTGACCTGGTCATCGCCAAAACACCTGCTTTGGCAGCTGCACTGGGAACTACATAACCCGAACCTGTCCAAGCATAAGTGGTCACCACATTCAGAAATGTCCCTGGCTCCTGAGATTGGATCCAATGTTTTCCTGCTGTCATGGTCATATTGACACTTCCTTTCAAAACAATATCCAAAACGGTATGGAAGGCATTTGCAGAAAGTCTCTCTGTGGGGCTTATAAAGTTTCCAGCAGCATTATTTACCACCGCATCTATTTTCCCAAACTGCTCAATTGATGCTGCAAACATCTTTTCCACCTGGTCAACCTCTCTCACATCACAGGCAATTGGGAAAACCTGTCCACCTGTCTCCTGTTCCAGATCCAAAGCAGCTTTTTCTAATACTTCAATCTTCCTACTAGTTATAATCAGGCTCGCTCCCAACTCCAAAAAATATTTACCCATAGATCTTCCGAGGCCAGTACCTCCACCAGTGATGAGTATTGTCTTTCCTTTTAGGGCTCCTGCTTTCAGCATTCCTTCCGTATAGTTCATGTGTAAGGGGTTATTGTTGATTGATCATAAATCAATATACCCAAAAATGAAAAAAGCCGCTGAGAAGCGGCTTTAATTTTTATCAAAATCAATGATTAGTATCTATAATAATCTGGCTTGAATGGCCCAGCTACTTCAACACCAATATATTTGGCTTGATCTTCTGAGAGCTCATCCAACTCTACACCTAATTTACCTAAATGCAAAGCTGCTACCTTCTCATCCAAATGCTTCGGTAATACATACACTTTATTTTCATATTGGTCAGTATTGTTCCAAAGCTCCAACTGCGCCAAAGTTTGGTTAGTAAAGGAATTCGACATCACAAATGAAGGGTGACCAGTAGCACAACCCAAGTTCACCAACCTGCCCTCTGCAAGCAAAATGATGTCATTACCTTCTACATTATAAAGGTCCACTTGTGGCTTGATTTCATCTTTAGTGTGACCGTAATTGGTATTCAACCAAGCTACATCTATCTCATTGTCAAAGTGACCAATGTTACATACGATAGCTTTATCCTTCATCACTTTGAAATGCTCGCCTGTAATGATGTCTTTGTTACCTGTTGCGGTCACTACAATATCAGCCTCAGCTGCAGCATCTATCATTTTCTTCACCTCAAAACCATCCATAGAAGCCTGAAGTGCACAAATCGGATCAATTTCGGTTACAATTACACGGGCACCGGCACCTCTAAGAGAAGCTGCAGAACCTTTTCCTACATCACCATACCCCGCCACAACAGCTACTTTACCAGCAAGCATCACATCGGTAGCTCTTCTGATAGCATCTACCAATGATTCCTTACAACCGTATTTATTGTCAAATTTAGATTTGGTTACAGAGTCGTTTACATTGATAGCTGGAATAAGAAGTGTTCCATTTTTCATCCTATCATAAAGCCTGTGTACACCAGTGGTAGTTTCTTCAGAAAGACCTTTGATACCAGCAACCAACTCAGGGTATTTATCAAAAACCATATTGGTCAAATCCCCTCCATCATCAAGGATCATGTTAAGAGGCTGTCTCTCTTCTCCAAAGAACAAAGTTTGCTCGATACACCAATCAAAATCTTCCTCAGAAAGTCCTTTCCAAGCATAAACTGAAATGCCAGCAGCAGCAATAGCAGCAGCAGCATGGTCTTGGGTAGAAAAGATGTTACATGAAGACCAAGTCACCTCGGCACCCAGTTCCACCAACGTTTCGATCAAAACAGCGGTCTGGATGGTCATGTGAAGACATCCTGCAATTCTGGCACCTTGAAGTGGTTTTGACTCTCCATATTCGGTTCTCAATGCCATCAAACCAGGCATTTCGGCTTCTGCCAATCTAATTTCCTTACGGCCCCAATCAGCCAAAGAAATATCCTTTACTTTATACTTGATGTATTTTGATTTAATTTCTGACATGAATTTATCTTTAGATATTAATTTTCGGATCACAAATTTACTCAATCTAAGAGACTTTATGAAATACCATCTTAGAGGAATCTAACTTCTTTGTGCGCATAAAGGTTTATAGACTCATCTGTTTTTTCAATTTCAAGCATTCCCTGTTGATTTACAGCCCTGATTCTCCCACTGAATTCTCCAGTTATATCTTCATAATGGCACCATTGTTCTTTTTGATACAAATGTTGCCAATAATCCATATGAATGGCTGCATGGTTTTTTTTCTTTAATTGAAGGTATCTTTTTTCCAAATGAATCAAAATACTTTCAAGTACTTGCCATTTGTCCAACACATCTCCTGCCAGATTGGCCATGGAAACTGGGCCAGGAAAAGGAAATTCAGTTTGATTGATATTAAGTCCAACCCCAATAATACTTGATTCCAAATTCTCTTTTGAAATCATATTTTCTATCAAAATGCCTCCAATTTTCCCTCTACTTTGATGAACTATATCATTGGGCCACTTCACACAAATCCCTTCTGCATAGACCGATAGGGCATCTCTGACCGCTAAGGAGACCACTTTATTTAGCTCAAACTGCTCCATTGCCTTCAGGAAATTAGGGGTCAGGACAAGAGAAAAAGTCAGGTTCTTTTCAGGCTCACTGTACCATTTATTTCCCCTTTGCCCCCTACCTTTGGTTTGCTTGTCTGTGATGATTATGCTACCTTCTTTGGCAGAGCCGTCCCTGAGCTTCTCCGCGGCTATGTCATTCGTGGAATGACACTCTGTCATGTAAACAACATCTTTTCCAAGAAAAACAGTATTGGCAAGGATTTTATGCATCAATTAATTAGTTATTTTGTCGCACAATAAAGATATTTATCCTTTTATTGTAGCGCGTATTAGAACGAGTAAAATTACAAACAAAAAGTATGACAGCAGAAGAGCTGAGTAAAATAATTGTGAAAGGAATGGAGGAACGAAAAGCTTCCGACATTGTGGTGATGGATTTGAGAGATATAAATAATTCTGTTTCTGATTTTTTCGTGATTTGTTCCGGATCATCTGACACCCAGATTGAGGCCATTTCAGACGCTATAGAAGAAGAAGTATTCAAATCAAACAAAGAAAGACCTTGGAGATGTGAGGGAAAAAACAACCGTCAATGGATCCTAGTGGATTACGTGAATGTAGTTGCCCACATTTTCCTTAAAGATAAAAGAGAGTTTTATGGACTTGAAGAACTGTGGGGAGATGCAAAAATCACCGAAATTGTCTAAGTCAGCTAAACTTTCATTTTTTTAATCCGTTTTACCTAAAGTTTATAGAATTAATTATTAAACGATGAGTGAAAAAAACAAAAATAAAAAATTCATCCCTAAACCGCCTCAAAAGCCCAATTTCCAGCTTTGGCTTATTGTCACGGCTGTAATTGTACTGATTGGCATTACTTGGTTTAACCAAAGAAGTGCGGTGATTGATATCACCATGAAGCGGTTTGAGGACATGGTGTTGAGTAATGATGTAGAAAAGGTAGAGGTAATATACAACCAAAACTATGTTGAAGTTACGCTGAGGGAATCCGCCCTCGAGAACCAACGATATAAGGATGAGTTAGAATCGCAAAACCCATTCTTTAATCCAGCTGGACCGCACTACAAAATCACTGTTGCTTCAGTTGATAAGTTTATTGAAGACTTCGACAATCTAGAAGAAAAGCTTCCTGAAAACGAAAGAATTGGCTACAAAGCCAGACAAGAAGAGAGCTGGGGCAATTGGTTTGGCAGCTTTGGGTTCTTGATCTTGGTATTCTTCCTCTTCTGGATCATGATGAGAAGAATGGCTGGACCTAGTGGCCCAGGGGGACAAATCTTCAATGTCGGCAAATCAAAGGCTCAGTTATTTGATGCGGAAAACAAAGTAAAGATTACTTTTGACAATGTAGCTGGACTTGATGAGGCTAAAGAAGAGGTTCAAGAAATCGTTGAATTCTTGAAAAACCCTGGAAAATTCACCAAGCTTGGAGGTAAGATTCCTAAAGGCGCATTACTGGTAGGCCCTCCAGGCACAGGTAAAACCCTTCTGGCTAAAGCCGTAGCTGGTGAGGCTGGCGTACCTTTCTTTACACTTTCCGGTTCCGACTTTGTGGAAATGTTTGTGGGTGTTGGTGCAGCAAGAGTACGTGACCTATTTAAACAAGCAAAAGAAAAAGCACCATGTATCATCTTCATTGATGAGATTGATGCTATTGGTAGATCAAGAGGAAAAGGGCAAATGCCTGGTTCCAATGATGAGCGTGAAAACACTTTGAACTCCTTGTTGGTAGAAATGGATGGCTTTGGAACGGATACTGGTGTAATCGTTTTGGCGGCTACCAACCGACCTGATGTGTTGGATAGCGCTCTATTGAGACCAGGCCGTTTTGACCGTCAAATCAGCATAGACAAGCCTGATATAGTAGGCCGTGAAGCCATTTTCAAGGTTCACTTGTCTCCTATCAAAACCAGTTCTGACATTGACCCTAAAAAATTGGCTGCCCAGACCCCAGGTTTTGCTGGTGCAGAAATAGCCAATGTCTGTAATGAAGCCGCTTTGATCGCTGCCAGAAGGAACAAAGCAGCTGTTGATATGCAAGACTTCCAAGATGCAGTAGACCGTGTCATCGGTGGTCTTGAGAAGAAAAACAAAATCATCTCTCCAGAAGAGAAAAAGATTGTTGCTTATCACGAAGCTGGCCACGCCGTAGCAGGCTGGTTCTTGGAGCACGCTGATCCATTGGTCAAAGTAAGTATTGTTCCAAGAGGAATTGCCGCTTTGGGTTACGCGCAATACCTACCTAAGGAACAATTCCTTTATCAGACTGAGCAGCTAATTGATGAAATGTGTATGACCTTGGGTGGCCGTGCTGCTGAGGAATTAACCTTCGGGAAAATTTCTACTGGTGCGCTATCTGATTTGGAGAGAGTTACAAAGATGGCCTATTCGATCGTTTCTGTTTATGGAATGAACGATAAAATCGGAAATGTATCCTTCTATGACAGCAAAGGAAATGATTATAAATTCAGCAAGCCTTATTCCGAATCTACAGCAGAGACGATTGATGAAGAAGTAAGAAAGTTGATCAACTTTGCATACGAGAGAACCAAAGAGCTTTTGAGCAAAAGAAAGCCAGAATTGGAGACTCTTGCTCAAGAATTACTAGAAAAGGAAATCATCTTCCAGTCCGACCTTGAAAAGCTGATCGGTAAGCGTCCTTTTGACAAGGAAACTACTTATGAAGCTTTTACAAGAAAAGAAAACAAAAAAGAAGACGATAGTGATGAGGCCGTTTCAGAAAAGGGCAACTCCACAGATGTGGAAGAAAGTTTGAGCGAGAAAAAAGAGTAGAATACTCTTTATACTATAAATAAGTAGGGCTTCCTGAAATCAGGAAGCCCTACTTATTTATAGCTTTTCTAAACTTCCATTTCTATAACATCAAAAGATTATTATTTTTGATGCACCAGCCTTGGAGCATATATATTTCAATAAAGGCTTACTTTTGTAGAAACTACAAATCACAAAGCACCATTAATTTGCCTTTTGGAGAACAGATCCTGATCTAATTACATGAATTTAAAATTAAAGGAAAACCAAAAAGTTTTTTTTGCTTCAGACTTCCACCTCGGAGCACCAGACCATCAATCCAGTAGAAAGAGAGAAGACAAAATCATCCGATGGCTCAATAACATTGAAGATGAAGCCGCAGCCATATTTTTGGTTGGTGACCTTTTTGATTTTTGGTTTGAGTATGACAAGGTCATTCCCAAAGGCTTTATTCGGTTTATTGGAAAAATTGCACAATTACGGGATAAAGGAATTCCTATTATTTTCTTTACTGGAAATCATGATTTATGGATGAGGGAATATTTTACGAAAGAGCTTGGTATTCCTGTTTATCACAACCCCATCAATTTGGAAATCAACCACAAGAGAATGCTAATCGGGCACGGTGATGGATTAGGACCTGGTGACACAAGTTATAAATTCCTCAAAAAAGTATTTACCAATAAGTTCTGCCAAAAACTCTTTAAGTGGCTACATCCAGACATTGGCATTGCTATCGCACAAAAATGGTCTGGGAGTAGTAGGATTAGCAACCAAGCCAAGAACGAAGATACTTTCAAAGGCGATGATGAATGGCTTTGGCAGTACTGTAAAGAAGTAGAAGAAAAGATGCATTTTGATTATTATATTTTTGGTCACAGGCATCTCCCTTTGGAGCTAAAGGTAGGAGAAAACTCCATGTACTACAACCTAGGGGAATGGATAAGTCAGTTTACTTATGGTGAATTTGATGGTGAGAAGTTTTCCTTGAAAACATTCGAAAAATGATTACCAGAACTTTCATCCTCCTTGTATTTGCAGGCTTTTTAAGCCAGTTTTCTTTTGCTCAGGAAATACAATGGGAGAAGGTTTTCGAAATCAAAATAGCAGATGTACAGCAGCTGGACATCGACAATACAGATAAAATTTACCTCACTGATAGTAAGGGAAACATTACTGTTTACAACCATTTGGGAGATTCAATCAACTCCTACTCCCCTACCTATCAGGGATCACTCAGCCAGTTTGAAGTCTCTCGGACGGTAAACATTTTTACGTTTTCCAAAGACCTTCAAAGAATAGAAATCCTGGACAGGTTCCTAGCCCCAAGATTCAGCGGAAGACTTAACTTTCCTGAATTTGGTAACATTAAAGCTGCCTCTCTAGGGAACAATCTCAAAGTCTGGCTTTATGATGAAACCGACTTTTCCATACTTCAATATGATTACCAAAGAAATACGGTTTTACAAAAGCAGACCTTAAATTTGATTCTTGATGAAGAACATTTGAACATTACTGAAATCACTGAGTATAAAAATACGCTATTCATCAACACCCAATCTAAAGGCATATTCCTACTTGACAACCAAGGCAACTATTTAGGCGATTTACCCTTTAAAACCTCGAGAAAACTAAGCTTCAATGGCTCCTATCTTTTAACTACCCAAAAAGGGGAACTTATCCTCACTCATTTTATTTCAGGCACACCTACAAGGTACAAAGCTCCCTGTAATGCTTCAATAGTAAGTACTGGAAACAAAATTATTGTCTTTTATGACGGTGATAGTATCCATGGATACAAAACACCTAGTTCGCTCTCCTTTAGACAATAATAAATTTGGCACATCTAAAAATCTGCAGCAATTAAATTAGGTCAAGAAACCTAACATAAGTGTTTTCATCGAAATAAATAACAATATTCACATCACTATCCTCATTTTTCTCTTTATCAATTTTTGCATTTTTAACATTCTTCATCAGAAAAAATAGATTTTTTAGAATATTTCTAATAAAAATAGGAAATTGATTCGAAATCTGGTTTGATTTTTGCAATTTTGCGACCCGATGAAAAAACATTTACTAAGGAGAATTTACCATACTGTTTTTCTTTCGGCCATTCTATTTTACACTTCTGGAATGGCAACAGGATTCTATGCCCAAAATTTCCTGAAAAAACCAGAAAACAATATTACTTTTCCAACCAACCTGAATACACCTGATATTGATTTTGACTTGAAATCAACAGGGCAAAAGAAGTTCAAAATCATCCTTGACGAAAATATTAAAACAAAAACCACTGTTAAGATATTTGACATCATTGGTAACTTGATTTTAGAGGATGCCATTATACCAGAAGATGGAAAGCAAAAGTCTTATGATTTTTCCCATATAAAAAGTCAGCTATTTGTTGTGGAAGTAGGAAACTCAAAATACAATAAAACAAAAAGTGTTTACGCCAATCCTCAAGGCATAAAAAAAATAGATTCTACTTCTATAGAGAAGATGGAAAATAAAAGCGTTTCTAATAACAAATAAAAAAACCGGTTTTTCAACCGGTTTTTTTATTTCTAGATACTGATGGAAATCAATTAATTTCTACCAGTTGGATATCGAAAATCAAATCTTCACCAGCCAATGGATGGTTAGCATCCAAAGTGATTTTTTCTTGATCTACGTGAACTACCTTAACAGGAACTGGTTGACCCTGCTGGTTTTGAATCGATAGATCCATTCCCACTTCTGGCTTAATGTCCGCAGGTACTTGCTCTACTGGCACATCAATCATCATATCATCCCTCTTTGCTCCATAAGCTTCATCAGAAGGAATAGTAACGCTCTTGTCCTGACCTACTTCCATTCCATTAACAGCAGCATCAAAACCTTTGATCATATTTCCATCGCCCACTGTAAATTGAAGTGGTTCTCTGTTTTCAGAAGAATCGAATACTGTTCCGTCTTTTAACTTACCTGTGTAGTGTACTTTTACCGTACTTCCTTTAGTTGCTACAGACATTTAATTATTTATTTTCGTGAATAATGATAAAGGTAATACTTTTTAAAAGGGATAAAAAAGATTCCCTAACCTGATTTAAAAAGCGTACGAATCCGTTCTTTTTTTGTACGATTTTGAACAATAAATACTACAAAACCCTTCCCTTTTTACTATATTGTAACAAATGAAAAGTGGCATCATTTCAGCAACTATTTTTTGCTTAACAATCTAAAACACTACAAAATGGAAGAAACTAGCCTTGGGAAAATCTTAATCGTCGATGATAACGAGGACTTACTGTTTGCAGCAAAAATGCTTTTAAAAAAGTATGCAAAGGAAGTAACTATCGAAAAAGACCCTCGACGAATTCCATTTCTGGTAAACAACAATAATTATGATGTCATATTACTTGACATGAACTTCACCGAGGACACCACCTCAGGCAAAGAAGGCTTCCATTGGTTAAAACAGATCAAAGAAATAGACCCTAAAGCGGTTGTCATATTGATCACCGCATTTGGTGATGTAGAAATGGCTGTTCAGGCCCTAAAAGAAGGAGCCACGGACTTTATATTAAAGCCTTGGCAAAATGAAAAACTACTGGCTACCCTATCTGCCGCCAGCCGCCTTAAGGAAAGCTACGACCAAGTAGATACCATTTCCAAAAAATCCAAGCAGCTTCAGGCTGACATGAAGAAGCCCTTCTCAGAAATTATTGGGCAGAGTGCTACCATGAAGAACATATTTTCCATCATAGACAAGGTTGCCCAAACTGACGCCAATGTACTGATTTTGGGAGAGAATGGAACCGGAAAAGAGCTTATCGCCAGGGCCATTCATGACAGGTCATTAAGAATGGATGAGATATTTGTGGGAGTTGACATGGGCGCTATTACTGAAACTTTATTTGAAAGTGAGCTTTTTGGTCACAAAAGAGGTGCCTTTACCGATGCCAAAGAAGATAGGGCTGGAAGATTTGAAGTAGCAGATAAAGGCACATTGTTCTTGGACGAAATCGGCAATTTAAGCATGCCTTTGCAGTCTAAGCTATTGACGGTCCTTCAAAAGAGAGAAGTCACCAGAATTGGCACCAACAAATCCATCCCTGTGGATATTCGACTAATCTGTGCGACAAACATGAAAGTTCATGAGATGGTTATGGACAACACCTTCAGACAGGATTTACTCTATAGAATCAACACAGTCGAAATCTTCTTGCCTCCTTTAAGGGAACGACAAGATGATATCCCCCTTCTTGCAAACCACTTTCTCAAGGTCTATGCAAAAAAATACAGAAAAAACTTTGAAGGCTTCAAACCTGCCGCATTACAGCTTTTGCAACACTACAGTTGGCCAGGAAACATCAGGGAATTGCAGCATGCGATAGAACGTGCCATCATCATGGCCGAAGGTGATGAATTGGACAGCAGAGACTTCTTCTTCCTTTCTTCAAAGCCAGCCACAGAAAAAGTCAACCACAATGCTACTCTCAATCTAGATGAAGTGGAAAAAAATGTAATTCAAAAAGCCATCGACAAAAACGGAGGCAATATTTCTAAAGCAGCAAAAGAGCTGGGCTTAACCAGGGCTTCTCTCTATAGAAGATTGGAAAAATATGGATTATAAAGTCGGATTATTAGGGAGAGTCGTTTTACTTACCCTGACTCTCTTTGTCCTTTCTTATGCAATATTAAATGAATCGGGAGTGTTTCTCACCTCCCTTTTCATCATTTTGGTCATTGCCCAACTTATCTTCCTAATCAATTATGCAGAGAGCAGCTTTAAGAAGGTAAGACAGTTTTTGGACAACATCAAACAAAACAATTACGCCACTGTTTATCCTGTCAAGTTTGACGGAACTGAAACCGACGACTTGCATATTGAGTTCAATGCCATTCTTGCCAAACTTAAGGAAGATCAAGCAGAAAAGGAGGCCAATTACCAATATTTCCGCTCAGTATTCCAACACCTGAGTATTGGGCTGATCACTTTTGAGGAAGATGGTCGCATACAAATCCTGAACACCGCAGCCAAGCGAATGCTGAATATCGATCAACTAATCTATATTCAGGAAATAGAACAAGTCAATAAAGAGCTCCACAATGCCATCCAGACCCTAAGAACAGGAGGAAGTGAATTGATCAAAATAGCTCATCCTGATGGCATCATGCAGTTGTCTGTCTATGTGATAGAACTGGTTCTTAGAGGCGTGAAATTCAAGCTTGTTTCCTTACAGAATATCCAAAGTGAATTGGAGGAAAAAGAAATGGAAGCATGGCAAAACCTGGTCCGTGTCCTGACGCATGAAATCATGAACAGCATTGCGCCTATTTCCTCTTTGGCTTCTACCATTAAAGGAGATATTCAAAATCAAATGGACAAAAATCAAGATGTCCCTATTGGAGATGTGGAAGATTATCTGATGGGCATTTCCACCATTGAAAAAAGAAGTGAAGGCTTGATTGATTTTGTCAGTGACTTCAGAAGTCTTGCACATATCCCTGTGCCAAAATTCTCTGCCATACGAATTGAAGAATTATTCGAACAGTTGAGCATCTTGTTTCATAATCAAATTGATCAATCCCATATTTCTTGCGAAAAGAAAATTGAGCCACAGGACCTTTTGTTATTTGCTGACAGCTCTTTGATCGAGCAAGTACTGATCAATATTATCCAAAACGCCATTCATGCAGTAGAGGAAGCTGAGGTCAAAAAAATTAGCCTAAGGGCCTTTATCGATGAGGCAGGAAAAATCATCATTGAAATATCAGATACTGGCAAAGGCATAGAAGAGGAAGCCTTGAACAAAATTTTCATCCCATTCTTCACCACTAAAAAGAAAGGGTCAGGAATTGGGCTAAGCCTTTCAAAACAAATTATGCGCAGACACAAAGGAAACATTCAAGTACAATCAACCCTTGGAAAAGGCACTACTTTCAAATTGATTTTCAATGCGTAGAAAGCTTAATGAAAAATTTACCCATTAGTGACTAATAACCCCCAAATAGGTACTCTTTGAATATTATCAAAAAATCAATGTCAATTGCAAGATCATTGGAATGAAAACTGTAACCAACCCCTCAGTATACCAGCCAGTTAATGATTTTTCATATTCCCATAACATTGAATTCACAATAAAATCCAATTTCTCTTAAAAACATCTTATTTTAATAATAACCCATTCATCATCAATTAATTCCCCAAACCTATCTTGCTTGCAAAACAGGCAATACCTTGAAAACACAATTCAAAACAATCGTCGTTTCAGATATTCATTTGGGAACCAAAGGGTCCAAAGCCAAGGAAGTGGTTCGCTTTCTCAAAAAATACCGTTGTGAAAACCTTATCCTGAATGGAGACATTATAGACGGTTGGCAATTGAAAAAATCTGGATCCTGGAAAAGGAAGCATACCCGTTTTTTTAATAGGATTCTTAAAATGATAGACAATGACCAAACTAAAGTCTATTACCTAAGAGGCAACCATGATGACTTTTTGGACCAAATCCTTCCTCTACAAATAGGCAACCTTTCCATTCAAAAAGACCTGATCTATCATTCCAATGGAAAGAAATACATGGTGCTTCATGGCGATGTGTTTGATAGTATCACTACCAATCTCCGCTGGATTGCCTACATGGGAGACATTGGATACACTTTTTTATTGTGGTTAAACCGTTTGGTAAATTACCACAGACGTAAAAGAGGCCTTTCTTACTTTTCACTTTCACAATATGTAAAGGGCAAAGTAAAATCAGCAGTGTCTTATATAGACAAATATGAGCAGGAGCTAGCGATGATGGCCAAAGCAAAAGGCTGCGATGGAATCATCTGCGGTCATATTCACAAAGCAGAAGCCAGAATCATTGATGGCATTGAATATTATAATTCTGGTGACTGGGTAGAAACCATGAGTGCTTTGGCGGAGGACTATGAAGGAAACTGGCAACTCATTTATTATAATGAAATCGACTTTGGTAAAGTTACGACTGATGACAAAATCATTCCTATGCCACAAAATGATGAATCCTATTCTGCCGTTTCGTTCACTAAATCAAACGACGACTTAGAATTGCCACCTTTTAGGTTTTAATCCATGAAGTTTATTTTCATCGTTCAAGGAGAAGGACGTGGGCACATGACCCAAGCCATTTCATTGTTTGATCAATTGACAAAGTTGGGACATGAGGTTTCAGATGTGCTTATTGGCAGAAGCAATAGAAGGACACTCCCTCAGTTTGTAAAAGAAAACATTAAGACCAACATCATCCAATTCGACAGTCCTAATTTTATTACAGATCAGAAAGAAAAGTCCATCAACATTTCAAAAACCCTTAGATACAATTTTTTAAAGACAGGAAGATTCTACAATAGCCTAAAATTGATCGATCAAACTGTACAGCAAAGCCAACCAGACGTAATTGTCAATTTCTATGATCTTCTTGCAGGCATCTATAATTTTATTTTTCGACCTAAGTCATCATTCTGGGCCATTGGACATCAATACTTGATTTACCATCCCGAATTCCCTTTTGCCTCTGGCTCACCAATTCAAAAAGTGTTATTTAAGTTCAACACTTGGATCACAGCACTTAATGCAGACAAGCTCCTCGCCCTTTCATTCAGAAACCTGAACAGCGGACACTCAAAAAAGCTATCTGTTCTACCTCCCTTATTAAGACCTCAAGTAAAAGCATTGGATGCCCAAAAGGGAGATTTTATCCTGACATACATGGTCAATTCAGGGTATGCAGAAGAGGCCATTGCTTTCGCAAAGAAAAACCCTCACATCAAGATCGAAGCTTTTTGGGACAAAAAGGACATGCCCAATCCCTATATGCCATCGGCCAATCTCACCTTCCATCAAATCAATGATGTTTTGTTCTTGGAAAAGATGGCCAGCTGTAAAGGACTTATTTCCACCGCAGGTTTTGAATCCATATGCGAAGCCATGTACTTTGGCAAAAAAGTGATGATGATCCCTGTTAAGGGACAGTACGAACAGGCATGTAATGCATTGGACGCCAGCATATCTGAAGCAGGTATCCTACACCATGAATTTGACTTTGAAAAATTCGACAATTTTCTAAACTTACAGCAGGAACCTCATCACATTTTTGTAAATTGGGAAAAGCTCCTGAGAGCAAAGCTTTTGGAAATCTTGGAACTGGAGGAAACTTCTTCCTATTCGAGAAGCCCAATCATCCCAAAATATGCCGATTCCTGAACCTTTTTTTTAAGTAAGTGAAAATTATTTTACACTTAAAAGATAAGTTTATACCCAGCGCAATCGATTTCCGATTATGAATAGGTCATAAAATTCAAAAGCTCACTTGGTTCGGGAATTTTGTTTTTATAAAAACTCGTAAATTCGAGTTTAGGTATGATGATAATTCCATGAATATAGAGAGACTAAGACTTAAGGAAGATAGCGACAGGGTCAAGCACTGGAAAAAGTGGGGCCCCTATCTTACGGAGAGACAATGGGGGACCGTAAGGGAAGACTATAGTATTGATGGAGCTGCTTGGGAAAATGTAACCCATGATGATGCCAAGAGCAAAGCCTATCGCTGGGGAGAGGAAGGCATCGGTGGATTCAGCGATTATAAGCAAAAACTCTGCATGGCATGGGGCTTTTGGAATGGTAAAGATAGTATGATCAAGGAGCGTCTTTTCGGCTTAACTGGCAATCAAGGAAACCATGGAGAGGACGTAAAGGAACTTTATTATTACCTGGATTCCACTCCCACACATTCTTACATGAAAATGCTCTACAAATATCCTCAGAGCACTTTCCCCTATAAGGAACTACTGGAAGAAAATGCCAAAAGAGGCAAGCTGGATCCTGAATACGAAATCATTGACACTGGTATTTTTGATGATGACGCTTATTTTGACATTTTCATCGAGTATGCCAAAGAAGATCATGAAGACATTGTAGCCAAAGCTACTATTCATAACAGGGGAAAAGAAGCTGCCGACATATGGGTGATGCCTACCATATGGTTCAGGAAAACCTGGTTTACGGGAGATGAACCTTTTCTTCCCAAACTCTCCAAAAAATCCGAAAACCAAATATTGGCTTTTTCACCAAAATCAGGGAATTATCATTTCCATTTTGGAGGAGAGCCTGAGTTGCTTTTTTGCGACAATGAAACCAATAGGGAGAAACTCTATAAAATCGGTAATCAAAAAAAGTATCTAAAAGATGCTATTAATGATTATGTCGTGGAAGGCAGTGCAGACCATCTAAACCCTTCCCATTTTGGCACTAAGGCTGCCGCACTTTATAAATACACCATCCCAGCTGGCGGTTCCCAAGAAGTGGTTTTCAGAATGAGACATAAAGGAGGGGATATTAGCCTTGAAGAATGTGATGAAATCCTACAAAAAAGGATTCATGATGCGGATGAGTTCTACTTAGACCTGCAAGGGCATGTTACCGATGAGGAATTGAGAAACATCCAAAGGCAAGCCTACGCGGGAATGATGTGGGGCAAACAGTTCTATTACTACAATGTGGAAAGATGGCTAGAGGGTGACCCTGGGAGATACGTTCCTCCCATTGAAAGGAAAAAAGGACGGAACCATAACTGGAAGCACCTACAAAATTATGACATCATTTCCATGCCTGACAAATGGGAATATCCTTGGTATGCAGCTTGGGACCTCGCCTTTCATTGCGTCCCAATAGCTAGAATGGATCCTGTCTTTGCTAAGGAACAGCTGTTATTGCTTTTGACCGAATGGTACATGCATCCAAATGGCCAGATCCCTGCCTACGAATGGAACTTCAATGATGTAAATCCACCTATTCATGCCTACGCCATCAACCGCGTTTACCAAATAGACAAGAAGATGAATGGCGGCAAAGGAGATTATGAGTTTCTAGAGAAAGCCTTGCATAAACTAATGCTCAACTTTACCTGGTGGGTAAACCAAAAGGATAGTGATGGGCAAAATATCTTTGAGGGAGGTTTCCTAGGATTGGATAATGTAAGCCTTTTTGACCGAAGCCATGTGGACCAATTTGGCGCCAGGCTCGAACAAGCTGATGCCACCTCATGGATGGCCATGTTCAGCCTGAACTTGCTGAGAATATCACTGGACCTTTGTGAGCAAAATCAAGTTTATCAATATACAGCCACCAAGTTTCTAGAACACTTTCTGTATATCGCTGGAGCCATGAACAATATCTCTGGTGACAATATCAGTCTTTGGGATGACAAGGACAATTTCTTCTATGATGTATTGCATATTGATGACAAGAGTCCTAAGAGAATGAGGGTAAAATCCATTGTGGGGATTATTCCTTTGTTTGCAGTGGAACCCATCAAAGAAGAAATGTATGAAAACCTCACAGAGTTCAAAAAACGGCTTGACTTTTTCCTTAAAGAAAAGCCTAAATTAGCTTCTTTGGTTTCGAACTGGATAGAGCCGGGCAAGGATAAAAGACACCTTTTCTCCTTGCTCAGGGGACACAGGATGAAAAGCCTGCTTAACAAAGTACTTGACCCCAATGAATTCCTTTCTGATTATGGTGTCAGGTCGGTATCCAAATACCATAAGGATCACCCCTATTCCATGAAGTTAAACGGTGTCGAACATACTGTACAATACACACCTGGCGAATCGGACACTAGAATGTTTGGAGGAAACTCTAACTGGAGAGGCCCCATTTGGTTCCCGATCAATTGGCTGATCATGGAATCATTGAAAAAATTCAACTACTACTATGGTGGCGATTTTCCTATAGAATATCCAACAGGTTCAGGTAAATTTGTCACCCTTGATATCATCGCAAAGGAATTATCCATGCGCAACATTGAGATATTTAAGAGAAATGAAGATGGAATAAGACCGGTATTTGGGGACAATGCAAAAATGCAACATGACCCTCATTTCCGCGATTACATCCTGTTTTATGAATATTTCCATGGAGACAATGGCAAAGGGCTTGGCGCATCACACCAAACAGGCTGGACAGGACTGGTAGCAGAAATGATCCATAAATATTTCCCAAGAGAAGAAAAAATCCACGATGAAGCTATTACCCTATTTAGAAGCTAATAGATTAGAAGCCGGATGTGATGAAGTGGGTAGAGGCTGTCTGTGTGGCCCAGTGGTGGCCGCTGCGGTAATTCTTCCCAATGACTTTGCCAATGAATTGATCAACGACTCCAAGAAGCTGAGCAAAGGAAATCGGGAGGGTTTGGTTCAAGAAATCAAAGACAACTCCATTGCTTGGGCAGTGGCAGAGTCTTCTGTGGAAGAAATTGATCAAATCAACATATTAAACGCATCCTTTTTGGCTATGAGCAGATCAATTGAAATGCTGAAAGTTGTGCCAGAGCATTTACTGATAGATGGTAATCGGTTTAAAAGCGAATTGACTATACCCTTCGATTGCATTGTAAAAGGAGACGGCAAATTTGCCAGTATTGCAGCAGCATCAATTCTGGCTAAAGTCTATAGAGATAATTTAATGGCTGAAAAGGCCAAACAATATCCTGGTTATGGCTGGGAGAAAAATGCTGGCTACCCTACCAAGCAGCACCGTGAAGGAATCGAAAAGTGGGGGGCCACTCCATTGCATAGAAAATCATTTAAACTACTTCCAGATCAATTGGAGATCAAGTTTTAAACAAAAAGCTCCAGACATGAAAGTCTGGAGCTTTTTGTTTATTTTAATAATCAACCTTCCGATATTATTCATACGCAGGGTTTTGAGGAAAGTCTTTATTTTGGTTAAGGTCTATGGCATTTTGTGGAATTGGCCTAAGAATTTTAAGATTGCCATTTGCCCCTTCAAAATTAGAAGGCGTAATCCAACTGTTGTGAGCAGAAGCCCTTTCCACTAATTTACCGGTCCTCTTCAGGTCAAACCATCGGTGGTACTCTCCCATAAGCTCTCGTCCTCTTTCATCCAAAATATAGTCGATATCAAGCTCTCCAAGAGTAGCATCGTCCACTCCTGCTCTTTCCCTGACCACATTCAACCGATCAAGTCCTGTAGAGGCATCTCCTGATTGGAAATAAGCTTCTGCAGCTACCAAGTATGTTTCAGCCAACCTGGCTACTACAAAATCTCTTGTACTGGTGGCTCCACCGAACAAAGAGGTAGGATCATCAAATTTCTTAACAATCATGGTGGCCCTATCCAATGAAACAGCCCCTCCGTTTGGATCCGTAGTTCCGTATGAATGATACTCTACACCTGGGTGCGCATTGACATAGTCGATGCTATCCTGCGCTGTAAACCATTGCGGCTCGTAAAAATCCTCAACCATCAAAGAACTATGATCATCCACATCATAATAATCATAGTATCGCGCAAATACTTCTGTCATAAAGGTAGAATACCATCGCTCATCCCCTTCTTCAAAAAGGTCAAGCGCAAAACGGGTAGGCAAGGTTGTGTAAGTCTTGTAAGGAGCATCACCAGCCACTTCAGAACCTCCCATGTAGGGACCAAAATAGCTTTGTTGTTCATTACCGATTCCTGTTGGGTCAGCACTAATAGATCCCGCACTCCATTGCACTGACAAGATTATTTCCTCATTCATTTCATTGCTTGGATCCCAAAGCTCTTCTGAAGTTAGATTCAACCCCTGTCCATTGATCACATTATCTGCATAGGTAGCTGCCTTTGAGAAATCATCAGCCGCAGCAAATGCTTCATACCCCCTGGTCAAGTGGACTTTAGCCAATAAGTTTTCAACCGCTCTTTGATTAACATGTCCATCAAATGCACCAGATGATACTTGGCCCATAGCTCCTTCAAGCTCTGCAATGATGAAGGCATAGACTTCTTCAGCACTGGAGCGATCAAAAGCTAGAATTGGCTCTTCTACGTATTCTGTAATCATTCCCACTCCTCCATAAGGCTGCACCAACAGAAAATAAGCATTGGCCCTTAAAAACCTGGCCTCACCGAGATATTGGGTAGTGACACCCGTTTGCTCGGTAATATCCGCATAGTGAATGGCCGTGTTGGCCAACTGAATGGCCTTATAACAATTTACATATAGAAAATCCACTCCTGAGGAAGAACTATTCAGTTCAAAATACTTACTTAACCCTTGGGGAGGGAGGTCTCTTCCTTCTTGATACAGGTCAGTTCCACATACAAACATCCATGGATCATCCCCATAAATATCTCTAAGAGCAGAATAATTGGCATTGATCAATGCCTCATACCCTTCCGCTGTTTCATAAAATTCCTCTGCCGTTACATTGGACTTGTTTTCTTCTTCCAGAAACTCTGCACAGCCTGTAGCTGCAAACAGAAAGATTATTGCTAAAATTGAATTTATCTTCTTCATAGTTCTTCAAATCTTCTGATTAAAACTTAACACTTAATCCAAACTGCGTGGTAATTGTACTCACACGACCAATACCCAAACTAGCCTCTGCCCACTCAGGATCCCATCCATCATACTCCGTAAATGTGAATGGATTAAGTACATTGACATATATTCTTACTTTTTGAAGGTTTGCCCTGCTTATCAAAGTTTCTGGTAGACTATATCCCAAACCAATATTATTGATCTTCACAAAAGATGCATCTCGATAATACGCCATTCCGGTTCCCCAGTATTGCCCTTCATTTCTAGGTTGTGGGTACTCATTGGACACCTGTGATGGTACGCCCACGGAGTTTTCAGGCACATACCAACTGGGTATAGCCAATTTTTGACGCCCTCTGTCTCTAACATTAGTAAAATTGGTATGAAAATCACTGTAGGCCAGTACACCCTGCTGAGTAGCCAATGAAAAGTTCATGTCAAAATTTCCTACTTGCAAATTGGAAATAATACCCCCTGTCCAGGATGGATTGGAAGACCCCAGGATCACCCGATCGTCATTGGGATTGATTGCACCATCATTATTTACATCTCTTGCTTTAGCCTGTCCCTCAGTTTGGTTAAATGCTGCTGCATCTTCTCCCGCTTGCCAAACACCATCATAAATAAAATTGTAATGGGCATCGATTGACTCTCCGATAAACCAGCCATTTCCAACGTCATCTACTTCTGACTGTCCATAAAGAGATTCAATGGAGTTGGTGTTTTTGGTGAAAGTAAATGTTGTAGACCAATTCACCATACTATTTTCCACATTGATGGTGGTCAACATAATTTCCACCCCTTTGTTTCTAACAGATGCTGCATTTGAAGCAATGTCACTAAAACCAATCTCCAAAGGAAGTTTTTGGGTCACTAATAGATTGTCAGATAGCCGATTGTAATAATCCACACTACCTGTAATGCGGTTCATTAGAAAGCCAAAATCCAAACCCACATTTATTTCTTTGGTCTTTTCCCATGTCAAGGCTTTATTGGCAATGGAATTTTGCGTCCATCCATTGGCCGCTGTTCCATTAAAATCATAGTAGGTCTGATTGGTCAAAGCATTAACAGTTCTGTAAGGGGATACATTGTTGTTACCAACCGTACCATAACCCAGCCTTAATTTCAAGTTGGAAAGGGTGGTTGAGTTAATCAAAAAGTCCTCTTTGTTCAGTCTCCAACCCAATGCCACAGAAGGGAAGGCCTGCCATTTGTTTCCTTCAGAAAGTAAGGAAGAACCATCCCATCTATTTGAAACCGTTACCAAATATTTATCTGCATAGGAATAATTCAGTCTCAGGGCAAAGGAGGCCAATTGACTTTTACTGAAACCATTCCCTAAATTATAGGTTTCCTGCAAGCCAGAACCTACATTATAGAACTCTGTCTCAAAAGGCTGTTGTGTAGAAGACATATTAGCGGTCTCCGTCCTGTCAACAAAAATACTTTGTAGCGCCAAGAAGTTGAGTGAGTGAGCATTGATGGCCTTGTTGATGTTCAACTGGTTATCCCAAGTTGTATTCATATTGTTGTAATAACTTACTTCTGAAGAAGGCAAATTACCATTATTGATTCCTGTATTTGTCTGCGCTCCCCAGAAACGGCCTCTTCTATTGTTATTGAACCCTACAGAGAAGGTCGACTTCAGACTTAACCAATCCAAAGGGTCATATTGTAAATAGGCATTTCCTACCCCTCTAAAACTTCTTGTCTCATCACTGGAATTGGCTATTTCCAAAAGGGGGTTGTATGTACTGGTTTTGTTTGCAGCCCAGTCACCATTTGGATAAGTCAGTTTACCGGGCTGCGGGAAAAGCTCACCTACAATCTCATCACCATTTTCATCTATGGCGTAAGGACTCAAAAAAGGGTTCAGTCGAAAAGCTTCCTGCATGGCGCTGCCACTTCCTCTTTGGTTGTTCCCATGTGATAGGGCCATATTGGCACCAGCCATAAATTTATCATTGATATGCTGGTTGATATTCATGTTGAATGTATACTTGTCCAAGCTTTCCTGCTCCAACGTTCCTGTTTCTTTCTGATAACCTACTCCGATATTATAAGTTGAAGCCCCACTTCTATGCGAAATGGTCAAGTGATTATTGGTTTGCATCCCATTTCTGAGTACCGCATCATACCAATCAAAACCATCCAAATTATTGAATCGCTCTGCTAGCACCGGATTATTTGGGCCCAATACCACGTCCTCATATTCTTGAGGGGTCATTCCTTGCCCATTATTGGTAGTACCTAAGTAAGCCGCCATGTGATAATCTCTCCATTGCTCCAAACTCATCATTTCCGGCAGTCTGGCAGGAGTTTTCACACCATAAAAAGTATCAAATGAAAAGGTGGTTGCTTCTGGGATGCCTGTACCACCTCGGGTCTCTACAATTACAACACCTCCCGCTGCACGAGACCCATAAATAGCAGCTGAAGAAGCATCCTTTAACACTTCTATCTTAGCGATGTCATTAGGGTTCAAAAAGTCGATGTTGTTGGTAATGACGCCATCAACTACGTAAAGTGGGTCAGAACCAGCCAAAGAGTTGTTTCCTCGGATAGTCATATTGAAACCATCTCCCAATCTACCAGTGCTGTTGCTTACCTGTACTCCAGCCACACTTCCTTGTAATGATTGAACCGGGCTAGTGGTTCCTCGCTCAGTAATAAGGTCACTATCCACTCCTGCAATGGCTCCTGTAACATCAGATTTCTTCATAGTTCCATAGCCGACCACTACCACTGATTCTAACTCTGTCAAACTTGACACCAACTCAATGTCAATTGTAGATCGATTTCCTACCGTTATTTCTTGCTTTTCATACCCGATGAATGAAAAGACCAAGACAGCTTCATTATCAGGAACGGAAATACTATAATTTCCATCAAAATCTGTGGTGGTTCCAGTGGTGGTTCCTTTTAAAAGGACAGAAGCTCCAGGAATAGGTTCTCCTTCATCGGATGAAATCACAGTTCCAGTGATGACTTCTTGTGCAAAACTTGATATGGAAAGACCTATTCCTAACAGAAATAGTAGCCCCCACCTTGTGGAACAAACGGTTAGTTTTACCAGCCACTTGGGAAGTGGCCATCTTGGTACTTTTGGTGCCATAATTCTAGAGGTTTATTGTTTGAAAATTGGTTATAATGCAAACGATTGCGCATGCAATCGTTTGCATTATAAAAACTAGAATACTATGTTCCAAAATAATCAATGATTTTTTACCTAAAAACCAGTGAATTTTATCTGTTTTTCAAAATAACTCATAATTATTTAAATAATTTCAACTCAAAAGGCATTATCAGTTCTATAAATAGTCTACTTATCTGATTCAATTATTTAATCCCAATATTTTAATAATTCATCACCGAATTTCATAAAAACCATTACTGAAAACCATAAATAGCTTATTTACAAATACATAGTTCGTAAATTATTTACCCATCAAATACATCATAACAATTTAAACCTTTCAAACCCAAATAAATATATATTCACTTTGAGCAATCGATAGCAGTAACAGACTTTAAAGCAGCATAAAAAAAACCGAGGGAGAAAATCAACCTCGGTCTCAGTCTTAATTTATTATAATCCTATTTATCCAATTTAGAACAAGTCATTTTTTCGGTGAATTCCCCATCTCAATGATCAGTTCTCCACCTTTCACCAAATCTTCATGCATCAGGAACTTGGTACTATATGGCTCACCATCAAAAGTAATATTTTGGATATAAATATTTTCTGGAGAGTTATTTTCAACTTTCAATTCCAAGGTATTTCCATTATCCATATGAATCACAGCCTGATCCACTGTTGGGCTTCCCCAAACATAAGTTCCACCAGCAGGATTAACCGGATAGAAGCCAAGAGAAGAAAGCACTAACCAAGCTGACATCTGTCCTACATCTTCATTTCCACTTAAGCCATCAGGGTCATTTGCATACAGTTCCTTTAAAATATACCTTACTTTTTCTGCCGTCTTGTATTGCTGGTCCACGTAGCCATACATATAGGTGACATGGTGACTTGGCTCATTCCCCTGAGCATATTGGCCAATCAAGCCAGTGATATCACTGGAGGCTTCCTCTCCCATATCACCTTCTACAAGGAATAAGGAATCCAACTTGGAAATAAAAGCTTCTTTGCCCCCCACCAACTCAATCAAACCTTCTACATCCTGAGGCACCAAGAAAGTATATTGCCAGGAATTACCTTCTGTAAAATCACCTTTCATGTGTATCGAAGTAAATGGGCTAAATGGTTCTCTCCATTCCGTATCCGAAACTTTCCCTCTCATAAAACCCACCTCGGGATCGAAGTAATTCTTATAGTATTGTCCCCTTTTAGAGAAGTATTCATAATCCTTTTCCTTGCCCATAGCCTTGGCCATTTGAGCAATGCTCCAGTCAGAAAGCGCATATTCCAAACCTTTGGAAACATTCTCCACTTCATCATCTGCTGGTATATATCCAAGTTCTTTTACCTTGTCCAGCCCAAACTCATCCCCCATCGCAGTGGTTTTCACCGCTTCAAATGCCAGTTCAGCATCCATTGGAATCCCTTTCAAGTAAGCATCAACGATGACAGGAACAGCACTATAACCGGGCATGGTATTGGTCTCATTTCCCATTAAATGCCATACAGGCAATTTTCCTTGTTGCTCATAAATCTTTAACATGGACGCCACCATATCTACCATTCTGTCCTGCTGGGTAATGGTATAAAGAGGACTGCACCCTCTATAAATGTCCCATAAAGAGAAAGTAGTCAAATTGGTAAATGTTTGATCATTCCTCACCTCACCATCGGTACCTCTATAGTCTCCATTTACATCATTAAATACTGATGGAGCAATCATAGTATGATACAATGCAGTATAAAACTTCACCAATTCATCCTTTTCCTTCATTTCCACTTGAAGCTTATTCAGCTCATGATTCCAAGCTTCACCTGCATCAGCTACCACCTTGTCAAAATCCCAGTGAGGCAGTTCCTCCTGAAGGTTCAAAAGGGCATTTTCTTCACTTACCGGAGAGATAGCTACTTTCATTTTCACCACTTCATCCTGCTCCGTCTCAAATCCCAACAAAGCCTTTACTGCCTTGGCAGTATATTCATTGCCAGCAACCGGCTCATTCATATCAAACAGTTCAATGGACTGAATAGGCTTGGACAACACTGCTGTAAAAAACAATTTTTGGTCAACTGCCCAGCCCTTTGAGTGACGATAACCTGAAATAGTGGTGTCATTCACCATTCGAATATGGGTATCAGTTGGACTGTCCCAGCCAATACCCTGCTTCAGATTAAAGAGGATTTTTGACTCCTTACTTGCCGGAAAAGTATAGCGATGAAATCCTACTCTTTCGGTAGCGGTCAATTCCGCAAAGACATCATATCGATCTACCTTTACTGAATAATACCCCGGTTTCACTTCCTCATTATCATGAGAGAAATAGGAAAAATATCCCGTCTCAGGCTGCTCGGGGTCACCTTTATACACCTTCGTTTCTCCAACTATCGGCATGACAAGTACATCACCTAAATCACCAATTCCAGTACCACTCAAATGGGTATGGGCAAACCCTATAAGGGTTGAATCTGAAATATGGTAACCTGAGCACCAGTCCCAACCTTCAGTTAAATTCACCGGCCCTAACTGCACGCCTCCAAATGGTACATTGGCTCCCACGAACACATGTCCATGCCCTCCAGAACCAATATATTGATTGACATATTGTGTCAACTCAAGCTCATGATCTCCAATGGCTTTTTCATGTTGCACCTTTTGGCTACACGAAAAAGCACCCACTCCAGATAGCAACAGAAACGCAACTTGTTTAAAATTCATATCTTTTCTTTTTCCACTTTTAAGGATTATTTAGAAATGTACCAATCAGCTGGAACAGCTTTTCTCTCACCATTCTCGTCGATGTATTCCAAAATAAGGGTGTGTCCCCCTCCACCTTCAATAAAGTCCAACTCAATCGGATGAAGTCCAGCATTCAATGCAACCTGACCACTGACTTCTTTAGCAGGGTGAAAACCATCATTATCTATCACTTCACGACCTCCAATATATAGCTTACTACCATCATCACTGGTAAGTATAAAGTCATATACTCTCTTTTCAGGAACATTGATATAACCAATGAATTCAGCCCCAAAAGAACCTTTGGCCAAGTCAGCAGGTATGCTTAAATCCTCCATTACCCTTACTTCGTCAGCTTGATGGTCATCCATTAGTGCGGTTTGCTTGAATGTTCCCTTATGGAAATGCATGGTAAGCCCATCACTACCTGAAACCTCACTTTCGTTTACGGCGTTCAGATAAGTTGTTTTTCTGTAAGGCACCTCATATACATCTCCCCTATTTCCTGAAGGCCCAAAAGCTGCCACTTTAAAATCCGTATCAGACTTCACCTTTAAAGGTTTTCCCAAAACTTTATCATCCATTTCCGGGTCAGTACCATCTGTTGTGTACTTAATGGTCAAGAAATCTACAGGAGCACTTACATCCAACTTCCCTTTTCCCACAAACATATTCTTATCTGCTATGCCATTTAAATCAGGAAGGCGATAGTTGATATTCTCTTTCTGCATCCAAGCAAAATGATTGTTTAACCTTTCTTGGTACCCATCAAAATCCTTAGGATCCGACCAAAGCCTTTCTGCCAAAGCCGTCATTCTAGGCATATACATATAATCTGCTCTTGCCTCTGAAGGGATATACTCAGTCCAGATATTGGCTTGACCACCAATTACTTTATTGGCCTGCTCAGCAGTAAAACCTTCAGGCACAATACTCACGGTATATACTTTTCTCAAAGAGCTCTTATCCGGCGCATAATCAAAATAAAGACCTCCACCCACTGGGGACATAATGATCTCATTACCATTTTCAACTGCACTGAAAGGGGCTTTTTTCACCCAACTTCTCCAATACATCACATGGGCTGTCGGGCTGATTCCCCCAGCCAAAGCATCATCCCAAACTATCAACTGCTTCCCTTTAGATTTCACATAAGCTTCCATATGGTTCACAAAGAAGCTTTGCAGCTTATCCACATCTTCGATTCCATTTTCTTTCATCCATTCTTCGCACATTGAAGTTTCCCAAAACTCTCTGTCCACTTCATCAGCTCCAATATGTACATACTTGCTCGGAAACAAGGCCATGATCTCATCCAAAACCTTTTCAGCAAACTCATAGGTACTTTCCTGACAAGGGTTCAAAGGACTTGAGAACAACTCTCCCCACTCAGTCTTCTGATCACCTGTCAAATAAGGGTAAGCCCTTACCGCGGCACTCATATGCCCTGGCATATCTATTTCTGGAACCACCTCTATATGGTGTTTGCCTGCATAAGCGATAATTTCTTTAATATCCTCTTGGGTGTAAAAACCACCATAAACTTCCTTGCCATTGACTTCTTTGATATTCCAAGGGTCAATAATATAGTCCGGATTGGTTTCAGCCCGCTCCATACATATGGTATCGTGCTTATTATAAGTTCTCCAGGCTCCTACATCCGTCAGCTTGGGGAATTGTTTGATCTCGATTCTCCAACCTTGATCATCTGTCAAGTGCATATGAAGTTTGTTAAACTGGTATCTAGCCAATCTATCAATAAACTTCTTGATATATTCTTTGGTAAAAAAGTGTCTTGACACATCAATATGCATCCCTCGCCAATCATACTTGGGCGCATCATTTATTTCTACAGCTGGCACTTCAAGCTCAGCTAGTTTCTCACCTGAAAGGTTCACTGGCAATAATTGCCCGAAGGCTTGAATACCTCTAAAAAAACCAGTTTGGGTGCTGGCTTTAATCACCACTTGCTCATTTGAAATAGCGAGAACATATCCTTCTTCGGCACTTACCTCATTTGAAAATAACAACAATATTTCTCCATTGGAAGAACCATCTTTATCCAAACCATATGCAGATAGCATCTCCTGTAAGAATGAAACTTCATTACTCAAATCTAGGTCTCCACTTTCCACCTCAATCGCTGTTGCTCCTGATAGTTTGAAAGTGCCCTCTTTTGCTGTCAGCTCAGCAGGATAAGGAATTAGAGGGTATCTTTTGGAGAGGTACTCAGTATTCTGAGCCATTGCCGACGCAAATAGCAGCGCCATACTCAAACAAAGGGTGATCTTTTTAATCATGATTTATTAAATACTAAATGAAAAGGGTTTGATGGCAAGTTACACCTTCAAACCCTTTCGAACTAATTACCAATTAGGATTTTGCTCCAGATTTGGATTTATTGAAAGCTCATTAACCGGAATGGCCCATAAATAATCCCTGTCCGGATTGAACTGTCGCTCTTCTACTCTTACAAATTCACCAAAATCTCCTCTACTATCATCAAAGTTATTATAGATTCCCAAAGCAGTTCCTGGCATCACATCCTCTGCGATCTCCCACCTTCTAATATCAAAAAAGCGATGCTCTTCCAAAGCAAACTCTACTCTTCTTTCTCTTCTAATCACCTCCATTAAAGCTTCCTGAGATCCTGCCTCGGTAGATGTAATGGCTGGCATTTCCACACCGGCTCGTCCCCGAACTTCATTGATCGCATCATAAACTGACTGGTCAATTTCCCCTGATTGTACTTTCGCTTCAGCATAAATCAATAAGATTTCCGCGTATCTAATCAACACTTCATCATTATAGGAGTTACTGTCCCAGCTTCCTTCAATATCTGCTGGCACACCTTTTTTATAGTAATACCCTGAATATGAAGCATTATTTTGCCCCAAGCGGTCAATTGAATTGGGATTAGTGATATCAATGGTAATTCCATTCACTTCAGTCCCAGGTACTATTACAGTTAACTCCAACCTAGGATCTCTGTTTTCAAATGGATTTTCAGGATCATACATAGGTGACTCTTCGATGGTCAAACCATCACGGCATTCGTAAGTATCCACCAAGCTTTTCAAAGGAATTACCTGTCCCCAGCCACCTAGTGACGGAGCCCCCAACCATGTAGCGCTTGCGGTTGGATAAGTGTTTTTAATATACTGGGCCGCCAAGATGATCTCAGGACTATTTTTATTGGTGCCATCAAAGAGACTTAAATAATCACCATCAATGCTGTAATTTAGTCCCATTACTTCGCTGGCCACATCAATTGCTTCAGACCACCTTTCATCATACAAAAGCACCCTTGCCTCTAAAGCTAAAGCAGCACCTTTTGTAACTCTTCCCTGATCTGAGGAGCCATAGCTCTCTGGCAAAATATCAGCAGCTTCTTCCAAATCTTGCACAATAAAATCAACTACTTCCGCTTTGGGAGTTCTGGAAACATTGAATTCATCTGTAGTTTGAATAGAAGTGATCAATGGCACATCTCCATACATGCCGATCAATTGTTGATACGCGTATGCTCTGATTACCCGAGCCTCTGCCTTCAGCCTATTTCTCAACTCCTCATCCATGGAAGGAACCTGGTCGATATTGTCCAATACATTATTGGCCGCTGCGATGGTGTTATAATGCTGTGACCAAAAATGACTGAAATAGCCCAAACTACTCGTTGCACTTCCATTTCCGGCAAACTGAACATCTGCCGGCCAGTTACTCCAAGAGTAGCTATCATCTGTAGCTGCAGAAAGGAAAATCCTGTACCAACTATCCCCTAAATACCTGTAGCAGTTATTGACTGCGTTGACCGCATCAGAAGAAGTCGCCCAATAATTCCCACTGGAAACCTCATCCAAAGGTTGTCTATCCAAGAAGTCTTCACTACATGAAAAGGTCAGTAGCAAAGCTGCGAGTATTGTTAAAATATTTATTTTCATCTTTTTTTCTGCTTAAAATTCAACACTTAACCCTACTGTATATGTCTTCACCTGAGGATAATATCTATTATCATTAGGTGCTTCTGGATCGATATCGTTTTCCAGACCAGACAGTGTAAACAGGTTTTGTCCTGTCACAAATACCCTAGCTCTTGTAATTTTGGCAGGTTCCAAAAGGCTCTTTGGAAGATTATAGTTCAATTGCAATGTTTTTAACCTAACATATGCCCCACTTTCCACCCAATAGCTTGAGGACTGATAGTTTCTCTCCGCTGTAGTTAATCTAGGGAAAGAAGCATCCGTATTTTCAGGTGTCCAGCTATCCAAATGTAAATCCCTAAAATTACCATCAGTGCTAGTAGGTGCTCTCTTCAACACCAAAGTATTGATGTCTGCCTTGGCAACTCCTTGGAAGAAAGCGGCAATACTGAAGCCTTTGTAGGCAGCATTAAGGTTCAAACCATAAGTATAGCGAGGAATATTGCTTCCCAAATAAACCCTATCTTCTGTATTCACCTCTCCATCGCCATTCACATCGCGGTAGATCAAGTCACCAGCGGAAGGAGAGCCGGGTTGAGTAGCGTGCTGAGCCACTTCGTCAGCTGACTGGAAGATTCCATCAGAGATATAGCCAAAGAAAGCCCCAATCGGGTACCCTACCTGATAGGCAGTGGTAATATCGTTGTTATCAGTAGTAAGATAATCCGCATCACCAAAATCAGTAATTTCGTTTTTCACATCAGAGAAATTGGCTCCAATATCATAGGTAAAATCACTTCCTGCTCTACCATGATAATTTGCTGAAAATTCCCATCCTTTATTTTCTACACTCCCAACATTTTGGTAAGGTGCAGAAAGGCCTACAGTAGAAGGGATCGGAAGCTGCAACAAAATATCATCAGTGTTCTTCACATAGTAGTCAAAAGTGAAATCCATCTTTCCTTGAAGGATCACTAAGTCAAAACCAACATCCGTCATTTTTGTAGTTTCCCAACTTAGTTGGCTGTTAGGATAGGCACTTAGGCCAGCTGCTTGATTAAGCGTTCCTCCAAATGGATAGTCATTAAAGCTGTAACTAGTCTGATAAGGATAATTGCCGATAGCGTCATTTCCCAACATACCCCAAGAACCTCTTAATTTCAAATCATCCACAAAGCCTAATCCTTCCATAAAGGATTCATCTGAAATTCTCCAACCTAAGGAGAAAGAAGGGAAAATGCCCCACTTCTGACCATCCGCAAACCTACTTGAGCCATCTCTACGGATATTGGCCTCAACCAAATATTTATCCTTGAACGCATAGTTTACACGACCAAAGAAAGACAATAAGGCATATTCATTGGCTGTACCATTGGCTTCTTGCCCATCTGAAGCACCTGCGTCAATTTCAGAAAGATTTCCATTCGGAATATTTGTTCTATACCCTGTTAGAGACTCATTGGTCTGTAGCAAACTGGAAATACCGGCCAAAACATGTAAGTTATGATTCTCTCCAAAATTCTTTGAATAATTGGCTAAACCTTGGAAGTTTTTGAACCAATAGTCCAAAGACTGCTTGGTCACTTCATTTCTCCCCAATACCACCGAAGATGATTCAGGCACATTATAAATCAACTGTTTTTCATGAAGACTGGTATAATCAGACTGATAATTGATGGATGCCCTACCGGTCAGCTTCAAACCTTCAATCACTTCATAATCTGCTTGGAAATTACCTGTAAACAAGTTTTGCTTATAACTGTAAATCCCTCCTTCGTCTTGTAATCTCAATGGGTTTTGCCCTCCTCTTACCACTGCATATTCTCCGTTTGAATAATAGGCAGGAGTCAAAGGGTTTATAATAGCTGCCTGACCAAACTGATACCATGCTGAGCCAGAAACACCTTGAGGTTCTTCACGGTTGGAAATATTAGCAGAAATGTCTGCACTAAAATTAACCTTTTCAGAAGCCTTGATATCAGTATTTACACGAAGTGTAAAACGATCAAAATCCATGTTTTCAATCAAACCTTTTTGATCAAAATAATTGGTCGACACCCGATAGGTCACGTTTTCTTGACCGCCAGAAATCGCAAGACTATGGCTTTGTTGAAAACCAGAACCCGTCAACACTTTATCCAGCCAATAATTATCTGGATAAGCAACCGGATCACGGTTAGGGTCATCATATGCGGCAATTTGATTATCGGAATATATTGCTCCTGCGCCAGAATTGGCATACATGGTGTTAACCAACTGCATAAAATCCTTAGCCCCTACAAACTCAGTCATTCTAGTTGGTTCCTGTACACCAAAATAATTGTTATAGCTTATTCTTGGCTTTCCGTCCTTACCTCTTTTGGTGGTAATTAATACAACCCCGTTGGCAGCCCTTACCCCATAAATGGAAGCTGCTGCTGCATCTTTCAACACTGAAATGGATTCAATATCATTGGCATCAATGTCATTGATATCATACTGAACCCCATCTACCAAAACAAGTGGATCATTGCTGTTCAAGGTACCTATACCTCTAATTCTTAAAGTACCTTGGTCAGCTCCAGGTTGTCCACTTCTTTGGGTTACGGTAAGACCAGGGGCTACTCCTTGTAAAGCTGAGGACACCTGACCTACAGGCTTTCTGGAAACCTCTTCACTTCCCACTGCAGATACCGCTCCAGTAAGGTTGATTTTTTTCTGGGTACCATACCCCACTACGACTACCTCATCCAAAGCAGTTTCATCAGCTGACATGGTAATATCAATACTGCTTTGACCAGTATAAGTCACTTCTTGGCTAGAAAACCCAACAAATGAAAAAACTAAGACATCACCTTGATTCACATCAATTTCGTACTCACCCTCCAAGTTAGTTACTGTACCACTGGTGGTTCCTTTCACCAAAACAGTAGCTCCAGGAAGCGGATATCCAATATCATCCAGCACAGTTCCTTTTACTTTCTCTTCTCGAACTACCTCTACTAGCTTGGGTTGGTTTGGAATAGACTTCTTAACACTGATTCTATTGTTGACCTGCTTGAATGAAAGGCCATTTTGGGCCGCAAGTTGATATAATGCAGACTCCAATGTTTGGTTTTTCACAGACAGTGAAACCTTGCCCGTCTCCTTTTCCGTCTGGTCATCATACACAAAGATAAAATCAGATTGACGCTCGATCTCGTGCAAAACGTCAGATAAATCGCCTTCAGACAGGTTAAGGTTTACATAAACCTTTTGCATATCCAAAGACCCTTGGGCTTTTGTAGGCATGGCATGCAGCAAGTTTAAAAACAGCAGCTGCAGGGCAAATCCGTACAAATAGTATTTTCCGATCATAATAAGACCATGTAATATATTTTTCATAAATTGAATTGTTTTAGGTACGAGAATAGTTTGCTTAAAACGTTCAGGAAGGATAGTAGTCGGCCAAAACACTATCTTTCCCTTTTAAGCCAATGAAGCGCCACTTCATTGGCTTTTTTCTTGTCAAAAAGGTTTTATCATAGATTATTTTTTAGGTTTATTAAAACTGACAGTAACATTCTTTTGTGTTATCTCATGAGAGAACCTTAAGCTATATCCTATGCTTTCCAGCACATTATCCAAATGATCATTCTCAAACCTTCCTGATACCAGAGGGAGCTTTCCTGTTGGTAATTCTTTCAGGGTAATTTCCACTCCATACCAACGCTCAAGAGTCAAAACCACTTCTGAAAAGGGGCTCTCATCAAAAAAAATTATGCCTTCCTTCCAGAGAAATGCACTTTCTAAATCGAATTCTCTCTTTTGAACTTTTAAATCCACACCTAGGAAAGCCTCCTCTCCAGGAGTCAGACGCATCAAATCCGACTTATCTCTCGCCTTTGTTACCTCTACCACTCCAGTCGCCAATTTGACCGAAGGACGGTCCTTTTCATAAGCATTGATATTAAAAGATGTCCCCAATGCAGTCGTGGTGATCTCTCCACTTGTGACTGTAAAAGCCATACTTGTATCCCTTGTCACCTGAAAAAATGCTTCCCCTTCAAGAGTTAGGTTTCTGTGGTCCTTTCCAAAATTAGATAAATAACTAATCTCACTAGAAGAATTGAGGGTTACCTGGCTGCCGTCTGGTAAGTGAACAATTGATTTTTGTCCCTTTTGATTAGACTTCACCACCATGGCAACAGAAGGGACAGTAATGGTTTCTTTTTGATCTAACCCATACCACCCAACAATACCTGCACAAGTCAAAACCAATGCTATTACGGCAGCTATCCCCCAAGACAAATTGCTACTGACAGACTGAGGTTGATAAACCTTTTCCCTAAAAGCTCTGGTTTCTACTTTATTGAACCCGAGTCTTTCCTTGATCTCATTTCCTACTCGATCTTTCCCTGCTTTCTCCCAAAGTCTTTTCTCTTTGTAGAGTTCGAGTAGAATTTCCTTAGCGGCTTTTATCTCCAATTCCAACTCGGGGTGCTCACTTTCAAATAACTCCCAAGTCAATCTATGAGTACTTAGATGATTCAGCACCCAATCACAAAAGGTCTTATCCTCTAAAAAATCTTCGATGTTATGATAATTTCTCCCCAAAACTCTTAATACTTTATTTATATAGAGGGAGGAAAAAACATCATCTCACCATTTTGGAGAAAAAAAATTAATATTTATTTAACCTCTAAAACAATTAGAACATCAACAAACTGAAAAACAGAAAATTACCAAAAACATTTGAATAACAATACAATAAAAATAGTGCGAAGAGTATTAATAATACCATTGGAAACAAAGTGTGATTTAAGAGACTTAAGTCCCTTCAGAACGAGGTTATAAAGATAGGGTACCTTAACATCCATCATTTCTGAAATCTCCTCATAACTCAGTCCCTCCAAATATTTGAGATAAATGACCTCCCGCTGCCTATTAGTGAGAATTTTCATGGCCTCCCTTACATGCTTACCCGAATCTATGGTTACCTGTCTCTGAACCAAAACCTCTTGGATGGATGCCTCCCAATAGGATTCTTCATGAAATTTTTCGAGTCCTTGCCGCTGCCCCCTATCCCCTTGGAGCCTGTTCATGATCTCTCTTCTAAATGTAGTAAAAAGGTAATACTTAATAGAATGACTGATGGTCAGCCGATCTCTCTTTTCCCAAATCAAAATAAATACATCTTGGATGACATCTTCTATCAATGTCTTTTCCCCTGAGAACTTGAAACCATAACTGAATAGAGAGTCAGATGTTGTCTCATACAGATAGGAAAACGCTTGCTGATTTCCTTCAGTTATTTCTTTCCATAGCTGACGATCTGAGAGCCGACCAAAATCCATATTACCTTCTTTCAATTGATTGAACAACGAATCAGTCAATTTTAAAACTTTCTTCTAAGCGAATATCCTTAGAAGATCTTCCTACCAAGATTTTAAAAGCACCTGGCTCTACAAGCCTATTCATTTTGGCATCCAATACCTGTAAATCTTCTGAAGTCAACTCAAATTCGATAGTTACCTGCTTATCTGCTGGGACATTAATCTTATCAAAGCGCTTCAATTCCATCAATGGTCTTACCGTGCTGCTGACTAAATCCTTTACATATAGCTGCACAACTTCTTCTCCATCTATTTCACTGGTATTTGACACACTGAAACTTACTTTTACTTTGGCATCTTGCGCATTACCCTCTGTTGCTATGTTGAGGTCAGCATACTCAAACTCGGAATAACTAAGGCCATGCCCAAAAGCATAAAGAGGCTCTGCACTGCCCTCTACATAATCATGTCTTTTTGGGTTTTTATAATTATAATAAACAGGCAGCTGTCCAACCGAACGCGGAACAGAAATAGAAAGTCTACCAGCAGGGTTATAATCTCCAAAAAGCACATCAGCTATGGCATTGCCCCCCTCTTGTCCTGGGTACCATGCATCCAAAATTGCTGGAATATTTTCATCTGCCCAATTCAGGTTCAGCGGTCTGCCCTTGATCATTACCAATACTACTGGAGTTCCTGTCTTCTTTATGGCCTTTAAAAGCTTCATTTGATCACCGAGCAAATCTAAAGTCATGCGATCAAAGCCTTCTCCACTTTCCATATCACTGATGATTTCACCTTCCTTGGTTCCACTCACTTTGGCTGCTGCAGTTTCTTCATATTCCGTATCAAAATCCCTCGCACTACTACCGCCCAATACAACAATAGCTACATCTGCTTGGGCAGCTAAAGCAGCAGCTTCCTCAATTTGGCTTTGTGTGGTATCTCGGATCGCACAGCCCTTGATATAATCCACCTGAACATCCTTGCCTACTTTGGCCTGGATACCTTCCAAAACAGTTACAATATTACTATTGGCTTGAGGTGCCGTATAATCTCCTAACTGATTATAAATATTATCTGCATTAGGGCCTATTACGGCTATCTTATTTAATTTCTTGCTCAATGGTAAAGTGGCGTTCTCGTTTTTAAGTAAGACCACCGATTCCTTTGCCACCCTTCTTGCCAAGTCAATATGTGCAGCTGACCTCACTTTTTGAGCGGCTAATTCAGGATCTACATATGGATTCTCAAACAGTCCCATCTCAAATTTCAATCTTAAAACCCTAGCTACTGCCTGATCCAAAACATCCATATTCACCTTTCCGCTTTGGATAGCTGCATATAGATTTTTATCAAATCCATATCCGCCCAAATCCGAATCCACCCCAGCATCTATGGCCAGTTGTGCCGCATCTTCCAAAGTGGCTGCCACATGGTGACTTCCCTTCAGCCCACTGATACTTCCCAGGTCAGAAACCACAAAGCCATCAAACCCCCAATCATCCCTTAAAATATCATTGAGCAAATATCCATTAGAAGTACACGGTATCCCATCAATAGAATTGTAGGCTGTCATTACGGATAAAGCACCTGCCTGCACTGCATCTTTAAATGGAGGCAAATAACTTTGGTGAAGTTCACGATCTCCTACACTCACACTAGTTCCATTATGTCCTCCTTCTGGAACACCATAAGCGGTAAAATGCTTTAGGGTAGAAATCACAGTTTCTCCTGAAGCAATGGACTCGCCTTGAAATCCCTTAACCATCGCAATCCCCATCTGTCCATTCAAATACGGGTCTTCACCATAGGTTTCTTCCACTCTGGACCACCTTGGCTCTCTTGCCAAATCCAGTACTGGACCATAACCAATATGCCCACCCTGCAACCTTGCTTCCAAAGCAATGACAGATGCCATCTCTTTGATCAACTTGGGATTCCAAGTACTTGCCTGTCCAATGGAAGTAGGAAAAACAGTCGTACCAATAGCCATATGTCCATGAGGGCATTCTTCCGCTAGAAGCATGGGAATTCCCAATCGAGTGTTTTCTATCACATATCGCTGCATGGCATTGGTAGCTTCCGCCGCCAACCCAGGCTGCAAACCGGTTTCCAATGTTTTTTGGGTCCAAGGGTCAGCCCTTAGCGTGGCCCACAGCATACCAATGTTCCTTTCCTGCACCGCCTTCTTAAAAGTCTCACTGGCCACAACCCCATTATCGGTTTTCTCATACATTTCCCAGCCCAAAAGCGTAGATAGCTGACCAACTTTTTCCTCTAAAGTCATCCTGCTCAGCAGATCTGACACCCGGTCTTGAACTGACTGATTTGCTTGCTTATAAATCGACGTTGATTTTTTAGTCTGTCCATTTAACAAGTTGGGAACAAATATGATCAGCATACCTGCCAACAATATTTGAGGGCGCAGAAGTCTAATGGTTTGATTAAGCATAATGATATATTAATTATAGGGCAATTCTTTGCCGGAAACAGCATTAACAGAGGCTCTATTTAGTTATTTTTTTACTTAAGTAAAACTATAATATTAAAAATATTTGTTCAATTGACACTATTAAAAAAAGAATAGCGAAACGAAAGACATATAACTATAAAAAATAACTTTTTACAAGTATTAACAGCCTAAATAAGTTTAGCTAAAACGATTATGCTATTTACAATTTATCACTTCCCGATTGACGGAAAATTAAAAATAATAGGAATTACTTTCCTTCAATTACAAAAGTATTTCCAGCTTTCAACTAACTCTATTCCCCGCAGTATTATGGTTGATCCTATGGTCTGAACTCGGGCACTTTATACTATCAACTGATAGCTAATCTAAAAACACAAAAGGCCTTTCAGAAATTCCGAAAGGCCTTTTGTGCGCACGAGAGGATTCGAACCTCCACGCCCATAGAGCACCACCCCCTCAAGATGGCGTGTCTACCAGTTTCACCACGTGCGCGTGATAGGTTTGCAAAAGTAGAAAGATATACCTTTTGCTCCAAACGATCTTTAAACATTTATATCCAAAAACCACAGGGCATTTTGTCTCTAACTGATTATCAAGCCAATTTATTCGCTATAAATCTTTCTCCATGATTATTCTAAATTCTTCCTTGGGGTATTTCTTAACCAAGTCCGTAATCATGAAGCCTCTCTTAAGTCCAAACCTAATCATCTCTTTATGCCTATTTCTAGTCTTGAAAAACAACTTTTTATATCCAGATTTTTTTGCCCAATCTGCTTGTACATCGGCCAAAACACCTGCTATTCCATTTCTTCTAAACGCAGGCAACACTCCTCCCATCCAGGAATAAAAAGTACCTTCTTCAATAGCATAACCTACTTTAAACCCTACCAACTTGCTGGCATACTCTGCCACTAAGACAAGGTTGGCTTTTCCTTGGAGTCGCTCAGCATATACATCACCTCCATATGACCGCTCAAATTCAGGGATCGCTAGGCTAATTGAAAGTACCTCTGCAATTGTTCCTCCCCGGATAATGATCTCAGGCTTCTCCTTTTCATCCATTTAAAATTCGATTTCCATTTTTATATCACATCTGGAATACTTTCCTGCTTCAGGTTCAGCTTCCTTAAAACCCAATTTTTGATACATGCTAATGGCGGGAGCCAATTTTCGATTACTATACAAAACTACTTTCTGAGCGCCTAAACCTTTTGCCTGCTCCAAAATAGCACTGGCCAATTTCCATCCTACCTTCTTTCCCTGGGCCTCTGGCACAACTCCCATTTTTGTCATTTCATAAATCCCTTCTTCTTGATACTTGAGTGCAACTGTCCCCAATATTTCACCTTCCAGTTCGGCAAACAGAATAGCTCCTCCTTGATCTATAATATGAAATTCAGGATCTTCCAACACTTCAATATCCACTGGTTCCAATATAAAATGCTCTTTGATCCAGGCTTTGTTTATAGATTCAAAATAAGGCTGTAAAGCTGGTTGGTAAGGGATGATTTTTACTTTTTCCATATATTATTGAAGCTAAAAATAATTTAAGGGAATTACATTTTTGAAACGCCCAAATCTCAGCGTGGGTTGCACATTATTTAAGATATTAAAAACCCATGTCCTCCTTTCCTATTGATCTCTCTGCTACATACCCAACACAGCAAGACATAAACTGTCTCTTTCAAACCCTCTCACCAAGCATAAACATGATTAGTTTATTAAACAAACATAAAAAAGTTTATTAAATTTACACCATGATTACAGACAGTCAGCGAAGTATCGTACATATGGACCTCGACTCATTCTTTGTCTCTGTCGAACGTTTATTTGACAGTAGGCTAAATGGGAAGCCCATCCTCATTGGGGGAACGGGAGATCGTGGAGTAGTCGCATCTTGCAGCTATGAAGCCCGCAAGTTTGGCATCCACTCAGCCATGCCTATGCGAACAGCCCGTCAGCTATGTCCCGAAGCCCTAATCATCCGGGGCGACACAGAGCGCTATAGTCAAAAATCCCATGAGATCACTGAAATCATCAGAGAAGATGTTCCACTTTTCGAAAAATCATCCATTGACGAATTCTATATTGATTACTCCGGCATGGATAAATTCTTCGGTTGCTTCAAAATGGCACAAGAACTTCGACAAAGAATCATAAGAGAAACCGGCTTGCCCATTTCCTTAGGACTTTCTGAGAACAAAACCGTCTCCAAGGTAGCCACGGGAGAGGCCAAACCTGATAATGAAAAAGAAATCCCCAGAGGAACAGAAAAGCCTTTTTTGGCTCCTTTATCGGTACGTAAAATCCCAATGATCGGCGAAAAGACGGCCCATAGCCTCTATGGAATGGGCGTAAAAAAAATCCATACCTTACAGGCCATGCCTGCAGAATTATTGGAAAGTGCATTTGGCAAAAACGGATTGGTACTTTGGGACAAGGCCAATGGCGTGGACCGAAACCCAGTAGTCCCTTATTCTGAAGCCAAATCGATCTCCACTGAAAACACTTTCAGTCAGGACACCATAGATGTAAGAATGCTGGAAGCCACACTCATAGCCATGACAGAACAGCTTGCTACCAAGCTCCGAAAAAACAAACAGCTAACCTGCTGTGTAAATGTCAAAATCCGCTATTCTGACTTCGACACGCATACCATGCAGCAACGCATCCCTTACACTGCTGCTGACCATACCCTTATCCCCATTGTCAAAGAGCTTTTCAGAAAACTCTACAATCGACGTTTGCTCATCAGGCTTATCGGCGTCAGGTTTAGCGCCTTGGTTCATGGCCATTATCAAATCAACCTTTTTGAAGACACCCAAGAAAGTATCAGACTTTATCAAGCATTGGACAAAATCAATGTAAAGTATGGTGAAAAAACAGTATGTAGAGCCATAGGAATGAAAGTCGGACATCGTAATTTCAACCCCTTTAATGGAGTAGCCATTTGACAGAACCTTGCACAAGATTGTCATACTGAATTCTTTTTGATTAATTTTACGCCCAATCTGATCATTCCCCACTAATAACCTCTCCATCATTACCTAAGTAAAAGATTTATTTCCATGCAAGAAATCCAGCATATAGAAGCACAGATAAAGCCGCTAAAAGAAAAGCTATCCAAACACCCATTATATGCGCAGCTATCCTCCATTGAAGACATTAAAATATTCATGGAGCACCATGTCTATGCCGTCTGGGACTTCATGTCTTTGTTAAAAGCTTTGCAAAAAGACCTTACCTGTATTTCCTTGCCTTGGATTCCAGCCAGCAGCCCTAGTTTGGCACGTTTTATCAATGAAATTGTCCATGGCGAAGAAAGTGACATCAATGAGCTTGGAGAACCCAAAAGCCATTATGAAATGTATCTAGACGCGATGAAACAAACAGGTGCCAACACCGAAGAAATCAACTCTTTTATCGACTTGCTATCCAAAGGACATGCTATTTCAGAGGCATTGAAAATGGTCAACGCTGACCCTGTCGTACAGGAATTTGTCCAATTCACTTTTGAAGTTATCAAAACTGGCAAACCCCATTTAATTGCTTCTGCCTTTACTTTTGGAAGGGAAGACCTGATCCCTGACATGTTCATTGAAATCATCAAAAAAGCAGAACACGAAAAAAACCAGTCTTATGGCAAACTGAGCTACTACCTACAACGCCATATCGAATTGGATGGTGATGAGCATGGTCCCCTGTCCATGCAAATGATCGCCGAACTATGTGGAGACAATCAACAAAAGTGGGAAGAGTCACTTCAAGTAGCCAAACAAGCCTTGCTCCACAGAATTAAGTTATGGGATCAAATCACCCAAAAGATCGCAGCCAAACAACCTTCCCCTTCTCTTCCTTAAATCCACCTAAAAGACAAACATAATAAACCCGTGCCTCCTCTACGCTCAATATCCCTCCGCCGTGCCTTGCTATTCCCCTGCTTGTTATTCACTTTTATTTCAAGTGGTTTTTCCCAACAAAAAGAAACCATTCATGAAAACCAGCAATGGCTGCAATATTACAACAAACTTCATTTTGCTGAAAAATGGAGCTTAGCCACAGACCTAGGCTTAAGGTTTAAAAATGGATTTGACAAAAAGACACGTTATATAGCAAGGACTGGATTAATCTACCATTTAAGCAACAAGTTTCAAATAGCTGCTGGCTTTGCCCGGCTGGGATCCTATTATCAAGGCAAAGAAGTCAAAGTCATTGAGACGAGACCCTTTCAAAGCCTAAGCATGAAACACCACCACAGACAATTCAATTTGGTCCAAAGGCTTTCAATGGAAGAGCGTTCCTTTAAAAATATCAACAGCGACACGCCACTAAGTACAGATATCACTTTGCGCTTAAGGTATAGATTGATGTTCAATGTCCCTCTTACTTCTTTTAATTCTGGTTCGAGCACAAAAAAAATCTCTCTCAACTTTGGCAACGAGCTATTTCTAAATGCCAATAATGACATTGCAGTGAGTACATTTGATCAAAACAGGGTTATTCTTGGCCCTGCCATTCAGCTTAACAAAAGCTTTAAAGCTTCCATTATTTACCAGTACCAATATTCTTCGACTCCAATAGAAAACACTTACAAGCAAACTAGCATTTTGAGGATGAACCTCAAACATAACCTTGATTTAAGAAATTAACGAAGGATGATTTTATTCCCTGAGAACGAGTCCACAATAAATAAAGTAATTATTGGACAGCCTCTCTCTCCAATGTTTGCTTATTGTTTTCTACTTGTCGATCTTTAAAATTACCTGGAGAATCCAAGGTCAATATCCTTGGTGAGTTTTTTGCAATTTTCCTTACTTTTCTTAGCGTAACAGCATCTAAGGTCAAACACAAAACAACGACTGTACCTAACACAAGCGGCAATAAAACACTGTCCGGAAAGCCTGAAGTAACCACCACCAAACCTAAAAAACTCAATTTCACTCCTCCCAATACACAAGCAACTTGATCATGCCTTAATCCCATTCTCATCAAAAAATGATGCACATGAGATTTATCTGCAGCCATTGGCGACTTACCTCTCCTCATTCTTTTTACCATCACACGAAGTGTATCGAAGCATGAGATAAGGACCAAAGCCAAACCTGCTGTAATTGGGGCATGAAATTTCAGCGGATGGCCATCAGCAAGCAACGTCCCATTGGCATTTACAAAAAACACACTGAATACTGACAACATAAATCCTAGAGTCAATGACCCTGTGTCTCCCATAAAAATTTTTGCAGGATGCCAATTATAAACCATAAAAGACAATATTGCCCCGGCAGTCACCAAAGACATGACTCCAAATTCAATAAATCCTGTACTTAAAAACCACCCCCCCAAAAATAAAAATGATATCAAACTCAATGTTCCCGCCAAGCCATCCAATCCATCTACAAGATTAAAAGCATTGGTAAGGCCTATTATAGTAAATACTGTCAAACTATAACTCACCCAAATTGGCAACTCTTCAATTCCTAAGAATCCATAAAAACTACTTATACGGATGTCTCCCAAAACAACCACAAAAGCTATCGCCAAAAGCTGTCCCAGCAACTTTTGAAGCGCGCTCAGCTCAACCATATCATCTCGCAGTCCCAACAAAAACATAATTCCTAACCCCATCATCAAGAACCTGACATCAAGCCATTGTTGGTAAGAAAAAGCCACCAGCAACCCTCCGAGTAAGGCACCGACAATGCCTATACCTCCCATAGAAGGAATAGCTTCTTTATGAATTTTCCTCCCCCCTGGTTCATCTAGGAGATTAGTCTTTTTGATAACTTTGATAACAACTGGAATAGCTAGCAGGCCTGTAAAAAAAGCGATTAATGCGGGTATAATTTGAAGCATAATAAAAATTAAAAAGGTTACAATAATAGATTTTCATTTATTCAATTTGTTTCAACTTTTGTGCCATCAAAAAAATCCTTATCAAGGATGACACCTTTCACAGTTTAAATAAGAAAATAAATAATTAAAACTGTAGAGTAATATCACGAATTTACACAAATAGTAGAATTTCGGCATAAAAACCCTGTTTATAATTTAAACACAAATAAATTTATTTCGTTTACAAAACTAAGCATTACAAATTCATTTCAAAATACCCCAAAAAGGGTATTTTGAGTTTGGCCTGTTATAGAACATTAAAACACCTACTTCAAATACTATACTTCCTCAAATTCCAGACCTAATTCTTATTATTGAATTTCAATCATTTATTAGAATTTTTAAACTATTCTTAATATTTATTTCACTAATAGCGTTATATTAAATTCTGGTTAAATTCCGTTAAATCTCCCTATAACTTTGACTCAATTGATAAATTTATGAAAATATTTAAACTTAATCGCTGGCTTATTGGATCAGTTTTCTTAGTGTGCATTTCTCTTTCTTCTTGTGGAGATGATGAAATGACTGATCCGAATCCAACACCTGATCCAAATCCTGATATTGAGGACAATACAAGTCCCAATATTGCTATCAACAATTGGATCCAAGAAATAATGGATGACTATTATTATTGGAATAGCACCATGAATGATCCAATTGCTGCAGATTCAGACCCCTCACTTTATTTTGATACTTTACTGGTAGACCAAGATCGGTTTTCCGTAATCTACCCTAACTATCAGGACCTTGTCAACTCTTTGCAAGGAGTCAGCAAGGAAGCTGGTTATGAATTCACACTTTTCAGGGCTAGCCAAACCAACCAAGATGTAATTGCGGTCATTCTATATGTAAAAAAAGGAAGCCCAGCCGAAGCAGCAGGTTTATTGCGTGATGATGTTATCACGGAAATCAATGGAACAACCCTTACTTTAAGTAACTATCAAAGTTTACTTTCCTCAATAGATGAAGACCATACCGTTACTGTAGCCCGATATGACGAAACCTTAAACGATGGTACGGGGGGATATGCTTATCTTAGTGAACCTTTGACAATGAGCACACTGGTATTCTCAGAAAACCCTATCTATTTAGACTCTGTTTATTCTGTTGGTTCTCATAAAATTGGTTATTTGGTTTACAATTTCTTTACTCCCGGAACTGAAGTTAATCCTAGTGACAATGTTACTTATGGTCTATATGATCAAGAACTGGACGAAATCTTTGCAGATTTTAAAGCTCAAGGAGTAAATGAGTTCGTCTTGGATTTAAGGTATAATGGAGGTGGCTATGTTAGTAGCGCAGTCAACCTCGCCAGCCTAATTGCCTCAGGAGTTAGTCAAAGTGATATTTTTTATAAAACCAAATACAATACTGGGGTTCAAGCGTATTTCACCCAAGCCTATGGTGCTAATTATTTCAACAGTACTTTCCTTGATAAACCAGCTAATATTGGGAATCAATTAAGCAGTAGTACTATTTATATCATCGCTACAGGAGGAACTGCATCTGCCAGTGAACTCATTATAAACGGGTTAAAACCTTACATGACTATTAAAATCATAGGAGAGACAACTTATGGTAAAAATGTAGGTTCAGCGGTATTTGAAGATGATGAAAATGAAGAAAACCACTACGGTCTTCTCCCTATTATTTCACAAAGTTTCAATAGCCTTGACCAATCTGATTATTCAAATGGATTCGATCCAGACATTGAATCTGATGAATTTGATGGCGGTAGATTACTCCCATTAGGGGATGTGAATGAAGCCATGTTAAGTGTTGCTATTGGCCAGATAACAGGAGCTGGCTCTAGAATGATCAAAAAAGAGCCTATGGATCGCGTTGAAATAGTCAACAGTTTAAAGCTAAACAACAACTTCGGAATCATGATCGAAAAGACCCCAATCAGAGTAAAACCATAAAATATTTGAAGTAGGCAGCAAGGGTTCTCCTTTGTTGCCTATTACTATTTTTTAAATTTAAACATACAGGCTAAAGGATCAAGCTCTACAAAAAAATGACCACAGCAGGATATTCACAAACACCGTTGATAAAAAAGCTGGGCATTAAAGAAGGTTTCAATGTTCTCCTCATTAACTCTCCTGAAAATTATTTTGATCTGCTTGAGACATTGCCCCTAAACTTGACTTTTTCAGAATCTGACCACGACGACCTTGATTTCATCCACTTTTTCACCAAAAGTGCAGCAGAATATGAAAGTAAAATTGAATCCCTGAAATCTTTGATCAAATCCAATGGAATGATCTGGGTGAGCTGGCCAAAAAAAGCTTCCAAAACCCCAACTGACATGACTGAGAACATCATTCGGGATTACGCATTAAAAATCGGTTTGGTGGATGTAAAAGTATGCGCTGTAGACACAATATGGTCAGGATTAAAACTGGTTATTCCCATCAAGTTAAGACCAAAAAAATAGCCTCTGCAACTCAGCGGAGACTACCCCAATATAATCATTCAATTTGAATTGATATTTAATTCAACTCTTTAAGATTTTCCTGTACAATTTCAAATCCAGGCGCATTGGCTAATGCGGATTCGAAGGCAGCTTTAGCTTCAGAAGTACTTCCTTGCTCTTTGTAGATCAACCCTTTCAAGTTCAAGGCAGCAGCCTTCATGCTTACATCTTGAGTGGTATTGTCCTTCTTAGGAAAAGTCAATTTCTGCTCTTCTGATTTGTTGTTTTTGATCAGCATGTTCACTGAATTCAAAGCCTCATCATACTTCTTCAAAGAATACTGTAGGTAAGAGGTCTTATAAAGACTAAACAGATCTCCTGATAATAAATGAAGTGATTCAAAATGCGGTAAAGCCCTATCCAAAGCCCCTAGCTGCTCCAATGAATAAGCTGCCACTTCTAATGCAGGGATATTTCTATCATCCACTTTAAGAATATCCAATGCCACCAAAGCCGCAGAACTGAACTGCTCCAACTCATAATACAAAGAAGCCAACAATTCAGCATAACGCGGATTCTCCGGGTTTTTCTCAATCAACTCATACAATTTACTCTTTGCAACAGAAGGATCGTTATACCTCAAAGCCATTTGATAGACTCTTAAAGCTGCCTGATCCTTTGCAACTTTACTACTATCCTTCTGTGGTGTAGCAGTATTAGTAGTTTCTTGGGCCATCACACCCCAACTCATCAAGAACAACGCAAGCGCTGCAATTTTAAACTTATTCATACTATAAATACTAATTTTCTTTTTTTGAAATTCCTTTGGCCTTAGCCAACTCATACATTAACTCGATTGCTTGTTCTTTATTGTTTCCAATTTGGCCTTCCAATATAGCTTCTTTTATTTCTTCTTTTAACTCTCCCACAACTTTTGATGGAGAAAGCCCAAAGATTTCCATAATTTCCTCTCCGGAAACAGGTGGCTGAAAGTTCCTAACATGGTCTTTTTCCTCCACTTCCTGAATCTTTTGCTCCACTTTATCAAAATTGGCCAAAAAGCGCTTTACTTTATTGGAGTTCTTTGATGTCACATCTGCTCTGCAGAGCTTCATCAAATCATCCACATCATCCCCGGCCTCATACACCAGCCTTCTTACCGCAGAGTCTGTTACCTTATCGTTCACCAATGCGATTGGCCGTAAATGCAATCTTACTAATTTCTGAACATATTTCATGCGCTCATCCATAGGTAATTTCAACTTACGGAAAATTTTAGGGGTCATCCTCGCCCCCTTATCTTCATGGCCATGAAAAGTCCAACCTACTTTGGCGTTAAAACGCTTGGTAGCTGGCTTGGCAATATCATGCATAATTGCTGCCCACCTTAACCATAAATCATCTGTACTTTCACAAATGTTGTCCAAAACCTGTAAGGTATGGTAAAAATTATCTTTGTGAGATTTGTCCCCCACGGAATCTACCCCTTGAAGTTCCACCATCTCCGGAAAGAATTGATGCAAAAGCTTACTGACAAACAACAGCTTAAAACCATAACTAGGCTTTTCCGCTAAAATAATTTTATTCAGCTCATCAATAATCCGTTCGCCTGAAATAATCTGAAGTCTTTCCGCATTCCTGATCAGTCCATCAAAGGTGCCCGGCTCTATATCGAACCCAAGCTGAGTCGCAAAACGAACAGCCCGCAACATCCTTAAAGGGTCATCTGAAAAGGTCGTATCGGGATCCAAAGGAGTTTTGATAATCTTTCTTTTCAAATCTCTCACCCCATCAAAAGGATCTACCAAATCACCATAACTAGCAGAATTAATGGAAATGGCCATGGCATTGATCGTAAAGTCCCTTCTATCTTGATCCTCTTGGAGCGTCCCATCCTCGACAATAGGTTTTCTGGAATCATGTCGATAGGATTCTTTTCTAGCTCCAACAAACTCAAGCTCCCAATCCTCCAACTTGATCATTGCTGTTCCAAAGTTTTTAAATACCGACAATGGCACATGATGATCAAATGAATCAGCAACTTTTTGGGCAAGGCTAATTCCGCTCCCCACGCAAACAAAATCAAGATCCTTGCTAGGTCTTTTAAGCAACAGATCCCTCACAAAGCCTCCGACCACGTAAGCCTCCAAGCCAAGTTCATCTGCACATTCCCCTACCCTTCTGATTACTTCAATCTGATCTATTTCTTTGGTTAAATTCATTCACCACCTATTTTAACATCTCCATCAGGGCTTAAAAAAAGCCTCTTCACATCCGACTTAAACAATGGGAATTTCTCCTTCAGCTTAATCACATCATCTGCTCCGTTCTTTTCCTGATAAATCAAAGGCCTACTAAAACTAAAAACGATCTTATTCCATATATCATTTCTAAAAACACTGAACTTTACTCGACCATCCTTTACTGGCCCGTTCTCTAGTAGTTTACTTGCTAAAGTAGTATAAACCGTAGGTTTTGTAGCAAACTCCACAATATCCAAGGCTATTTCAGAAAACTGCCCAGCAATGCCTCTTATTTGAAAAATATCAACTAAAAGAAAAACAGCTTCATCACTATCTTTCCCACTTTCGTAATGGTTAGGATCAATCAGCTCAATGACTTTTCCGCTTCCCTCTTCCACACATACTCGCCCCTTTTCCCTTAATTCTTCTACAATGGTCTTTACTTCCATCTTTCTATTGTTATTTAAAAGCCAAAATTAAAACACTTTATGATGAAGACCTTATTTTTTCCATAAATACTCATTCTTTCTATGCCCAATCTTAACCATTTATTCAAATTTCAAAAACATCATAATGAATATACAAATATTTTCCCTACCTTTGCCCTTCATTTGGAATAGAACAAAACTCGAATAGATATGGCAGTTACTACACTAAAGAGAAAAGCTAGAAGAAACAGACAAAGACAAGTTACACGCGTTATCAAAATCAAGCAATTGAACGCTAAGCCTGTAATCAAGAATGTGGATGTAGAGGAACTTAAAAAAGAATTCTCTAAATAATATTTGCCACAAGCGCATATCAAAAGAGGCCATCCGCCAAGGCGGATGGCCTCTTTTGATTTTTCATCACTAAAAACCTTATTATCAAGAGCTAAATAGATAGCCTGAAATCCTTCAGGCCCAAAAGTCTTCCTATGGGCAGTTGGAATAGGAAAGCAAAATTTTAATGCAATCCCTCTCCTTCAAGTCAATTATTTTGCTTAATTTTGAGCCCCATAGGAATTCAAACAAAACATTTATAATATTCTTATGGCGTCACCCACCAAATATATCTTTATTACAGGGGGAGTAACTTCTTCATTAGGCAAAGGCATCATTGCAGCATCTCTGGCCAAGCTACTTCAGTCCAGAGGTTTTAAAGTAACCATTCAAAAATTCGACCCTTATCTAAACATCGATCCGGGCACGCTTAATCCTTACGAACATGGTGAATGTTACGTGACGGAAGACGGAGCAGAAACTGATCTTGATTTAGGGCATTACGAAAGGTTCCTCAACACCAACACTTCTCAAAGTAACAACGTAACCACTGGTAGGATATACAACAATGTCATTACCAAAGAACGTAAAGGGGAGTTTTTAGGAAAAACCGTTCAGGTAATTCCTCATATCACAGATGAAATCAAAAACAGTTTCTACAAGCTAGGTGAGGAAGGAAACTATGATGTGGTAATCACTGAAATAGGTGGTTGCGTGGGTGACATCGAATCCCTTCCATTCATTGAAGCTGTGAGACAGGCCAGATGGGACTTGGGACCAAACAACTTCTTAGTGGTACACCTAACCCTGATCCCTTACCTTTCTGCCGCCAAAGAATTAAAAACAAAGCCTACCCAACATTCTGTAAAACAGTTGTTGGAAGCAGGTATCCAACCTGACATATTGGTTTGTAGATCAGAGCATCACCTTCCCCAGGATGTCAAGAAAAAATTAGCATTATTCTGCAACGTCCAGTTAAATTGTGTCATAGAAGCCATGGATGCAGAAACTATCTATGACGTTCCTTTGCATATGAAAAAGGAAAAGCTGGATGAGCGAGTAATGACCAAGCTGAAACTTCCTTCCAAGTCAGACACCAAGCTGGAGCATTGGAAAGAATTCCTTGGAAGATTGAAAAACCCTACCCAAGAAGTCAATATCGGACTGGTAGGTAAATATGTTTCATTGCCTGATGCCTACAAGTCAATCATTGAAGCCTTTACTCATGGCGGGGCCGCATGTGAGACCAAGGTAAACCTAAGTTTGATCTCTTCTGAAGAAATCAACAAAGACAATGTTTCCAAAAAGCTCGCTGAACTGGATGGAATCTTGGTTGCACCAGGATTTGGAGAAAGAGGGCTTGAAGGTAAGCTTGAAACTGTTAAATTTGCCCGGACCAATAAAATACCATTCTTCGGTATTTGTTTGGGCATGCAAGTAGCGGTAATTGAATTTGCCAGAAACACCCTTGGATTAGCAGATGCCAATTCCATTGAAATGAACCCGACTACAACCAATCCGGTCATTTCACTAATGGAAGAGCAAAAGAATATCGAACAAATGGGTGGCACCATGCGTTTGGGGTCTTATCCATGTGATTTGGCCAAAGGCTCAAAAGCTAACACTGCTTATGGCAAACCTAAAATCCAGGAAAGACACAGGCACCGTTACGAATTTAACAATGACTACCTAAAGCAATACCAGGACAATGGAATGATTGCCACAGGAATCAACCCTGAGAGTGGCTTGGTAGAAATCGTAGAACTAAAAGACCATCCATGGTTTGTAGGAACTCAGTTCCACCCAGAATACAAAAGTACGGTGCTCGCACCACACCCTTTATTCGTAAGGTTTATACAAGCTACATTGGATAATAAAAAGAACAACAATTAAACCAGTTTCTGCTTAGCGGCACAATCACCGCTAAGCAGATTTTAGAATTCTAAAATTATGGATAGAAATCAAGCGACAGGTCTAATCCTTTTCGCAGCTGTGCTCCTGATCTACTCTTTTTTCTTCAGTAGTCCAGAGCCAGTAACAGATGAGCAGAACACCACTACTACAGAGGTTCAGTCAACACCAGAATCTCAAGCCAAACCTCAAGAGACCCTTTCTCTTCCTGACAGCATTCAAGCACTTCAAAACCAGCAGCAATTCGGTGAATTCTCTACCGCAGCAAGTGGCAAAGAAGAGATGGTCAGCCTTGAAAATGATTTGGTAAAAATCACTTTCTCTTCAAAAGGTGGTGAGATCAAAAATGTTGAATTAAAGGAATTCAAAACATGGGCCAAAGAGCCACTAATTCTTTTAGACGAGCAAAGTGCCAGCATTGACTATCAGATCCAAACCAGCAAGGGACCGTTAAGCCTTAACCAGTTCTTCTTTACCCCTAGCAAATCTACTACAACAGTAGATGAAACAGCTGCTCAACAATTGACCTTCACGGCAAAAACTGCCTCAGGAAGTATCAAAAGAACTTATACTTTAGCAGACGGTAAATATATTCTTTCTCAAAACATTGCTACATCAGGACTGAACAGCCTTACCGATCAATCCATTACGATCAACTGGCAAGACAAGCTTAAAAGGCAAGAAGCGGATATCAAGGAATCAAGAAGAAAGACCTATATCAACTTCTACACCTCCGAAGGTGATTATGATTACCTAAGCGCATCTTCCGACACGGACCAAGAGCAAGTGGCAAATCCAGTAAAATGGGTAGCATTTAAGCAACGTTTTTTCACTTCAGGTCTAATCGCAGAGAACCAGTTCTCAAGCACCAATCTTGAACAGGTCGTTCCAACAGATACAATGTCAATCAAAGACATGTCTGCCACTTTAGCTTTGGACTTAAACAATGGACAAGCCAATAACAGCTATTATTTTGGACCTAACAATTACAAGATCCTAAAAAAGGTAACTCCTGACTTTGAGAGAAATGTCGATATGGGTTACTTCTTTGTAAGCTGGGTAAACAAATACATCATTGTAAACCTATTCCATGTTTTAGAGAAATTCTTCTCCAATTACGGTATCATCATTGTATTGATCGTGTTGATCATTAAGCTATTCCTTTTCCCATTGACATATAAGTCTTACATAGGAATGGCCAAAATGAGGGTCATCAAGCCTGAAATCGATCAATTGAAAGAGAAATACGGAGATGACCCTACTAAGATGCAGCAGGAGCAAATGAAGCTTTTCGGCCAACTAGGAGTAAGCCCTATCAGTGGCTGTCTACCAATGGTGCTTCAAATGCCTTTCCTATTTGCCATGTTCTTCTTCTTCCCGAACTCCATTGAGTTAAGGCAAGAAAGTTTCCTTTGGGCAAGTGATCTATCCACTTATGATTCCATCATCAATCTGCCTTTTACCATTCCTTTATACGGTAACCATGTCAGCCTTTTCACTTTGTTGATGACTGTATCCCAAATTGTGTATACACGTTTCAATAATCAGCTGACTGCAGCCCAAGGCCCAATGAAGAATTTGGGTTACATCATGCCAGTTACCTTTATGTTTGTCTTGAACTCTTATCCAGCTGCCCTGAGTTTCTATTACTTCGTATCCAACATGGTTACTTTCGGCCAGCAAGCGCTTATCAAACAATTTGTGGATGATGATAAGATTCGTGAGAAAGTTGAAGCAAATAAGAAGAAAAACGCCAATAAAAAGAAATCTAAATTCCAGGCCAGATTGGAAGAAGCCATGAAAGCAGCGGAAAGCAATAAGAAGAAAAAATAAAAATTTCGAGTGATCAAATCATAAAGAGGTGACAATTACCAGTCACCTCTTTTTTTGTGACGAAAATATTATTTTTCACTTATTTCACTTCGTCAAAAACAGTGCAGAAAATTAATAATCAATCAGTTATTAAGTATCCACACCGGGGTGTGGATAACAAACTGTTTCATGTAAAAATTAAACTTATATCTTTGTGTAGCGTGAAATTAACAATTTGGCAGAAATGAATTGATTTGAGTCTTTTTCATTAAAAACCTGATGGTTACAATGAATATTTGGAAATAATGACCGGTAATTCCCTCCGGCTTTGTTACTTTAAAGACTCCAATTGTACTGTTTAGTCATGTTATATGCGTAATTTTGAAATGAAAACCACGATTTGACACCAATGTAATGGGAAAAATAGTAGCTATTGCCAACCAAAAAGGAGGCGTGGGTAAAACCACCACAGCGATGAACCTTGCGGCCAGTTTGGCTGTCTTGGAATTCAAGACGCTGGTAATTGACGCTGACCCTCAAGCCAACACCACATCAGGACTTGGGCAAGACCCCAAAGAAATCGAAACTAGTATTTATGAGTGTATGGTTGATGGCATCGACATCGAAACCATCATCATGAAAACTGACATTGAAAACCTTGATTTGGTTCCGTCTCATATCGACCTGGTGGGAGCTGAAGTGGAAATGATTAACCTGGAAAATCGCGAGGAAAAAATGCGCGAAGTCATCGGGAAAGTTCAAGACCGATATGACTTTATCATCGTTGATTGCTCTCCTTCATTAGGTCTGATCACCATCAATGCCTTAACGGCGGCTGATTCCGTTATCATTCCTGTACAGTGCGAATACTTTGCATTGGAAGGTCTGGGAAAACTACTGAACACCATTAAGATTATTCAAACAAGATTAAACACAGACCTAGAAATAGAAGGCATTTTATTAACCATGTATGATGTGCGTTTGAGACTATCAAACCAAGTAGTGGAAGAAGTGAAAATGCATTTTAAGGACATGGTCTTCAATACAATCATACCAAGAAACGTTAAGTTAGGAGAATCTCCAAGCTTTGGACTTCCTGTAATTGCATTTGATGCTGAAGGTAAAGGCGCTTTGGCTTACCTAAACCTTGCCAATGAAATTGCTGAACGAAACGGTTTGGTTAAAATGAATTAACATACAATAAAATATGGCTGGTAATCAAAAACCCATCAATAGGAAAAAGGCACTGGGAAGAGGCTTGGGTGCATTATTAGAGGATTCTTCTAATCAGAATTCAAAAAAGGAATCACAGGAAACAACTGTGCCGGCCGCAGGAATTCATGAGGTACCCTTGAGTGAAATACAGGTTAATCCTTATCAGCCAAGAACCCACTTTGATAAAGAGGCGCTTCAGGAACTAGCGGATTCTATCATTGTTCAAGGAATCATTCAGCCTATCACGGTCAGAAAATTGGCTGAAGGCGAATACCAGTTGATTTCAGGAGAAAGAAGGTTCCAAGCATCCAAAATTGCTGGACTTGAAAGTGTCCCTGCCTATGTAAGGACAGCCAACGACCAGCAAATGCTGGAAATGGCGTTGATTGAAAACATTCAGCGTGAAAACCTTAATGCTCTGGAAATAGCCCATTCCTACCAGCGGTTGTTGGCGGAATGTGACCTAAAGCAAGAGCAGCTTGGCGACCGAGTGGGCAAAAACAGAACCACGGTCAACAACTACTTGCGTCTCCTTAAACTTCCACCAGATATTCAAGCAGGGATCAGGGACAAAAAAATCTCCATGGGACATGCTAGAGCTTTGATTAATGTAGAAGAGGTAGACAAGCAGTTGGCTATCTATAGAAAGACCATTGAGGAGGAGTTAAGCGTCCGAAAAGTAGAGGCCTTGGTAAAAGCCCTTCACAATGACCCTGAAGAAGAAAAAGTGGAAGCCAGCAAGCCAGAACTTGATCCTGTGAAAAAATATGAATTGGGCAAGCTCCAACAAAAGTTGGCTTCTCATTTAGGCTCAAGAGTTAGCTTAAAAATGGACCACAGGGACAAAGGAGAGATAAAAATACCTTTTGGGTCGGCCGATGACCTGAACAGGATTCTTGAAATTCTAGAAATCATTTAAAGTGAGCATTTACTTTAGGTACCTGATAAATGAACTAAAAAAAGCAATAGTTAGCCATGCAAAAACTATTGCTGTTTTTGTTTTATTACCTTTGCTCCCAAGTTTTAGTTTTGGCCAAGACCTGATCCCCTTAGAAACGGATACTACTGCCCAAAAAGAAATAGTCCTGAAAAAAGAAGCTAAAGACCCTAAAAAGGCAACACTTCTTTCAGCCATTCTTCCTGGAGCAGGTCAGGTTTATAACGAAAAGGCATGGAAAGTACCACTTATTTATGGTGGTATCATTACTAATCTTTACTTTGTGGAGTTTAATAATAGAAGGTATCAATTGTTTAAAGAGGCATTGGAAATCTATCGGGATGATGATGAATCTACTGACAATATCTTCCCTAACCTAAATGAAGATGGTCTGATCAGAAACGTGGACTATTGGAGGCGGAATAGGGATGCCTGTTATTTGATTTTTGGAGCTATCTATGCCTTGAACATCGTTGATGCATTGGTAGATGCCCATCTATCTGGTTTTGATGTGTCTGATGACCTGACTTTAAAACTTGAACCGTCTGTAGAATCACTCTATGCCAGTGGCAACTCTATAGGACTATCATTGAAATTAAAATTTTAATTACCAAAAATGAATATATTGATTTTAGGGTATGGCAAAATGGGCAAGATCATTTCTGAAATTGCTCAAGAAAGAGGCCATACCATTGCTGGGAAAATTGATGAATCCAACATCAACCTTTTAGATGAACTGGACACAAATAAAATCGACGTGGCCATTGAATTCAGTCAACCTGACGCTGCTGTAAAAAACCTTAGCTGGGCTATTAAAAATCAAATACCTGTTGTCTGTGGCACCACTGGATGGTTGGACAAAAAACCTGAAATCGAACGCTTGACCTTATCCAATGGCAGCGCTTTATTCTATGCTTCCAATTACAGTATTGGGGTAAATATATTTTTCAAGGTTAGCCGATTCCTGGCCAAGATGATGAATGACCAGCCTGACTATGCCGTGAAAATGGAAGAGATTCATCATACAGAGAAAAAAGATGCTCCCAGCGGTACAGCCATCACCTTAGCAGAAGATATTATCGATCGGGTAAACCGAGTAAAACGTTGGAATCTGGACACAGATACGGACGGAAATGAACACTCCTTACCCATTACAGCAAAAAGAATTGACCCGGCTCCCGGCACTCATATTGTCACATATCATTCAGAAATCGATGATATTGAGATCAAACATACTGCCCACAGCAGGAAGGGTTTTGCACTTGGCGCAGTTTTAGTAGCCGAATGGATCAAGGATAAGAAAGGGGTCTTGTCGATGGATGACTTCCTTAGCTTTTAATTAATCATTGTCAAAAAACATGAGTTCAGAAAAAAAGAAAAAAGGCCCCGTTAGAGAATGGATGGACGCCTTGGTTTTCGCGGTCATAGCCGCCAGCTTAATCCGTTGGTTATTTTTAGAACCATTCACCATTCCAACGGCCTCAATGGAGCGCTCTCTTCTGGTTGGGGATTTCTTATTTGTAAGTAAAATGCATTACGGAACCAGGACGCCACAAACGCTTCTTCAGGTCCCGCTTACACATCAAAAAATCTGGGGAACAGAGATCCCATCCTATTCGGATGCTATCCAACTTCCTTATTACAGGCTTCCTGGCTTCACTTCTGTAAAAAGAAATGACGTGGTAGTCTTCAATTACCCAGATGAATTTGAGCATCCCGTTGACCTAAAGACCAATTACATTAAAAGAGCTGTAGGTATATCTGGTGATGTAATTGAAATAGTAGACACTCAGTTAATTGTCAATGGGGAAACGGCAGAGAACCCTGAAGAAATGCAGTTTTCTTATGATGTCATCCCAAACAGAATGCTCAACGCAGACTTCTTTGCTGAGTATGACATCAACCAAGATTCCTTTCACCCCTACAATGGCATGTACGTGGTGTTCACCACTCCTCAATCGGCTGAGCGCTTGGCAAAATCCCCTGTGATCAAAGAGGTGAAAATCAGGACTTATGAAAAAGGCAATGGAGATCCAGACATTCATCCTGATGGTGCTTTTTATGGCTGGAACAGGGATAATTTTGGACCGTTGACCGTGCCTGCAGAGGGCTGGACCATTGACCTCACTGAAGATAATGTAAGAAGATATGCTTTTACCATCAAACATTATGAAGGGATTGATGATCTTCGTATTGAAGGAAATGAGATTTTCATCAATGGCGAAAAGCAGGAAACCTATACCTTCAAGCAAAATTATTACTTCATGATGGGAGACAATAGACACGACTCCTTGGATTCCAGATTTTGGGGTTTTGTACCTGAAGACCATATCGTCGGAAAAGCATGGTTCTTATGGCTTTCTCTTGACAAGCATAAAAGCATGTTCAGTAGTATCCGCTGGAATAGGTTCTTTAAAGGAATTCATTAATCAGAAAACACATACGAAAAAGGGACTCAAAATTTTGAGTCCCTTTTTCATTACCATTGAATTTCCTGCAATCCTTTTTCCTTCAAATAAGCATTAGTTTTACTGAAATGTCCACAACCCAAAAACCCCCTGTGGGCTGAAAGGGGGCTCGGATGAGGCGCATATAACTTCAAATGTTTCGCATCAGATATAAATGCAGCTTTTTTCTTGGCATAAGCTCCCCACAACATAAACACCAAACCTTCCTTTTCTTCTGCTAGTTTTCGGATCACCGCATCCGTAAATTCTTCCCATCCTCTTTTTTGGTGAGAACCTGCTTTGTGGGCCTCCACCGTCAGTGTAGCATTCAAAAGCAATACCCCTTGCTTTGCCCAGCGCTCCAAATTACCATGGGCAGGAACTGGAACATTTAAATCACTCTTAAGCTCCTTAAAGATATTCATCAGCGAAGGAGGAAACGGAATGCCTTCCTGCACCGAAAAGGACAGGCCATGAGCTTGTCCAGGCCCATGATAAGGGTCTTGCCCTAAAACCACCACTTTTACCTGATCAAATGGACACTGCTCAAAAGCATTGAAAATATCGCTTCCTTTAGGGTAAATATGCTTGTTTTGATATTCACTTTTTACAAAATTCACCAGTGACTCAAAATAGGGCTTATCAAACTCATCAGCTAGTTTTTCCTTCCAGCCTCCGTTTATTTTAACGTTCATTTAATTTATTTCTCTTGAGAATTCATAATAAACCCTTAATTTCGAACAAAAATCCTGTTAGACAAAGTTTTTAATGGTTACTGCAATCACCCAAGGAATAAAGGTAAGCGTAGAGGCTACATATCAGGCGGAATACAGTAGTCCGCACCAGCACCACTATGTATTCACCTACAAAGTCACCATCGAAAACAATAGCTCCCACACGGTCCAACTTCTAAAAAGAAAATGGGAAGTATATGATGCAGGACAAAGCATCAAGCTTGTCGAAGGAGATGGAGTCGTAGGGCAACAACCCATACTCGAACCAGGAAAGTCCCATCAATATGTTTCAGGCTGTAACCTTAGCTCTGGCCTAGGAAAAATGAATGGGCAATACTTTATGGAGCGCATCCAAGATGGAACCATCATTGAAGTACAAATACCGGAATTCCAACTCATTTCAGACATCTTCCATAATTAACATTTTGTTAGAAAAGATTTACCCACTATTGGCATACCTGAAGTACTTTCTCAGGAAGGAGGATAGACATTCTTTGCAATCACCGTTTTCCTTTAAAGTATACGAAGGGTTAAAAAAAAACCTTAAAACAAATGATGATACGGAATTAAAAGCCCTAAGAAAACAACTACTTCAAAACCACAAAAAAATAACCATTCAGGATTTCGGGGCTGGCTCCATACATTTAAAAGAGCCCATCAGAAGAATTTCAGGTATAACCCGACACAGCACCAGTTCATCCAAATTCTCAAAACTCTATCAATACTTTTGCTCCTTAACGCCAGCACAAACAGTAATTGAGTTAGGCACTTGTGTAGGAATTAACACCTGCTATTTGGCCAAGACAACTAAGGGGAAGCTCTATACTTTTGAAGGGGCAGAAGAATTGGCAAAAGTTGCCCAAAACACTTTTTCTAATTTCTCCAATGTCTCTTTGCTAATTGGCCAAATCGAAATTACGTTGCCAGAATTTCTGAAGCGGCCAAACAAATTAGACTTTGTGTTGATTGATGCCCATCATGCTTACGAGCCTACCTTGACATTTTGGGAACAGATAACTCCCTTCTTAAATGAAGATAGTATAGTCGCTATTGGAGACATTCATCGCTCCAAGGGAATGGAACAAGCTTGGCAAACCATCAAAGACTCCCCTTCAGTCACTATGAGCATGGACTTTTATGAATGTGGTGTCCTGTTTTTCAAAAAAGGCCTAAAGAAAAACCATTATATACTCCACTATTAAACTAAACTCTTCCTTCTTGCTTTGAAAAACAATTCATTCCCAGCTCTAGGAGGAATAGAATTATAGCACCTTTCCATTGTCACAATTTCCAACTCTTGGCCAAACACTTCCAGGTAGTCTTTCTTAGCTCCTCCAAATGGCGGCCCATCCTTTTCAAATTCAACATCAAACAGCACTCCAACCAGTCTCCCACTAGGTTTAAGCAGTTCAGTCATTTTTTTGACGTAATCATTTCGTAAATTAGGTTTCAAGGCACAAAAGAAAGTTTGTTCCAATATCAGATCATACTGACCTTGATGCCCAAAGAAATTTTCATGGTGAATGTGCTCTTTGGGAAATTCAGGAAAGCGTTCCCTAAACTGCTTTAAAGGAGGTTCTGCAAAATCTAAAATATGAACATTCTTAAACCCTTTTTTATGCGCATACACAGCCTCATGGGCATTTCCTGCACCCGGAACGAGTATCTCCAATCCATGGTTTACAATTTGGTCTAAATATTGCTTTAGGGGAATAGTTGCTTCTCCTACATCCCAACCTGTGTTTTGGTCGAGATACCTGGAAGTCCAATAGTTTTCATCTAATGCCTGAGACATATATTAAAATTATTATTTGAATTTTGTTCTAATATTCAATCACTATGAGTACTAATATACCTGAAGAGAAATCTTCCCGAAACGAAAAAGGGAAAAACATTTTGATCATTGTACTGATTTTGCTTGTCATTTTCAGTGGTGTCAAACTGTATCTTGACAGTGTCGACAAAACCCAAAAAACAGAAGAAATCCTTATTCTTTCAGAGGAAAATAACAACCTTAATTTGAGAATTGATTCAATGGCTTATCAACTAGACCTACGGATCAATGAAATCAAAAAGCTGGGCGGAAATGTTGACTCCCTTGTGGTCCTTAAGGAACAACTACTCCAAGAAAGAAACACAGAAAGAAACCGCAGTGCGGCAGAGATTTCCGCTCTAAACAAAAAAATAGATAGCTTCTCCGGTGTATTGACAGAAAAGGATCAGGAGATCACCAGGCTTAAACAAGTCAATGAGCAACTATTTACCGAAAACCAAGACCTAAAAACTTCGAAAGCCGAAATTGAAGATTCTATTGTGCAGCTCAACCTGAAGCAAGAAGAATTGGAGGAAAAGGTAAACATTGCCCAGAAGCTTCATGCGGAAAATATTGTAGTAGCAGCGGTTAACAATAAAGGACGTGAAAGGGAAGGATCCTTTAGAAACAGACAATTGGAAAAACTGAAAATCTCATTTGACATATCTGAAAACAAGGTAGCAGAACCAGGCACTAAGGATATTTATGTTCAGGTAGTTGCTCCCAACAATCAAGTCATCTTTGACATCGCAAAAGGGTCGGGCACCTTTTCCATTGATGGAAGAGAGGAGTTTTATACCGCTAAACAGGATATCCTCTTTGACAACACTAAAAAGCGTTTGATCTATTTATATCAAAAAGAAACTGAATACCCAGAAGGTGTATACGAGGTAAAAATCTATTCTGAAGGGTTTAACATAGGCAATAAATCATTTGAAATAAAATAACTGATTTTTTGAGTTTGACATATTGGATTCAATCAAACACCTGTGGATATCTTTATCCATGGGTGTTTTGCTTTTAGCGTTTTGGTCTATCCATAAGCCCCTACTATCCTGACTCCTTGTCTTTAAAAAAGGACGGCCTTTTTTGATTAATTGAAATAAACCCTTAATTTTGCGGTCTGTTTAAATAATTATAGCTAAACAATTATCAAATGTTCCAGAAAAATTATGAAACGGTATTCATTTTAACTCCCGTTTTGTCTGATGTTCAGATGAAGGATACCGTAGACAAGTTTGTAAACTTGTTAAAAGAAGAGGGAGCAGACATTATCAATGTTGAAAACTGGGGTCTTAAGAAGCTAGCTTACCCAATCGAGAAGAAAAGCACTGGTTTTTACGTTCTAGTAGAATTCAAGAGCGAGCCTACTTTGATCAAGAAGTTCGAGCTTGAAATGAGAAGAGACGAGAAAGTGATGCGTTTCTTGACTACTGCTCTTGACAAGCATGCAATTGCTTATGCAGAGAGAAGAAGAAAAGGAGAATTCAACAAAAAATCTGAAGTAAAAGAGGAGGCTGCAAAATGACACTTAAGAACGAACCAATCAACAGAGAGCAGAATAAGAAGAAGTACTGCCGATTCAGAAAATTAGGCATCAAGTACATCGACTATAAAGATCCTAACTTCTTATTGAAGTTTGTGAATGAGCAAGGTAAAATCCTTCCAAGAAGACTTACTGGAAACTCTGCGAAATACCAGAGAAAAGTGGCTAACGCCATCAAAAAAGCAAGACATTTGGCCTTGTTACCTTATGTAACTGACGGACTGAAATAATCCGGCCCTGTTCTATTCAAATATATTAAATTAGACAACTACAATGGACGTTATCTTAAAAACAGACATAAAAGGACTTGGCTATAAAAACGACTTAGTTGCTGTAAAACCTGGATATGGAAGAAATTACCTTATCCCTCAGGGTTTTGCTGTATTGGCCACAGCTTCCAACAAGAGAATTCTTGAAGAAAATATCAAGCAAGCAGCTCACAAAGCTGAAAAAATCAAAACTGAAGCTGAGGAACTAGCGGCTAAAATCGAAGGAATTTCCCTAGAGATCAAAGCTAAAATCGGTGATTCAGGTAAAATCTTCGGTAAAGTTACTACCCTTCAGATTTCTGACGCTCTTGCAGCTAAAGGTGTTGAGGTTGATAGAAAGAAAATCGCTATCAGCACTCCAGTAACTGGAGCAGGTGAATACCAAGCAGAAGTTGACCTTCACAGAGAAGTTAAAACTGAAGTTAAATTTGTAGTAGTAGCTGAATAATCTCAGCTTATTACAAGTGAACATAGTTTAAGGCTATCCATTAATTGGATAGCCTTATTTTTTTGCACAAAAAGTAAAAAATTACGCAGCAGCAACCTTCTCCAAGTCTTCCAAAAGTTTCTTGGAAACTGCCCTACTGTTTTTTTCTTTCTCAGCCTTCAAAGCTCCTAAGGCCAAAAAACTTTTTTCAATCAATCCAACAGGATTACTGTCAAAACGGTAGCTTCCTAAACACCACTCCAATTCTGACACTAATTGATTCTCAATTTTTAATTTCTGTAGTTTCTCTACAGTAGCTTCTACTGTTTTCTCTAAAGTAAATGGTTTCATAGCATGAATGGTTATTAAAACTTCTAACTGTCTGTAAGTCAATAAAAATAGACTAATCAAACCAAAACCTCAACATATCATTAGTAATTTTCACATATTAATAATAAACAATACACTTTATTAACACTTAAATAAATTATAACTCCCTAATACTTCTAAAACTGATCATTGCTTCAATTTTATTAATTTAGCTTCATGCAATTACGGACCAATTTTGATATCCCAACCTACCACACTCCTATTAACTATGACAAGACAATTGTCACCGTTGGCTCTTGCTTTTCAACTGTCATAGGCAATAAACTTTTGGAAAGAAAATTTGAAGTATTGAACAATCCCTTCGGCACCATATTCAATCCTTTGTCTCTATTTACCTTACTGCAAAACTCCATTGCAGGTCAAAATCTACCTCACGAAATGGTTATTGATTTTCAGGGGAGGCATTTGCATTATGGCTGTCATTCCGAAATTTCAGCTTCTTCTAAAACTGGCTTGATGAATAAAATTCGAAAATCCATCGAAAAGACAGCTTTGGCACTCTCTCATGCTTCCCATTTAACCATCACCCTAGGCACAACCCATGTCTATGACCACTTACAGTTGAACCAAACAGTGGCTAACTGCCATAAGCAACCTGCTAAACTATTCAAAAAGAGATCATTGGATATACCGGAGATGAGGTCCGCTTTTGAGGCATTGTACGCACCTTTGATTACTATCAATCCTAATTTAAATATTATTTTAACGGTAAGTCCAGTGAGACATATCAAGGATGGAATCCCTGAAAACCAATACAGTAAATCCCTTTTACGGGTTTTCTGTCATGAACTTGAAACTTCCTTTAAAAATGTCAGCTACTTCCCCAGTTATGAGATCATGTTGGATGAACTCAGGGATTACCGCTTTTACAAGGAAGACATGATTCATCCCAGTCCCCAAGCTGAGCAATATATTTGGGAGAAGTTTTCTAAAAGCTTTCTGACTAATGACACTCAAAAAACAATTTTGAAGATAGAAGAAATTATCAGATCACTATCTCATAAACCTTTTAACCCATCTGGAGAAAGCCATCAAGCCTTTTTGAAAAAGCTGCTTCAAAAAATGGAACAAATGACACCTAAGATTGATTTTACTAGTGAAGTCAATTTCGTAAAATCGCAAATTCTTTCATAAACCAAATGTCCCCCATGACCAAACAGGCCAATCAACTTATAAAAAGCCAAAGCCCCTATTTATTACAACATGCATACAATCCTGTCAATTGGTACCCTTGGGGACCTGAAGCTTTAGCAAAAGCCAAGGCAGAAAACAAACCAATTTTAGTATCCATAGGTTATTCTGCTTGCCATTGGTGTCATGTCATGGAACATGAAAGTTTTGAGGATGAAGCAACAGCTGCCATCATGAATGAGCATTTTATTTCAATTAAAATAGATAGGGAAGAGCGGCCAGACTTGGATAATATCTACATGGATGCGGTACAGGCGATGGGACTTCAAGGTGGCTGGCCACTCAATGTATTTCTGATGCCCAATCAAAAGCCATTTTATGGCGGAACTTATTTCCCTAACACCAATTGGAAAGGCTTGCTCCAAAACATTGCGGAGGCTTATGACAAGCATTTTGATGACCTTTCCAAAAGCGCTGAAGGTTTTGGCAATAGCTTAAAACAGAAAGAAAAAGACAAGTATAATTTATCCTCTAGTGATAATGAACTATCCCCAAATGAGTTGGTCCTGATCTCTGATAAAATTGAAAGTCAAATGGATGATCAGTGGGGAGGGATGAAGAGAGTACCCAAGTTTCCTATGCCATCGATCTGGAACTTCTTGTTGGATTATGCACAACTAAAATCCAATCTTTCACTGAAAGAGAAAGTAGTCTTTACCCTAAAAAAGATAGGCATGGGAGGAATATATGACCATCTGGCCGGAGGTTTTTCAAGATATTCTGTGGATGGCGAATGGTTTGCTCCCCATTTCGAAAAAATGCTTTATGATAATGGCCAACTTCTGAGTCTTTATTCAAAAGCTTACCAAAACAGTAAAGCCCCTCTTTTCAAGGAAAAGATAGTAGAAACAATTCATTGGCTGAAATCTGAAATGCTCGAAAAAGACGGTGGATTTTTTGCGGCTTTGGACGCGGACAGTGAAGGTGAAGAAGGTAAGTTCTACACCTGGACCTTTGATGAATTGGAGGCTCTGCTGGAGGAAGGAGAAGAATGGTTTTATGAACTATACAATACAAGTAAAAACGGCAATTGGGAAAATGGCGTAAACATCCTCTTTCAAACTTCTTCCTATGAAGAAGTCGCCTCAAAATTCGGGTTGACCACGAAAGAACTCATAGAAAAAGTTACTTTCACCAAACAAAGACTTCTTTCACTCCGAAATATGAGGATCAGGCCAGGGTTGGACGACAAAATCCTTTCTGGATGGAATGGGCTAGTCATTTCAGGCTTAGTTCAAGCTTACTGGGCCACCAACTCCGATGAAGCCAAAAGCATGGCTCTCCAGAATGGAGAATTTCTTCTGGACAAAATGCTTAGGGAAAACCAACTTTACCGTTCTTACAAGAACGGGACTGCCTACACTCCAGCTTTCCTCGAGGATTATGCTGCGGTGATACAGGGTTTCATTCATTTATATCAGCTAACTTTTGATGAAAAATGGATCCTTAAAGCTAGAGCTTTGACTGACTTTACTCTTGAACATTTTCTTGATCATGAAGAAGGTTTATTCTATTTCAACAACCCAGATTCAGAAGAGTTAATTGCGAATAAAAAAGAGATATTTGACAATGTAATTCCTTCATCCAATTCCATGATGGCCAGCAATCTTCATTTTCTGAGCCTATATTTTTATCATGAGCCGTACAGCAAACTTTCCGATCAGCTATTAGGCCTGATCCGCACCACTTTAATCAAGGAGCCAGGCTTCTTAACCAATTGGGCAAGTGTATATCTTTCAAAGCTTGTTCCTACTCCTGAAATTGCCATTGTAGGAAAAGGAGCTAAAGAACTAGCCCTTCAACTCCAACAAAATTATTCGGGACACAAAGTCATGGCAGTCAGTGAAACTACGGATTCCGGCCTCCCTCTTTTGGAACATAAGGTGGCAGATCCCAAAGGAAATGCTTTAATTTACGTCTGCTTTAACAAAGCATGCCAACAGCCAGTAAGTACGGCAGAGGCAGCCATCAAACAATTCCCAAAACTAGCATAAGACTCTTTGGAAAGCCTATTTGGAGACAATCCCGTTTATGATGACGCAAAGATGCCCCCTAGCTTTGCTGATGTAATCCTTCCCGTACCCATTCCTAAAATGTTCACTTATCGCGTTCCACGATCTTTGGAAAGTAGCGTAGGGATTGGGTACCGGGTAATTGTTCAGTTTGGGAAGAAAAAAGTACTCACAGGAATCATTGGGAAGGTCCATAAAAAACCTCCCAAAGAATATGAGGCCAAACCAATATTAGAGCTTTTGGATGATCATCCAGTAGTCAACCCTTTGCAAATCAAGTTTTGGTTTTGGATGGCTGAATATTACTGTTGTCACATCGGTGAGGTCATGAACGCCGCTTTACCTACAGGTTTAAAACTTAGCAGCGAAAGTAAGATCCAACTCAACCCTAAATTCGATCCTTTATCAAGTGAATTTCCTATTGATGACCGGGAGCAAGTGATCTTGGATGCGCTTGAAAGCAAAGATGAACTTTCCTATGAGGATTGTGGTAAACTGCTTGGGATCAAATCTTCTTATGCCATCATCAAAAGCCTAGTACTAAAAGAAGCGGTCCTAGTTTATGAACAGGTCAAGGAAAAATATAGTCCTAAAATCGAATCAAGGATTAAGCTAACCGAGCCTTATACTTCTTCAAAAGAAGAATTGGAAAAACTATTTGAACAAATCAGTAAAAAGCCCAAGCAAGAGGAAATCCTTCTTAAGTATTTGCAAGAAGTCCCTGTGTATAAATTCCCCGAAAAGAATGAAAATGGACTGGACAAGAAAACGATCACCGATGCAGGTTTATCTTTAAGCTCACTGAAGACATTGATCAAAAACAAGGTACTAGAAGAGTTCAAGGTAATTATCAGTAGATTTGATCAACTTGCAGGAGACGACCAACCTATTGAATTGGCAGACTTTCAAGAAGAAGGGCTACAAAACATTAAAACTGAATTTGAGCAGAAACAAACAGTTTTGCTACACGGGATTACCGGAAGTGGAAAGACTGAAATATACATTAAGCTAATTCAGGAAGTATTGGAAAGTGGTTCCCAAGTCCTTTTACTACTTCCCGAAATTGCCTTGACCACACAGATCGTCAGTAGGCTTCAAAAAGTTTTTAGAAGTCAGATGGGAATCTTTCACTCGAAATATTCCGATAATGAACGAGTAGAAGTTTGGCAAGGTGTTTTGAGTGGCCGATTTTCTTTTGTGGTTGGCGTCAGGTCTTCTATCTTCCTGCCTTTTGATAGTTTGGGCATGGTGATCGTAGATGAGGAACATGAGGCCTCCTATAAACAATTTGATCCAGCTCCTAGATTTCAGGCCCGTGATGCAGCCATAATGCTTTCTTGGCTTCACCAGTCCAAAACACTTTTGGGAAGTGCTACCCCATCATTTGAGTCGTTCTATAACGCTAGGATGGAAAAGTATGGCTATATCCATTTGAACAAAAGGTTTGGTGAAGCGCAATTACCGGAATATCACCTGTCGGACATCTTGGTTGACAAAAAGAAAAATCTTTTAAAGCTTGATTTCACCAGATTGATGCGGGAAAAAATTCAAGAAGCACTCAACCAACAAGAGCAAGTCCTGATATTCCAAAACCGCAGAGGCTATGCGCCCTACATGTCCTGTGAGGAGTGTGGCTGGATTCCTGAATGTGAACATTGCGATGTCAGCCTGACCTACCATCAATACAGTGAGGAAATGCGTTGTCACTATTGTGGATTTAAAGAAAAAGTCCCTAGGGCTTGTCCTGCCTGTGGAAGCCATGAACTGACCACTGTTGGTATGGGCACCGAGCGTATCGCCGAAAGCTTGTCCTTGCTGTTTCCTGAAGCAAGAATTGGTAGGATGGACTTGGATACCACCAGAAGCAAATATGCTTATCAAAAAATTCTAGAAGATTTTAGTGCAGGCAACTTGGATATTTTGGTAGGAACTCAAATGATAACGAAAGGACTGGACTTTGATAGGGTTACGGTAGTTGGTATTGTGGATGCAGATCGAATCCTTTACTTTCCCGATTTTAGAGCTGGCGAGCGAGCTTTTCAACAAATCACACAAGTTGCAGGCCGGGCAGGAAGGAGAAACCGACATGGTAGTGTTGTGATCCAAACCAGAAAACCAGACAATGATATTTTCCACCAAATTATCCAAGGAAACTACGAGCATTTCTATATCAATGAAATGAGTGAACGGCAAAGGTTCTTCTATCCACCATTTGTTAAAACCCTAAAAATCACCACCAAGCATAAGGAAATCAAAATAGCCGAAAGGGCAGCGAAACACCTTAGTAACCTCTTAAAGGACATCCCTGTCAAGAAAATCATTCTTGGCCCTGAAAAAGCTTTGATAGGAAAAATAAAGAATCAGTACCTTTTTGACATTCTAATCAAGTTGGATAAGTCCAATAATGCCCCTGCCCTTTTCAAACATGAATTAGCCATGGTTCTGGAAGAACTTAAAAGTCAAAAAGACTTTAAGTCTGTCAGATTCATTGTGGACGTAGACCCTTATTAAGGAAAAACACATGAGATTAAGGCCACAATTCCCTTATTCAAGGATCAACTATATTTATCATCTTAAACCTTAAATCTTGAACATAATCTTTAATTTTTTATAACTTTAAGCCTTCAACCTATTAAACCAAAAACAATGAGAATTGCCTTAATCGCCCACGATGGAAAGAAAGCCGACATGGTTCACTTTCTCAGCGGCTTCAAAGACCGATTACTAGGCTCAGACATTCAACTTTTTGCTACTGGCACAACAGGTTCCCACATTGAAAGGGCTGGTTTTAATGTAGAAAAACTGATGTCCGGTCCTTATGGCGGAGATGCTCAGATTGCCGCTATGGCTGCTCAAAAAGAGCTTGACCTTGTAGTATTCTTTAGGGATCCATTGGACAAACATCCCCATGAACCGGATGTGCAGATGCTAATGAGGATTTGTGATGTACATAATATTCCTTTGGCAACCAATTTGGCTTCAGCGGAATTGATGTTCAAACAATTAACTACAGCTCAATAAAATGGAAAGTAAATCAATTACAAAAATTGGTGTTTTGACATCAGGAGGAGATGCTCCTGGAATGAATGCTGCCATTCGTGCTGTGGTTCGCTGTGCCTTTTATTATAACTTGGAGGTATATGGTATCTACAGGGGATATGAGGGGATGATCCAGGATGACATCAAAAAAATGGAGAGTTCTGATATAGCTTATGTATTGGAGAGAGGAGGTACTTTCCTGAAATCAGCCAGAAGTGCCGAGTTTCGTACTCCTGAAGGCAGGAAAAAAGCTTATGAAAACCTTCAAAAACATGGCATCGACGCTTTGGTAGTAATCGGAGGTGATGGATCCCTTACGGGAGCGCATCTTTTCTATAAAGAATTCGGAATTCCTTCCATTGGCTTACCGGGAACCATTGACAATGATCTCTCGGGAACTGATAATACGATTGGATTTGACACAGCCTGTAACACGGCCATTGAAGCAATAGATAAAATCCGTGACACTGCCACTTCGCACGACAGACTTTTCTTTGTGGAAGTGATGGGACGTGACTCTGGCTTTATTGCCATCAATGCCGGCATAGGCAGTGCTGCTGCGGCCACATTAATTCCTGAAAAGAAAATGCCAGTAGAGGCATTGATAGACAAGCTGAACACCAGAGCCAAAGCAAACAAACAAGCGAACGTGGTGATCGTGGCCGAAGGAGGAAAAAGTGGTGGTGCTTTGGAGCTCTCAAAAAAAGTAAGCAAACATCTCCCTACTTATGATATTAAAGTAACAATTTTAGGGCACTTACAAAGAGGTGGGTCACCAACTTCTTATGACCGTGTGCTGGCCAGTAAGTTGGGAGTAGCGGCTGTTGAAGGCCTTATGCAAGGCAAATATGATGTCATGGCAGGTGTCATTAACAATAAAGTTGTCTACACTCCCATCAAACGGGCCATTGTAGATGACAAAGAAGTGGATGAAGAAGACTTCAGAGTAGCAAAAATACTATCTACTTGATTTCAATATTTGACTAAAAACCGGAAGTTTAAACTTCCGGTTTTTTTTTTAAAACTTACCATTCTTTCTCCCTTTCTAGAATGGATAGCCAATGGCAAAGTTAAAAATCAGATTTTCCCTTCTCCAATCCCTGTCAAACACTTTAAATTCTTTCAGCCACCTTTCTCCTTCTGGTAAAAATGGTTTTCTAATCGGGGCTGCAAAATCAAATCTGATTACAAAAAACTCTATGTCTACCCTTAGGCCAAACCCAGCTCCCACTCCAAGTTCCCGCAACCAAGAGCTTGTAAACTTCCCACCGGGCAATGCCTCATTATCATTCATTAACCAAACATTTCCTGCATCCATAAATAACGCACCTTTCAAATACGAAACTATTGGAAACCGATATTCTATATTACCTTCAATTCTTATGTCCCCTGTTTGATCAAAATAAGATTGGTTATTGATGGAATCAGGCTGATAGGTACCTGGGCCCAAGGATCGAATCCTAAAAGCCCTTACACTGTTAGGGCCACCTGCAGAATACTGTTTCACATAAGGTAACGACACAGAGTTTCCAAAAGGAATACCTATTCCTCCAAAAACACGAGTAGCCAAAACATTCTCCTCTCCTAGTTTGATGTGATACCGGAAATCCAAGTCTCCACGTGCATATTGTGCATATTCCATCCCAAACACTTTTCCTGATTCGCCTTTTCCGAAAGTGTTATCCATCAGATTCAGAAGGTTCCCAGCCACATCCACAGTAGTTCCGGCAAATATCTTGTGCTTTCGAAACTGTTCCCCTAGCTGATTATAATTAAAAGTGTAATTCAATCCTGCAATAAACTGCTGCTCAAAACTTCTCCTTAAAAATGGATTATCGTCCAATATCTCCTCAAATTCAGGTGATGTATCAGAAAGACTCACCACACTCAAGCTGATAGGATTAATTTCATGATATACAAACCTATTGGCATTCCAGTAATACCCATAGCTTATAGTTGCCGAGTTGGAGCGATAAAGCCCTATCCTATTGAGCGATTCTCCCCCTAAACTGATTTTGGTCTTTGGAACAGAATAACTAAAACGTTCTTCAATATTTACCGGAAAGATTACTCTAGGAAAAATCAAGTCACTCTTTAGACCAATATCATAAGTGCTTAACCCTGTCCTATCTCCTCCTGCTATTTGGGTTTCATAACCGAACTGAGCAGAAATATTGAAAGTCTCCCCTCCCTTAAAAATATTCCTGTTTCGATAGGTCAACAAAACCGCAGGACCAATAAAGTTATTAGACTTGGACAAACCTTGCAGCTCCGCTCTCAGAGACCTTTTCTTCAATGGGGACAAATAAATATTGGCATCCAGCCCCCATGGTTCCTCTGTTCCTATCGAGTCTTTTTCGACATAACGTAAGTTTACATACCTGTAATTCCCAATCGAAGACAATCGATTTGTCGTTAACCTAGACAACTCTGAGCTATAAGCCTCCTCCTCTTTAATCAATATATACTTCTCCAGCAACTCAGGTCGGAACGCCAATTCATCCTGAATAAAGTCAATGTCTTTGATAGTAGTGGTATCTTGATTGCCCTTCTCTTCATCCACAGAATAATTTGGGTACACCCTGATGTCTTTTACCTCATAAGGGACTATGGATTTTTGAGCAACATCTTGTTTCAGTCTTAAAAAGAGATCAAACTTTCGCTCATCATAATTATTGGTATCGGCCTCAAAAATCAAATAATCAGCATTGAAATTATAGAACCCTCTTTTCTTCAATTCATCGTTCAGCCTCAACCTTTCGGATTTAAAGGCCTCCAATTCAAACCTTACTCCAGGTTTAAGCTCAGTCTCTTCAATGATCTTAGCGATTTCTTTTTGGATGGTCAGAGAGTCTCCTTCCAATTGATACTTTTCCAATCGATATGGACGGCTCACCTCCACTGTATACTCCACTCCTGCAAATTTTCCTTTCCCCGTAGACTCAGAGCTGGACAACGCATAGAAAAAACCATTGTTTTCCAGACGGTTCAGCAACAACTCTTCCGTTTTGGAAGGGTTCACCTGACTGAAATAGACCGGCTCTTGACCAATTTTCTTCTTTAAAAATCTATTAATAAAGCCGGGCTTTTCCTTACTTCCCTTATAATAAGCCCATAAGCCAATTCTCATCCCCAAAAATTTACCATTTGGCTCAGGCTGAATAACGTCCTCTAAACGAGTATGTATGATTTTTAAAGCCTTGTTGTTTACGCCCTCGGGATCATTGGTCTTTACCTCAAGCTCCGCTCCTGTATATAGCCGTTCATCTTCAGGAATAAACTTAGTCACCCCACACGAGCTTAACAATCCAATAAATAATAATTGCAAAAATATCTTCGCTCTCATATATTACTTTTCCCCTTCGTTTTCAGCTTCGGTACCTGATTTCTCTTTGATTTGACTTTGCCTTTCTCGTTCTATTCTTTCTTCACTTTTCCAAAAATTTCTAAACTCATTGAACTCCCTATTCAAGATAAATGCAATCCCGGTAACTATAAGCTGTCCATCAATAATACTCTCAAATTGATTTTTCCTAAATCCTCTGATCCTGTAGCGCCCAGTTTCTGTTAGTAAATATTCCAAGTTCACGTTTCCAAAAACCGCTCCATTATTTTGAGTATCTTGACTCGAACCTTCGATATCCATTTGGCTCCCTACTTGAACAATCAATCGGTCATCAAAAAGCCGTTTGCTGGCATTCACATTCAACTGCGTTCTGTCTCCCTGGTAACCTGAATAACTATCCAGGTCAAAATCCAACTCAAAGCCCGAATCGCCAAGGACATTGCTGGACAAAGCGTTTAACTGACTGGAAAGCATCTGACTCACACTTAACCTTGCCAAGGCAGCTGTTCCTCCTCCTGACCCATCACTACCAGTTGAAGGCATAAATTTCTGTAAAACCAACAGTGAAAATACCTGCCTATTGAGCTCTCCTTCCTCTTCATTGATCTGCTGAACCCTGGTATAAACATTTCCTCCAAGCGCACCCTGCTCATCTTCCGGCATGTCCAGCTGAAAAAATATTTGTGGCCTCAACAACTCTCCTTCTACATTCAAATAGACCAAGAAGGGAAGCCTTTGCTGGTATTGCTCAGCTACATCATTATTTACCCCAGAAATCTGCGTTGCCATCAAATCCTGTGCAGAGGTCTTCACTTCATAGGATGCAGTAATATCCAAGTCTGCATCCATTGGGTCTCCTTTCCAAGAAATTGTACTTCCTTTGACTATTTCAAATTTCCTACTGACCAAATTGTAAAGGCTCATTTCATAATGTCCCTTGTCCAATTCATAAATTCCGGACAGGTTCATTTGTCCATTAGGTAAAATATCTAAGTTAAGGTCTGCATCACCGGCAATCATCAAGTTATCACCTGACCGCTCATCCACTATGACATTGAAAATTGCCTTCGGGTCCACTTCCAGAATCGCTTTTACTTCCATACCTGTAAAGGCAGACTCGGTTCTCTCACTGCTTCTCTTAGTCAAAATATCATTAGGATCATCCCTGTCAACAATCAGCACCACCCCTTCTCTCTCCACAATATCCAGCTGTGTTTCTGGTATCACAAAGGTCAAGTCCGTCCCTTCATTTACTGCTAGTTTTGCATCGATCTTTGGAAGATTCATATCCCCGCTTATGGTCACATCTGCGTTCACATTAGCTTTCCCAAAAAACAGGTCATTGTCTTCTCTGGTTGAATTTAAAAGCTGGAATTTCTGGGCATTCAACTTAAGATCGAATGCCAAATTGGTGGGATCAACGGTATTGACAGTTCCGTCTAGGGAAAAATTATTCCCCTCTGTATCCTTAAAGGTTACTTGATCAAAATAGATACCCTGATTATCAACCCGCAAAGGTTCAGTAGGCAAAGAGAATTTTGAATTTAAGGTATTCACTTTTATCGCAGCATTTTCGAAGGCAAACTCCCCTTCATACTTTGGCTCACTAGTAGTACCAGCTACATTAAAACTACCTTTAAGCGCACCAGCAGCTTCACTGAAATTCTCCGGCATAAGTTCTTCCAGCACCAATAATTTAAACTCATTGATATCAAGATTCAAATCCAAGTTGGCTCCATTCTCATGAGCTACATAATCCCCTACTAAATCCAAATCAATTCCTTTGTCCTTTAAGGCAAGGTTAAAATCATAAGACCTGGAATCGCTCGATTTCGCTTTTAGGGCCAAATTTCCAAGTTCAGCCCCCATTGTTTTTAAGTTCAAAATATTCATATCCGCCACAATCCCCGGTGCCCCAAATGGGTTTTCAATTATAAAATCTCCATTTAACCTTCCTCCAAGCAGTAATTCATCTGGGTTAAACAAAGTCATAATGGTGGCCAATTGGAAATCCTTAAAGGTGACCCCTACCTGATCTTCAACATTGGAGTTGAGCTCATTACTAAAAGTAAGTTGCTGCCCATCTCGTGAAAAAGAAAAATCAGAGAACTTCAATAACTTGTTTGCATATAATACCTGATTACCGGCTGGCACTTTCCATATTTTTCTATTTAGCAGCAGACTATCTGGCAAAACGTGAAGGTCGACCGTATCCCCATGATATTTCATCTCTGCATCCAAAGAATAAAGCTGCTCTTCTCCATCAAAAGACCTAAATTTCATTCCTAACAACTTATTATTAAAGTTAGCTGCAAAAACAGTCCTTCCCATGGACAAAGGAGAAGCATCCAAATTGCCTATTCCTAATAAAAAATTCATTTTTCGTCCATCACCTTTTGCATTTACCACAAGACTATCCAACATAATATCATTATACTGAACATAAGGTAAATTCACGGAAGCATTAAGCTGCTCTTCATTTTCTTTAAAGTCCACGTTGACATGGATAGAATCCATCTCTTCAAGACCTTCCATAAAGACCTGATCCAAAATGGGGGCTCTCTTAAAGGCTAAATCCAAATCCAAGTTTACAGGATTAGTTAAAGTTGAGTCTAATTGCAATGAATCTACCTGAACAGAATCTCTTAAATAGCCTTGTAAATGTCTTTGAACTCCAGCTGATATTTGCGCCGGAGATGCATTGGACCTTAAATAACCGTTGAGCATCAAGCCACTGATATCTAAACTGGTACTATCAGGTCTCACACTTGCCTTCAAATCAAAATGGCCAGTCGGGTATGACCGCTCGTCATAAACCACCAACCCTTCATCTATCTTGGTATTGACATCAAAACTCTCAGGATTCCCCTTAAATTCCGCTATCAGTTTTAGCCTGGCCCTGATATCCTTTTCTGTTAAGCCCAAAGCCCTTAGGTTGGCTCCTCTCAAATCCAGGTCAGCCGAATAATGCGAATTGACACTATCCAACTCTAGATCCAAGCCCAAATCCATATCTAGGTTTTCATCAGTAAATGCTACATTGACATTTCCCACACCTTGGTTTAATTCACCCTCCAGCTTCAAGCCAGAAAAGTCATAGCTATTGTATTCTAGTTGCTTGAAATCTGAAGTCAATTGGGCACTTAGGTCTTCTATTGAATTACCATGGCCAGAAGAGTGCAATTCAAAAGTCAAGGTCCCCAAGCCCATTCCCGGCAACAACTCTTCTAACTTCAATTGGTTCCCCCTAAGCTGGGTGTCAAACATCAGCTGATCTTTGTCCATAAATTTGGCAACCAAATCCAGGCTTCCCTCAGGCATTTTAAGCCCCACTTCTGCAACCAAATCCTCCAAATCACCTTTAGCGCTCCCCTTTAATTCCAATTTCTCTGGAAATTTCACTCCATAATCAGCTTCATTGACAAACTGGCTAAGGTCATTCCTCGTAGTCAAGAACAACATGTCTTCCAAATCAAAGCCCAAGTTTTCTGGTTCCATTATGTTTTGAAGAACTCCTTTTGCATTTAAGACGGTTTCTTTTCCCCAAGAAATATTGGCCTTCTCCAAATTTAAATCGGCCAAGCTTCCATTTAAATCCAACTCCCCATCAACTTGATTCTTGGCCAATGAGACAAAGTATGGATTATCCTTCAGGTCAGGAGCAAATGGTAAAGCATCATTAGCATTGACTTTTATAACTGGTAGGTCCAATGAAAACCCTGCTTGATCGGGAGAATTGATCAACTGATCAATTGAATTATAGGTCAAACTCAAATCTCCACTAACAGCACTTTTTGCTGCTTTCAAATCCAAACCTGCCAAACTCAATCGCTGATCATCCATACCAAAGTCAAAAGAAAAATTATGGAGGTCAAGCCCGCTACCTTCCCTAAAGGCCAGATTGTCCAAGGACAATCCTGCACCTTTTTCATTAAGGTAAATTCCCGACAACTTGAAATTAAGGTCATTCAAAGAAATCGCATTGGTATTAAATATTCCATCAGAGACTTGTTCTTGACCTAGAGAATAAGAAACATCGTTCTGCTCCATTGAAATGGTCTCAACATCTATTATCCAGCTAGGCCACTGAAAAAAAGGGGCTGGACTTTCTTCTATTTTTGTATTGGACGGGGCTGACGTAGACTTAGGCAGAACAATCGCTATCTTCGAATCTGTCAACTCCATTTTTTTTAAGTTGATTTTCTGTGAGGACAAATCTGCCTCGGGGAGCTGAACTGTAAAATTTCCTAAATCAACCTTTGCACTTATCTCATCAGGAACTGATTCATAATCGGCTGTTACATTTTCAATTTTGAAATCATCAATGATAACAAGCGGCATGGGAGTATTTAAGGTTGAATCTTCCTCTGCAGTAGGAAATGGTTTATCCTGCTTATAAAAAATAGATGAATTGCTGAACTCAAATTCACCTATATAGAATCCCATGTCATTCAAATCAAACTCTTCCATTTTAAGCAACAATTTCCCCAAATCAACGCGGCTATCAATCCCCATCACACCATCAGTATAACTAAGATCAAAATCCGTCAGATTAATCGGCCCTAGCTCGATCTCAGGATAAGCTCCTTGAGCCTGAACAGTGTCTTCTGCAACAGTTGAGGTCGAGTCATTGGACATAAATGCCGCTATCAAAAAGTCAAAGTTGAAAGCCTCTGTTTTTTCATCCCTTTTCACATTTGCTTTCAGTCCATCCCAATTCAGTTTGGTCAAATGAATATTCCCATTTTTAATCAGCGGTAAAATTTCTACTCCAGTTTCTAACCGATTAGAATAAACCAAGGTATCTCCTTGCAGGTCTTCTACATAAAGTCCTTGGAGAAATAAATTCCCGGAAAAGGTTACATAAAGTTTGTCTATGGAGACTTCTGTTTGGGTTTTGTCTTTTACATAGGTCACTGCTTTTCCAACAATTACATCCTGCCCCCATGGGCTTCGTACAAAAAGTATAATTCCGATAATCAAAACCAGCAATACCAGCAGTATCACCCCCAGTACCTTAAAAATTTTATAAAATATCTTTCTTAGATTATTCAAGTGCTAAAATTAATTGCTATATCAAAGATAATAAGTAAAAGGATTCTGAAAAGAAATCACCTTCATGTCTTCACTATAATGATTTTAAAAGCCCAATATTCGTGCTAAAAAATTGCACGTCACTTTTCTTTGTCTGATATATTAATCCATACTAAAAAAGAGAGCAGGACTTGCTCTCTTTTTTAGTCAATTCAGCTTTGTATTTTCTAGAATTTTAGTGTGCTCCGTTCATAGCAGCCATCACAGCATTTACATTCACACCTAAACCTTCTGCTACTCGTGCTCCAAATTCCTCATCCATTCTGAACCAATGACAAAGCTGCCTATTGATGATTTCATCTTTCTTAGGACCAGAAATACCACTCATTGCGCCTATGGTATTTTTAATGGTATTGTCCTGTTCTTCCTTACTCATCACATCCCTGAAAAGTGCCCTTGGTTGGGAATAATGATCATTGCCTCCAACCTTACTATTTCGATCATACCAATCTGCAATATGATCTCCTAAATCATCCGAAGGTTCTTTGTAGGAATTGTCTATTTCAATATCATCAAAACTATTTGGAAAATAGTTTGGTTTCGAACCCTGATTTCCATCAACACGCATAAAGCCATCTCGCTCATAATTATTGACAGCAAAGGGGCAGCGGTTGACCGGAATTTGTTCATAGTTGGCACCAAGTCTGTACCTGTGCGCATCAGGATAAGATAGAATTCTTCCCTGAAGCATTTTATCAGGACTGTAGCTCACACCATCAACAATGTGGGCAGGTGCAAATGCTGCCTGTTCCACATCTTGAAAGTAATTATCCGGGTTTCTATTAAGCTCCATTTCCCCAACATCAATTAATGGAAAATCTGCATGGGGCCACACTTTTGTCAAGTCAAAAGGGTTAAAGTCCACTCTCCTTGCTTCATCCAAACTCATTACTTGAATTTTTAAATTCCACTTTGGAAAATTTCCGTTTTCAATAGCCTCCAACAAATCTCTCTGAGAATAGTCCATGTCCTTGGATTTCATTTCTGCAGCTTCCTCATCCGTAAAGTTTTGGATACCTTGGGCTGTCTTGAAGTGAAACTTTACCCAAACTTTCTCATTTTTCTCATTGATTAAAGAAAAGGTATGTGAACCATAGCCATTCATGTGACGAAATCCTTTTGGGGTTCCCCTATCACTCATTAAAATCAAGACCTGATGTAAAGATTCAGGCATCAAAGACCAAAAATCCCACATCATCGTCGGTGATTTCATATTTGTATATGGATCTCTTTTTTGAGTATGGATAAAATCGCTGAACTTTTTAGGGTCTTTGATAAAAAATATTGGCGTATTGTTTCCAACCAAGTCCCAGTTGCCATCCTCAGTATAAAATTTAACCGCAAACCCTCTAGGATCCCTTTCTGTATCAGCAGAACCTTTCTCCCCTCCTACTGTGGAAAACCTGGCAAAAACCTTTGTCTTTTTACCTACCTTATTAAATAGTTTCGCTTTGGTGTATTTACTGATATCATTGGTCACCGTGAAAGTCCCAAATGCTCCTGACCCTTTTGCGTGCACTACCCGCTCAGGAATTCTTTCCCTATTGAAATGGGCCATTTTCTCATGCAATATATAATCTTCCAAAAGGATTGGCCCTCTTGGCCCTACGGTCTTCGTATTGTCATTTTCCACATAAATCCTTCCGGATGCGGTGGAAAGCTTATTGTGTTTTCTTTCTTCTGACATGATGTTTGTTTTTAGGTTCTCGATCTGTTTTATGACATGAATATACTTATTTAAAACATATAGTTAAAATTGATAATTTCTATAAAACAATAGTAAAAAACTATATCTATTCCACTTCTAAAATCATCTCAAATTCACATTCATTATTATTTATTGCTGACCATCATCCCACAGAAAGCAAGCCAAAAAATAATATTAACAGAAAAGATAAATTCACAGAAGCCTGTCATTTTGTCGGTATTTTATTAATTTCGCATCTCAAATTGATTGAAAGAGTGCTATGGAGAATATTATCAAGGATATTGACATAATTCCTGCTGAAGAGGCGCAGGCATGTGATTTTAAAACCACAGAAGAGGAGAATACAGGAAAGCATAAAAAGCTATATATAGAAAGTTATGGCTGTCAAATGAATTTCTCTGACAGTGAAATTGTCGCTTCCATCATGAAAGAGAATGGTTTCGACACCACTTCTAATTTTGAACAGGCAGATGTCATTTTCCTGAACACCTGTTCTATTCGCGAAAAAGCCGAACTGACAGTTAGAAAGAGATTATCCCAATTTAATACAATTAAAAGAGAAAAGCCTGAACTTACCATAGGTGTTTTGGGCTGCATGGCAGAAAGGCTAAAAGACAAATTACTAGAGGAAGAAAAGTTGGTTGATGTAGTCGTTGGCCCTGATGCTTACCGTGACTTACCCAATTTGGTAAAAGTAGCAGAAGAAGGAGACAAAGGCGTCAATACTTTCCTCTCGAGAGAAGAAACTTATGCGGACATATCACCAGTAAGGCTAAATTCAAATGGGCTGACAGCATTTATTTCCATCATGCGCGGATGTGATAATATGTGTTCCTTCTGTGTGGTTCCTTTTACGAGAGGCAGGGAAAGAAGCCGTGACCCGCATTCTATAGTAAGAGAGGCTCAGGCATTGTTTGACCAAGGATACCGAGAGGTCACACTTTTAGGTCAAAATGTAGACAGCTACAAATGGTCTCCTGAGGAAAACAATAAAGCCAGACTAAACAAGCAAGAAGGTGCTGTCAGCGAAGTAATCAACTTCGCGAACCTATTGGAAATGGTTGCCAAGGTAAGTCCCTTATTGAGAGTGAGGTTCTCCACCTCTCACCCTAAGGACATAACAGATGAAGTACTTTACACTATGAAAAAGTATGACAACATCTGTAAATACATCCACTTACCTGTCCAAAGCGGGAACAGCCGAGTTTTGGATATGATGAACAGAACTTATGACCGCGAATGGTATTTGGAAAGAGTGGCCAAAATAAGAGAAATACTGGGACAGGAATGTGGCATTTCCTCCGATATGATTGCTGGGTTCTGTACTGAAACCGAAGAAGAACACCAAGAGACATTGAGCTTAATGGACATCGTGAAGTATGACTTCTCTTATATGTTCTATTATTCTGAACGACCAGGCACGCTTGCAGCAAAAAAATATGAGGACGACATTCCTCTGGACACCAAGAAAAGGAGACTTCAAGAAATCATCAACAAACAGTCACAGCACTCTTTGGAGAGAAACCAATTGGACGTAGGGCAAATCCAGCAAATCCTTGTGGAAGGAACCAGCAAAAGATCCGAAGATCAGCTCAAGGGAAGAAATTCAGCCAACAAGGTGGTGATTATTCCTAAAGGAAATGTTCAAAAAGGAGATTATGTCCAAGTAAAAATCACGGATTGCACAGCTGCCACCCTCTTTGGTGAAGTGGTTTCCTGATTTTAACAAACTCTAAAAAGTCTATGATAAGCGACGCTGAAGTACTATCCGTAAAGCAACGATTTGGAATAATCGGTAACAGCTCTTTGCTCAACCATGCCATAAGAGTGGCCATGCAAGCAGCACCAACCGATATGACTGTGCTTATTACCGGTGAAAGTGGTAGTGGCAAAGAATCTTTTTCTAAAATCATCCATTCCATTAGCACGAGGAAGCATGGCAAATTCATCGCTATAAACTGTGGTGCAATCCCTGAAGGAACGATTGATTCAGAGCTTTTTGGTCACGAAAAGGGATCTTTTACTGGTGCCCATGAGGCAAGGAAAGGTTACTTTGAAGTGACGGATGGTGGTTCCATATTTCTGGATGAAATAGGTGAAATGCCATTAGGAACACAAGCTAGGCTGTTAAGAGTTTTGGAAAACGGTGAGTTTATCAAGGTAGGCTCCTCAAAGGTCCAAAAGACCAATGTCAGAGTCATCGCTGCCACCAACGTGAACTTGATCAAAGCTGTTGAAAAAGGGAAATTCAGAGAAGACCTTTATTATAGACTTAACACTGTCCCTATCTACGTTCCACCGCTTCGTGAACGTGGAGATGACATTATTTTGCTTTTCAGGAAATTCACCACAGACTTTTCGGAAAAGTACAAGGTAAAGCCTATTTCACTCGACCATGAAGCAAAGGAATTGCTGCTGAAATTCCCTTTTAAAGGAAATATCCGTCAGTTAAAAAATTTAGCTGAGCAAATCTCGTTATTGGAAGAGGATAGAGAGGTGAATGCCATCACATTGGCGAAGTATTTGCCTTCTGATGAATCCAACTTACCTGCCCCATTTGGTCAGAACATGGGCAAATCAGGAGAAGGTTCCAGTGATTTTTCAGAAAGAGAAATCTTATACAAGGTGTTGTTTGACATGAAGAAAGACATGACTGACTTAAAGAAGTTGGTCCTGGATTCTTATCAGTCCGGCGGGCTGAATCAAAACATCATCAAGAAGCACCACTCTCTTTTCGAAGATATGGATGATTCAGTTTCGTTTGAAGATACTCCTTCCAACAAACCATCCTCGTCCATGCCTATCGTATTGGAGTCTAGCTCATCAAACCCTTCTCAGCAGGAAGACTATGATGATGAAGGCATTGAAGACATCCTCCATGAGGAAGATGACAACTCTCTTTCCATTGAGAAAAAAGAAAAAGAGTTGATCGTAAAGGCACTTAGAAAACATAATAATAAGAGGAAATATGCCGCTCAGGATTTGGGGATTTCGGAAAGGACTTTGTACCGTAAAATCAAACAGTATGATATCAGTGAGTAAAAGCAAGCTCATTTTCATTTTATTTTGCCTTCCAATAGTTTTTCTCACAGCTTGTAAGGTAGAGTACAGTTTTACCGGGACAACTTTGGATTATAATGTTACCCAAACATTTTCGGTAGCCAACTTCTTCAATGATTCAGGAGGAGGCCCTGCCAACATGGGGCAAAACTTCACCGAATCATTAAAAGATTATTTCCAAAGAAACACCCAGCTAGAGTTGGTACAATCAAGTGGTGACCTTCAGTTTGAGGGAGCCATTACCAGATACTCGGTCACTCCACAGGCAACAGTTACCAGTACAGACCCAAATATCCCTGACAGGGCTGGACAGATGCGTTTAACGATCGCTGTAGAGGTCAATTACATGAACTTGTCCAACGAAGAAGAGGATACTAAAAAGACTTTTTCTTTCTATCAGGACTATGACCCTAGGACAACGTCATCATTAGAGGTAGAAAGTGATTTGATCGAAATAATCTTTGAAAACATCATTCAGGATATTTTCACCTCTACTGTGGCTAATTGGTAATTTTCTTTAAATTAGGAACAGAATCAAAACCAAAAACTTGTGAACGCAGCCCAACTTTTAAGCCTTATCAAAAACAGTAATTCCCTATCCAAGGAAGATTTCAGAGCCTTGATTAAGCTACATGAAACATTCCCTTACTTTTTAGTCCCCAAAGTATTGGCTGCAAAGTATGAGCAAAAAATATCAAATGGAGAATCAAAAGAGTTGCTTCATTGGGCTGCAGTCCAAAGCCCAGACAGGTCTTGGCTAAAGCATCTAATTGAAGAAGACATTTCTTTCGTTAGCTCAAAAGACATCACTTTAGAAAAGGGTTCTGCAAGCCTTAATACTGAAACACAGCCTAAAAAAGAGGAAAGTCAAGCCACACCTCAAGCAGAAAAACAAGCTGAAGTATCTGAAGAAATAACAAGCAGGGCTGAGGTATTAAAGAGACTGGAAGAAAATCTCACCAAACTAAGAAAACAAGAGGAAAAGCCGTCTTCCGATACTGAAGAAAAGACTGCTTCCACAAAGTCCCCATCCGATGAGGGGAAAGTAAATCCCGCCACAAAAAAGCCTTCTAGACCTTCATCTAGAAGAAAAAAGGTCGGGGATGACCTTATAGAGACCATCAAGAAGAAAGAGAAAAAGGTTATTAAGGATGCCAAAAAGAAAGAACAGATTGACATCATTAAAGCCTTCAGTAAAAAGGAGATCAAGCTGGCCACTATCAAGGAAAACGAAGATATCGCCAAACTCCAGGACCTATCTGTACAAAGCACCCAACTGAATGACAACCTTTTATCTGAGTCTTATGCCAAATTACTGGTTAAACAGGGCAAAAAAGACAAAGCGGTTGAAATTTATCAGAAATTAAGTTTGAAGTTTCCGAAGAAAAAGACTTATTTTGCGGACTTAATAAAAGAATTAAAAGATTAAAATCAATAAATATGTTTACTTTATTAATCAGCATCATCATCGTTTTGGCCGTGTTATTGGTTCTAGTGATCTTGGGTCAAAACTCTAAAGGCGGTGTTGGCGCGGCATTTGGAGGAAGCGCTTCTCAAATCATGGGAGTTACCAAAACCGGTAATATTCTTGAAAAATCCACTTGGGTACTTGCGATAGCCATATTGATTCTTTCCCTTGGAACTTCTGCATTCTTGGAAAGTAACAATGGTACCACGGATGAATTTACTTCTCCAAACATTGAAAGTGCCAAGGAGCAAATGATAACTCCTACTTTTGGTGATGACCAAAGTATACTTCCAGCAGAAGAAGAATCTGAAGCAGACACTGCACAATAAGCTATAAGAATCACAACAAATTATAAGCCTGATCGTTGATCGGGCTTTTTTATTTTCATAGAATTAATCAATCTAAAGAAATGTTAATTTGTCCCTTATCGCTTGGTAGAGTGGCTTTTTAGCATTACCTTTTACTTTAGCTTTATTTTAATCACTAAAAGTTATTTTATGTTTGAAAACTATAAAAGTCTTGAGGATTTGGGAGCCAATGATTGGCCCAACATCATCCTCTGGGCAGCCCCTGTTATGTTTGCTTTGGTATTTGCCGAATGGGGTTTAAGTATTTATAAAAATAGAGACTCTTATGACGGGAAAGACTTTTTGGCCGCTTCCACCATTGGCCTGATCAATGTGGGAATAAGCGCTGTGATCAAGGTAGCACTATTCACAGCAGTTCTTTTCTTTTGGAATATTGTTCCTTGGAAAATAGCACCTTCCTGGTGGTCCTTTATCTTGTGCTTTATTGCCATTGACTTTGCAAGGTACTGGGCTCACAGGGTTGCTCATGAGCAGCGGTTTTGGTGGGCCACTCATGTCACCCATCATAATTCCAACAAATACAATTTCTCGGTATCATTCAGACTAAGTTGGACTCAGCACATTAAGTTCATCTTCTTTATCCCTGTTGTGATGATTGGATTTGACCCATTTGTCTTCTTTATCTGTCATCAAATTGCCGTTTTGTATCAGTTTTGGATTCATACAGAATACATCAACAAGCTTCCTGCACCAATAGAATACATCTTCACAACGCCATCCCATCATAGAGTACACCATGCCAGTGATGAGCATTATCTTGATAAAAACTATGGATCTACCTTTATCATTTGGGACAGGATGTTTGGAACTTTTATGCCGGAAGCCGAAAGGCCAAATTATGGCATTACGAAACCAGTGAACACCTATAACCCTGTCACATTGGTTTTCCACGAGTGGTACGATATTGTAAGTGACCTAAAAAAGGCAGAAAGCAAAAATGAGGCTTTTAAAATCCTATTTGGAAAGCCCGGTGATGAAGTTATCAAAAACCGTGAGCTGAAAAGACAGAAAGAAAAAGAGGAAGAAAGCAGTCTAATCAATCAATCAAAAAGACAACCAAGCCCAATCTTAAACGAACAGGAACCCTCGCTTCTTCAAAAAGAATAATCGAATCAAGCCCGGAAATTCCGGGCTTTTTTTATGCAATCATTTTCATCAATATTCTCTTGCTTATTGGCACCAAGCTCTCTTCCAAGGGAACAACCTTAGCACTGTGCACTCGCCAAGTGGCTGGATTAGGTAAATGCCGATGATTTTTCACAAGATCAAGTTTTATTTGCTCATAAGTATTGGCCAAGCTTTTGGTAGCCTTGGAAATAAACTCAAAAGCTATCCCTCTTAATTTTTCGAAACTGTTCTCAAACAACTTCACCTGATAACTGTAAATATGAACATCGGAAGATCTTTCAAATGAAATAAAAACATAGCCCTCCTTCTGATAGATAGGTGACAAACCAATAGGCTCAACCACCAAGTTATCTTCTATAAAATCATAAATATCCTTTCCCTGATCAATGTAAGATCTGATTTTAGGTATGGAAAAAGCAATGATATTGTCCAGCTCTTTCATCAACTCCCCTTCTCCATGCAATTGTTCATGGTTAAACTTCATTCTTTTATAATCAACCCCCACGACTCTTTTGGGAAAAGCGCTTCGCAAGGAACCTTTTGATTTTTCCAAATCTTGAAGTTTATGGTAATGCTTAATCAAATCAGCCAAAGGCGGATAAAGCTTCACATCCCCAAAATGCTGATCTACTTCTTTCAAATAAGCCATCAACAAGTATTTCTTATATTCGAAATCAATCCAACCTTCTGAAATCCAGTTTTCCGACAATGTTTTCATAGTTTACCATTTTAGTAGAATTTAATAAAAAGCTGACAAACTTACTAAGTCCTAAAAGTAAAATTGTCAGAGCAAACAGTCATCTCACCTTATAATATGTCAGAAACAATATCCATTTCACGACTTTCTGTCATGGATAATTATCATTTTACACTTGGCACAAGAAATGTAATAGAGGCATCAGGAATCATAGAAATTAACCTAAAAAAATCAATACTATTATGTCAAAAGTGAACATCAAACCTCTTGCAGACAGAGTTCTAGTTGAACCTGCTGCAGCTGAAGAGAAAACAGCATCTGGACTTTACATTCCTGACACTGCCAAAGAAAAACCACAAAAAGGCACTGTTGTAGCTGTTGGCAATGGAAAAAAAGATGAACCACTTACTGTCCAAGTAGGCGACACTGTATTGTACGGCAAATACGCCGGTACAGAACTTTCAGTAGAAGGTGCTGATTATTTGATTATGAGGGAGTCCGATATTTTCGCGATCCTTTAATCAATCACTCCAGTAGTTTATTTTAAGTAAAAACTAAAAAGTAACAAAAAAATGGCAAAGGAATTATTTTTCGATACAGACGCGAGAGACAAACTGAAAAAAGGTGTTGACGCTCTTGCAGAAGCAGTAAAAGTAACATTAGGCCCAAAAGGTCGAAACGTAATCATCGACAAGAAATTTGGCGCACCGACTATCACTAAAGATGGTGTGTCTGTAGCTAAAGAAATTGAACTAGAAGAGCCAATCGAAAACATGGGAGCTCAACTAGTAAAAGAAGTAGCATCAAAAACTGCTGACAATGCTGGTGACGGCACTACCACTGCTACTGTTTTGACTCAAGCTATCTTTAACGTAGGTATCAAAAACGTAGCTGCTGGTGCTAACCCAATGGACCTTAAAAGAGGTATCGACAAGGCTGTAGCGGCTGTTGTTGCTGAATTGAAAGCTACTTCTAAAGAAATCTCTACTTCCAAAGAAATCGCTCAAGTAGGTACTATCTCTGCTAACAATGACGAGGAAATCGGTAACATGATTGCTGATGCCATGGATAAAGTGGGGAAAGATGGGGTCATCACTGTTGAAGAAGCTAAAGGTACTGAAACTGAAGTTAGAACTGTAGAAGGTATGCAGTTTGACAGAGGTTACCTTTCTCCTTATTTCACTACCAACACTGAAAAGATGGAAGCTGAATTGGAGAATCCTTACATCTTGATCTACGACAAGAAGATCTCTTCAATGAAGGAATTGCTTCCTGTATTGGAGCCAGTGGCTCAGTCAGGCAAGCCACTTTTGATCATTGCTGAAGATGTTGACGGTGAAGCGCTAGCTACTTTGGTAGTAAATAAAATCAGAGGCGCCCTGAAAGTAGCAGCTGTAAAAGCTCCTGGTTTCGGTGACAGAAGAAAAGCCATGTTGGAAGACATCGCTATCCTTACTGGCGGTACAGTTATTTCTGAAGAAAGAGGTTACAAACTTGAAAACGCTACCGTTGAGTACCTAGGTACAGCTGAAAAAGTAAATATCGATAAAGACAACACTACTATCGTTAACGGTGCCGGTGAAAAGTCTGCAATCGAAGGTAGAATTGCTGAGATCAAATCTCAAATTGAAAAGACCACTTCTGATTACGACAGAGAGAAGCTTCAAGAAAGATTGGCTAAGCTTTCTGGCGGTGTAGCTATCCTTTACATTGGTGCTGCTACTGAAGTGGAAATGAAAGAGAAAAAAGACAGAGTTGATGATGCACTTCATGCAACAAGAGCAGCCGTTCAAGAAGGTGTTGTTGTAGGTGGTGGTGTTGCTTTGATCAGAGCTTCTTCTGCCCTAGAAGGCCTAAAAGGAGAAAATGAAGACCAAGACACTGGTATCAACATCATCAAACAAGCTATTGAGTCTCCATTGAGATCTATTGTGGCCAATGCTGGTGCTGAAGGTTCAGTTGTAATCAACAAAATCAAAGAAGGAACTGGTAACTTCGGATACAATGCACGTACTGACAAATTCGAAGACTTGTTCGAATCTGGAGTAATTGACCCAACTAAAGTTACTAGACTTGCTTTAGAAAATGCTGCATCTATCGCTGCACTACTTTTAACTACAGAATGTGTCGTAGCAGATGTTAAAGAAGAAGGCGCTCCAGTACCTCCAATGGGTGGTGGAGGAATGGGGGGCATGATGTAAGTCTTTCCCTTTCCAAGTACATTAAAAAAGAGGACAGTAACATGTTCTCTTTTTTTGTTTATGAACTCACCTATTCCGTCAATATCCCCAGAAAAAATAACGATTTGGACCTTTCAATATTTTTTTTTCTTTAAAATATAATTGTATCTTACTACGAATTGGTATAGAAGATTGGAAATTTTAAGGTACGATTGATGTTTTCATTTGATTCAATTGTTTTAATAGATGACGACCCTATTAACAACCTCATTAACAAGAGGTTGATCAGTAAAATGAACCTAAGTTCTAATGTTGAAGAATTTTTAGAGGCAGAAAATGCATTAGAGCAAATCATCTCTTTAGGACGTGATAAAAAGCTTTTAATTTTATTGGACATCAATATGCCTGTCATGAATGGCTGGGACTTTCTGGATCAATATGAGCAAAATTGTACCGGAAGAGATGACATCATCTTAATGCTTTCCAGTTCCATTGATTTTCAGGACAGAAAAAAATCAGAAGAATACCTCTCTGTCCAAGGTTTTATTGAAAAACCATTGACGAGCCAAAAGCTAGTAGAAACACTGCCCGACCATGTCAAAAAACAATGATATCGGCGAAATAACTTCTCCCATTCTTGAGCTTTATAGTTTTGGTGAAAACAAATTCGAGAAACACCTCATAAAGAACGTTGAACAAGTCCAACCTTTCCTTCTTCAACAAGACTACAAATTTTGGCTAAATATCAGCACCATTTCCAACAAGGAACTGATCACCCAAATAGGCACCTTGTTCAATTTGCACCCATTGGTTATCGAAGCCATTATCGATCCAGATCAACGTCCTAAAATCGAAGAATTTGATGATTACATTTTCATTGTCACCAAGATGTTGTATTCCAAAAATGGTGTAAAAGAAATTAAAGTTGAGCACTTGAGTATTCTCTTTGGAAGCAACTTCATCATTTCATTTCAGGAGAATCCACAAGATATTTTCGATCCCATCAGAACAAGACTAGAAAACCCAAAAGGCAAAATGAGAAGATTGGGAACAGATTATTTTACTTATACGCTCATTGATTCAATTGTAGATGAATACTACGCCATATTAGAACTCATCGCCGATGCCATTGAAAAAATGGAAGACCGAATCATTGGTCAGAAAAACAACATGAACCTATCTGATATTTACCACCACAGAAAAACACTGAGCAAGGTACGAAAAAATTCATGGCCAATGAGAGAAATTCTTTCACAGTGGAAGAAATCAGATCATGCGCTAATCAAGCGAAAAAACATAACATACATCAATGACATCTATGAAAATAGTATTGAAATATTAGAGAACTTAGAGTTACAAAGAGAAGCGATGGGCACCTTGGCCGAAATGTACATGACTCAACTGAGTACCAAGCAAAATGAGGTCATGAAGACCCTCACAGTTATTGCTACTATTTTTATTCCACTTACATTTATTGCTGGTGTTTATGGAATGAACTTTAAAGAAATGCCCGAGTTGGAATGGTCATTTGGCTATCCCATCATCTGGCTGATCTTTATCATACTGACCGCCTTGATGATTTACTATTTCAAAAGAAAAAAGTGGTTTTAAATTTCATAAAGTTCCAAAGGCAAACCATCAGGATCCTGAAAAAAAGTAAACTTCTTACCCGTCAATTCATCAACCCTTATTTCCTCAACTGCAAAGCCTTGCTCCACCAAATATGATGAAGCCTTGTTGATATCTTGAACAGAAAATGCCAAATGTCTCAAGCCACATGCTTCGGGTCTACTAGTCCGAGAAGGGGCTGATGGAAAAGAAAATAACTCAATAACATAATGATCATTTAATGCCAAATCAAGCTTATAGGAATCTCGCTTTTCCCGATAAACTTCTCTAATGATACTTAAACCCAAAATATCAGTGTAAAACTCTTTAGACACTTTGTAATTTGAACAAATAATAGCGATGTGATGTATTCCGGTGAACTTCATTTTTTAACAATTTCAACATCAAATAAATGTATTTTGGCACACATATTGCAACTTTTAAAAAATAAATTTACATATATTTACGTTTTAAACACATGTACCAACACAAATAAAAAACCATGATTCTTAAACCTATTTTTTGCCTATTATTTTTGATGGCCACATTTGCCGCAGGCAGCCTCTCTGCCCAAAATTTTTACAGAGAAAGAATTCCCAGGATTTATTCACTTCACATTGCTGCAGGACCAGGGTCAATTTATGCTGACAATGGAGGTCCCTATAGAAATTTTGAATTCCCAATATCCGGAGCTGTTACAGTCGCTGCTGCAAAGAAATTAAACCACAGGATTAACTTAAGAGCATCGATGGGGTTCCAGCATGTAAACAGTAATGTTGAACACTTTTCAGATAGGGCTTTTGAATGGGGCGAAGAAAATAAAGCTTATGCATTCCAAGGAAATGCCTTTTATCTAGATATAATGCCAGAGTTTTACTTTATTCCTTTTGAGACCCATATCATGAGGTCAAGATTTAATGGCTATGCAGGCGTTGGTCTTGGCTTCTTGGCAGTCCCTGGCGAACAAGCTGTTGCATCCAATAACCAAAATAATGTTATCATCAATAAAACAACCCCCACCTCTCTTTATGTTCCCCTAAGAATTGGAGGTACTATGGCATTTGGAAACAATTGGGACATCGGTTTTGAAGCAAGTCTTCTTACAGCCCTCTCAGATGAACTTGATGGCAATGCAGGCAGCAACACAACCAATGACATGTTGATGCAAGGTCAGTTTTTTGTCAAAAGATATCTTTCTCCATTTCCATTTTGGAAAAAATGGTTTGCAAAATAAAAGAACAGAATTCATTCTGCTCTTTATAAAAGTCTTTTTAAATAAGTACCGTAACCACTCTTCCCAAGTTGATCAGCTAGCTCGAGGAGTTGATCTTTATCAATAAAGCCTTTTCTATAAGCTATTTCTTCTACACACCCTATTTTCAAACCTTGACGCTCTTCAATCACCTCCACAAATTGACCAGCTTGAAGGAGAGACTGATGTGTCCCTGTATCTAACCATGCTGTCCCCCTACTTAGTATCCCCACACTTAGTTTACCTGCTTTTAAATAAGCGTTATTTACATCTGTTATCTCAAGCTCTCCTCTTTCACTAGGCTTTATTCCTTTGGCAATTTCCACAACTTGGTTGTCATAGAAATAGAGTCCCGGAACTGCAAATTTAGATTTTGGTTCTTTTGGCTTTTCTTCGATGCTAATAGCTTTCTTGTCTTTGTCAAACTCCACCACTCCGTAACGTTGAGGGTCATTAACATGATAAGCAAAAACAACCCCTCCCTCTGGATCGGTATGGTTCATCAATGTTTCTTGCAAACCTGACCCATAAAAGATATTATCCCCTAATATCAATGCCACTTTATCATCACCTATAAATTCTTCTCCGATTACAAAAGCTTGTGCCAAACCTTCTGGCTTAGGCTGAATTGCAAATGAAAACTCGCAGCCCAAATGGGAGCCGTCTCCCAACAACTTTTGAAAAGCTTCTGAATCTTCGGGAGTAGTAATAATCAAGATCTCCCTGATCCCAGCCATCATCAAAACAGATAATGGATAGTAAATCATTGGCTTATCATAAACAGGCATAAGTTGTTTACTGACCGCAATAGTTAATGGATACAGTCGCGTTCCGGATCCACCGGCAAGAATAATCCCTTTCATAATAAAAGTATTTCTATGGTTTACGAAGATAAGGTTAGAATTTCTAAATAAGAACCCTAACATCTATATGGATTCAAAAAATGAGCCAAGAAGTCAAAAAAAAAAGCCCGAAGGGAATCCTTCCCCCCAGGCTTTGACCCTAATAAATATTTTTATTCATTTTCAAAGGCAAAAACAATTGCTTCTTTTTGCTTGATCTCTTTTCTTATTTTTTCTGGAATTGTCACTACTATTTCTTCCCCTACTTTATTCACTTCCAATTTCTTATTGCCATCCAGTAGACGTACGCTTTTCCCTTTTACCGACTGTTGAGTAGACCAAGAAACAGTATTTGGAATCCCCATGTTCTCCTCCACCAGAAGAATGGCAAAAGTCTTTCCTTTCTTATCCTGAGTAAAATAAATGTTATTTTCTTTGTAATAATTGACTGTCCTAGTTCCATAGATAGCTTCTCCATTCACCTCCAACCAATCTCCAATACCTTTCAATCTTTTCACATCTTCATCAGGAAGGGTTCCGTCAGGTTTTGGTCCCACACCTAAAAGTAAACTTCCTCCTTTGGCAACCACTTCAACTAAAGTGTGTACTACCTTATTCACTGACTTGTAATTCTGTCTTGGATGATAACCCCATGAGTGCCCCAAAGTCATACATGACTCCCATGGCACATCAAGTTGCTCGGCAGGAACACTTTGCTCAGGAGTTTGATAGTTCTCATATGGACCATGCACGGTTCTATCCACCATCAAAACACCAGGCTGTGCCTCTCTAGCCATCTTGGCAATCTTTGGCATATCAATATCCTGACTCCACTCAGGGATCCTAGCTCCCCATGAAAGCACCTCTTCATTCACCGTTTCCAATGGACGAACCCATCCACCATCTAACCACAAAATATCAATAGCACCATAATCATGCATCAACTCCCCTATTTGGTTATAAGTAAACTCTTTGTACTTATTCCATCTCCAAGGATTTTTGCGAATATCATAGTTATTATTCCTGTCAGCTGTCGCGTACTTTGACCACCAATAATATTGAGAATGCCAGTCAGGTTTGGAGAAATACGCCCCAATCATAAAGTCCTTTTTTCTAAAGGCCTCAAAAACATACTTGGCCACATTCGATTTAGGGTGATTTTTAAAAGGGCCTGCTGTAATTTTATAATCTGTCTGTTGGGTATCGAACATATTGAACCCATCGTGGTGCTTGGTGGTAAATACCAAGTATTTCATCCCTGCTGCATCTGCTGCATCTGCCCACTGATCTGGATCAAAATTGACTGGATTAAACTCGTCTGCTAAACCCCAATACCACTTTTTGAAGTCATTATAGGTAACTGTACTGTCTCGGTTGATCCAATCTTCAGAACATAAAGCCCATGACTCAATCATCCCTGGAACGGCATAAACACCCCAGTGAATAATCATTCCAAATTTCAAATCCTGCCATTTATCAAGTTTTTGAATTACCAAAGGATCCTTTGGCGCCTCATAAACACTAGAGCGACGATGCAAGTTATCATGTTGGGCATAAGTATTCCCACTAATCAAAATGATCCCTAACATCAATATAAGCCAGCTCTTTTTTAACATACTAAATAGCAACAGGATTCAAACTATTAATTACAGGAAATAAAATTACAACTTTAATTTAATTTTTAAAAATTTTAAAAAAGATATTAGAATTAACCAAACATTTAATTTTACTCAAATTTTAAAAATATCTCCGGATAATTAAAGTATTTCTAACCATTTAAAGAAGTGGAAGGAATTTCTTATATTATTAGAGCACGCTGCTTTAATTAGAAATAAAGACCGGTGTATTTTTCAAAAGGCTTGCTATTACCCCAAACTTAGAGATTGACATAAAGAAATTCAGGATCAAACCATGATCTTCATTAACCATTGACAAACATCTTATAATTCACAGAACACTCATGAGACCTTACATTCTTGCTGAATCTAACTGGAAAGACTTAAAACACACAAATATTGACTTGGCCATTTTACCATGGGGTGCAACAGAAGCCCACAACTATCACTTACCTTATGGCACTGATAATTTTGAAGCAGAATCCATTGCTGCAGAAGCCGGAAGATTGGCCTATGAATCTGGAGCCCACATCATGGTTCTTCCAACTGTCCCTTTTGGGGTTAACACTGGACAGTCGGACATTTTTTTGGACATGAACCTTAACCCTAGCACCCAATTGGCCATTGTAAATGATATTGCCGAAGTGCTTCACAGACAAAAAGTCAGAAAACTTCTTATCCTCAATAGCCATGGGGGAAATGATTTTAAAACAATATTAAGAGAATTGGGACTAAAGTTTCCCGACATGTTTTTCTCTAGCTGCAACTGGTTTAAGGCCTTGGACAAAACCCAATACTTTGAACATGAAGGAGATCATGCTGATGAAATGGAAACAAGCCTTATTCTGCACCTTCAGCCAGACTTGGTACTTCCATTAGAAGAAGCTGGACTTGGAGAAGAAAGAAAATCACTAGTGGAAGGCATCAGGGAAGGCTGGGCTTGGTCCGAAAGGAAATGGTCAAGAGTAACCAGAGATACTGGAATAGGCAACCCTAAAAAAGCCTCTAAAGAAAAAGGAGAAAAGTACTTTAAGGATATCACTAAAAAAGTGTCCAAATTGTTTATTGAACTCGCTGAATTGAACCAATACGATCCTTATGAATAAAAAAAAGCCGGGATTTCTTCCCGGCTCTTTACATTTACTTGTTAGTCTTATCTCAAGAACAACATTTCTCTATATTTTACTAATGGCCAGAATTCATCATCAACGAACAACTCTAGCTTATCAGCTGAATACCTGATTTTATCGAAGAATGCATCTTTTACATCAGTACTGTAACCTTTAGCTCTCTTAACGATATCTTCCTCTTTGTTCAGCTTTCTTCTGGCATCGATCATCGCAAGAACATTATCCTTCAATGATTCAATATGCTTGCTGATCTCGCTTACAGTTTCAATAGCCGCTTTAGCATCTAAACCTAAGCCTTTCAATCCATTAGCGTTTTCGATCAATTTGTTTTGATACTGGATGGCTGTTGGAATGATGTGGTTCAATGCAAGGTCTCCCATCACACGAGATTCAATCTGAACCTTCATGATGTAGTTTTCCAAACGAATTTCATGTCTTGCATGAAGCTCAGTGGCATTAAGAACATTATGCTTTTCATAAAGAGAAGCAGTAGATTTCGCTTCCAATACGTCTAATGCAAATGGAGTACTCTTCAAGTTAGAAAGACCTCTTTTCTCAGCTTCATTAGCCCACTCTTCAGAGTAGCCATCTCCTTCAAATCTAACTTTCTTACTGTCTTTGATGTATTTTCTCAATACATTAACGATAGCAATTTTCTTCTCGTTTCCACCTTCCATTTCAGCCTTGATATCGGCATACATATTTTGAAGGGTTTCAGCAGCAATTACGTTCAAAGCAGTCATTGGTCCAGCCACGTTGGCAGAAGAACCTACGGCTCTGAACTCAAACTTGTTACCTGTAAATGCAAAAGGAGAAGTTCTGTTTCTATCAGTATTATCCAATATGATTTCAGGAATTTTGTTGATTCCTAACTTCATATACATATTATCACCTTTTTCGATCTTGATGTTTCCGTTCTTCTCTAATTCGTCCAATACACCAGTAAGCGTAGAACCTAAGAATACAGAAATAATTGCAGGAGGTGCTTCATTAGCCCCTAACCTAAAGTCATTCGCTGCCGAAGCGATACTTGCTCTCAAAATATCAGCATGATCGTAAACAGCTTTTACTGTTGCCACCAAGAAAGTTAAGAACTGAAGATTTTCTCTTGCAGAATTACTTGGCTGGAACAAGTTAACACCAGTATCTGTGATCAAAGACCAGTTGTTATGCTTACCACTACCGTTCAATCCGGCAAATGGCTTCTCATGGAACAACACTTTAAGACCATGTTGATCAGCCACCTTATCCATCATATCCATCAACAATTGGTTGTGGTCGGTAGCTTTGTTGATCTCTTCGAATACAGGAGCTACTTCAAACTGACCTGGAGCCACTTCATTGTGACGCGTAGAAACAGGAATACCTAATTTCCAAGCCTCAATTTCGAAGTGCTTCATGAAAGCCTTCACTCTACCTGGAATAGATCCAAAATAGTGATCGTCCAACTGCTGGCCCCTTGCTGGGTTATGACCAAAAACAGTTCTTCCAGCCATTACCAAGTCAGGTCTTGCCGCATAAAGCGCTTTGTCGATCACAAAGTACTCCTGCTCAACACCCAATGAAGGATTTACTTTCTTTACATTTCTGTCAAACAATTGACAAATTGGCACAGCTGCAGCACTCACTGCGTCAACTGACTTCAACAATGGAGTTTTATAATCCAAAGCCTCACCTGTGTACGACACGAAGATGGTTGGAATACAAAGGGTGTTCTCGAAAATAAACATTGGAGAACTTGGATCCCAAGCTGTATAACCCCTTGCTTCAAATGTAGTTCTTATACCACCATTAGGGAAAGAAGAAGCATCTGGCTCCTGCTGAACAAGCGCTGAACCTTTAAATCTTTCTATCCTTGCGTGTGCATCGAAGAAAGTATCATGCTTTTCTGCTGTAGAACCGGTCAATGGCTGAAACCAGTGGGTATAGTGTGTAACACCCTTTTCTAGCGCCCATGCTTTTGCTGCAGTAGCTACTTCTTCGGCACTGGAAGTATCAATTTTTTGTCCTTTTTCGATCGCCTCACTTACCTTCTTATATACTGAAGGAGCAAGAGCTTCTTTCATTTTAGAAAGACCGAAAACTTCAGAACCAAAATAATCGGAGATTTTTGTTGACGGGGCTGCAAAAGACACATCTTCTCTTGACTGCACCATCATTAATGATTTTTGTCGTAAAGTTGCCATGTTTTAATAATGTGGTTTAAAAACTGTAGCGAAGATAAGCAAAAATCTGAAATAAAAAGAAAAATCGCACTATTTTGAGCCAATCTTTAAAAAAAACGCATTATTTCAACAAAATAAGCTTCATTTCATCACGAAACCTTTAAAATAACGGTAAATTCCTCATTCTGAACCAAAAATTGAAAACCAAAATAATATACTTAAATTTGCACTCTAATATAAAATCAAGGGGGTAAGATTTGAAAAAGGTAGCATTTTATACATTGGGGTGTAAATTAAACTACTCCGAAACTTCTACAATAAGCCGTCAATTCGAAGAAAAAGGCTATAAAAAGGTTGGTTTTGAAGACAGCCCAGACATCTTTATTATCAACACATGTTCTGTCACCGAGAATGCCGACAAAAAATGTAAGAAGATTGTAAAGGAGGCTAAAAAGATCTCCCCAAACTCCTATGTGACCATAATCGGTTGCTATGCTCAACTGAAGCCTAAAGAAATTTCTGAGATAAAAGGCGTAGATGCTGTTTTGGGAGCTGCTGAAAAATTTCGTTTGATCGAACTTCTTGATGGCTTTGCCAAAGAGCAAGAAACCAAAGTACTTGCCTCCGAGATCCAGGAAGCCACTACCTTCAACAATGCCTACTCCATGCATGACCGAACCAGGACTTTCCTCAAAGTCCAGGATGGCTGCAATTATGGTTGCGCTTTTTGTACAATTCCCCTTGCAAGGGGAAAAAGCCGAAGTGATGCTATTGAAAACATCCTAAAATCGGCTCAGGAAATTGCACAGACCGATGTAAAGGAAGTGGTTTTGACCGGAGTCAACATAGGCGATTTTGGTATTCAAGATGGTAAGAGAAAAGAAAGGTTTTCTGATCTTGTCAAAGCGTTGGACGAGATCAATGGTATAGAAAGGTTTAGGATTTCATCAATTGAGCCAAATTTGCTTACCAATGAGATCATTGAATTTACTTCCCAATCCAAACGTTTTGTCCCTCATTTCCATATCCCTCTTCAATCTGGTAGCAATACCATATTGAGAAAAATGGGTAGAAGATACTTACGTGAACTTTATGTGGACAGGGTCTCCAAAATAAAAACATTGATGCCCCATTGTTGTATTGGTGTGGATGTGATTGTTGGCTTCCCTGGAGAAACCGAAGAGCTATTCCTAGAAACTTATAATTTTCTGAACGAGCTTCCAGTCTCTTACCTTCATGTATTTACCTATTCTGAAAGAGCCAATACCAGAGCATCTGAAATGGATGAAGTTGTCCCTATGAAAGTAAGGCATCAACGCTCCAAAATGCTTAGGATATTATCAGAAAAGAAAAAAAGGAAGTTCTATGAAGAAAACCTAAAAGGCACCTTTGATGTCTTATTTGAAGATGATGTAGAAAATGGTTTAATGCATGGTTTCACTGAAAATTATATTCGGGTATCAGCCAAATATGATCCATTACTCATAAACGAGATCAAAAAGGTAACCCTTTGGGACATCAACGAAAAAGGCACTGTATATGTAGTAGAACCAGAGATCATATATGAACAACATGTTTAGAATTTTAAAACGCTCCAAATGGAGCGTTTTTTGCTTATTTACCTAGCAAAACAAATTTCATCTCTTTCTTGTTGAAGTAATATTAATATAAACCCTAAAAACCATGAAGACTGTTCTTGAACCCACCGGAAGGATTACCAGAAGAAAATACCTTGCGCTGTTTGTAGTATTTTATTTTATTAATTTGCTTTGCCTGATGATCATGTATGAGTCTATCAAAGTTCAAAACTGGTTGACCCTTGTGATTTTTGGAATCCTTTTAATTACCACCATCATTCTACTTTTGGTACAGGCCATAAAAAGACTTCATGATATAGGATTAGACTGGAAGTATGCCCTCTACCTGCTTATTCCACCACCAGTAAATCTAATTGGTTTCGTTTATTTGGGGATCAAGAAAGGAGAAGAAGGAAAAAACCAATATGGCCCTGACCCTAGAAAAACGGACATTGTCTAATTTATTCGTACCTCAAAGCTTCGATCGGATCGAGTTTACTGGCCTTAATAGCAGGGATTACACCGGAGATCAAACCTACGATAATACATACAACGAAAGACAGGATCATCCACATCCATGGAATCAAAAAACCTCCAGGCCCTACAAAACTAGCAACAATATTCCCTATCCCAATCCCAAGTAACACACCAAAAGCTCCACCAATTACACAAATTACTATCGCTTCAATCAAAAACTGTTGGCGTATTTTTTTTGGTGTAGCTCCTAGAGCTTTTCTAACGCCTATCTCTCGGGTACGCTCCGTTACGGAAACCAACATGATATTCATAAGCCCCACCGAAGCACCAAGCAATGTAATAAACCCAATGCTAAAACCACCAATTCTCAAATAACCAGCAACTTCTTCCAAGCTTTCTCCCACATTATTGGATTTTATCACTTCAAAAGAGTCTTCCTCTCCAATCCTGTCCTCTCTCACCTGTCTCATCACTCCAGTTGCTTGCCCCATTTCATAATCCATCTTGGTAGGATCTGACGCTGAAGCAGTAATGGTATACCTAAAATTACCTGTCTGATCTAGCCTTGATGCATTTTCAATGGGTATAAAAATATTCCTATCTGCGCCAGAATCTCCACCAACAGCACCTTGTTCTTCTAGAACCCCCACAATGGTATATCGATTACCAAAAAATGACACATAATCCCCCAAAGGGTCCTCATGGTTCTCAAACAATGTTTTGAGAATCTCACTACCTATTATACAAACATTATTACCATACCTGATCTCAACATTACTGAAGTTTCGCCCTCTCTCTAAATCCAAACCTTTGAGCAACAAATAGTTTTCATCTACCCCAACAATTCTCGTATTGGGGTTAGTAGTTTCAGAACCTCTTTTTACTTCTGCAGCACCAGTAATCCAGCAATAAATTGTAGAAAGTCCCCTTGCGGAATAATTTTCCTTGAATTCAGAGGCCTGGCGAAAACTCACAGGAGGGAATTGCTTTTCCCTGACTCCTTCCATTGTCCTACTCTGACCAGAAAGGTTTTTAGACCTTACATCGAAATTATTTGCACCAAAGCCTGAGAAGCTCTCTTCAATCTGTGCCTTCATTCCATCTATAGCCGTCAACATACCCACCAAAGAGGTAATACCAATGGCTATAATCAGCCCTGTCAAAATGGTTCTAAGCCAGTTGGACTTAATAGACCTAATGGCTTCCTTTATATTTTCGAGCAATTCCATAACGTGTCCACTTTAGAACAAAAGTCCTTTCTTTTTGGTAAAAATCAGCCTTATATTATTAATAAAAACTACACCAAACCAATATTTAACAGAAAAAAACTCAACCTTCTCTATCAAAAGTCTACAAGCGCTTTTAGTGCATTCTATCCGAGCGCACTTCCATACCTTTTAGCACTTCTCCTTCAAAAGTCAACCATTCCTGCCATCTTTTGTTTACCTTTTCTGGATCTTGATATTTTCGAGCTAACTCTAAAAAGTTAACGTAATGACCCGCCTCAGAAATCATCAGTTCATAATAAAACTGTTGAAGCTCTTTATCGGGAATATTCTTCCAAAGTAATTTAAACCGTTCACAGCTTCTTGCCTCAATCAAAGCATTCATCAATAAATGTTCTGTCAATTGATCCATTCTGGAACCTCCTTTACGGACAAATTCATACAGCTTGACCACGTAAACATCCTTTCTAGGAAACCCAAAATTGAAACCCCTCTTTCTGATTTGCTCCATCACCCTCTCAAAATGAGCCCATTCTTCAGCCACAACAGGTGTAAGCACATCCACAAGTTCATCCAAATCAGGAAATCTAAGAATCAAAGAAATACAAGAGGAAGCCGCTTTTTGCTCACAATAAGCATGATCTACCAATATATCCTCCAAATTCATCGAAGCAATATCCACCCACCTAGGATCCGTAGGCAAGTGTAGGTTCAGCATCTTGTTTTTTGTACTTTCTTCCCAACTCATACCTTCACTAATCAAAGAAATACCAACTAATCCCTAAATCCAACATCCCCTTCAACCCTGTGTATTCTGGTGTTACATAATACCCTGGCTCGGACATAAAACCACTATTTAAATGATTATAGCGGAACAGAACCCTTGTCCTGTTAATTCTTAAATTAATGAATGCATCCAAAACCGGATAAGCATAAACATTAAAGTCGTTCTGCAAATAAAACTGCTGGGTAGCCGGCATATAAGCTTCAGCATAATAATCGCTTTTATACCTGCCTTCTACACCAAACTGAATAAACAGGTGTTCATCAAACATAGGCCCATCAAAAAACAACCTACTTCTGACATACAATTCTGGAATTCTAAATTTATCTTCAGCATCACCTGTAATCGTTGTATGAATCACTTCACTCTGCCACCTTAGTTTTTTCCAAAAGGTAAAATCAGCCCTCACCCCTGGAGTCACCATAAACGCTTCTCCATTGACTTGCTCGGCTATCTGATTTTCATTAAAATAAATATAATTATTCACCCTATTCAAAGTCAATGAAGGCCTGATTGAAATACTGGCAAAATCCAGCTTAATTTCTCCTTTGATCTGATCCACTCCAATGTTTGAAAAATTATTGGTCCATTGATAATGGTTTCCTCGATACATTTCTTGCATCAATGTGGGCTTGTAAGAAGCTTTGGTATAACTCAAATCCAAAAATGGAGATATGAAATATCCGTTTACCCTATAACCATTCGGAACAAGATACTCACCATCTGCTTCAAAAGACCAATTCTCATTAATCTCCCCCCTTAAGGCGCCACCGACGTACACCTCATTAAAACGGTTATCGGCTTCAAAATTGGGACTGGTCATTCGTCCTGTCCTAAATTTTACAAACGCATTATAATAAACCGGTCCAAAATCTCCTTTAAAACCAGCCTCGTTCCTTACTTCTGAAAAATGGTGATAATTGGCGGTAGTATCCTGATTGATAAACCTGTTGTTATTGTATTGATTAAAAAAAGCTGAATCGCTAGTGGTCAAGTCGGACCAAAAAGAAACTGATTGCTTTTTCTTATCAAAAACATGATAAATCTGCCAACCTTTTAAGATTTCATATTGATGATACAAATGATAATCCTGCCTTAAATCCGTTGCACGGCTATTGCTCAGCCACACCTTGGCATCCTCGTAAGTAAACTGGAGAGAGGTACTATCCACTTCTAATGGAATGATCCCTCCCTGCTCGAAGACGGCATGATGCATTCTTGAGAAATTTGCCAGCAGAAAGTACTTTTCATTTTCAGAACGGTAATTTGTATGGATAGAATATGTATTTTGTTCCACCATATTATCATCCCTGGCATTAGGGTTAAGTGTTTTTCTGGCCCTAATGGTATTATAATTAAACCCTATATTCCACCTAGGATTGATATTCCTCGCAAAAGCGACATTAAGCATATTCCTGTTACCACCACCATAAAAAGCTTCCAATTTGGTATAGGGTGATTTGGTATCAAAATACCTCAAGCTATCTGGGGAATGATAATACAAATCATAAACATTAAAACCTGAGGTAGCTCCAATTTGATCAGGAAGCTGATAATAAACCGGCTTGGCAGCACTTCCTAAATTCCCTAAATCCTGATATTTATTACCACTCTTAAAAACTGGTTCAAAATTGTGAAAATCAGTAAGCCCAGTATCCAATGGGGTCTTTTCCGGTTTATTGTACCGAAGGCTCCTTTGAAGAAAATACAAAGAAGTCTTAGGACCATATACCATTTTGGTAGAATCATCGATCAAGCCCCTTTTGGTTTGCTCTCCTTCTCCCTGTCCTGGATTTCTATTTGGTTCAGTTTGAGAAAAAGTTTTTTGACCAAAAGCCAGTAGTGCTAAAATTGTAATAAATAGGTGCTTAAACTTCACTTTGGTAACCTTTATTTCTGATGGCCGTTGACGTAAGTTCCAATAGGGCATTCTTTTGTTTCTCTTCCATTTTTACCTGAACAGGTAACGCAAAAATCGGAATTTCTTGCAAATATCTAAGAAATTTATCGGCTTTAAGTTTTACAGCATCTTTTTCAGTCGTAATTAAAACTGGGGATTTATCCTTATACGCCTTCAATCTCTCCAAAATATGTAAGACATCTTTCTCTGAATAATGATGATGATCGCTGTACTCAAGGGTTTCTAAAAGGTTGTATTTGCTCTCCACTTTCTCTACCAACAGTCTACTATTTGCTATTCCACTTAAAAGAACCACATTATCCAATCCAGCTACTTTACCCGACTGAATATTATATGGTTTTCCATACTCCAAACCAGCAAAAAAAACAGGACATTTTTTCTTAGTGTAAAACCGAATTTCCTTTTCATATTGCTCTCTCACTGCTTCACTTACATCATCTGGGCATTTTGTAACTACAACTACATTGGCCCTTTGAGCTCCTTCTCGACTTTCCCGCAAAGTCCCCATAGGAACCACATGATCAGTAAAAAAGGGACGCTGAAAAGTCGTCAACAACAGATTAAAACCACCTTTAACATACCGATGTTGAAAAGCATCATCCAACAAAATCAATTCTGTTGCTGGCCTGTCAGCCATGATTTGGGGAATGGCCAAAATTCTTTGCTCCCCAACTGCCACAGTTATTTCATTCCCATATTTAGTATATATCTGAAAGGGCTCATCGCCCAATTCTTCTGGTTTTATACTGGACTTAGCAAGGAGATATCCCTGGGTTTTCCGTCCATAGCCACGGCTTAGAGTAGCCACCTCATAATTATCTTTAAAGGCTTCAATCAGAAATTCTACCATGGGAGTTTTCCCTGTCCCGCCCATGGAAAGGTTACCCACGACAATTGTAGGTATTTCAAAAACCACACTTTTTTTCACTCCCCTATCAAACATTCTGTTCCTCAAGCTGGTGAGGCCATCATATAAAACTGAAAATGGATATAGAAAAAACTGATAGGGCCGCATTCCTTATTTTTTTATACTTTTGAATCAAACGGTAAATACAAATATATGGTTAATTTGATTAGAGACGTAGTATCTTACCTCGAAAGCATTGCCCCTCCCGCTTATCAAGAATCTTATGATAATGCACAACTGATCACCGGAAACCCTGATGATAAGGTAAAAGGCATTTTGTGTACATTGGATGTAACTGAAGAAGTTGTACAGGAAGCGATCGATCTAGGTTGCAACATGATCGTAGCCCACCATCCTATTGTCTTTAAAGGGCTCAAAAGTCTGACTGGAAAAAACTATGTAGAAAGAACCGTAATCAAAGCCATCAAAAATGACATTGCCATTTTTGCCATTCACACCAACCTTGACAATATCCACACAGGTGTCAATAAAAGAATTTGTGACAAGATAGGACTTACCAACACAAAGGTCCTGGCCCCCAAAAAAGGCCTACTCTCCAAACTAACTACTTTTATTCCAACAGAGGAAACAGACAAAGTACTTGAAGGACTCTATAATGCCGGAGCTGGAGACATTGGCGAATATAGCAATTGCAGCTTCAGCGTGGAAGGCACTGGATCCTTTCTCCCATCTGATCAGTCCAATCCGACTATTGGAGAAAAGGGTACTATTTCTAAAGTTAAAGAAAACAGAATAGAGGTAATCTTTCCTTCCTATTTACAGGGCAACATCTTAAAAGCACTCAAAGAAACCCACCCTTATGAAGAAGTGGCTTATTATCTACAGTCCATTGAAAACGAAAATCAGGAAGTGGGCTCCGGTATGGTCGGTGAACTTAATGAGGAAATGGAAGAAAAATCCTTTCTACTTCATCTAAAGGAATCCATGCACCTTTCAGTGATCAAACACACTTCACTAAGAAATAAGCCAATAAGAAAAGTAGCAGTTTGTGGTGGAGCAGGTATATTTCTTCTTGGCGCAGCCAAAAGAGCCAAGGCAGATATGTTCATCACATCAGACATAAAATACCACGAATTCTTTGATGCTGAAAATCAAATAGTTATATCTGACATTGGTCATTACGAAAGTGAAATTTATACAAAAGATTTATTATTAGAGTTATTGTCACAAAATTTTAGTAATATTGCACTCTATTTGACAAAAGTCATTACGAATCCCATAACTTACATATAGTACATGGAAAGTACAGTTGCACAGAAACTTGATGCCATCTATAATCTTCAAAAAATAGATTCCCGTTTAGACGCTATTTTTAAAATAAGAGGAGCCCTTCCTGAAGAAGTTCAAGACTTAGAAGACGAGATAGCTGGTTACGAGACGAGGTTAGAGAAATTCAACAATGACATCTTGGCCCTTGAGGACGAAATCAAGAAACACAAAGAAGCTATCAAGGAATCTGAGAAGCTGATCAAAAAATACCAAGACCAACAAATGAACGTCAGAAACAACCGTGAGTATGACGCCATTACCAAAGAGTTGGAATTGCAGGATTTGGAGATCCAAGTTTCCAGAAAAAAAATTGGTGAAGCCGAAGTAAGAATTGAAGGCAAGAAAAAAGACCTTGCTGAACTTGATGAGACTTTGAAAGATCGCAAGAAAGATCTTGACACCAAGAAAGATGAGCTTGACACTATCGTAGCTGAAAGTGAAGCTGAAGAAAACAAGCTAAAGACTGAAAGAGAAAAAGCTACCAAGAAAATTGAAGAGCGTATTCTTAAGTCTTACAAAAAAATAAGAAACAATGCCAAAAATGGTTTGGCTGTTGTGGAAGTGAAAAGAGGCGCTTGTGGTGGATGTTTCAATATCGTCCCTCCACAAAGGCAGGCCGATATTCGTGAGAAGAAAAAAATCATCGTTTGTGAACATTGCGGAAGAATTTTAGCTGATGTTGCTGACGAAATTGAAGACGAAACACTTCCAAAGAAAAAAAGAAGCACTAGAACTACAAAAAGCAAATAATATAAAGGCTGTCCAAACGGGCAGCCTTTTTTAATGTTCTGAACAAACAGAATTCATTTTAGCATCTGTTAGTATTTTTTTCCCTGACAAAACCAAATGTACTTGCTAAGTCGTTATTATTTTTTTATATTTCTATATGAAGCAATTTGTATTACTGACGCTATTCACCCTAATAGTATCTTCCGCTTTTTGTAATAATCCGGAAGAAAAAACCTTCGTGGTCATCTTTAGCAAAAACGAGTTAAAACAACTGGATTCAAGTACAAAGTATATTGAAACGAACTTCGAAGATAAGTTTAGTACCAAAACCTACAATGGGAATTCGGATGCTGTACTCTTTATCCAGGTATCTGAATGTGACTTTGATAAGTGCCAATTTGGCCAAACCATGGTTCAAGTCAATAGATCAACTTGGAAACCTCTACAAGAAGTCGCATTTAGAATAATTGACTTGAGTGAATGTAAGGAAAACTATGAAGAGCTTCTTAGTGCTTTCTATGACAAAATTGATAAGAAAAAGGCCAAGTCTATCCAATCAATCCTTTAACTTTTAAATGCTTCACATAGTTATAGCGATCAAGTAAAAACTTACCATCATCCTTCACTGTCAGTTCGTAGTACCCCAAATTATGGTGATCAAATACATCCATAAAACGCAGGTCATACTCTAACATTAAACTCAACATCACACGCATGGCTCTCCCATGCATACAAATCAGCACAGTCTCTCCTCCTTTTGACATCACATAGTCAAGCCCTTTTTTCAATCTTTTATATACCATATTGGGAGACTCACCTCCTTCGATTGCATAATCCAGTTCTCCTTCTGACCATTTACTCAACATACTTTGGTAATAAGTATGTTCATCTTTGCTCATGGGCACCCCTTCATATTTACCCCAACTGATTTCATTGAAGTCCGGAACCGCTTCATGTGGTGTTCCATTTCTTAAAAATGAAGCTATGGATTGTTTTGTTCTTTGTAAGCCAGTATAATATATCCTATCGAACTTAATATGCTTATGGCTTTCATAAAAGGCCGCTGCTTGCTTGATTCCAGTCTCATTAATGGGTGCATCAATCCCACTCCCTTGCACTACTCCTTTTAAGTTATAATCTGTTTGTCCATGACGAACAATGAAGATTTTTTTAGTACCCAAGATTCTGTATTTTTGTTAACGATTTTCAAAGAAAACGTTTTTTATTCCAAAATTCATGATATTTAACGAAAACCTCCACGTTGATTTACTGAACAAGTTGGGCGAAGGCAACATGGGCGAACATCTTGGTATCCGCTTTACCGAAATAGGTGAGGACTATTTAGCGGCAACCATGCCGGTGGATCATCGAACAAAACAGCCCCTAGGCTTGTTACATGGAGGAGCCAACTTAGTCTTGGCGGAAACATTAGGAAGTGTGGCAGCTACCTGTTGCATTGACACGGACAAGCAATATTGCGTGGGACTGGAAATCAATGCCAACCATATCAAATCTGTCCGGTCAGGTTTAGTAGAAGGTATTGCCAAGCCCCTTCACATTGGAGGAAAGACCCAAATTTGGGAAATTAAAATTTTCTCTGAAACTAAAGAATTGACGTGTGTGAGCAGGATCACCATTGCTGTCCTCGATAAAAAACAAAGATGAGTATATCAACCGTAAAAACTTCTCTAACTACCCAAGAGAAAACTATAGATTGCCTAGTGCACCATGCCTTGATAGGCGGGCATCAAATCGCAGTTTGGAAATCACCCAAAAACAATGAAATCCAACTTATCCTTGATAAGACTGATAAAATCAAACGTGTTGAACTTGAACTCGACACACTTCCCGAGGGTTTCATTGCGCACCCATTTGGAGATCAAGAGGACCAAAAGGCATTTTTCTTGGAAGCTTCTGACTATTTTAAAATAAATATAGACCTTCCTGAAATACCAGATGTTACAGAAAAGTTCAAATCTGTTCAGTTGGATCAAACACAAACTAAAAAACAGATTAGGAACCACCTCAAGCAACTCTACACTCAAACACCCGGGGAATCATGTAATCCTACTACCAAAGAAGACTTTATAGAAATCGTCCATAAAGGTATCCAATCCATTAGTGAAGGAGAGATTGCAAAAGTAGTTCCGGCCAGAATGAAAAAATTGCAGTTAAAAGAAGGATTTGACCTTACCAAAACCTTCTTGGAGCTTTGTAAAAACTATCCAAATGCCTTTGTCAATTTCTTCCATATCCCCAGTGTAGGCACTTGGCTTGGTGCCACTCCTGAAGTATTGATCAAAACAGAAGGGCAATATTTCTATACCATGGCACTTGCAGGCACACAAAAAGCCTCGGGAGACAATCCTATTAAAAATGCTGCTTGGACCCAAAAAGAAATCGAAGAACAAGCATTAGTTAGTCGATATATTGTCAACAACTTCAAAAAAATAAGACTAAGGGAATACGAGGAAAATGGTCCAAAAACAGTCTTGGCAGGAAATCTTCTTCACTTAAGATCGGACTTCAGGGTCGATATGGAAGCTACCAATTTCCCTCAATTGGGATCGGTCATGTTAAAACTTTTACACCCTACTTCTGCAGTTTGTGGATCACCAAAAGAAAAAGCCATGGACTTTATCATAGAAAATGAAAAGTTCGACAGGTCTTTTTTTTCCGGATTTATCGGCCCAGTCAACATCGAAAACCAAACTGCTATCTATGTTAATCTGAGGACAACTCAATTCATAAACAACGAAGTTATCCTGTATGCTGGCGCAGGAGTTACCGAAGACTCTATTCCCGAAAAGGAATGGGAAGAAACTTCCATGAAATGTGATATAATCGGAAAATTCATTCAATAACGAAACCTTGATAATCCAACCGATCGTAGACTTGGCGGCCATTTGCGCACGCAAAGGAATCAAAAACATCATCTTGTCTCCTGGGTCAAGATGTGCACCTATTACCTTGGCTTTTGCAAGGCATCCAGAATTACATTGTAGGACTATTTCAGATGAGCGTTCTGCTGCATTTATTGCATTAGGGATGGCCCAACAGTTAAAAAAACCTGTTGTCTTGGTTTGTACCAGTGGAACTGCAGCCCTTAATTATGCTCCTGCTGTGGCCGAAGCCTACTTTCAGCAAATCCCACTACTTGTCATCACTGCCGACAGACCAGCGGAATGGATTGACCAGTGGGATGGACAAACGATCAGGCAAGAAAAAATTTACGGAAACCACATCAAGTCGAGTTATACTTTCCCCGATGAGTTTTCTACGGATGATAAGATTTGGCATGCCCACAGAATCATCAATGAGGCCATTAATAATTCCAGTAATTTCCCTGCTGGTCCTGTCCACATCAACATTCCCCTGAGGGAACCATTTTATCCTGACGTTAATGAAGCTTTTAATTACGCTCTCCCCGTTCCCATTGTGGATCAAGTCCAAAGTGAAATAACATTAGGGGAGGAAGCGAAAATTAAACTCAAAAATACACTTGAAAGGTTTAATCGGATCCTGATTGTTCCGGGACAACAAACTCCTTGTAGAAAAAGTCAGGAATTTATTGATCAAATCGCAAAGAGACATCAAGCTGTAGTAGTAACTGATACAATTTCAAATCTACAATCTGAACATACGATCAATTACCATGATCAATTTCTACCTATCTATGGTCATGGAGAGCTCTACCCCGACTTAATTATAAGCTTTGGAAAGTCCATTATTTCCAAATCACTAAAACTATTCCTAAGAAAGTCTGGTGCCGAACACTGGCATATCCAACCTGGAGGATATAGCCCAGATACTTTTCAAGGTCTTTCCAAACTAATAGATTCATCGTCAACTTCATTTTTAAAGTTCTTGTCTGAAAGCTTACAGGCTAAGGAAAGTGAGTTTTCAAAAGCATGGAAAGTCGCTAATGAAAGTATCGGCCATAGCTTACCAGAGGCATTAGAGAATGCTGAATTTGGGGAATGGAAAGCAATTGAAACTATTCTGAACAAGGTTCCTGAACACTCTAAAATACACTTGGCCAATAGCATGGCAGTACGTTATGTCAACTTTCTCGGACCAAGAAAGCAGGAAATCATTTGTAACCGTGGCACAAGCGGCATAGATGGTTCCAACAGTACAGCAGTAGGTTGTACCTTCACCACTAAAGACTTTGTTACTTTATTTACTGGTGATTTGGCATTTTTCTATGATCGTAATGCCTTTTGGCACAATTACACTTACAACAATCTAAGAGTTGTTCTTTTGAACAACCACGCTGGAGGTATATTCCGCTTAATTGACGGTCCTAGCAGGCAACCTGAACTGGAAGAATTCTTTGAAACCAAACAATCTCTAAATGCTGAAAACTTGGCCAAAGATTTTAACTTTCACTATTCAGCTGCTTCCAATAAAGAGGGGCTAGATGAAGCCTTGCGAGATTTCTACCACCCATCTATTAGGCCAAGGTTATTGGAAATAACTTCTGAAAGTACTCAAAACACCAACATTCTAAAAATAGTCAAAGATTACTTATTGACTATTTTAAAAAAATAAACAATAAGGGAAGCTTAGCCTCCCTTATTGTTTATTTTCATTTAATCATCTACTGCAGCCCCAACCATCTGTCTGAATTTCCAGCCTGTCTGGTCATTCACTCTACCTTGGGTCTGCTTCATCAGAATGCCAATAACTTGCTCTTGTGGATCGGCAAAATATTGGGTATTGAAATATCCTCCCCAATCAAAAGTACCTGCACTCCCCATTCCTCCGTGCCCCTCTCCTTTCTCGGTCACCACACCAAAAGCCAAACCGTAGTATTTGTTATCTCCTCCAAATAAATCTCCAGTTTGATTCCCCATTATAGATGCTACAGTTGTTCTACTCAAGATTCTTACGCCGTTCAGGTGACCTTCATTCAAATACATCTGTAAAAAAGTTGCATAGTCCTTGGCTGTACTACTCAAGCCCGCTCCACCTGAAAAGAAAGCTCTAGCTCCAGCCTTCGGATAATTGGTGTCATAAAAAGTGACGGGGTAGGGCATCCATTTCCCATCCTTCTTCTCTTGCACAGTAACCAACCTATTTTCTTTATTTTTAGGGAGATAGAACCAAGTATCATCCATTCCCAACGGATCGAAAATTCTTTCCCTTAAAAACTCATCAAAAGGCTTTCCCGAAACTACTTCTACTAAATACCCTAAAACATCCAAACCTTCACTGTACCGATACTGCTCACCGGGATTAAAGTGTAATGGCAGTTTGGCCAGCTTCTTTACACTCTCACCGATCGTTATATTTTCTGCGGTAAAAAGGTCAGTCACCCCTGCCTTGTCGTAGATCATCCTCATCCTTTCATCACCATCGATTACTCCATAACCTAAGCCTGATGTATGTGTCAATAAATGCCTGATAGTAATTTCTTTGTTCGCAGGGATTGTACTATAAGTGGTGTCTGCATATTTGAATCCGCTTAATACTTGTGGATTTTTAAACTCGGGAATATACTTTGAAATGGGGTCATCCAATTGAAACTGTCCCTCTTCCCACAGGATCATGACTGCTGTGGAAGTAATGGCTTTGGTTTGGGAAGCAATTCTAAAAATTGCGTCTTTCTTCATTTCAACACCAGCAGTATTATCTGCCATCCCATATGCTTGGTGGAACACAATTTTCCCATCTTTAGCGATCAAGGCTACCGCCCCGGGTATATTTCCTGAATTCACTTCATCACTGAGCATTTCCCCAATCTTATTCAGTCGTTCTGAAGACATGCCTACACTAGAAGGAGTCCCATCAGAAAGTGGTGATGATTTTAAAGATGTTTTAGTTTGTGCATCTGCATGGATTGCTAAAAGCCATATGGCTACCGCCAATAAAATTTTCTTCATGGTACTTAGGTTATTAGGGCAAAATAAAAAAAGACCTGCATTATTCCGTGTGGTAGCATGCAGGTCTGAAATTCAATTACATTAAGGAATCCACTTAATATCCTTAAAGTTAGGTTTTCGTTTTTCCAAGAAAGCATTTCTTCCTTCCTTCGCTTCCTCTGTCATGTAGGTCAAGCGAGTGGCTTCACCTGCAAACACTTGCTGTCCTACCATGCCGTCATCCGTTAAATTGAAAGCAAACTTCAGCATTTTGATGGATGTTGGAGATTTTTCCAAAATTTCCTGAGCCCATTCAAAAGCAGTAGCTTCCAACTCTTCATGGGGGATCACAGCATTGACCATTCCCATTTCATAAGCTTCTTGGGCTGAGTAGTTTCTACCTAAGAAAAATATTTCCCTGGCACGCTTTTGACCAACCATCTTAGCCAAATAGGCAGAACCATATCCACCATCAAAACTGGTAACGTCTGCATCTGTTTGCTTAAAAATGGCATGTTCTTTACTAGCCAATGTCAAATCACATACCACGTGAAGACTATGCCCTCCACCGACGGCCCAACCTGGAACCACAGCAATGACCACTTTAGGCATAAACCTGATCAGACGCTGTACCTCTAGTATATTTAATCGGTGCATCCCATCATCACCTACATACCCTTGCTCTCCACGGGCTTTTTGATCACCTCCGCTGCAAAAAGAATAAATGCCATCTTTAGGTGATGGGCCTTCAGCAGAAAGCAAAACGACACCTATCGATGTATCTTCTCTCGCATCCAAAAAAGCTTCAAATAATTCACTGGTTGTTTTGGGGCGAAAAGCATTCCTTACTTCTGGGCGGTTAAAGGCAATCCTTGCCACTCCCCCACACTTTTTATAAGTAATGTCTTCAAATTCCTTGACTACTTTCCAATCCATATTAACTGATAATTTGATTCATTTTGATTTCTACGCAAGATAATAGCCTCAACGGTATTAATCATGGATCAAGACATTTTTGTAAAGCCTTAACTCCTCACAAATTCACTTTCTGAATTTAAACCTACCCAAAATGGTTTAATTTGCAGGAAATTTAGTTTGAAGTATGATCATTATAGAAGACCATCAATTGACTTTTGAAGCCATCAAAAAAGGAGACTGGAGCCTATTCCCTCCATATTTCCAGGAGTCCCTTTTGTTCTGTAAAGATTGGTTAAATGGTAAAGAAGAATTCAACCTCCAAACCTCTGGATCAACAGGTAAACCCAAAACCATTTCTATTAAAAGAATCCAAATGGAGAACAGCGCAAAAGCCACTGGTGACTTTTTCAAAATAACTGCTGATTCCAAACTACTTTGCTGTCTAAACACAGCCATGATTGCCGGTAAAATGATGCTTGTCCGAGCAATGGAATGGAAAAGTAAAGTCCATCTTATCGAACCAAACGGACTTCCGCTTAAAAGCTTTCCTCAAAATCAAAAGTTTGATTTCGTAGCAATGGTCCCCGCTCAAATAGAGAACAGTTTAGGCGATATTGAAAGTACCCCACTACTTAAAAACATTAGAAGCCTGATTATTGGAGGAGCTCCCCTTTCGAATGAATTGCAAAAAGAAATCGCTAAGCTTCCTTGTAACAGCTTTCAGACATACGGCATGACTGAAACTGTCTCTCACATTGCCTTGGCAAAAATTTCTGGAACTGCTCCACTTGTGTACCGTGTTCTTCCAGGGGTCGAAATCAATACAAATGAAAACAATCAATTGGTCATCAAAGCTCCAATGGCCCTTCATCCATTAACTACCAGTGATATCGTCAAGATTATATCTCCACAAGAGTTCATTTGGAAAGGCCGGTCGGATTTCACCATCAACTCCGGGGGAATCAAAATTCAACCGGAAGAAATAGAAAAATCAATCTCTTCTAAAGTCATTAAATTCTTCAATAACAGCCGATATTTCATTTCTTCAGAACCCCATAGTAAATGGGGAGAACAAGTGGTATTGATCATCGAAAGTCAGGAACCATCAGATTGGAATGCAGCTAATTTTAAAAAAGAATTGCGAGTAGTTCTGGAAAAATATGCTTGTCCAAAAAAAATTCATTTCATAGAAAATTTCATTGAAACAACATCCGGTAAAATCAACAGACACAAAACCGCCCAACTCACCCAATAAAAGTTTATTCCACCTAAAAAACCATCTTTTAACCATTTTTTCAGCTCATAATTATTAATTTAGTCTAGCCAACTTCATGACCCAAATACCGTAAATTGAAGCAAGGATTTATGAATTTTTAACCTTTCCGTTATGGATGATTTAATGGCCGCCAGATCCCAAATGGCACTCTCTCTGGGCTTTCACATCATATTTGCCTGTATAGGCATGATCATGCCATTTCTGATGGCTGTTTCCCATTACAAATACCTCAAAACCGGAAAAGACAAATACAAAACTCTCACCAAAGCTTGGAGCAAAGGTGTGGCCATTTTCTTTGTTACAGGGGCTGTTTCAGGCACCATGCTTTCTTTTGAATTGGGCCTCCTATGGCCTGAATTCATGAAACATGCAGGACCTATTTTTGGGATGCCATTTTCACTGGAAGGGACAGCATTCTTTATTGAAGCGATTGCTCTTGGGTTTTTTCTCTATGGCTGGGATAAATTCAACCCATGGTTCCACTGGTTCACAGGAGTAGTTGTTGGTGTAAGCGGGCTGGCATCCGGTATACTGGTAGTAGCTGCCAATTCTTGGATGAATTCCCCAGCAGGTTTTGATTTTGTCAATGGAGAATACATCAATATTGACCCAATAGCGGCCATGTTCAATGCAGCTTGGTTCAGCCAGGCTTTACACATGATTTTGGCCGCCTTTGTAGCCACGTGCTTTGCTGTCGCGGGCATACATGCCTGGATGTTATTAAAAGGAAAAAATAATGCCATTCACCAAAGTGCATTAAAAATTGCTTTGACCATTGGAGCCATCGCGGCAATATTGCAACCTATCAGTGGAGATATATCAGCCAAAGATGTAGCAATAAGACAGCCTGCTAAATTGGCAGCCATGGAAGCCCATTTTCATACCGAAGAGTCTGCTGACCTCATTATCGGGGGAATTCCCGATGAAGAAAATAAAACGGTCAATTATGCAATAAAAATCCCTGGAGCATTGAGTTTTCTCGCCCATGGTGATTTTGAGGCCGAAGTAATAGGCCTAGATCAAATCCCTGAAGAAGAACATCCCCCCGTAACAGTAACCCACTTTGCATTTCAAATTATGGTAGGCTGTGGGACGTTATTAATGCTGATAGGACTCACTTGGCTGTTTGGATTATGGAAATCAAAAAAATACATTTTCTCTAAAAAGTATTTAATAATATTGGCCTTGGCCACTCCTTTAGGCTTTATAGCTGTAGAAGCAGGTTGGTTTGTGACTGAGGTAGGAAGGCAACCATGGATTCTTTATGGAATAATGAGGACCTCAGAAGCAGTAACTCCGATGCCGGGAATCGTCTATTCATTCATTCTTTATTCGATAATATACCTATCCCTAAGCGCGATAGTATCTTTACTGCTCATCAGACAAATCAAAAACTTAAAAGAAAATCAGGATCTATCGTTACCACTAAATCAATAAACCATGCTCTACGTTGTTATTGCATTCTTATACTTATCGCTATTATTTTACCTTCTTTTTGGAGGAGCTGATTTTGGTGCAGGGATTATTGAGTTATTTGCAGGAGGTTCACAAAAGGAGCGAACCCGATTACTTACGTATCAGGCAATAGGCCCAATCTGGGAAGCCAATCATATGTGGCTGATCATTGCCATTGTAATCCTTTTTGTAGGCTTTCCGGAAATTTACACTACCGTGTCTGTATTCTTGCATATTCCTTTATCCTTATTGCTGATTGGAATTATTGCTAGGGGTACAGCTTTTATATTCAGACATTATGATGCAGTAAAAGATCATTTCCAGAAGGTGTACAATCTTATCTTTGTCTACTCTTCTTTTATGACACCTTTTTTTCTTGGCATCTTGGCCGGCACAGTAATTTCAGGAAGAATTGACACGGAAGCACCAGACTTTCTATCCGCATATATCTTACCTTGGACAGGACTATTCCCTCTAAGTATTGGGATTTTCACCGTTATCATATGTGGTTTTCTAGCAGCTGTTTATCTGATAGGAGAAGCTACAACAGATGAAGACAGAAACCTCTTTAGAAAGAAAGCTTTTCGCATGAACATCCTTACCGTCACAATGGGCGCTGTGGTCTTTTTGATAGGTGAGCTTGAAGGAATTCAGCTGTTCAAACAATTGTCGCAACATCCTGTTGGCTTTACAGCTTTGGCATTGGCTACTGCATCACTTCCTATTACATGGTATTTGTTGAAAAAGCAAAAAGTATATTGGCCTAGAATTTTGGTTGGTTTTCAGATTACCATGATCTTATTAACACTTTTTGCTAGCCAACATCCAGACTTTATCATCATGAAAGGAATGACTTTGACATTGGAAGAAATGGCAGCTGGTGAGGCAACTATTTTCAGCTTAGGCATGGCATTGCTCATTGGAAGCATTTTCATTTTACCTGCCTTGTTCTATTTGATCTATAGTTTCCAAAAACGCCCAATAACAGTGTCAAAAGCTAAATTTTAAAAGAATATTAACCTGATAAATTTTAATTCTCCATTTATAGGTCAAGAAAATTGATCAAATTCTTAACTACCCTATTTGGCTTAAACGAATTGAATATTCAGTTGCAGATACTTTCCTATTGATACCATTTGGAATACATCGGGTAATTCTTTGCAGTTCTTTTGATCACTTCAAGCATTTCATCTCCCGTATCTTTCACCTTTTTTGCCGGAATGCCTGCATAAATACTATTCTCTTCAACAATGGTACCTGCCAAAACTATGGCACCTGCTGCGATCACGGCACCACTGTGAACCACCGCATTGTCCATTACTACAGCATTCATTCCAATCAAAACATTATCATGGACGGTACAACCATGCACAATGGCATTGTGGGCTATAGAAACATTATCTCCAATATAGGTCCCCGCTTTTTGGTAGGTACAATGGATGATGGCTCCATCTTGGATATTGGTACGGCTACCTATCCTAATTTCATGAACATCCCCCCGAACTACCGCATTGAACCAAACAGTGCATTCCTCTCCCATAATTACATCTCCCACCACAGTAGCATTATCCGCCAACCAACAATCTTTACCCACCTGGGGACATTTCCCATTTATTTCCTTTATCAAAGCCATAATAATGCAATAAACTATACTTCAATTTTTTCTACTAAAGTTAATATTCAAAACTAGATTTTTTAATGACATTTTGAACCTTTTTTCCTAATTTTAAATTTCAATGTATATACACATAATTACAGAACATTCTAAATTGATCAATTATGAAACTATTTAAAACAACCGGCATATTACTTGCTAGTGCCCTATTGGCTGTTGCATGCGGCCAAAAAAGCGAAACAGTAGAAACCACAGAAGCTCAAGATGTAGCCGAAGCCACTGGCAAAACAGTCAGTGTCAACACCTCAGAAAGTGCAGTATCATGGACAGGTTTTAAACCCGCTGGAAAACATTTTGGAACCATCCCGGTAACTGGTGGTGAAATCAGCATTGAAGGAGAAGCCATTACTAGCGGTACTTTTACCTTTGATATTACCGGCCTCAAAATAGATGATATAGAGGAAGGAAGTGAAAGCTATGGTAAGCTTCAAGGTCACCTTCACTCTGCTGACTTTTTTGATGTAGCAAACTACCCAAGCGCCACCTTTGAGGTTACAGCTGTAGAGCCTTTCACAGCAGGCAGTACCATCGAAGACAAAGAAGAGTTTGAAACAGAATTTACGCCAAACACCCTAAGCGAGCAAATGGTTGAGAATCCTACTCATTGGATCAGCGGAAACCTAACCATGAGAGGCACCACAAAAAACATTAAATTCCCTGCAGCTGTTTCTATACAAGATGGAGCTATATCTGCAAAAGCAGGCTTTAACATTGACAGAACTGACTGGGGTTTGTCCTACAATGATGAAAGCTCTGCTGTAGATAAGGCAAAAGATAAGTTCATCTACAATACTGTAAACGTTGGTTTTGAAATCAAGGCTAACTAAGCGACTACCGCCAAATAAACTTAAAGAGGAATTCAGCAGAATTCCTCTTTTTTTATGCCCTTTCCTTTAATTTTGAGGCATGATTGATAACAGTGCCAAGAAATACCCTCTATCTACTGAATGGACTGAAAAGTCAATTGCCTATGTTTGCGAACATTTCAGATTTGTTTCCTATCACAACCCAAACGGCATCCCATATCCTAATGGAGGTTTTGATCATGTTCTCTTTGCCGGAAATCATGAGATCAACTGGAATCAATTGACCAAAACTTCCGGACCAAAAGCAGGGATTTTCAGTTATGATCTGAAAAATAAGTTTGAAAGACTGCACAGCCAAAATCAAGCCCTTGCCAGTTGCCCTGAGAGTTTATTTTTCACCCCTGAACTTACCATTAGATTTTTTGAAGATTATGTTATCATTGAACATGAAACACCCAATAAAATCCATGACAAAATCACTTATCATAGCCTTAATAGAAAACTATTTCAAATAGGATCTATCCATATAAGGACTTCAAAGGAGAAATACATCAACAACGTAAAAAAAATCCAAAAGCACATCAGGGAAGGAGACATTTACGAGTTGAATTATTGCATCTCTTTTAATGCCGATTTTGAGGAGCTAGACCCAGTCCGTTTATTTCAAGATCTTAGGGGTAAATCCCCCATGCCTTTTAGCAGTTTTTTTAAGGCTAACCAACTTTATCTGGTTGGAGCTTCACCAGAGCGATTTATTCAAAGAAGAAAAGATAAAATCATCGCTCAGCCCATTAAAGGAACTATAAAAAGAGGAAAGACTTCAGAGGAGGATAAAACACTTCAAAACATGCTCAGGCACAGCGAAAAAGAAAAAGCTGAAAACTTGATGATTGTAGACCTCATGAGAAACGATCTCTCCAGAGTATCTGTTACTGGCTCCATTAAGGTAGACGAACTGTTTGGTATTTATCCTTTTAAACAGGTTTCGCAAATGATCTCAACTGTATCCTCTACCCTCAAATCTGGGATTACTTTTGAAGAAATCATTGCAGCCACTTTCCCGATGGGTAGCATGACAGGAGCTCCCAAAATAAAATGCATGGAACTCATAGAGAAATACGAAGACTTTAAGCGTGGTTGGTTCTCAGGAACGGTTGGTTATATAAATGAAAATGGGGATTTTGACTTCAGTGTTATCATAAGAAGTATCATCATAGATACCAAGCAAAAACACCTCTATTTTGCCGCCGGAAGCGCCATTACCTATGACGCAAATCCAGAATATGAATACGAAGAATGTCTTCTTAAGGCAAAAGCTATTTTTGAAGTTTTGGAACAATCAAACCCTTAAAAACATCACCCCTTTAGCTTACTTATCAGACGACTTAACCAAGCCTCTGATTTTGGATGGGCGTCTTCCTCATAGTAATTACCGGTGTATTTGTTTTTTCTGATATAGGAATAATTGTAGCCATAACCATAATTGTACCCACCAAAGTCATACACATCACCACCAGCTTTCAATCCATTAAATACACAGTAAAAGTCTTTAACTTGATCATTTTCATACAGGTCATTTATCATCAAAAGGTATTTCTTCTGCGTATAATCTTGACGAACAATGTAAAGATTTACATCTGAAAACCTTAATAAGTCCATCGTCTCAGACACCAATGCCAAAGGAGGTGTATCCATAACAATCACATCAAATTCCTTTTCGAGCTCATTGATGAAATGTTCAAGTTTATTTTTCAAAAGTAGTTCAGCAGGGTTGGGAGGTATTGGCCCAGAAGGGACAAAATATAGATTTTCATACTTGGTTTGATGAACAATCTCCTCTTTGGTTGCCTTATCCACTAAATAAGAAGACAGACCTTTTTTATTACTTATCCCTACATATTGAGCTATCCTTGGTTTTCTAAGATCCATTCCTACGACACATGTCTTTTTGCCACTCAATGACATGGCCGAAGCGATATTTAAACTCACAAATGTCTTTCCCTCCCCCGAAACACTGGAAGTAACCAAAATCCGCTTACATTTTCTTTCGCTGGCAATGTAGAACAAAGCCGACCTGATTGATCGAAATGATTCTGAAACAATAGCTTTTGGATATTCAGCCACCAGCATGTTGGTTCCCCTCTCACTATATCCTATAGTGCCCAAAAGTGGGATTCTGATAGCATTTTTCAATTGCACCTGATCCATTATTCTATTATTTAAATAATGGTAGAGCAATAAAATTCCCAGGGGAATGAAAAGCCCTAAACCCAGTGCCATCCCATAATTCTGTGATTTTTTCGGATAGATCAGATTCCCTTTTCTAGCGTAATCCACCACACTGTTGTCTGGTACATTGGATGCCTTGGCTATTCCCGCCTCGGCGCGCTTCTCAAGCAAATAATTATATAAATTTTCTCTTAACTTATATTCCCTATAGATATTTGTATAATTTGATTCTGCTTGTGGTAATTTGGCAAACTCTCTATCAAATTCAGCCAATTTCAATTCTGCCTCCCGCTTCTTCTCCTCTGTATTGGCCACAAGGTTTTTGATATTCTCAAAAATATTTTCTTTCAATCTTTCAATTTGATCATTAAGTTTTTCTATGTCGGGATGGTTCTCGTTCACAGTCGAAAGCAATTTCCTCCTTTCCATTGAAATGGTAATTAGGCTTTGGGTCATGCTGTTCAACAAGCCATCAGAAATACCCATCATAGATGGAGCCAAAATCTCACCGTAATCCTCTGATCTGTTTTCAAGATATGATTTCAGGGAATTATAATAACCCAACTCAAACTCCAATTCTTGAATATGGCCTTCCAAAACATGGATCTTACCTAAAACACCACCAAATTCGGATTCCAAATCGAGCAGCTTATTTTCTACTTTGAAGTTGAGCATCCTTCTCTCTGCAGACCGCAAGGAGTCTTCCACAACAAACATCTGCTCATCAATAAACTCCAAGGTATTCTCAGATATCAAGTTCTTTTCCCTCAAATCATATTGAATATAGGCATCCATTAAGGCATTCACATAATCTCTTCCTTTCTCTACCACAGTAGAAACCAAAGTCACCTGAAGCACAGATCCATAATTATTTTGAGGCCTTACCGATACGGCATCGGCATAATGGTCAATCAGGGCCGAAGGATTATGTATGACAAAAGAAAGCTTATCACCAACTCTCATGCCCTTTACCTTTTCTATAGAAAATTTCGAATTGGGAGACTCAATGACTTCACCAAATGTATATCTCTTCTCAATAATATTTTCATCTACAGGACCATTGGCTTTAGCTGAAAAATAATTAGCGATGCTTTTCTCCTCTCTGCTTAAGACAAACTCATCTTCCTCAACCAACGTGAGCTGAATTAATCCATTTTCAAGCTGTAAATGATCCCAATCTACATTTACCTTAATTGGTGATTTGTCGTACAGCTCAACCTCCTTGATATTGGTTGAAGCAAAATAACTCACATCGAAGTGTAAATTCTTCAAAGCTTCAGCGGCAAGATTTTTAGAGGTAAAAATTAAAATATCGTTCTCCATATTGTTCATTTCAGAAAAAATATTGGACCGGTCCAATATTCTAACCTCAGGAGAAGCATTTCTTTTAATCAAAATACTTCCTCGAACCTCATACCTCTCCACAGTATAACGATGGTACAAAAAAGCCACCGTAAGTGCCATCAAAACACTAATGATATAAATCGGCCAATACCTAGAGTATTTGATGAGGTAATACTTGATATCAATAGGCTTCGACTCTTCCTCAAACTTCAATATATCTTGTTGGTCTATCATCTCCTAGTCTTGAGTAATGGCCACTATGAACAGAACTGAAGAAAGTATCCCTACCACTAATGTCAAGGTAGAGGTAATATTGTTTGCATCCCCTACCTGTCTGATAGACATAGGTTGGAGATAAAGTATATCATTCGGTTGGATAAAATAATAAGGAGATGCCAGCAAAGCCCTATCGTTAAGATTGATCTGATGAATTTTGACCCCACCATCATATTGCCTGATCAAGTACAATTCATTTTTCTTCGCCAATATATTGCTCTCTCCCGCCATTGCCAATGCATCGAAAATAGTGGCCCTGTTTTTCAATATGGTCTTGGTCCCTGAATTGGAAAACTCCCCTAAGGTAGTAAACCTTATCCCCCCTGTTCTCAACCTCACAAAAACCTCCTCCTTAAAATATTCATTGATTTCTGACTCAACTTTCTTTCTCGCATCCTCTTCTGTCAACCCTGCTATTTTAATCAATCCTAACTTTGGGATTCTAACCATTCCATCTTTATCGATGGAATACCCAGTAAAATAAAATATATCACCTCCTCCCGAAGCCCCTCCGTTTCCTCCTCTGGCATTTCTCGATCCTTGATATTCGAAAACTTTGGTAAGCTCTTCATCTGAAGAAGCAAAGTCAATATCAACCACATCAAACGGTTGCAAAATATATTCATATTCTACATCAGCATAAGGGATAAACTCATTCAAATCAATTGGCTCATTTCCCGGTAAATTCTGAAGATAATTTAATCTTTTGTTACTAACGCATGAGATGGAGAAAAGCGCTATAACCAAAACAGACAAAAGGTGTTTCATCCAAGCTATGTTGATTTTTAGTAGTATCAAATATACTTAAATATATAAGTTATGAAAATCTAAAAATGGCTATAAGAGGCAATCAATCGCCCAACCCCTGCAATTAGTGCATAAAAAACAAAAAAGAATAGCCAAAGTGATTCTTTGGCTATTCGTATCTTTTATTGATTCAAAAAGATTTTTTACGATTTTTTAGATTTTCTAGTTTTTGTAATGATTTTTATAGTATTCTTGATAATCTCCAGAGGTTACATGTTGTAACCATTCTTGATTTTCAAGGTACCAATCTACCGTTTTTTCTATACCTTCCTCAAACTGTAAAGAGGGTTTCCAGCCCAATTCTTTTTCCAACTTAGTCGCATCGATGGCATATCTTAGGTCGTGGCCTGCTCGATCTTTTACAAATGTGATCAACTGCTCAGACTCTCCTGTCTCCCTACCCAATTTCCGATCCATGATTTCACAAAGCAACTGGACTATATCAATATTTTTCCATTCATTCCATCCACCAATATTATAGGTTTCTCCTTGCTTACCCTGGTGAAACACAACATCAATGGCTGCTGCATGATCCACTACATACAACCAATCACGTATGTTTTCTCCTTTTCCATAAACTGGAAGTGGCTTATTATTTTTAATGTTATGGATGCACAATGGGATGAGTTTCTCTGGAAACTGATTCGGACCATAGTTATTAGAACAATTACTGATTACCGTCCTCATTCCATAGGTATTGGCATATGCCCTCACGAAGTGATCGGAAGAAGCTTTAGAAGCAGAATAAGGCGATTGTGGGTCATACGATGTAGTTTCGGTAAAGAATCCACCATCATCAAGGGAACCATACACCTCATCTGTAGATACATGATAAAACAAATGGTCTTTTTCAGACTTCCAATGTTCTTTAGCCACATTCAATAGGTTAACCGTTCCTATCACATTGGTCTTAACAAAAGCCAATGGATCTGATATAGACCTGTCCACATGAGATTCAGCTGCCAAATGAATGACATCTGTGATATTATGCTTGGTAAAAACTTTCTCTATTCCGTTCTCATCGAGAAGATCCACTTTCTCAAAAAAATAATTATCTGAATCTTCTACTTCTTTAAGGTTTTCAAGATTACCAGCATAGGTCAGGCAATCCATGTTAACCACCGTATATTCAGGATACTTAGAAACAAATAATTTTACGACGTGACTACCAATGAAACCTGCTCCACCTGTAATTAAAATTGATTTTTTCATGAAAATTTGAATTGTCTATTAATCTACCCCTTCGATCTCCAAGTCATTCCAATGGACAAATTTAATGCCCAACCCGACAATTACACAATTTCAATCTTAAAACTATTCTTTATAATAGTCCAGATACCAAGAAACAAATTCATCCACTCCTTTTTGAATTGGAGTATTGGGCTTATAACCTGTATCCGCACAAAGGTCTGTCACATCTGCATAAGTAGCGGGAACATCCCCAGGTTGCATAGGCAACATTTCCAAAACTGCCTTTCTATTAGTAGCTTTTTCAATAGCATGGATAAAATCCATTAAATTCTCTGACTTGGAATTACCTATATTATAAATCTTATATGGCGCTTTGGAAAAAGTCGCACCTTTCTCCTTTTCTTCTTTTTTAGGTGGAAGCAGAGAAGTCCTATAAACCCCTTCCACAATATCTTCTACATAGGTAAAATCACGCTTCATTTTCCCATGGTTAAAAACTTTTAAAGGCTTTCCTTTCAAAATTGCATCAGTAAAAAGAAACAATGCCATATCAGGTCTTCCCCAAGGGCCATATACCGTAAAAAACCTCAGTCCAGTGGTAGGAACCCCATACAAATGACTATAAGTATGTGCCATCAATTCATTGGATTTCTTGGATGCTGCATATAAGCTAACTGGGTGGTCTACGTTATCCGAAGTGGAAAATGGCATTTTTGTATTAGCTCCGTAAACTGAGCTAGACGATGCGTAAACCAAATGTTTGACTTTATGATGTCGGCATGCTTCCAAAACATTCAAAAAACCTACAATATTAGCGTCCACATAAGCCCTTGGATTTTCAATAGAATACCGCACTCCTGCTTGAGCCGCCAAATTGACAACGACATCGAACTTCTCATTTTCAAAAAGTTGCATCATCACCTCTGTATCTTCCAATTTGGTTTTCATAAATGATAAGTCCTCATAAATAGTGGAAGTAGCTATTTCATGATCCTTAACATCTTCTCTAACAATTCCTAGATTTGCAAGTCTTCCAAACTTAAGTCCTATATCGTAGTAATCATTAATACTATCTATACCAACAACCTTATGTCCCTCCTCTAAAAGTTTTCTAGATAATCCATGACCAATAAAACCAGCTGATCCAGTCACCAAAAATTTCATAATACACACACTTTTAAGCCTGTTATCCGAATGGCAGGCATTATAAATTGATTAAGCTGTAAACAAAACTAAACAAATATATAAAAAAGCATTAAACATAAAAATAAATGCTTTTTATAATAATGTAAATCTATTACAGATTAGATCTCTTTTTTTCTATTTTTATACGAATATAAAAAAAATCGTACTCGAAGAATACGATTTTCCTATTTGGGGCAACTTCAAACATTACCACATTCCAAAAATACCTTTATCAGTCTTATTAAATAACCTAATGGATGCCATAAACTCGTGCGTACTGCCGTACATCTTGGCTTGACTTCTAGTAGAAACTTCATAAATATATCCAACTTTGAATCTATCCATTACAAAGCCAGTTTGTAAACTTGTAGAATAGTCAACCCTGTGTCCAACACCCAACCAAACCTTATCCATAAACAATGCCTTAAAATTAAATTCAGCATTGTAAGGCAAATCTTCTTGAAGCCTGTATAGAACATTTCCGACCAAACCTACATTTTCGCTTACCGTTCCTCTGAACCCTGCCTGAAGGTTATAAATTGGAGGCCTTTTGGCATAGAAATCATCTCCACTTGAAATTTTACCTGAAGCCACATTTTGCAGGGAGTATCCTATGTAATAATTTTTATGGATTAATGATAACCCTACATTAAAATCAAAATACTTCATTTCAGCAAACCCTCCCATATACTTTGCCAGAGATGGATCATCTGATTGCTCTGGTGTCAAAGCATTGCCATCTAGTTCTGTATTCATATACTTTATACCCGCTCCCAAACCAAGATGGTGCTTTTCCGAAAGCTGAATTCTAGAAGTATAATTAAGTAATAATTCTGTTTCTGTAAATGGACCATGTTTATCATACATAACAGCCAGCCCTATGGCACTTTTACCAACAGAACCTACACTATCCACTCCATTTATTTGAGAAAAGTCTCCTTCCACACTTCCAAAAACAGTTTTCGGGGCACCTTGAATCCCATTCCATTGGTTCCGCACCACACTTTTGGCACTACTTCCCTCCAAACCCACCAAACTCGGGTTGAAATAACTCTGAAAAGAACTAAAGTGGCTGATATATTTTCTACTCTGTGCAGATACTCTGATCAAACTCAAGGGTAGAATGATGATCAATAATATAAATATCTTTTTCATGTCTTCTTCTTTTTAGCACAAAAGCCTATTTAATCTCTGATTAAAGTGAGCATCCCTCTTCTTTTTTGCCCAGCTCCCAGCTCTACTACATAATAGTAGGAACCTACCGGCATAGCTATTCCTTCGTATCGGCCGTCCCATCGATC